>WASQ01000048.1:0-13233 GCA_009712185.1 Telmatospirillum sp. | reverse complement strand
GCCTCGCACTCCCCGCCTCCTGGGCCCGCCCCCGCCCCGCCCCGCACCCGGCGGGCGGCTGGACGCCGCCCGCCGGGAAAACCGGGCCCGAATGGGATTACTGGGCCTGGGGTGGGACGATCTTGAAATTGCGGGCCTCCGGAGCCTTGCTGCCTTTTCCGAACCATTGGTCGAAAATCTGCTCGGCCCGGCCGTTCTTTTCAAGCTCGACCAGCACCCCATTCACCTTTGCCAGCAGCGCGGGCTCGCCCTTGCGAACGCCGACCCCTATTTCCTCGCGGCTGACCAGCTCGGGCAAAAGCTTGTATTTCGCCTTGTCCGGAGCCCCGGCGAGAAGACCGGCCAGGATTTCGGCGTCCTGGGTGATGGCCTGAACATTGCCGTTGCGCAAGGCCGCCAGCGCCAGCGGGATATCGTCATAGGACAGCACGCGGGCTTCGGGGAATCGTGTCTTCAGCGCCTGCTCGCCGGTCGTGCCCTTGACCGCGCCGATCCGGCCGGTGGCATAGGCGGCCAGCGTCGCGGGCGAAGCTGCGGGAACCAGGAATTGCTGGCCGGTGACGAAATAAGGCGTGCTGAAATCAACAACACCCGCCCGTTCCGGCGTGATCGTGATATCCGCGACGATCAGGTCGACCTTCCCTGATTGCAGCAAGGGAATGCGATTGGCGGGATTGGTCGGCACCAGATCCAGCTTGACGCCGATGGCGTCGGCCAGGGCTTTGGCGAAATCGATGTCATACCCGGCCAGGGCATGGGTTTTCTCGTCGACGAAACCAAAGGGCGGATTGCTGTCGAAAACGGCGGCCTTCAGCACGCCCGCCTGCCGGATGGCATCCAGCTGGTCAGCCCGCGCCGGCCCCGACAGAAAGGCGGCCGCGGCAATAATCAGGAATGACAGTCTCGAAAGCATGGAACTCCCCCTGCTGGTCGTGAGCCGGAATGACCGGACCGGTGATCCGGGATCTCGGCCCTTTATCCTCCATATCCGGGAATTTGGAAATATATATTACACTCAGATCTAATATAATCAGATTAAATAACTTTATTTAATTGTTAAATATCATCCGGCGGCCCGGGCAAGGCTCTCCCGGCGAGGAGTAGCCCTGCAAATTTTTCCTGTTGAAGATAGAAATTTTCATGTTTTATATTAAAAAAATCATTTCTTCCGACAGGTCGACGAAATGTTCTCCCTTTCCTTTCCCGGTCCGGCGTCGCTCGCCTCCCGGAAAGAACGTCAAGACAAGCTGAACCGCCTGTCCCGTTTCGCGGAGTGGCTGGCGCTGGGCGGCATGGTGCTGGTGACGGTCTGCGCCGGCCTGATCCCGTTCGACCGCGATATCCTGGTGGACTATCTCAGCCATGAGGTGCAGGGATCCTTCACCATGCCGTCGGACAAGGGACTGTTTGCCGCCTATGCCATCAGCATGATCCCGCTCTCGGTGTTCGTCGCCGCCTTATGGGAGGCCCGGCAGTTCTTCCGGCTGCTGCGCCGGGCCGGAATTTTCGATCCGCGGTCTCCGGCAATGCTGGTGCGGCTGGGATGGCTTGCGATCGTAATCGCGGTCAGCAGCATCGTCACGCGGACCCTGGTCATACTGGTGATGACATACTCGAGCCCGACCGGCAGCCGCCAGATTTCTGTCGGCATCGATCCGACCGATGTCGGATCCCTGGTCGTCGGGCTGCTGTTGCTGGTTTTTGCCCTCGTGATGCAGGAAGCCCTGGTCATCGAGGATGAAAACCGGAGCATCATTTGACGATGGATATCGTCGTCACGCTTGATGTCATGCTGGCCACCCGCAAGATGCGGTCGAAGGAACTGGCGGAACGGATCGGCCTTTCGGAGCAGAATGTGTCTCTGTTGAAGTCCGGAAAGGTGCGCGGCATCCGTTTCGACACACTGGCCCGCATCTGCGACGTCCTCGGCTGTCAGCCCGGCGATCTTCTCTGCCGGACAAAGGACGAAACCGGCTGACGGCGCCGGCCCGCCGCCGCCCCCTTCCGGGCAGCCCGCCCGCCCGGTGACCGCGCTCAGTCCTCGACCGCCTGACGCACGGCGGCCCGCAGCCACCGGTGCGCCGGATCGGCATCGGATCGCGGATGCCACATCATGGCGACCGTCACCTCCGGCGTCTCGACCGGAAGAGGAAAGGAGAACAGGCCCCGACGGGCTTCCCTGGTCTGACGTTCGGGAACGTTCGCGACCAGGGACGTCCCCCGGACCATCGCCAAGGCGCCGATGAACCCCGGAACCACCACAGTCACGTCGCGGACCAGTCCCCGGGACGCCAGCGCCAGATCGATCGGTCCCCGGGCCAGGCCCCGCCGGGACACGCTGATCTGCCTCTCGGCGGCATAGCGTTCGGCCGAGACCGGGCCTCCGGTCGCCAGAGGGTGATCCGGATCCGTTACCCCGACGAAACGGTCGCGCAGAATGGCCTGAAGGCGGATCTCCGGACCGCTGTCGCCCAGCACCCCGATGTCGAGATCGACCCGCCCCTCCCTCAAGGCCAGCGCGTCCTTTTGCGCCATGACGGCAAAGCAAAGGCCGACACCGGGGGCGTTGTCCGACAGCCGGCGCGACAGCCGGCCCCCGAATTCGGCGACAAACCCCTCATTGGCGCGCAGAACGAACGTCCGGCGCAATGTCGCGGGATCGAACCGGTCCACCGACCGGGTCATCGCCCAGGCCTCGTCCAGCAGGGGGCGGATCGCCGCCTTCAATTCCAGCGCCCGCGGCGTGGGAACCAGTGACCGCCCGGCCCGGACCAGGATCGGATCGCCGAAGGTATCGCGAATACGGCCAAGCGTCCGGCTCATGGCCGATGGGCTGAGATGGAGCCTCCGGGCGGCTGCGGAGACGCCGCCCTCCGTCAGCAGGATGTCGAGGGCCACGAGCAGATTGAGATCGAAGGTGGTCACCGGCCGGATCTCCATCGAATGGCGCCAAACGCAAAAATAACGTTCGACCTTTGCACTGTCCATCACGGCAGATGGAGACCGACAATCGGCGGATCAAGGGGCGTCATCCGATCGACCTCCCCCTCCCACCCTTGCAAGGAGCCCACAGTGACCCCAATCTCCGTCCCCCCTCTGGATGACGCGGCGGCCGCCTGCCGCATCCTGTCCGCCGAAGGCCATTCCGATCTGACCCTGGGGCATCTGTCCTGGCGCGATCCGGACGGGCGCGGCCTTTGGATGAAACGGTCCGGCATCGGCCTCGGCGAGGTCGAAGGGCCCGGCGACTTCATCCTGCTCGATTTCGACGGGCGGCGCATCGCGGGCGAAGGGCCGATCCACAAGGAATGGCCGATCCATACGGAAGTCCTCAGGGCCCGCCCCGACATCGTCGCGGTCGGACACAGCCACCCGCCCCACGCCAGCGCTTTCTCGGCGCTCGACGCCGAATTGGAACCTGTGACCAATGAGGCCGTCTATCTGGGCCGCCGGGTCCCCCGCTTCGACGAGACACGCGGGCTGATCGACACGCCCTCCCTGGGACGGGCGCTGGCCCGGTCGCTCGGAACGGCGTCCGCGGTGTTGATGCGCAACCACGGGATCCTGTTCGTCGGGTCCTCCATCGCCGAAGCGACGCTGATGGGTGTTTTTCTGGAACGCGCCTGCCGGACACAATTGATGTTGATGGCGACCGGACGACCATGGCAGGCCACCCCCGCCGACAGCCTGTCAGCCAAGCAGGGGCAGATCCTCGATGCCACCTTGCTGCACTCCTTCTGGGCGCATCTCCGGCGCACCTCCGATCCGCGAAGCAGCCGGAGGGACGGCCGTTGACAGCCGGATTTTGGCGCTTCAGAATAATCCTGAAAATTACATTGTTTCATATCTATAATCCCGTTTTTCAGGATTGAAGGATGCGTCTGACCAACCTCGACATGGACGCCTTGCGCAGCTTCGCGGCCGGGATCGACGCGGGTTCCTTCGCCCGCGCCGCCGACCGTCTTGGCCGGTCCACCTCGGCGATCAGCGCGCAACTCAAAAAGCTGGAGGAACAGACCGGCGTCCTGCTGGTCCGCCGGTCCGGACGCGGGCTGGCCCTGACCGACGGGGGAGAGACGCTTCTGTCCTACGCGCGCCGTCTGCTCGATCTCAATGACGAAGCGATGTCCGCCTTGCGCGGCGTCGAACTGGAAGGCTGGATCCGGTTCGGATTGCAGGAGGATTTCGGGGAAACGGTCCTGCCAAGGGTCCTGGGCCGGTTTGCCCGCGCCCATCCCAAGGTCCGGATTGAGGGACGGATCGGGCGCAACGACGATCTGGTCGGCCGGGTTGCCTCTGGACGGCTGGATCTGGCGCTGGCCTGGGACTCCGGGGACCGGCCCGGGATCACCGAGGAGATCGCCCGGCTGCCGCTTTGCTGGCTGGGGCCGGCCGAAGGCGATCTTCCCTGGACCGCCGGCAGCGGCGAACCGCTGCCTCTGGCCGCGCTGGAGGCCCCTTGCCTGCTGCGCAATGTCGCCTTCGAACGGCTGGACGGCCATGGCCTGTCCTGGCGCGTGGCCTTCGTCAGTCCCAGCCTGGGGGGTCTGTGGGCCGCGACCGCCGCCGGTCTCGGGATCGCGCTCAGGACACCCATGGGATTGCCGTCGTCCGTCAGGATCCTGGATCCGGCCTCCCACGGGCTTCCCGACCTTCCCGCGCTGGGACTGGTTCTGCACACGGCGACGACGGCCCCGACGACGGGCGGCGCGGAACTATGCCGGATCCTGGCCGGCGCGCTCAGGGAAACCCTGTCCCCCGACTGGATGGTTGCGGCGGAGGAAGAGGCGTCCCCCCATCCCGTGTCCCGGTAACCCCCCCCATCGTCGTCACTCAAGGCGCGGGCGTTGAGCGTCAGACGTCGTCCGACTCATCGGGCACGATCACCGGCTCCCCGATCGCATAGAAATGTCCGCCCGCGACATAGTGCAGGCTGCGCAACCGGGGATCCGCCGTTTCGAATCGCCAGTGCCCGTCCCGGAACACGCGACCATCCGCCCAGGCGCCGACGATATCGCCGATGAAAAGGTCATAGACGGCCTGATTCCCGGGTTCCGGGCGGAGCCGGCAGGCCAGCCAGGCCGAACATCCGGCGACAAAGGGCAGGTCATGGCCTTCGATGCCGAACAACTCCACCCCGGCCCGCGCAAGCTTGTCGGGGGTATCGGCAAGGCTGAGATGCCCCACCCGATGGGTGAGATCCGCCTGCGCCACGGTCGGCACCTGGATCGCGAAGCGTCCGCGTTTCTCGATCAGATCCCGGGTCTTCGCGCTTTTGTCCAGAACCACGGTCAGCTTGGGCGGAGCAAAATCGAGCGCGCAGGCCCAGGCCGCCGCCATGACATTATCGACACCGCCGAACCGCGCGGACACCAGAACGGTTGGCCCGTGGTTAAGCAGCCGATAGGACTTTTCTGGTGCGACCGGCAAGATCTGCTGATCCATGAGAACTCCCTGAATAATGCCCGACGGTGCGGGGACTGTTTAGGATCTGACATCGCGGGTCGGACGGGGCGCCCGTTACCCCGGGACCGGTCTCCCGCCCGCCGGCAAACAAGCGCGCTCCACCCCCATTTTATTTCAATCAAAGCGAGAAGACCGGGACCTTTCCGCGCAGGAGGCAGGACAACACTGCATGACTGCCGCCCCCGCTTCCGGAGCATTCTTTGCCACCCCACGGGAGCGGAAACAACGCGAGAGGCGTATCCGCAGGTGGGATGTGGCGGGGGCGGTTTTCAACGATGACCTGGGACGAAAATCAAAAGGCCCCGAACGGGGCCTTTGATGAGATCTGGCGGAGGGGGTGGGATTCGAACCCACGATACGCTTTTGACGTATACACACTTTCCAGGCGTGCGCCTTCGACCACTCGGCCACCCCTCCTGCACAGTCAGACCGCCGTTACCGGCGGAATGATGCGGAGCGGGGAAAATATACGACGGTGTCCGTGTTTGCAACCCCTTGATCGGACTTTCGTCCAGGTGTTTGAAACGTTGAAATAGGGTGACGCCTATGGCAATTACCACTCACTGCACTTTCGGCTCGGAACAAGAGCGAACGATACCGTTGGGGGGGCCATGTTCCTCGGTCGCGTGATCGGATGGGGGCTGCTCGGTCTGGCTCTGTTGATGGCGTCCGGCGACGCCGTTCTGGCGCTGGGACCCGGCGATCATGCCGGGTTGCTGACCGGCGATGTCTGGATTTTGCTGTCGGGACACCCCCCGCAGCCGGGCGACGGCCAGCCCTCGGTCGGCACCCTGCTGATGGCCTGGCCGGCCTGGACGCTGCTGGCGCCTCTGGGGGCGCTGTTGCTCTGGACATGCCGTCCGCGCCGGCGCCGCTACCTGTTCCGCGGATATCATTAACCCGCGCGAGTCCGGCGGCACCCCGCCGGACTCCGCTGCGAAAACGGCGGGAATACCTTCAGTCGTCGCCCATTTTGAGGGCGGCCAGGAATGCCGACTGGGGAATTTCGACCCGGCCGAACTGCCGCATCCGCTTCTTTCCCTCTTTCTGCTTCTCAAGCAGCTTGCGCTTGCGGGTGATATCGCCGCCGTAGCATTTGGCGAGAACGTCCTTGCGCAGGGCCGACAGGGTTTCGCGGGCGACGACCCGGCCGCCGATCGCCGCCTGGATGGCGATCTGGAACATCTGACGGGGGATCAGGTCCTTAAGGCGCGCGCAGATGCCCCGGCCGCGCGATTCCGCCTGGCTCTTATGGGCAATGAAAGCCAGGGCATCGACCGGCTCGCCGTTGACGAGGATGCTCACTTTGACCAGATCGCTTTCGAGATAACTGTCGATCTCGTAGTCAAAACTGGCATAGCCCCGGCTGATCGATTTCAGCCGGTCATAAAAATCGAAGACGATTTCGTTCAACGGCAGACGATAGACCACCATGGCGCGGTTCCCCGCGTAGGTCAGGTCAAGCTGAATGCCGCGGCGTTCCGTGCAGAGCTGAAGGATCGGCCCGAGATACTCGTCGGGGACCATGATCGTCGCCTTGATCCAGGGCTCCTCAATCCTGGCGATCTTCGTCACTTCCGGCATGTCGGACGGATTATGCAGCTCGATCCGGTCGCCATTGGTCAATTCGATGCGGTAAACCACGGACGGCGCGGTGGTGATGAGGTCGAGATCGAACTCGCGCTCCAGCCGCTCCTGGATGATCTCCAGATGGAGAAGGCCCAGGAAGCCGCAACGGAACCCGAACCCCAGGGCCGCCGAGGTTTCGGCCTCATATTCGAAGCTGGCGTCGTTCAGCCGCAGTTTCGCGAGAGAATCGCGCAGATCCTCGAAATCGGCGGCGTCGACGGGGAACAGTCCGCAGAAGACCACCGGAACATTGGGTTTGAATCCCGGCAGCGGCTTTTCCGCCGGCCGCTTGTCGTCGGTGATGGTGTCGCCCACCTCGCAGTCCGCCACGGCCTTGATGGACGCCTGGAGAAAGCCGATTTCGCCCGGATACAGGGCGTCGACCATCACCATCTTCGGCGTGAAATAACCGACCGTGTCCACCTGATAGGAGGCACCGGTGTTCATCATCCGGATCTTCTGGCCCTTGCGCAGCACGCCATGCTTGACGCGGACCAGAATGATCACACCGAGATAGCTGTCGTACCAGCTATCCACCAGCAAGGCCTGAAGAGGCGCGTCGACATCGCCCTCGGGCGCCGGCAGACGGGTCACGAGGGCCTCCAGCACGTCGTCGATGCCGATCCCGGTCTTGGCCGAGATCATCACCGCGTGCGAGGTGTCGAGCCCGATCACATCCTCGATCTGCTGCTTCACCCGGTCCGGCTCGGCGGCCGGAAGATCGATCTTGTTGAGGACGGGCACGATCTCATGATTGTTTTCGATCGCCTGATAGACATTGGCGAGCGTCTGCGCCTCGACCCCCTGGCTCGCGTCCACCACCAGCAGCGACCCCTCGCAGGCGGCGAGCGACCGGCTCACCTCATAGGCGAAGTCGACATGGCCGGGCGTGTCCATCAGATTCAGTTCGTAGAGGTCGCCGTCTTTGGCCCGGTAGGCCAGCCGGACGGTCTGCGCCTTGATGGTGATGCCGCGTTCCCGCTCGATATCCATGGAATCGAGGATCTGGTCGCGCATCTCACGCTCATCGACGCCGCCGCATTTCTGAATGAGGCGGTCGGCGAGCGTCGACTTGCCATGGTCGATGTGGGCGATAATCGCGAAATTGCGGATGTGCTTGAGGTCGGTCATCTGTCTCGACAGGTCTGGGGTTTGCCGGAACATAGGGCACAACCCCCGCCGGAGCAACGAAGAAGCGGTGAAAAAGGCCCCCTCTCGCGCCAAAGGCGCGCAAATCTCTTTCGTTCAAAGCCAACTCGGTTAAGATTTTCCGAAAAGCGTCTCCAGGGGGGTCGCCTTATGACATATGTCTTCCAGTTCGGCGATGTCTGGCGAAACATCGACGAACTGATGTGGGGTGCGCTTCTGACCGTCGGGCTGTCACTCGGAGCCCTGGCGTGCGGATTGGTCCTGGCGACCCTTTCGGCCTATGCCCGGATGACATGGCCCCGTTTCGCGCGGCCGGTCGTCGGCGCCTATGTCGAAGCGATCCGCAACACCCCGCTTCTCGTCCAGGTTTTCCTGATTTTCTTCGGACTGCCCGCGACGGGGCTCCGGATGTCGGCCGATCAGGCGGCATTGCTGGCGCTTTCTGTCAATTTCGGCGCCTATGCCACTGAAATTCTCCGCTCCGGCTTCGAAAGCGTGCCCGCCGGCCAGGTGGAGGCTGGACTGGCACTGGGATTGCGGCGCTGGCAGGTCTTCGTCAAGATCGAACTGTTCCAGGCGCTGCGCGTGGTGTTTCCGGCGCTGTCGAGCCAGTTCGTGCTGCTGCTGCTGGGATCGTCGATCGTGTCGGCGATCGCCGCCCGGGAACTGACCGCCGCCGCCAATGACATTCAGTCCCGAACCTTCCGCAGCTTCGAGGTCTATCTGGTGGTGACCGGCTTCTATTTCGTCATCGCCTCGATTTTTTCCGGTTTCCTCGGCGCCCTCGACCGGCTGGTCTTCCGTCGGCAGGATCGTCTCAAGGGGGCGTCATGAGCCGCATTTTTTCGGGTGGAGACATCGTCTTCATCCTTCTGGCGACGCGCTGGACCGTGCTGCTGTCGATGATCGCCTTCACCGGCGGCGCCGCCCTTGGCCTGATGGTGGCGCTGGGCAGGGTATCGCCGCGGCTGCCTGTTCGTTTCGCCAGCGCAACCTATATCCGTCTGTTCCAGAACACGCCACTGCTGATGCAGTTGTTCCTGGTCTATTTCGGCGTCGGGATCGCCGGCATCAATATCGATCCCCTGGCCGCAGCCTCGGCCGGACTGATCCTGAATGCGGCGGCTTTCCTGGGCGAGATCTGGCGTGGCTGCATCGAGGCCATTCCGAAAGGCCAGGACGAGGCCGGTCAGGCCCTGGCGCTGTCGTCCTGGCAGCGCATGCGCCTCATCATCCTGCCGCAGGCCCTGCGGATCGCGGTGGCTCCGACGGTGGGATTTCTTGTCCAGATCGTGAAAAATACGTCGCTGGCGTCCATCATCGGGTTTACCGAACTGACGCGCAGCGGTCAGATCACCAACAATGCGACCTTCCGGCCCTTTCTGATCTTCGGAATCGTCGCCCTGCTCTACTTCATTCAATGCTGGCCGCTGTCTCTCTGGAGCCGGCGGCTGGAACTGCGGCTGGGAGCCGGCGGCAGGGGCCGCTGACCGTCAGCCGGAGGGAGAAGCGTCCGGACCATCCGCCCCCGGGGCCGGTGGCCGGACGATCGGGGACAAACAGTTGGGATGCAAGGGAGGCACCATGCGACAGTCGACATTTGGAAGCCTGGTGAAAAAGGCGATTCTTGTGTTCGCCTTTCTCGCCTTCGGGGCGGCGCCGGTATTCGCCCAGACGGTGGACGATATCCTGAAGAAAGGAAAACTGACGGTCGGCATGCTGGTCGATCTGCCGCCGTTCGGCCTGATGACCGAGGGGAAACCCGACGGTTATGATGCCGATGTGGCGCGCCTGATGGCCAAATATCTGGGAGTGGATCTGGAAATCGTTCCGGTCACGGGGCCGAACCGCATCCCCTATCTCCTGACCGGCAAGGTCGACATGTTGACGGCCACCTTCGGGATCACGCCCGAACGCGCCAAGCAGGTGCAGTTTTCGATCCCCTACAGCGCTATCGAAATCCAGCTTCTGGGGCCGAAAGGCACGAAGATCGCCTCCTTCGACGACCTCGCCAATATGAAAATCTCCGTCGCGCGCGCCAGTTCGCAGGATACGGCGCTGACAGCCCAGGCCCCGAAATCCGCGACCATCCTGCGGTTCGACGACGATGCGTCGGCAGGGCAGGCCTATCTTTCCGGACAGGTCGACCTGATCGGATCCAACAACATCACCGCGCTTCAGCTCGCCAGCGCCAATCCGCCCAAGGGAATCGAGAAGAAACTCGCGCTGCGGAGCCAGTATCAGGGGATCACCCTGCGACGCGGTTCCGACGATCTCCGCCAATGGGTCAACACCTTCCTGTTCTTCATCAAGAACAATGGCGAACTCGACGCCATCAACCAAAAGTGGTTCCATGAACCGCTTCCGCAGCTTCCTGTTTTCTGATCGAAAGATCGCTCCCCCCGGACAGATCCCGCTATTCTGCCAAGAATAGCCGGACATCCGGGGGGACTATGACGGCCGCCCCTCCCATCCGAAGGGCCGGAAAGGACACAATCCAAGATAGATACTTGCCGCGCCTCTTGCGCCGCACCATCTGAGAGGGAAAGGCCCAACCGCTGGACCCATCGCTCAGGGCGGCGTACACTTATAACGCGCAGGACAAGGAGCTTCGCCATGGCAAACATCGGCGACGCAAAGACGGGACCGGACCCGCGGATGCCCCTGACGGCCGGCGGCCCTCCGCCCCGCACGGACATCACCCATCGGCGCAACCGCCTGGCCGGAGTCTGGGCAGCCGAACTTCTGGGCTTGATCGGGTTTGCCGCGCAGGACTATGTGCGGTCGGTGATGCATCCCGGCCACCCCCAGGAACAGCCCCATGAGGACGACCATGACAAGGTCGTGGGCAAACTGGCTCGCGATTTGTCGGGCCGTGTCAGCGTGCAGGAGATCCGTCAGCGAATGGCAGATTTCCTGCAAGAGGCCAAACGACAGGCCCGACGGGACAGGGAGCCGTAATTCCGCCGGCTCCCGGACCACCCCGTTCCCGGAGCCCTATGGCGATAACGCCCTGTCGAGGATCGCTTCGATCCTTTCGATATCGGCGCGAGAGGCGAAAAAGCGCCACGGTGCCGAGCCCCTCCGAGGGATGTCGCCCGGGGGAGCCGGGGCGGGCAAAGCGGGAATTTGATCCAGCAGATTTTCCGCCAGAGCGAGCACCGGCCCCTCAAGCATATCGCCCAGAAGAAAGAGATCGTTTCTTACCCGCCAGGGTTGACCGGCCTGTCGCGCGGCCGCGGCCGCGCGGATGAACGTCAGCAGGCCGTCCCGTCTTCCCGGCGCGGGCGACCGGGCCAGGGCGCCTGCCGCACAGGCGCAGAGACGATCGAGGGGGCGCAGTCCGACGTCATGGTGGAGACGCGCGAGGCCAAGCCGGACGAAGGGTTCCGCCCCACGATCACACAGGTGGTGGGCGGCCCCTCCCCCGAAGCGGTCGATAAAGGTCTCCATCCCCAGTTCGAAGAGGGCGGACACCGCCAGGATGGCCTCCGGCCGGGGAAAAACGCCGCCGCGCCATGTTGCGCCCGAAACCAGAATGTTGCAGAGGTCGATGAGATCGTCGACACACCGTTCGTAGGCGCCCGGCACCGTTCCGGCAAGCGAGCGCAACGCCCGCCGCGCCGGGCCCGCCGCCGGGGGCTTTTCTCCCTCGCCGATGACGGATGCCGGCCCCGTGCCCCGACGGTCTCCGATGCCCCCCGCCCGGGCGAGAAGGCGTGTCAGACCGTCCCGCGCGCCGGCCATCCCGGCGCGATAACGCGGCGTCATGGTCACCGACCGGGGAGGACGTCTGAAATAGAGCGCGGTCAAAGCCTCCGCCGCCAGGGGGTCGCTGGCGCGCAGGTCAGCGTCCCGCGCGAATTTGAGGTAGGCCGCCGCCTTCGACGGCGCCACGAATCCGGCGGCGTCGCGGCGGTCCTCGCGCGCGCCGGCGACATCCATCGCCAATGTGCGGGCGTCATTCAGAAGAGCGGTCAGGTCCGTCCCGTCATCGAGATCGGCGGCGGTAAGCCGGGCGCAGCTTTCGAGGATCTGGCGAAGAAAACCATGATCGTGTTGGTCGAGGGCCAGCAGGGCCTGCATGACGGCGTCGACACCCTCAGCCCGCCTTGGAACCAGAACAAATTCCTCGATCTCCTGAAAGCCGGCGCTCTCCAGGGCCTTCAACGCCATGTCGCTGTCGTCGTCGGCCCGGATCTCGTCTTGCAGGCGGTCGAATTCCAAAACCGCCACGCACTGGTGAAATGTGAAGACCACGAGATCCCCGGGCAACGCCGCCAGCGTCTCGGCCAGGAAAACCTCGCCGGCATCCAGGCTGATCTCAAGCCAGACCATGAATGCCGCCGGATCGAAGTCCCCGGATCCGCCGCCGCCCGGCTCCGTCCACAGGATCTGGTCGAGGACCCCCAGGATCTGTTCGTCGGTTGCCAGCGCCAGCAACAGGCCGCTGTCCTCCAGCCCGATCGTCTCCACACAATCCGCGAGCGTCGCAGCCGGCAGGTCCCGGATCGAGAGGGCCACATCCGGATCGTCCAGAATAATATCAAGAAGAGCCCGTGAGGATCGGGCCCGGGACGGCAAAGATCGGAACATCGGTTTTTCCTCCGGCGTCTGAAACCAGGTCTCTGTATCCCCCTGGCAACGCCGGAAATTTGTGCTCTGATTAGAACAACTACAAGTCTATTTACAGGGTAGAATTTTCGGTATATTTATTGGGGTGATATTTCAGATGATGCCAACCGACGATGAAGATGGATCAGCGCAGGTTGGTACCAGGGCGTGTCGTCAATGACGCTGCTTCCGCCCACTTTACCGTCATCTCCACGATTGCCGCATTCGCGGATTGGTCGAAATCCGACAGACGAAACCCCGAATCAGGAGTGGGGCGGACGTCCCGTCCGCCGTTCGGCGAAAGCCGAAAAGCCGGCATGTCCGCCGCTGTCGCGTCGGAGGCGGGCAGGATGCTTG
Organism: Telmatospirillum sp.; assembly: GCA_009712185.1. Lineage (GTDB taxonomy): Bacteria > Pseudomonadota > Alphaproteobacteria > Rhodospirillales > Magnetospirillaceae > Telmatospirillum. The sequence goes on along the minus strand of WASQ01000048.1, from coordinate 18 downwards.
GCCCCACTCTCTCGCAAG
>WASQ01000059.1:72642-80283 GCA_009712185.1 Telmatospirillum sp. | reverse complement strand
TCTGGCTGCGGACCCGGCTGCTGTCGGAAGATCGCGAGGGGCTGGTTGTCCGGTTCGAGGTCGAGGACCAGGGCATCGGAATCGCGCCGGAGAAGTTGCCCACCCTGTTCGACAGTTTCACGCAGGCCGATGTCTCGACCACGCGCCGTTACGGCGGGACCGGTCTCGGGCTCGCCATCACGCGCCGTCTGGTCCATATGATGGGCGGTGAGGTCGGCGTGGAAAGCCGGGAGGGCCAAGGCAGCCTGTTCTGGTTCACCGCCCGGTTGCAGCGCGGCAGCGGGCTTCTGGAACAGCGTCCCGATCCGGCTTTCCGGGACGCGGAGGAGTTGCTCCGGCGTGACTTCGGTGGTGTGCGCCTGCTGCTGGTGGAAGACAATCCGATCAATCGGGAAGTCGCGCTGGAACTGCTTCAGCGCGTCGGCTTTGCTGTGGACACTGCGGAAAACGGGCGTCTGGCGCTTGCTGCGGTCGCCGCGGAGACCTACCAGCTCGTTCTGATGGACATGCAGATGCCCGAGATGGACGGGCTGGAGGCGACCCGGATGATCCGGACGATGCCCGGCGGCGCCGAACTCCCCATCCTGGCAATGACCGCCAACGCCTTCGAGGAGGACCGTCAGATCTGCCTCGACGCGGGGATGGACGACTTCATATCCAAGCCGGTCGTGCCGGAGTCCCTGTACAGCACTCTTCTCTACTGGCTGTCACCGCCCGACGCCGATGGGCGGAGGGGACGGCCCGGTCGTGAACCGCGCGGCGATCGCGCCGGTGGACGGTTCGCCGCATCCTCCGGGACTCTGGTGGAGTCCTCCAGGGAGGACGGGATCCCGCCCGACCTCACGGGACTTCCCGGCCTGACACCGCCGGCCGCGCTGATCGCGGTCATTCCCATCAAGGAATACCGGCGCCTCTTGCGCATGTTCGCGCAATCCCATAGCGGCGACATGGCTCAAATGAGCGACATGCTGGCCAGGGGCGCAATCGCGGACGCCCGCAAACTGGCGCATGGCCTGAAAGGCGTGTCCGCGACGCTGGGCGCCCACCGGATTTCGGGACTGGCGGCGCAGCTCGAGTCGGAGCTCTGCCGCCCCGACGCCGACGGGGCCGACGATCTTATTCTCCTCTGCGAGGGGGAGTTGGCGCGGCTCTCGGCGGCCATCGCCGCACTCGGCCAGGACACCCCGTCCTCGTCGTCACCGTCCGGGGCGGCGGCGCAGACACCGGGCGATGTTTCGCCTCTCCTGGCCGACATCCGGACCCTGCTCAAGGAGGGAAACATCCGTGCCGGCAGTCTGGTGCGGGACTCCGCCGGTTTGCTTCAGCAATCCCTGGGAGAGCAGTTTCCAGAATTCGCCCGGTTGGTCGACGCCTTTAATTACGAAGGTGCTCTTGAAATCCTGGGGCGTATCCCGCCGGCCGCCTGACAAGGCGCCGGGCCGGCGCCCAGGCCGCCGGGGAACGTCTCGGTCAGGCCGGCAGCGCCGGGGCGTCGGCGCCACCCGTCAGACCGAAGACCTGGGTTTCGAACAGGCGCCGATAGTGGCCGCCCGGCCGTCGCAGAAGTTCGGCGTGGGTTCCCTGTTCGACGATCCGTCCCCTGTCGAACACCAGGATGCGGTCCACCGTCTGCACCGTCGACAGTCGGTGGGCGATGATGAGGGTGGTGCGCCCGACGGTCGCGTCCTCCATTGCCTCCTGCAAGAGGTGTTCGGAAATGCTGTCGAGACTTGAGGTCGCCTCGTCGAAAATCAGAACGGGCGACCGGGCGAGCACGGCCCTCGCCAGCGCAATTCTCTGCCGCTCGCCCCCGGACAGTTTGACGCCGCGTTCGCCGACGAGAGTTCCATAGCCCTCCGGCAGGGTTCCGATGAACTCGTCGGCATGCGCTTTCCGGGCCGCCGCAACAATTTCCGCGTGCGAGGCCTCCGGTCGGGCATAGGCGATATTGTCCGCCAGCGAGCGGTGGAACAGGATCGGGTCCTGGGGCACCACGGTGATCGCCGATCGCAGGCTTCTCTGGCTGACTGTGGCGATGTCCTGACCGTCAATCCTGATGTGTCCCTCCGCAACGTCGTAAAACCGCTGAATCAGTTTCACGAAGGTGCTTTTTCCGCTCCCCGACGCCCCGACCAGACCAACGCGCTCCCCCGGGGCGATGGTGATCGAGACGTCGCTGTAGATCGGCGTTTCCTTTCCGGGATAGCGGAAGGTGACGCGGTCGAAAACGATTCCACCCCGCTCCGCCTTCAGGATGCGGGCGCCGGGATGGTCGTCCACTCCAAGCGGCTGGGTGGAAAACCGGGAGACATCCTCCAGGTCGTTGACCGCCCTCTGGAGATTGCGCAGATGGTTGGCCGTTTCGCGCAGATAGCCCTGAATGACCGTGAAGGTCGTCAGGACATAGGCGACATCGCCCGGGGTCGCGCGTCCGACTGACCAGAGCCAGACGCCAAGCAGCAGAATACCCGCCTGAAGGGAGACCGAGAGGACGTTCTGGGTGATGCCGGCGACGAGATGGCGGGTCCATGTCACGCGCAGTGTCGATTTCCAGTCTCCGGCCAGCTCCGACAGGCGGGCTTCCTCGCGCTGTTCCGCCGCAAAGGATTTCACCACGGCGTTGCAGGTGATCGCGTCCGCCAGGGCCGCGCTGAGGCGGGAGTCGAGGCGATTGCTGCGTCTCGCCGCCGGCGTCACATAGCGGAGGGTGAGCGCGGAGGCCGCCGTCAGATAGAGGCAGACACCGGCTCCGACCAGGGATCCCATGGTCTGCTAATGGAGGGCCAGCAGGGCCACCGCCGTCACCAAGACCACCGCAGACGGGAAGATCCCCAACAGCAGGGTGTCGGCCAGCGTGTCATAGGCCCAGACGCCGCGGGTGATCGAGCGAACCGTGGCGCCGCTGAAGGACGAGCCGTGCCAGTCGGTCGAAAAGCGCTGGACCCGGTGGAAGGCCTCCTCGACGATGTCGCGCATGATGCGAAGTGACGAGGGCACCAGAAGTCCGAAGGTCACGAAGCGGAAGACCACAAGGGCGATCGCCGCCGCCAGGACGACCCCGACCGCTTGAAAAGCCGCGTCATGGGATGAGGCCGCGACCGCGTCGATCAGGCGGCCGAACAGCATCGGGATGATCGCATCGATGGCGGTCCCCGCCAGCATGGTGGCGGCCATCAGGCCGATCCGCCAGGGCTGCCGCCGCCAGTGACCGGAACAGAACGAAAAAACCAGCCGGTACAGGCCGCCGGCCGAACGCTTTTCCATGATGACCTCACCCATGTCCGGGTGCCTCTGCGGCGACAAGAGAAAACAGGCCTTCCCGCGCTCCTTCGCCGAAGGAACGTCTGCCTGGGTTGGAACCGGGTGCCGTGCGCCGCCGGCAAAGGTCCGTCGGTTGAAGCAAAGGGCGCTTCGATGGGACGGCTGTCGTCGGTCCGGTCCAGGTCCGGGTGGGGATCCCGCGCAGGGATCGTCCGGGCGACGCTATGCCGATAGGGAAGGCCGCGCGATCCCCTTATGGGGACTGTCGCGGCGGCGGCCGCGATAGGGGGACGTAACCGCGGGAGGAAGTGGAAAAATACCAAAAAGTCCGCCAACCTCATGTCTGAAGGGAAAAATTAGTCCTCTCCGGGATCCCCGGATGGCCGTCTGCGGGCGTCCAGGACGGCCTGCGGGAACGGTTAGAGATTGCAACTCACCGCAAGCCCGTTATAGTCCGGCTGCTCAAAAGGCGATCAGCTAGTCCAGGAGTCCACCTATGTTCATTTCAGAGGCCTATGCGCAGGCCGCAGGCGCCTCCGCCGGCGGGATTGATGCGTTGCAGCAGTTCCTGCCGCTCATTCTCATTTTTGTCGTCTTCTATTTTTTGCTGCTGCGTCCGCAGCAGAAAAAGATGAAGGTGCACCGCGAAATGATCGCCCAGTTGCGCCGTGGTGACCGCGTTCTGACCCAGGGCGGCATCATCGGCCAGATCAACAAGGTCATCAGCGATTCCGAATTGTCGGTCGAGATCGCGGAAGGTGTCCGTGTGCGCGTTCTTCGTGGATCGATCACCGAGGTTCTCGCCAAGACGGAGCCCGTGTCCGGCGCCGCCAAGGACGACAAGGACAGCGCCGACACTCCGGCGGAGACCCCGGCGTCCGGCGCCGCAACGGCCGAGGCCGGAAAACCCGTGTCTCTCCTTGGCAAGCTGTTCGGCAAGAAGTGATCTGCCGGCGGACCGCCCCCTCGGCGGCGGTCCGCTCCCTGTTTTTTTGAAGTTCCCGGATTGAGGGCCGCATGAACCGTTATCCTCGGTGGAAATACGTCATCATCATTCTCGCCTTGGCATTGGGGTCTCTCTATTCGCTTCCCAATTTCTTCGGCGAGGTGCCCGCCGTCCAGATTTCGCCGGCGAACTCGGTCGTGCAGATCGATCAGGCATTGATGAGCCGCGTCGAGGAAGAGCTCAAACAGCAGAATGTACCGTTTTCCGGCATTCTTTCGGATGCTTCCGGCATCAAGGTTCGTCTGCCCGACACCGATACCCAGCTCCGGGTCAAGGATGACCTGCAGAAGAGCCTTGGCGAGAACTACACCGTCGCCCTTAATCTTCTGTCGGCATCACCGGAATGGATGGCGAGCATCGGCGCGCTTCCCATGTTCCTGGGTCTTGACCTTCGCGGCGGCGTGCACTTCCTGATGCAGGTCGACATGAAGGCGGCGCTTAACAAGCAGCTTGACCGTCAGACCAATGACGTCCGCAACGCCTTGCGCGACGCCAAGGTGCCACTCGCCGGCGTCAGCCGTGAAGGCCAGAATCTGGTCGTCAAATTCAAGGATTCCGAGACCCGCGCCCAGGGCGGCGAGGAACTGCGCAAGTCGCTGCGGGACATGACCGCCCAGCAGCTCGACGAGACCCGTATCGCCCTGTCGCTGACCCCGGAGGCCCTGAAGCGTTTCGAGAATTCGGCCCTGCAGCAGAACGTCCTGACGCTGCGCAATCGTGTCAATGAGTTGGGTGTGTCAGAGCCGATCATCCAGCAGCAGGGGCTTGACCGCGTGGTGGTGCAGTTGCCCGGCGTCCAGGATACCGCCAAGGCGAAAGACATTCTGGGCCGGACGGCGAGCCTCGAGATCCGCATGGTCGATGAGGAGCATGCCGACGTTCAGAGCATTCAGAATGCGGCTCGCGGCCTCGTTCCGCCGGGAGACGAGTATTATCCGTCCGGCCGTGACGGGCAGCCGCTGCTGATCAAGAAGACCATCATTCTGACCGGCGAGAATATTTCGAATGCATCCGCCGGATTTGACAACCGGACCAACGAGCCCGCCGTTCACATCAACCTGGACACCCGCGGATCGCGTATTTTTTCGCAGGTAACGCGCGAGAGCGTGGGCAAGCGCATGGCGATCATCCTGATCGAGAAGGGCAAGGGTGAGGTCGTGACCGCGCCGGTGATCCGCCAGCAGATCGATGGCGGACAGGTTCAGATCACCGGCCGGATGTCGGTCAAGGACGCCAATGACGTGGCGCTGCTGCTGCGGTCCGGCGCCCTGGCGGCGCCGATGGAGATTATCGAGGAAAGGACCATCGGCCCGAGCCTCGGTGCCGAGAATATCAACAAGGGCATCCACTCGGTCCTGTGGGGCTTCATGGCGATCGCCGTGTTCATGTCGATCTACTACAGGGTGGTCGGCTTGTTCTCGACCCTGGCGCTGGCCTCGAACGTTCTGTTCCTGGTGTCCCTGCTGTCATTGATCCAGGCGACGCTGACCTTGCCGGGCATTGCCGCCATCGCGCTGACCATCGGTATGGCGATCGATGCGAACGTTCTGATCAACGAACGCATCCGGGAGGAGATCCGGGCCGGCCATACGCCGCATGCCGCCATTCAGGCCGGGTACGAGCACGCCTTCGGAACCATTCTCGACTCCAACGTCACCAACTTTATCGCCGGCGTCGCATTGTTCGCCTATGGCAGCGGTCCGGTGCGCGGGTTCGCCGCGGTGCTGTGTCTTGGCATTCTGACATCGATGTTCAGCGCCGTTCTGGTGTCGCGCGCCCTGGTCAACGTGACCTATGGTCGCCGGCGCAAAATCGATCATCTGTCCATCTGAGCGGGTTGGAGCTGCCGATCATGGAATTTTTCCGTTTCAAACGCGACATCCCGTTCATGACCTATGCCCGGTCGACGACCGTGGTGTCGGCCATCACATTCGTGCTGGCGGTGTTCTTCCTGGCGACCCGGGGCCTCAATTTCGGTGTTGAGTTCACCGGCGGCACGGTTGTTGAGGTGCATTACCAGCAGGCGACAGAGCCGGCGCATGTCCAACAGGCCCTGGTGACCGGAGGCATTCCGGAGAGTTCCGTCCAGAACTTCGGAACGTCGTCCGATCTGATCATCCGCATGCCTTTGAAAGAGGGGGTGTCGTCCGCGCAGCTTTCGGAGACCGTTCTTGCGGCCCTGCGTGCCGTCGACGCCAATGTGGAACTTCGCCGGGTTGAGTTCATCGGCCCGCAGGTGGGCAAGGAACTGGTCACTGACGGGTCGATCGCCCTGGGGCTGGTCTGCCTCGGGATCATGGGCTATCTGGCGTTCCGGTTCGAATGGCGGTTCGCGCTGGCGGCGATCATCGCCAACATGCATGACATCGTCATCATCCTGGGTTTCTTCGCCTTCTTCCAGTGGGAGTTCTCCCTCACCGTGCTGGCAGCCGTCCTGTCGGTTCTGGGTTATTCGGTCAACGAGTCCGTGGTGGTGTTCGATCGGATTCGTGAGAATTTCCGTAAGTACAAGAAGATGTCTGTGGCGGAAACCATCAACAACGCCATTACCGCCACCATGTCTCGAACGATCATCACCCATGGCTGTACCGAAATGGTGGTTGTGTCGATGTTCCTGTTCGGAGGTGAAACCCTTCACTACTTTGCCCTTGCCCTGACGATCGGTATCGTTTTTGGCATCTATTCGTCGGTTCTCGTCTCCTCGCCGCTGGTGTTGTGGATGGGCGCAACCCGTGCCCATTTCGTCAAGGCCGACAATCAGCCGGTCGACGCGCGCCCCTGAAGGGTGGGCGGAGCCTCTCGCCGCGGTGGTCCCGCGGGCGGGAGGCGTCCCCACCCGCGCATGGCCGCGGCGGGGACTCCCAGGCGCCGCCGGCCTCCCCATATGAAGGGGCATCATGGAAATCAATTCGGCGAACGCCCGTGACTTTCAGGTCATCGAATCCTATGGACCCGGTGGATTCCGGGTCAGCGGGCAGCGCTTTTCCGGCGCTATCCTGGTTCTTCCCCGTCGCACCATCGCCTGGCCGGTCGCGGGTCTCTCCGCCGTGGATGCAGCCTGTCTCGGCGAAATCGCGGCAGAGCAGCCGGAGATCGAGGTCTTTCTGTTGGGGTGTGGCGATCGAGCGGGCCTGCTGACCGCCGCGCAACGGCGGGACCTGCGTGACAGTCTCGGGCTTTCCGTGGATGTGATGGATACGGGTGCGGCTTGTCGGACCTACAGCGTTCTTCTGGCCGAGGGGCGGCCCGTCGCGGCGGGACTGTTTCCGGTCACCGAGATGGGAATAAACCGGCACCGCTGATCGGGGCGCCATCTCCCGTTGCGGTGGTAAGGGGTTGAAGCCGCACGGGCTTGTCGCGACGACGTCGCGACA
>WASQ01000059.1:10226-72632 GCA_009712185.1 Telmatospirillum sp. | reverse complement strand
CCCCCCCCCGCCCCCCCAAGCCCGTGGCTTTTCAGTGGCGCCTCCGCTCCGCGGAAGCGGGGCTCAAGGGCCTGTTTTAAGTCCCTGATTGATCAACAGGCCCTTAAGTGCGTTAACCCGCTTTGTGACTCTTGGGCTTGCGTCAATGCCCCAGATTCTGGGCGACGAAATCCCAGTTTGCCAGATGCTCCAGAACGGCGCTCACGAAATCGGGGCGACGATTCTGGTAGTCCAGGTAGTAGGCGTGTTCCCAGACGTCGACGGTGAACAGCGCCGTCTGACCATGGGCCAGCGGGGTATCGGCATTCGCGGTCTTGGTCACCTTGAGCTTGCCGCCGTCGAGGACGAGCCACGCCCAGCCGCTTCCGAACTGGGTGGCCGCGGCGGCCTTGAACTCTTCGACGAACTTTTCGAACGAACCGAAATCGGCGGCGATCTTGGCCGCCAGGGCGCCGGTCGGCGTGCCGCCGCCGCCCTGCTTCAGGCAATGCCAGAAGAACGTGTGATTCCACACTTGAGCGGCGTTGTTGAAGAGACCGATTTTGCTGGTATCCCCGGCGACTTCTTTAATGACGTCTTCCAATGCTTTGGACGCGAAAGGCGTGTCTTTGGTGAGGTTATTGTAATTGGTCACATAGGTCGCATGATGCTTGCCGTGGTGGAACGACAGCGTGTTGGCCGAGATATACGGCTCGAGAGCCTTGGAATCATAGGGCAGAGCCGGGAGTTCGAGAGCCATGGTTACCTCTGTTGCAAATGAAATGACCTAACGGATGTACCCAAGATAGGAACCGGATCGGCCTTTGTGAAGGGCATTCGGGGATAACAATCGTGTGACTGCGGAAAGACAAGGATGGTCTGCCCGCCAGTCGGCGGCGGAGCGCCGCCTTCGGTATCCGCACAGTCCTGGTGGTTCCGCGATGTACCCGGGCGCAAGCGGGGACACGCAAAAAACAATCCTAAGTTAAATTTTATGCTATGATGTTCGTCTCATTTTGAAAGCAATAGTCGTGCTGATTCATTGAAAATTCTCTTGTAAATAATTCGTTAAGAAAAAAATAACTAAAAATAATAAAGCAATAACATTGGAAGATTTTAAATTTTACAAAATAATGGCGTGTTCTCATTTCGTGGTGTACCGTTGAAGTGCTTCCGGTGTCCGGAGGGGGCAATGGCAGTAAAAACATCGGTATCTGTCCGTCTATACGGTTTTGTCGCTATTTTTGCGATTGGCCTGTTTATTCTTTTGGTTGTGACGTTTTCAGTTCTGACGGGAAATGTTCGGGGTCTGGATGCGATCGGCGAGACCGGCCGCCAGGCATTGCTCGTGGCCCGCATGAACACCAATGTTCAGGCCATGAGCGCCGCCCAGTTCCATATGGTGGCCGACCCGTCGCCCGACGTGGTTCGCGATCAGGCGGCGCGTATCGGTCAGGAGGCCGGGCTTTTTCGCGAGAGGATTGCGGCTGTCCGCGCGACCGCCTCCGGCCCGATCGCCGAAGGGCTGACGGGATTGCAGCAACAGTTCGACAGTTATCTTCAAACCCTGTCGGCCGTCGAGGCGGCGACCCGGTCCGGTGATCGGGCGGCGGTCATGACGGCTGCGCGGGAGGCCGATAAGGCGGCCGGCAGTCTGCGTGAGCGCGCGAGAGCCATCTTCGCTCAGGCGGACGAACGGGCGACGGGGGTGGCCGTCGCAACCAAGGCGGCGGTTGCCTCGGGCATGTGGGGGATCGGTGCCACCGCCTTTGTCTTCATTGTGGCCGGGGCGTTCCTGGCCCATCGCATCGCCCATGCCTCGATCATTCTGCCTTTGCGGCGCGCCGTTGCCGCAATCGCCCGTCTGTCCGGCGGCGATATCTCGTCCGGCATCGAGGATGTCGGACGAGGCGATGAGATCGGGGAGGTCGCGCGCGGTCTTGAGGTGTTCCGCCAGGGATTGGCCGATCGTCACCGGTTGAGAGAGGAGCAGACAGCGGCCGCGGTGGCCCGGGAAAAACGGGCCCAGGCCATGGAGGCGGCGATCCATCAGTTTCAGCAGGAACTGGCGGCCACCGTGGGGCAGGTCTCGACCTCGGCCACCGACCTGCGGAAAACCGCCGGCAGCCTGAGCGATGCCGCCGGTCAGGGGGAGCGCCTGGCGACGTCGGTGGCCGCGGCGGCCGAGCAGGCGGCCGGCAATGTGGGGTCGGTGGCCGCCGCGGCCGAGCAGCTTTCCGGATCCATCCGGGAGATTTCCAGCCAGATTGCGAAGTCTCATGCGATCGTCGAGGCGGCGCATCAATCGGTGCGGCATGCCGACGGCGTCATTGCCGAACTGGTGGAGTGCTCTCAGAAAATCGGCGAAGTCGTCGGCATGATCAGCGCGATTGCCGACCAGACGAACCTTCTGGCGCTGAATGCCACGATTGCGGCGGCCCGCGCCGGCGACGCCGGCAAGGGATTTACCGTGGGCGCCGGCGAGGTGAAAAATCTCGCCAATCAGACTGCCCGGGCGACCGGCGAGGTGACGGAGCAGATTACACGGGTGCAGGCGAAGACCAGCGAGGTTGTGGGGGCGATCCGGTCGGTGGGCGATATCGTCGGCGAAGTGGGTGCGATGACGACCTCGGTCGCCGGCGCGGTTGAGGAACAGTCCGCCGCGACCGCGGAAATCGCCCGCAACGTCGATCAGGCTGCGGCCGGCACCAGTGAGGTGACGCGCAATATCGCCGGAGTCCGCGAGGCCGCGAGCGCCACAGGGACTGAAGCGGGCCGGGTCAATGAGGCGTCCGCGGCACTGGACGGCAACGCGCGGCGGCTGCATGATGACGTCGGGCGTTTCCTGGGCGTGATCCAGGCCCTGTGAGTCATCGCCCCGTCATCGGCGTCCTTCGGACGAAAGGCAAATGACGGGGCCGTCGCCGGCCCGTTCCTGACGGGCTCAACCGTCGCAAGGGGCTTGAACGGCGGCTGAGTCGCCTGTTGATCAACAGGCCCTGATCCCCAAAAACTTGACTCCCGCCGTCGGTCGCATCACAATTACGCCATGGTTCAGTGCTCAAGTGAGGCTGAACTTGGTGCCTGACCGGGTTCGGTAGGCAACACCGTCGTGTCGCTTCGTTGGAGGATATGACTATGACCGTCATCGCGTGCCATCTCGGATAGTCTCCGTAGTGAACCCACTGCCTTGCGTCGCAAGAGCGGTGTTTTCGTGTTTTTTCCGGGAGATTTTCCATGACCGTTTTGACGACCACTTTGCCCGTTCTCTCGCCTGATGGCGGCCTTGCCAAATATCTCCGGGAAATCCGGAACTTCCCCGTCCTCGCGGCGGAAGAGGAATATATGCTGGCTAAGCGCTGGCAGGAACATGAGGACGTCGACGCCGCTCATCGTCTGGTGACCAGCCATCTGCGGCTGGTGGCGAAGATGGCGCTGGGTTTCAGGCATTACGGCCTGCCTTTGGCCGACCTGATCAGCGAGGGCAACCTTGGCCTGATGCGGGCCGTCAAGAAATTCGATCCGGATCGTGGATTCCGGCTGGCGACTTACGCCATGTGGTGGATCAAGGCCGCCTTGCACGAATATGTGCTGAGCAGTTGGTCGATGGTCCGCCTGGGAACGCTGGCCGCGCACAAGAAGCTGTTTTTCAACCTGCGGCGCGTTAAAGCCCGGTTGCATATCCTGGATGCCCACGATCTGTCGGCGGAGGATGTGTCGCGGATCGCCCAGGAGCTCGACGTCCCGGAAGGGGAGGTCCAGCTGATGAACCAGCGCATTTCCGGCCGCGATTCGTCGCTCAACGTCCCGGTGTCCGCGGAATTTTCGATCGAGCGCCAGGATCTTCTGGTGGACGAGCGGCCCGACCAGGAAGCGGCTCTGGCGGAACGTGAAGAAACCCGTCTCGGCAACAGCCTGCTGGCCGACGGGCTCAAGGTTCTGGACGATCGCGAACTCGACATCCTGACGGAGCGGCGCCTGCGCGACATGCCGATGACGCTGGAGGAACTGGGCGTCCGGTACGGGATCAGCCGGGAACGGGTCCGCCAGATCGAGAACCGCGCGTTCACCAAGTTGCAGACGGCGGTCAAGGCGGCCGCCTTGCAGAAGGCCGGCAGCCTGGAGCTGCCGGAAGCCTGAGCGGCATTTCCCTGAGGGCGTACGGATTATTCGGGCCTGTTGGTCAATAAAATGATCAACAGGCCCCAAGCCCCCGGCGACGTTTGAGCCCGCCGGCGGGCAGGAAACAACTCTCCGCCGCCGGCCGGGGGGGGCGGGCGATCGCCGGGACCGCCCGGGTTGCCGTTTGTCCCGTCCTGCCCCTGTTGCGGCCGCTGGCCACATCCCCTTCAATGATCGTTCCCTTTCGACGCTTGGCCGATACACGTCGAACGCGTAACATGTCTGACGCGGCGAGTGTCCAGCGGCAGGAACTTAGTCCCCGATTTTGTCCGGGTGGCCTTAAGAGCCTGAGCTATCGGGACGCGACCCAATTCCTTGAAACCGTGTGTCGCAAATCGGATTTGTTGTTTTTGAAGCCGCCGTCCCGGACGATCCCGGCGTCATCAAATCCTTCGACACCAGGCGATGACGGGGTGGGTAATGATGTCTTTGGGCGGTGTTCCGAACGATGTCTCATTGCGTGACGCGCTTCGCCGCGCCACCTTCGCCGATGAGGATTCCACCGTCCGCCAGTTGATGGCCGCGGCCACGGTTCCGGCGGCGACCCGTGACGCGATCAGGGACCAAGTGGTCCGCCTGATTTCCGCCGTCAGAGCACAAAAGCCGCAGGGGTTGGAGGCGTTCCTCCAGGAATACAGCCTGTCCAGCCAGGAGGGGGTGGTGCTGATGTGCCTCGCCGAGGCCCTTCTGCGCATTCCCGATGACGGGACCCGCGACCGGCTGATACGGGATAAGGTGGGGTCGGCCGAATGGGCCAGTCATCTCAAGCGCAGCGATTCCTTCCTGGTGAACGCCTCGACCTGGGCCTTGATGCTGACCGGTCGGCTGATGCCGGCGGAACAGGACGTCGGGCAGGACGTGGGCGGTCTCTGGCGGCGCCTTTTGTCGCGGTCCGGTGAGACGGTGGTCCGCGCTGCTATCGTGCAGGCCATGCGGATCATGGGCCGGCAGTTCGTGATGGGGGAGACCATCGGAACCGCACTGGACCGGTCGCAGGATGACGGACGGAAAGGCTACCGCCATTCCTTCGACATGCTGGGGGAAGCGGCGCGGACCGCGGATGCCGCCCATCACTATCTGGAAGCCTATTCCGGCGCCATCACTTATATCGGCTGCGGATCCGGCGGTCGGGGGCCGGTGGCCGGGCCGGGCCTCTCGGTGAAGCTGTCGGCCCTTCATCCCCGTTATGAATTCGGCCAGCGTCAGCGCGTGTTGACGGAATTGGTTCCGCGCCTGTTGCGTCTGGCGGAGGAGGCGGCTGCACAGGATATCGCGCTTTGCGTCGATGCCGAGGAAGCCGACCGCCTGGATCTGTCGCTGGACGTGATTCAAGCCGTCGTCGACGCGATGCCGCGGGGATGGGAGGGATTTGGCCTTGCCTTGCAGGCCTATCAGAAACGCGCGCCGCTGGTGATCGACTGGTTGACCGAGCTGGCCCGGTCGCGCCGGCGGAAACTTCAGGTCCGTCTGGTCAAGGGGGCCTATTGGGATAGCGAAATCAAGCGTGCGCAGGAGAGGGGGCTGGCGGGCTATCCGGTTTTCACCCGCAAGGCCGCGACCGACGTGTCCTATCTGGTGTGCGCGAAGCGCCTTGCGTCGGCCAGGGATGTTCTCTATCCGCAGTTCGCCACCCACAATGCCCACAGCATCGCGGCCGTCCGCCATATCATGGGGGACAGGCGGGACTTCGAATTCCAGCGCCTCCATGGCATGGGAGCGGCGCTGCATGATCAGTTGCTGGCCGATGGCATTGCCAGCCGGATCTATTCTCCTGTCGGCAGCCATGAGGACCTGCTGCCTTATCTGGTCCGGCGGCTTCTCGAAAACGGGGCCAACAGCTCCTTCGTCAACCGGCTTGCCGACAGTCGCACCCCCGTCGAAGCCCTGGCGGTCGATCCGGTCGAAGTGTTGCAGAGCCTGCCGGTCCTGCCCCATCCGCAGATTCCGGTGCCGGCTGACCTGTTCCAGCCGGAACGCCTCAACGCGCCCGGCCTCGATCTTTCCGATCCGCTGACGGTCGATGAGCTGACGCGCGCGATGGACACGGCGGTCACAGGGCAGTGGCGGGCCACCCCGGTGATCGGCGGCCGTTCCGAGGACGGGCCGGAGACGGTCTCGGCCGATCCTTCCGATCTGTCCCGGATTCTGGGAGCCGTCGTCGACAGCACCGATGAGCAGATCGAAAGAGCGATTGGCGTCGCACAGGCCGCTCAACCGGACTGGGACAGGACACCGGCCGGCGACAGGGCCGCCGTGCTCGAACGCGCGGCCGATCTGTTTCAGGAAAACGGTCCGGAACTGATGGCGCGGGCGATCCGCGAGGCGGGGAAGACCATCCCCGATGCCGTGGCGGAACTGCGCGAATCCATCGATTTTCTGCGGTATTACGCAGCCCGGGCGCGGTCCGAGTTTGCTGCTCCGGGGACTCTTCTGCCCGGCCCGACCGGAGAAAGCAACCGGCTGGAACTGCGTGGGCGTGGCGTGTTCGCCTGTATCAGTCCCTGGAATTTTCCCCTGTCGATCTTCACCGGACAGGTGGCGGCGGCGCTGGCGGCCGGCAACAGCGTTGTCGCCAAGCCGGCGGAGCAGACGCCGCTTGTCGCCGCACTGGCCGTCCGTCTGTTGCATGAGGCCGGCGTGGGCGGGGACGTTCTGTCACTGTTGACCGGGGACGGCCGCGTGGGCGCCAGGATCATCGCCGACCGGAGAATTGCCGGTGTCGCCTTCACCGGGTCCAACGAGACCGCCTGGGCCATTCAACGGACGCTGGCGGAACGGCGCGGCCCGATTATTCCCCTGATCGCCGAGACCGGTGGACTGAACGCGATGATCGTCGATTCCTCGGCCCTGCCCGAACAGGTGGTGGGCGACGCGCTTTTGTCGGCTTTTTCCAGCGCCGGTCAGCGCTGTTCGGCGTTACGGCTTCTGTTCCTGCAGACCGATATTGCCGGAAAGGTGCTCGACATGCTGGAAGGCGCCATGCGCGAACTGGTGATCGGCGATCCCGGACGGCTGTCGACCGACGTCGGGCCGGTGATTGACGCCCGTGCCCGGGCATCGCTGGAGGCCCATCGCGAAGGAATGGAAAAGACCGGCCGGACCTTGTTCTCCTGCGCTCTGCCGAAGGCTCTGCCCGACGGATATTATTATGCGCCCCATCTGACGCAGATCGACCATCCCCGCCAGTTGGAGGGGGAAGTGTTCGGACCCTTCCTGCATGTCATCCGTTATCCCGCCGGAGCCTTGCCCGATGTTCTCGCATGGGTTCGGGAAAGCGGATACGGGCTGACGCTGGGAATCCACAGCCGCATCGAATCGACGGTGCGCGCCATCCTCGAAAGCGCCAGGGTCGGGAATGTCTATGTCAATCGCAGCATGATCGGCGCCGTCGTGGGATCTCAGCCTTTCGGGGGCGAAGGGCTTTCGGGGACTGGGCCGAAAAGTGGCGGGCCGCGGACTTTGCACCGGTTCGCGACGGAAAGGGCGATCAGCGTCAATACTGTTGCGGCCGGCGGCAATGCCAGCCTGTTGTCCCTCGATCCCCAGAGAGGCGAACGGGATGGTGATCCTTTCCGATAGAACTATTTGATGTGCATTTCCTGTTGTGTCGCCCGTTAAGGCGGAGGCAACTGTTTTCCTGACTGGTTCGCATAAATCATTAACCAAATCAAAATAATAATAATAAATACTGCTGGGATATATGGCGAACGTAGGCCCTCAGTCATATTGCGTTTGTTGTCAGACTTTAAATACCCTGAACTGTCACTCTTCTGGCCCCAAGGAGCAACGTGATTAACGCGGTAGCGACGGCCATTCCTGCGGAATGCAGACCCGCTGTGGACCCGTCCGTTCTGGCGACGGCGTTCGATGGCCTGCCCCATGGCGTCTTGTTGTTCGATGGCGCGGAGAGGCTCATTTACTGGAACGGCACCCTCAAGGAGTTGCTGCCGGTTTTCTGTTCGGAGCTTCGTGCCGGCCAGACCGTCGCCGAGATTTCGGGACGTCTTGACGCCCTGAGCGGCGAGAGGCTGGTCCGCCATTGGCGCCGTGCCGGGCCGGATCTCCTGGTGTTGTCGGTCCTTCGCAACTCCGGCGATGCGGACGGCCAGTTGGTGATGGGGACGGCGCAGGAAAAGACGCGGCAACGCCTGATCGATGCGATCGAATATCTTTCCCACGGCCTTGCCATCTTTGATGAAAGCGACCGGCTGATCCTGTCCAACAGGAAATTCCGCCAGTTTTTTCCCCAGGCACAGATCGACCGGATCACCGGTACGACCTATGGTGACTTTATCCGGTCGCTGGCCGAGGAATGGATCAACGATCCCGCCGCGATTCACCGTTGGATCGAGGAGCATCTGGAACGCCGGCGTTTCGGTCTGACCCATGAATGCCGGACCCCGGACGGCCGCTGGTTCCTTGTTCGCGACCTGCGTCTGCCGGATGGGTCCACGGTGATGACCGGAACGGATATCACGGGGCTCAAAAACCGTGAACAGGCGCTGAGGGAGAGCGAGGCGCGCTTCCGGACGATCTTCCAGAACGCCCCGATCGGTTTCGCGGTGATCCGCGCCGGAGGGCGCATCATCCAGGCCAATCAGGCGCTGCTGACGATGCTGGGATACCGTGCCGACGAATTGTCCGCCGTTTGCTATGCCGACCTCGTGCATCCCGATGACCTGAAGGCGGAATCCGCCCTGGCGCGCCAGCTTCTGGCAGGCGAGATCAGCAGTTACCGGCACGAGACGCGTTATCTGCGCAAGGACGGACGGATCTTCTGGGGACGTCTGACCGTGACCCTGGTCCGCGGCCACGGCGCTGACAGCTTCGGCATCGCCATGATCGAGGACATCGACGAACGCAAGCGGGCCGAGGCCGATCTGTCCACCTTCCGCGCCGTTGTCGAGGCGGCCGCGGAGGCGATCGTCATCCTGACCAGTACGGGTGAGACGTTCTATCAGAATCCCGCCCATGAACGGTTGTTTGGTTCGGACGCCGAGCCCGGAAAAGTGGACTCCTATCTCGATAACTACACAGACGTGTCGCAGGAAATCGTCCGGCAGATGGTGGTGCCGGCCCTGGTCGATGGTACCGGCTGGGAAGGCGTGCTGGACGCCAGGGATACGGACGGTCGGGTTTTTCCGCTGTGGCAGCGGGCGGGAACGGTTTTCGATCGTGCCGGCTTACCCCAATTCTATTTCCTGTTCATGCACGATCATTCGGCGCAGCAACAGATCCGGGACGAATTGTGCAAGGCCAAAGAGGGCGCCGAGCAGGCCAATATGGCAAAGACCCGGTTTCTTGCCGCGGCCAGCCACGATCTTCGCCAACCCTTGCAGGCCTTGTCGATGTTCGTCACCGTCCTCGCCGGGCGTGACCACACCCCGGAGGACGCCGCTCTGATCGGCCGGATCGAGGATTCGGCGGCCGCATTGGAGACGCTTCTGAACGGGTTGCTCGACGTCTCGAAATTGGAGGCCGGACTGGTCGAGCCGGCGATGTCGGCGTTCGAGATCGGGCGTCTTCTGTCCCGTCTGTCCGCTGAGTTCGGTCCCCAGGTGGCGGAGGTCGGCCTGGAATTCCGTTATGTGCCGTCCAGTGCCGTGATCACCAGTGATGCCGCGCTGCTGGAACGAATCTTGCGTAATCTTCTCAACAATGCGGTCCGTTACACCAAGGTCGGCCGGATTTTGTTGGGATGCCGCCGGCATGGCGACACCTTGAAGATCGAGGTCTGGGATACCGGAATCGGGATTCCGCGCGATCAGCTTCCTTTGATTTTCCGGGAATTTCATCAACTTGGAAATTCCGCCCGCGACCGCCGTCAGGGCTTGGGGCTGGGTTTGACGATCGTGGACAGGCTGGCGCAATTGCTGGGGCACCGGATCGGGGTTTCATCGGAACCGCGCAAGGGGTCGGTCTTCTCGATCGAAGTGCCGCTGGCCCGGTCATTGCCGGTGGCATCGCAAAGCAAGCCGTCGACGCTTGGAGTTCACGACGGAGATGCCACCATTCTGGTGATCGAGGATGAGCCCGACGTCCTCGAAAGCACACGGCTTCTCCTGGAGACCTGGGGATTCGGCGTTCTGGCCGCCCGGACCTGCGATGAGGCTGTGCACCATCTGGGAGAAGCCGGTAAGACGCCGGATCTGATCCTGGCGGATTACCGCCTTCAGGGCGGGGCGACCGGTGCCCAGGCGATTTCGCGGATCCGGACCATGGTCCGTGCCCCATTGCCGGCCATCATTCTGACCGGCGACACCGCGCCCGAACGCCTGCGTCAGGCCAAGGCGAGCGGTCATGGCCTGCTGCATAAGCCGGTCCAGCCAGGCGTTCTTCACCAGATGATTGACGAAGTCCTGGCCCGATCTTCAACTCCGCCGCGGATTTCAGCCTGACCTCATGCCTGCATTCCATAGCATGTTCGGAGTCGTTGCTCCGTTCGCCGCGAAAGTCTAAAGTATTCGTTAATGACTTTGGCGCGTGACAACATGGCAGCGACTTCGAGAGTAGGCGCGGCACGATCCGGCAGTGGACGCTCGGTACCAACCCGGGTTCCGCTGGAGGCCGGTTATGCCCCCGGGTTCGAAGTCGATGAGATCACGGAGACCGACGCGACGGAGTTTCCGTCGCGCTGGCGTCAGGGCGGGGGATCCGGCTACGGACGCGACGGATTCGGCGGGCAGCACGGCCAGGGTTCCCAAGGGCGCCCGATGTTCACGCCCCTGGTCGGGCGTCTCGCCGTGGCCTTCTCGGCCCATGGCCCGTCCGACGGCACCACATTCGTCGCCCTGGTGATCGGAGATATTCAGCGGGGTGTCGGCCGCTATGAATTCAACATGCGGCTGTTCGCCGGCGCTTATGCGGTCCAGGGCAGCGTGATCAACCGCATCACCTGATGGCCCCGCCGGATCGCGCCGGCGCCAGACAGGGGGCGATCGTCCTGGGCTGTGAGGAAATCAGCGGCACGAGGCCCTGCCAGTGTTCAGGCAAAGCCGGCGTCCAGCCATTCCGCCGCTGTCGCGGCGGAGTCCGGTTGGGACGCCGGACCCACTGAGGATTTGTTTCGTAAGCCCTGCCGCCCGGGGACAAGAGATTGAGCGCGGCGGGGAGAATGTCCGACCCAATCCCGGTTTCCCGGGCCAATCCATGTTAACCCGTGGAGGTCGCGGCTCCGGTCCGATCCAGGCCGGGGCTTGGCGAATCATCGATGCGGGGGTATGGTTTGCGGACCCCCAGCCGGGCTGATTTGTCAGGAATAGCGAAGGCAACACGATGGCGTCGGCCGCCACAATCTCCTGTTTCGATGTCGCCTACTGGTTCATTGATCGTGCCCTTGACGACAATGAATATTTGCAGCCGCAGAAGCTTCACCGGCTGATGTATCTGTCCCAGGCTTATTTTGCGGTTGCGTCCCAGGGGCGCCTTCTGATGCCGGGACTGTTTGTCGCGGACGAGTTCGGTCCTGTCGAGCCCAATGTGTTCAGGGCCTGCGCCATCCAGCGTCCGCCGATCGAGGCCTTGCCGCTGGGCGAGGGCGTCATTCATTTCCTGGACAGCATCTGGGGGCGCTTCGGTCAGTACACCGCCGAACAGTTGAACCGGCAGATCCGGATGCATCCGCCCTATGCGGAGGCCATTGCCAAGGGCAAGGGGGCGGTGATCTCCCTGGCTGCCATGGTGGCGTTTTATGGCCGCAAGCCTGCGGAAACCAAGGAAGAGGTGGCGGAACAGGCCCGGTCCGTTGCCGCTCCCTCGCTCGATCAGGTGGTTCGGCCACGGGTCATGCGGTCCCAGTCCGGGGCTCCGGTGGCGGTGAAAAAATGGATGCCTCCGGCTAAAAACTGACCATGCAGGACCCCTTTGAATATCGCCGTGACCAGCAGGGCACCGTGAACGGCAAAACTTCGGCCGTTTCGGGGTGTCCCGGGATCGGCCGGATCACTTGATTGCGTAATTCCCGGAGAGCTCCGTTCATGGCAGGTCCGACCCCGGAACAACGTGCCGACTATCTGATCCGTCGCCTGGAACAGCTTATCCGCGATGGTCGCAGCATTCATGGCATGTCTTTCAAAACCTGGCAGTCCCTGGCACGGGCTGAACTGGTGAATGCGTTCAA
Source organism: Telmatospirillum sp. (assembly GCA_009712185.1). Lineage (GTDB taxonomy): Bacteria > Pseudomonadota > Alphaproteobacteria > Rhodospirillales > Magnetospirillaceae > Telmatospirillum. The sequence goes on along the minus strand of WASQ01000059.1, from coordinate 60,352 downwards.
CGATTTCGAAAAGCAGGTGGCGGTCAGCCGGCAGGATGCGATTGCCCGCCGGCTGATTCTGGCCGGCGTCGTAACCGTCGTTACCGTCGGCTTCTGGGGAGCCGTGGTGACGGTCGATCGCCGCTTCGGCGATCTGGCGGCCGAGATCTGCGTGGGGGCGGGGGTGATCGGCTTTGCCGTTCTGGCCGAGATTTTTATCCGGCGGACTGTTGCCCGCTATCGCGAACTCGCCCGGGAAAAGCGCTTCGAGAGGATCGAGCAGTTCGACAGACTGTTGAAGCGCCTGGAAGCCGAGACCTGGGTCAGAATGAAAAAGGCCCAGGAAAAAAACACCGAAGGCAAGAATGCCGAGGGCAAGGGCGCCGGGGCCGAACAGCCCCGGCGTGACAATGAACTCGCCCCCCAGTCCGATAAAGCCCCTCCTGTTCCGTCAAACGGGGCGTCGGCGGCGAAGGAGGTACAGCCCCAGCAGACCGGCCGCCAGTAAAGCCGAAGCGGGCGGAGCGGGAATTCGTGTCGGTCCCACCGGCGGAGTCGGAGGTTGCGGCGGTATGTCGGGGGACAGAATTTCAAAGGCGATCCCCGGATTGCCCTCGTAGAACGGGCTCCAGCTTCTGCCGCCATCGACGCTTTGCGCCGCGGGGCCGGTGATGGAGTTCGACAGATAGGTTCCGATCGACGTCGCATGGGCATGGACGCCGAACCAGTAGGTTCCCGCCGCCAGTTTCAGATTTCCGGCATCAAGTTCGACCAGTTCGAGGGGCTTGCCCTGGGAATTCACCCCGTCGGGAACCGCTTTGAACCCTTGCAGGCTTTTGTAGTAGATCAGCCCGGACGGTAAGGCGCCCCCGGACCCCCAGATTCCCCAGTCGACCCCGTACAGTGTCGACGCCCCGTCGATGACGGCAAAGAATGCCGCAGTGGCAATCGTGGTATTCGCGGACAGGACAAATTGTCCGGCGGCGAAGAGGTTCGGCGTCTTGAACAAGGCGCCGCAGGTCGTTTCAAATTGACAGTTTCCCCACGGACCCGGCGGCGCCTCATAGATAATCGCGGCTTCCGAGGTCATGGGGATCGAAAGAAAGGAAAAGGTCAGGAGTGCTTTGATCAGGGAATGGTGCATTTTACACAACCTCCTGATGATCGGAAAATAAATATATTCTCCTTGCGGCCTTCTCTGACGATGATCTGTCAGGATCTTTTTAGGGTATCCTGACTTCAGGCGCATAAAAGAAATAATTTTATTAAAATATCAAGAATAGTATTTGGGTATGTTTCGGCCGTCTCCGGCGAGGACCCCGCCATCGCGCCGTTTCGTGGCACCGTATCGCATGTGGATCGCCAGGCGTTGACCTGACCGCCTTGAGACTGTCCGGACTGGCGCCTGTCACCGCTCGCTCTTCCGGTCCATGGCTTTGCGCTGCATCAGACGTTCCATTTCGGCACAAGGATCGTCGTCGGTGGCGCGCGGGGTGAACCAGACCGCGTCGAACGGCGGTGTCGCCGCTCCATAGGCCTCGCCGTAAGAGGCCGGATCCGCGCGATCGTCGTCGACTTCGATGAATGCCAGCGAGAACACGGGGCGTCCGGGCGCCAGGACGCGCAGATGCAGGGGGACACCGCGGTCAGCGCGCGTATGACCCGCACCGGCGATCAGCACGGCCCCTTCGGGGGCGTCGGTCATCAGGGCCAGTGCCATGACCCGGTCTCTCGCCCGCTGGACGTCGACCATGGGCGAGACAGCCCTTTCAGGAAGCCTGCCGCAATGGCTTTGGCGGATTTCCTCCGCCATCGGAGCAAAAAGAAACTCCGGGAGTGGCTGGTCGATGCCATAGCCCCGTTTGGCGTCATCGCCGACCGGCATGCCCCGGGCGATAGTCTGGACGGTCTCTTTCGACAGATTGGCCGGCCGCACCGGAAGATGCGCCGCCACCGCCAGGGCGAACAGGGGACGGTATTGGTTCCAGTCCGGCCAGTTGCTGTGGGCCCAGTCGAGTGCTTCGCCGAGGCCGTCGATATCGTCGGGAGCGGCCGCCCGCCGGGAATCGAAGGCGGCCTTCCGCTCGGGCCCGATCATCTCGAATGCAAGGGCCGGGTGACGTCCGGCGGCGATGATCTTTTCCAGTGCCCAGGTCTGGAGCCGGTGATGGTCCGGGTTGTCATGTCGCTCCCCCAGAAGGACGATGTCGGCTTTGCCAAGCCGGTCGGACAGATCCTGCTGTCGGAGGTAGCGGCCTTCGGCGGGGCTCCAGATCCGTCCAACCAGGGGGTGGGTCGCCGACAACGCCGTTGTCCATGGCGGACCGAAGTCCTGGGCGACCGCGGGAAAGGCGGCAAGCAGCAGCAGTATGGCGAGAAGGCGGGGCATGGCATCTCCGGCGAGCGTGATTGACCAGAATAGCAGCAACAGGCACCGCTTGTCCCTTTTGGCCCGGCGGGAAGCGAATGGATGGAACGGACGCCACGGCAAAGGGCGGCGGGATATTGGGAATTCGATCCGCAGCCCGTTCGCGATTGCAACCATGGGGTGCTGTTTCGTCCAGCGCTCCCGCCGGGATCCATCGCTTTCATGGAATGCTGCGAGGATTTCCGGTTGCGCGGGGAGGTCTGGAACGGCACTGTCCATCTTTTCGCCACGACGGGGCCCATCGGAGGGGGGAGGTTGTCCGGCCGGTGGCGAAAGTCCCAACCGGAGAGCCTGTGCAAAATGCCGTTCCTCAGAATTCTCGCCCTGCTGTTGTTTCTGCCGCCCTGGCCGGCCCTGGCAGCGGGCGCGACTCCCTTGACGATCGCCACCCAGGATGGCCGTTCGCTGTCCTTTTCCGTGGAGGTCGCGCGGACGCCCCAGGAACTGGCGCGTGGGCTGATGAACCGGTCCAGCCTGCCGGCGGATGCCGGAATGCTGTTCGATTTCGGGGAGGACCGACCGGTCAATATGTGGATGAAGAACACCCTCATCCCTCTCGACATGGTGTTCATTACCCGGGATGGGCGCATTGCCGGCATCGCCGAGCGGACGGTGCCGATGTCGCTTGAGGTGATTCCGTCGCCCGAAGCGGTTCGCGCGGTCCTGGAAGTGAACGGGGGCACGGCTGACCGGCTGAAGCTCAAGGCGGGCGACCGCGTCTCGGTTCCGGTCCCCGTCTTCGCCCCTTAAGGTTTGGCGCGAAAGCGTTGCCCCTGGCCCTTGGGGAGGGGCGCCGGACGTTTTCGCGCCGCTCCCGCGGGTTCAGACTCCGCCGCTGGCCGAGGGGCGGGACTTCGGCTCGGCGGTCCCCAGGCCGTCACGGCAATCAGGGCAGATGCCCTCCACCTCGATGGTCTGGCGGGAAACGGTAAAGCCGAACGCATCCGCGGCCTGACGAATGGCGGCATCGATGGCGGGATTGTCGCGCAGTTCCGCCGCGCGGCCGCATTCCGTGCAGATCAGGAAATGGGCGGAATGCCGGGAATCGGGATGCGGACATCCGACAAAGGCGTTCAATCGTTCCAGGCGATGGACAAGCCCCTGTTCGATCAGGAAATCGAGGGCGCGATAGACGGTGGGAGGGGCCGCGGCCTGTCCTTCGGCCTTGAGCGTATCGAGCAGCGCGTAAGCCCCGATCGGCTCGTGGCTGGTCCAGACCAGTTCCAGTACCCGCCGTCGCAAGGCCGTGAAGCGCGCACCGTGCTTTTCGCAACAGGCCGCGGCGGCGTCCAGCGCGCTTTTGACGCAGCCGGCGTGGTCATGGGTCCGTGACGGGAAAAGGTTGATGTCGCTGGTCATGCCCTTGGTCGTTCCGTTTCCTTGAGGGATGTTATAGTCTTTCGCGATCCACCTGTCCAAGGGCAGCCCGGGCGCCCGGCTTCCGGCGTCTAGCAATCGACGCCGGTCCGAAGCCGGCCGGCTGCTTTGCGGCGCCGTTGGCGCCGCTTCCCGCGGCAGCTCATCAGCATCCGGAAGGTTTTACCGTGACAGATCCCTCCGCGGCCCTGGCCGCTCTTCACTTCAACGACGACGGCCTCGTGCCGGCGATCGCCCAGCAGCACGACACCGGAGAGGTGTTGATGATGGCCTGGATGAACCGTGACGCCGTTGTGGAAACCCTGACGACGGGCCGTGTCTGCTATTACTCCCGCTCGCGCCGGGCATTGTGGCGCAAGGGCGAGTCCTCGGGCCAGCGTCAGCATCTGCTGTCCTTCCGTGTCGATTGCGATGGTGACACGGTCCTTCTTGAGGTCGACCAGCAGGGGGTGGCTTGCCATACCGGGCACCGCGACTGCTTTTTCCGGGAAGTGACGGAGGAGGGGCTGCGGGAGATCTCGCCGGTGTTGGTGACGCCGCAGGAGCTTTACGGACGATGACCGGTTTCGATCCGCAAGCCGCGGCGCGCGCGGCAACCCCCGTGACGGTTCTGACCGGCTTTCTGGGCAGCGGCAAAACGACCTTGCTCAATCATCTGCTGTCCCAGCCCGACCTCAAGGACTGCGCGGTTCTCATCAATGAATGGGGAGAGGTGTCGATCGATCATCTCCTGGTCCGTCATTTGTCCGAGGACGTGGTCGTTCTCGATAATGGCTGCCTTTGCTGCACCGTGCGCGGCGATCTGGTGACGGCCCTGCGCGATCTGTTCCTGAAACGCGTCAAAAACGAGGTTCCGGAGTTCAGCCGTGTTCTCATCGAGACGACCGGGCTCGCCGATCCTGCGCCCATCCTGCATACCTTGATGTCGGAGCCATTGCTGGCGGAACGCTATCGCCTGGACGGCGTCGTCTGCACGATCGACGCCGTCAATGGCGGCAGGACGCTGGACCGGAACCGGGAATCGATCAAGCAGGTGGCGATGGCGGACCGGCTGTTGCTGACGAAACTCGACCTTGCCGATCCGATCGACGTGGAACTGTTGCGAGGCCGGTTGGCCGCCATCAATCCGGGGGCGCGCATCGGCGTGGCGGCGAGGGGGCAGATCGACCCCGATGAAATCCTGAACTGCGGTCTGTTCGACGGTAAAAATCGTCTTCCCGATGTCGAAAGATGGCTGAACGACGAGAGCGTGGCCGCCCATACAGACCATCATCATCATCATGACCATGACGGGCATGCGGGCTGCGGGCCCGACTGTCACGACCCGTCCCATCACCATGATCATACTCACGGGCACGGGCCGCGCCACGACGATGCGATTTCCTCCTTCGTCGTCACCTTCGACGAACCGATCGCCTGGCAGTCGCTGGCGCTGGCGATCGAAGTGCTGATCTCGCTCAAGGGCGAAAACCTGCTGCGGGTGAAGGGCATCGTCAATGCCAAGGAAAGCGATAAGCCTTTGGTCTTACATGGGGTGCAGCATCTGTTTCACGAGCCGGTGCCCCTGCCGGAATGGCCGGACGACGACCATCGGACGCGGATAGTGTTCATCACCCGGGATCTGCCGCGCCGGACCGTCATGGATCTGATGGAGCATGCGGCGGAGTTCGAACCCGGTTCAAGCGACCCGGAATGATTCTAATTGATTATTTGATAATTGCAGTCTAAACTCCAGGTTGATGTTGGCCCCATTCTTAGGTCAACCTCCCTCTCTTAGACATGCCTTGACACCCGCTGCTTTCCCCTGAGCCGCGGGTGTTTTTTTGCGGAAGGAGGTCAGCGTCCGCGCGACAGACCTTACCGGAACCAGTGCCCCGGCTCGGTCAGAAGGCGTCGTGCACAAGACTCTGCGTGAGCGAAAAGGCTTTGCTTTTTCAATGCCCGAATGCCGCTTTGGTGAAAAGTGCGCTGACCTGCCTGGCGGCATTTTTGTTTGTACCGATGCATTCGGTTTTTGTCAGAGGCACCGGCTGTGTGGACGCGGAGACCAGCCTGCGCCGATCGGTTCCGATCCGCGCAGGTCGCCATTATTCGCGGAGAGGGTTCGGTGTCCTTGCCGCGCGGACGGGCGATCGCGGCGAACGAATCCGGCTGAGTTCTTGACGTGCGGACGACTTACGGGATCGAATGCCGTCTTGCATCCGGTGATCCGATTTGGCAGGAAAATGACACAACAAGATAAGCACTGGTCGCAGGTGGAACTCCTTCATCAGATCGTCCGAAACCCCAACATCCATGTCAAGGGCTGCCATAGTTATTACAGTGGCGCCTGGGATAATGGTTTCGAAGGTTCGGTCGTTCGCTATCTATACGGCGACGAATACAGTCTGCGGACCTGGCAGCCACAGTGGACGATTGATCAGCTCCATATCGGCGATTATGTCTGCATTGGTGCCGAGGCGGTGATTCTTCTGGGCGGCAATCATACCCATCGTGCGGATTGGTTCAGTCTCTATCCCTTTCCCGATCGTATCAACGATGCCTATCAAGGCAAGGGCGACACTGTGATCGGCGATGGGGCCTGGATCGGCATGCGGGCAATGATCATGCCCGGCGTCAAGATTGGCGAAGGCGCGGTGATTGCCGCCGGTAGCGTGGTAACACGCGACGTCGGGCCTTACGCCGTGGTGGGCGGCAATCCCGCGACGTTGATTCGTCATCGCTTTGAGCCGGAGGTGGTATCACGCCTGCTGGCGTTGGGCATCTATGATTGGCCGGAAGACAAATTTCTTGCGCTGCGCGACGCGGTTTGTGGGGCTGATATTGGGAAGCTGGAGGCGATGAGCCGCGATCATGATCAACATCATGGGCTGGCAGGATGAGCATGGGGGTGGCTTCGACCGGTACTAACCGTCGCTGAGGATTGCTCATCGCGATTTGGCCCAACGGGCGAGGGGCCGCGCCGTCGCTGGCGTGACGCCAAGGGTTTCGGAGAAATCCGGCTCAAAGCAGCATGAGGCCCGCGTTGACCGTTTCCGATCAGCGCCGGCTGGCACCGGGTTTTAAATGTTGCACGAACTTATGATTGGTTTTCATGAATGGCGCGCGAAAATCTGAACGATCTGATGGCCTTTCTGGCTGTCGCCCGCGATCGCAGTTTCACGAGAGCGGCCGCGAGGCTTGGATTGTCCCAATCGGCCCTGAGCCATACCGTCCGCGCCCTGGAGGAACGGATGGGTGTCCGTCTGCTGACGCGCACGACCCGCAGCGTGTCGCCGACCGAGGCGGGCGCCCGCCTGTTGCGAACGGTCGGCCCCAAGTTCGAAGAAATTGAGGCCGAGCTTGCACTATTGAGTGAATTTCGCGAAAAGCCCGCCGGCCGGATCCGGATCACCGCGGCGGAGCATGCGGCGCGGACCATCCTGTGGCCGAGGATGGCTGAATTTCTGCCCGCTTATCCGGACATCACGGTGGAGGTCATCACCGACTATGGTCTCCGGGACATCGTGGCAGACCGCTATGATGCCGGAATCCGTCTGGGCGAACAGGTGGCCAGGGACATGATCGCCGTCCGCATCGGTCCGGACCTGCGCATGGCGGTGGTGGGCTGTCCGGCCTATTTTGCCACGAATCCGATCCCCCGGACGCCCCAGGAGCTGCTCTCGCACCGTTGCATCAATTTGCGGCTGCCGACCTACGACAGCAATCTGGTCTGGGAGTTCGAAAAGAACGGCAAGGCGTTGAATGTTCATGTCGAGGGGCAGGTGGCCCTCAGTTCCAGCTTCCAGATCCTGGAGGCCTGCCTCCAGGGGTTCGGCCTGGCCTATATTCCGGAGGACATGGTCGCGCATCTCCTGACCGAAGGGCGGTTGACCCGGGTTCTGGAGGACTGGTGCCGTCCGTTCCAGGGGTATCATCTTTACTATCCCAGCCGTCGCCAGTCCTCGCCGGCCTTCAATCTGGTGATGAATGCCCTGCGCTACCGCGCGCCATAACGGAAGATCGGGGGAGGGGGATGGCCGCCTTGCCGTCAGCGCGCGCGCAGGCGTTGCGGTTCGGCCTGATTGCCGAAAGCGAAGCGGTTGACACGGGTCGTCCACATGGTGGCACGGTCCGATCCGGCCAGAAGCTGATCGGGCAGTTCCAGGACCATGGCGGCGAAACAGCCGGGGTCGGCAAGGGCGCGCGACAGAACCAGGGCGCCCTGGATCCGCTCGACGCCGTCATAGGCCCGCCGTTGCGCAATGTCGCGCGCCAGTCCGGCGTCGGTCAGCGTCTGTGTCAGGCTGGCGATCCAGCGGGCGAAAAAACGGGCGATCGTCTCTCCGAACAGCGCGCGCTCCTCCGTCTGGGAAAACAGGCCGGGCAGGCAGGCGAGGTTGCCGGCGTCATAGTGCTGGCGTAACGCCTCAAGCATCGAGACGATTCTCTGGCGCGGGGGATGAACCTGCTCCAGGGGCAGGAAAATCGTGCTTTCGAACCAGCGGCCGACATCATCGACCACGGCCTGGGCCATCTGTTCCTTTCCTTCGGGGAAATAGTGGTAAAGGCTGGCCTTGCCAAGGCCGGTCGCCTTGGCGATGCGCGTCATGCTGGCCCCTTCATATCCGTATTGACGGAACGTCTGTTGCAACCGTTGAAGCAGTTCGGCGCGAGATAACATGGGAGTCGGCATGACATTCTTCCCTTTCGCCGTCGCCTTATTCAGGCAGTTGCCACATTGGATGCACCTATACGGGAAGTGAGGTCCTTACATCTATATTTATACCGAATGTTCGTTCCACGATATCGCGAACGACTTATAGGGTCAAGATCTGTAACAAGGAATGTTATTGATAGCAGAATAGCTTGGCAGGCTATCCTTGCCCTCCGTATTGACAAAGAGAGCTATCTATCAGTTTTGGAAGTATCTCCGGTCACCGGCTTGGTGATGACTGATCCGCCGGCAGCCTGGGCCACGGCCAGACGTTTGGCGATCGCCGACAAGGCCTGCGACGACAGCCCGTCGGAGGCGAAGTCGAAGAGACGGGGGGCTTGCGCGATCAGGCCTTTGAGGATCCTGTCGGCCTGCGCCGCATCCTCCAGCGCCGCTTCGTCGACCAGCTCGGCATAACGCGGGCGTAGAAGCTCCCCCCGGGTATGCTGGATGATCCGGGCGGTTTCGGCCAGCAGTTCGTGGGATCCGATGGGCAGACCCTCGCCGCGCTGGACCCGGTCCTCCCACACGCGAAGAAGGCCGAGATTGGTCCGGATCACCGCATGCAGCATGGGGACCTGAAGGCGCCGGAAGGCATCGTCCAGAAACTCCCGCTCGACCTGATCCTGTGCCATGGCGAACTGGAAATTGGAGAGCACGTCCTCGGTGATGCGGCTGAAAACCTGGAATTCCTCGCACAGGGTGCTGAACCGCAGGAACAGACGCTTGAACGCGGCATATTCCGCCGCATCAAACACCGCGAAGCGGGTTGCCGCTTCCGCCAGTTCCTCCAGTTCGGTCAGCCGCGCCGCCAAGGCGTCGACGTAGCGGCGCGCATCCTGTCTGATCCTTTGGGATGTCGGCTGCTCGGGTTCGGCGGAATTGTCGGCTTCCGGAAGCGGCATTTTTAAAGGGTACTTGCAAATGTTGATCAATCGAAGAGTAGCACAGGGCCACTCTTCGATGACATGAGTTTTATTTTTCCAAAATCAATGGTTCGCAGCCGCCAGCCGCGAAAATCCCTGCTCGATGTCCGCGATCAGATCATCGGGATCTTCAAGCCCGGTGTGGATCCGCAGCGTCGGACCGGCGGGCTTCCAGCGCGATGCCGATCGGTGCACCGATCCCGTGGTCGGGATGATCAGGCTCTCGAAACCGCCCCAGCTATAGCCCAGGCCGAAATAGCGCAGACCGTTCAGGAAGGCGGACACCGCCGCCTCCGTGCAGGGGGCCAGTTCCAGTCCGAACAGACCGCAGGCGCCTTCGAAGTCGCGTTTCCACAGGGCATGGCCGCCGTCGCCGGGAAGGGCCGGATGCCAGACCGCCGCGACCTCCGGCCGCCCCCGCAGCCAGCCGGCCAGAGCCAGCCCCGCTTCCTGATGCTGCCGGAGGCGGACGTCGAGCGTCCGCAGCCCCCTCAGACCCAGATAGACCTCCTCGGCCCCGGCGCAGACCCCCGACAGGGCGACGCTGCTTTTCACTTTACGCCACAGCTCCTCCGTCGCGCAGGTGATCAGTCCCAGCATCGCATCGGAATGGCCGACGATGAATTTGGTGGCGGAATGGATCGAAATATCGACACCCCGCGCCAGGGCCGGAAAATAAAGCGGAGTCGCCCAGGTGTTGTCCATGACGACAACGGCGCCCTTCGCATGGGCGGCCGCCGCGATGGCCGGGATGTCCTGGACCTCGAAGGTCAGGGAGCCCGGCGATTCGACGAAAACGACGCGGGTATCGGGCCGCATCAGGCCGGCGACGTCTCCGCCGATCAGGGGATCGTAGAAGGTCGTTTCGACTCCCCACCGGCGAAGCTGATCCTGGCAGAACTTGCGCGTCGGATAGTAGCAACTGTCGACCACCAGGATATGGTCGCCCCGTTCCAGGAGCGCCGTCAGGGTTCCGGTGATCGCGGCCAGCCCCGACGCGGTTGAAATCGTCCGGTAGCCGCCCTCAAGCGCGCAGACCGCCTCCTCCAGCGCGAAACTGGTGGGGGTTCCGAACCGGCCGTAGCGGACGCCGTCAAAAGGCTTCGTTTCCGCCGCCTTCATCTCCTCCACGGTCGGATAAGTGATGGTCGAGGCGTGGTAGACCGGCGGATTGACCGCACCCATCTGTTCGCGCGGGTTCCGTCCCGCATGTGCCAATGTTGTTTTCGTCTGCATTCTTTTCCTGTTCCGGCTTTTCTGTTCCGGTAGGACGGCGGCGCCGTCATTCAAAGTCGCTGGCGGTTATTGTTCGGCCGGGGTGTCGTCCGCCAGCCCCCATTCGGCCCAGGACCCGTCATAGACCGCGACGGCCGGGTTCCCGGCGACGAACAGCGCCAGGGCAAGCACGCAGGCACTGACCCCCGATCCGCAGCTTGCGACGATCGGGGCGCCGAGGTCGAGACCCGCCGCCCGGGCACGGTCGCGGATCGCATCGGCGGACCGCAAAGTATTGGTGGCCGGGTCGATCAGGTCTTCCCAGGGCATGTTGTGCGATCCCGGGATATGTCCAACCTTGACATGCGGCCAGGGCTCGGCCCCCTGACCTTTGAACCGCAACGCCGAACGGGCATCCACCACCTGCCAGTCCCGACGATCGAGATTGGCCTGCATCGCGGACTTGTCGCGGATCAGGCCGGCGTTGGGGAAGGGGGTGAAGACGCGCGGCCGCGGAGGGGTCGGCATATCCGTCACCGGGCGTCCCTCGCGCAGCCATTTGACGAGACCGCCATCCAGGACGGAGACGTCCTCATGGCCGAACAGACGGAACATCCACCAGACCCGGGATGCCCCCATGGCGCCGGCGCGGTCGTAGGTGACGATGCGGTGTCCATCTCCCAGCCCCAGTTCGCCCACCCGGGCGGAAAATGTTCCGGCATCCGGAACCATGTGGGGCAGGGGCGACCCGGTGTCGGCGATGGCATTGATGTCGAAATGGACGGCGCCGGGAATGTGTTCGCGGTCGAACTCCGCGCGACCGTCGCGGCCGGAAGTGGGGAAAAACCAGCTGGCGTCCACGACCCGGACGTCCGGGGCGCTCAGATGCGCCTCCAGCCAGGCGGTGCTGACAAGGGCGTGGCAGTCGGGTTCGGTCATGATGTCGCGTCTCTCCTGGTGGTCCGGGCGGCGGCGGGCCGTGGCGGACGGGGCTGGTCGGGTTTCCTGGGGGTCAGCGGAGCCATTCCGGAACCGGAAGGTTCTTTTCGGTCAGAAAGGCCGGATTGAACAGTTTCGCCTGGTAACGCGATCCATGGTCGCAAAGGACGGTGACCACGGTATGGCCCGGTCCCAGGTCGCGGGCCAGGCGGATCGCTCCGGCGACATTGATCCCGCTCGATCCGCCGACGCACAGCCCCTCTTCCCGCAGAAGGTCGAAAATGACCGGCAGGGCCTCGTCATCGGGGATCTGGTAAAACGCGTCGAGCGGCATGCCTTCGATATTGCGGGTGACACGCCCCTGGCCGATTCCCTCGGTGATCGAGCTGCCCTCGGCCTTCAGCTCGCCTTCGCGGAACCAGCGGAACAGGGCGGATCCCATCGGATCGGATAGTGCGATCCGGATGGCCGGATTGCGTTCCTTCAGGGCCAGGGCAACCCCGGCCAGGGTGCCGCCGCTGCCGACGGCGCAGGTGAAACCGTCGACCTTGCCGTCGGTCTGATCCCAGATTTCCGGACCGGTGGTCCGGTAATGCCCCTCGCGATTGGCGAGATTGTCGAATTGATTGGCCCAGAAGGCGCCGGCCGGATTGCTGGCGGCCAGTTCCTTCGCGAGCGCTTCGGACCGGTGGACATAGTTGCCGGGGTTGGAATAGGGCACGGCCGGCACAAGATGCAGCTCGGCGCCGATCAGACGCAGCATGTCCTGCTTTTCGCGGCTTTGCGTTTCCGGCATGACGATGGCGGTCCGGTAGCCGCGCGCGTTGCCCACCAGGGCGAGACCGATGCCGGTGTTGCCGGCGGTGCCCTCAACGATCACCCCGCCCGGTGAAATCAGCCCCTGCCGCTCGGCATCCTCAACGATCGCCAGCGCCGCCCGATCCTTGACGGAGCCACCGGGATTGAGGAATTCCGCCTTGCCGAGGATGGTGCAGCCGGTGATTTCGGATGCTTTCCTGAGGCGGATCAGGGGGGTATGGCCGATGGCGTCGATAAAGCCGTTTTTCACGTCCGGCATGTCGTCTCCCGCGTGCAGGGGTGGGATCTTAAGGTAGAGCGCCGCCGTGCGCGAAGAAAGCTCTTTGGGCCCGGGCAGGCATTTTGCCCGCATCCGGGCTGATGGGCGCCGATGCGCGCAAAGGCGGCAGCCGCGATGGGGATTTGCAGGACGCGACACGGAGGGTCGTCATATTTGCATAGCCCAATCCGGACAGAAAGGTTTAGTGTTGTGTTGTAAAAAAACTACAAATCGGATGGCTAAAATGAAAAAGCTTCATGAACTGCTCTTCGTCCTGGGTGTCATCGGCGCTGTCATCGTCGGGTATGGCGTTGAGGTCGCTGTTCTCGTTGCGGCCTGATCATCCGCAGAAAATCCGGATAGGGCAGGCCGTTTCCGGCACGGCGCCGGACGGAATTGCCGCCGGACCGTTCCGGCGGGTGAGATGGTTTTAGCTCCCCCGGAATTTTTGTAAATACACAACAATACTGGGGTTATGGGCCGGCATGGCCGGTCCCACCCCGGCTGTCGTCCAAGGCTTTTCGAGGCCTCGGCCGGACGTTCCCGATCGTCACGGCACCGGGGTTTATCGCCAGAGGGCGCGCACCCGCTCGCGGTTCAGCGCCAGCCACTGAAGGGCGATGATGGCCGTCGCGTTGGCGACCCGTCCCTCCTCGACCCAGCGGAACGCCTCCTCGGCCGGGAGAGCGAAGACCCGGATATCCTCTCCCTCCTCCTCCAGGCCGTGGCATCCCGTCAGCAGGGTGGCGTCGACCCGGCCGCAGAACAGCTCCAGGGTTTCGCTGCTGCCGCCCGGCGTGACCAGGAATTTGCTAATCCGGATCAGATCGCGGACATCGACCCCGGCCTCCTCGCGGGCTTCGCGGATGGCGACCTGATCGGCCGGGGCATCATCATCGATGATACCGGCGACGATCTCGATCAACCAGGGATCCGGCCAGTTGGCGGCGTAAGCCCCCACCCGGAATTGTTCGATGAGGCCGACCTCGTCGCGCAGGGGGTCGTAAAGCAGGACAGCGGCGGCGTGCCCGCGCTCGAAGATCTCGCGCGTCATCGGCTGCGTCCGGCCGCCGTCGTAGCGGCTGTGGCGCAGGCTGTAGCGATCGATCCGGAAATAGCCCTGGAATGGCGTCGTTTTTTCCAGGATCTCCACATTTTTGTCCATCGGATTCGGTGCTCCGGAAGTGGGGCGCGCGAGGGGCGCCAAGTGACAGTTTGACGACAAAACCGGTCGCCCCGTATGCAGGCGGCCGGTTTTGTGCTACCCCTAGATCCACTTTCGCACAAGTGCGCTTCACCGGAGTGGGGGATGTCGCCCGGTTACCGCCTGTTTTTCGACTGGACCAGCCCATGCTGCTCGACCAGTTGCGCGTTCTGATCGTCGACGAGGCGGGGGCCACCCGCCAGCGGGTTGCCGCCATGGTGCGGCAGGCCGGCGTCAGAGCCATTCATGAGACCGACCGCGAGGACGAGGCCCTGTCCACCGTGACCGCGCACTGTCCGGATCTGGTTTTCATCGGTCACTGTCCCGATTGCGCCGGCGGCATCGCCCTCGTCCGGCGGCTGCGCGCGTCGCCCCAGGGACGTGTCCCGATCATCCTGGTCACCCGCCATGAGGACCTCTGGCGACTGTCAGAGGCGCGCGAGGCCGGGGCGGATGAATTCCTGGTGGTGCCGTTTTCATTGCATTCCCTGGTGCAGCGGATCCACAAGGCGATCTGTCGCGATCCCCGGTCCGGGGGGCACGGCCGGATCCGGCTGGCGGGCTGATCCCGCCCGGTGCCCGATGGCGGCATGACCCGGGATGTCCCATGATCCGGGATGTCGTATGATCCGGAATTCAGTGGCGGGCGCCCCCGTCGATCCAGCGTCCCAGGATCGTCCTTTCCTCGACCGTCATCCCGGTGGCGTTGCCAAGCGGCATGGCGTCCGTGCTGACCGCCATCTTTTCGATCAGCGTGGCCCTGTCCACGATCTGCTGCGGCGTTTCGAGAAGGACGCCCTGCGGCGGTTCCTCAAATCCGGGCATCGTGGGGCGGGCGGCGTGGCAGGCGACGCAGCGGGCCGTGACAATGGCCTGCACCACCGGGAACGGGGCGGGGTCGGTGCCGGCGGCCGTTTCGACCGTCGCGGGGCGCCGGCCCGGTGTCGCGACCGCCGCCAGCACGAGGAAGGCCGCCGCCGCGGCCGGCAGCATCCAGGGGCGATGAGCGCCGGTGTGGCGCAGCACGAAAACCCGGCGAACCGCCGCGCCGACGGCGGCGATCCCGAGAAAGACCAGCCAGTTCCAGTGCGAGGAATAGGTGACCGGATAATGATTGCTGATCATCGCGAACAGCACCGGCAGAGTGAAATAGGTGTTATGGACGCTGCGCTGCTTGCCAGCTCTCGCCCAATCGGCCAGAGGGGTTTCTCCCCGGACCATGGCCGCCACCATCCGGCGCTGGTTCGGGATGATCACCATGGCGACGTTTGCCACCATGATGGTGGCCAGGGCCGCGCCGACATGCAGGAACATCGCGCGTCCGGTGAACAGTTGGGATAACGCCCAGGACAACAGGGCAATCAGGCCGACGACCGCCAGCGCCAGCAGCCGGTCGTCCCGCCCGAGCGGCGAACGGCACAACCGGTCATAGACGATCCAGCTTCCGATGATCGACAGGACTCCGGCGCTCACGCCTTGCAGAGGGGACAGGGGGCTGTCGGCGGGCAGCAGATAGGAGGTTGCGCCCAGCCAGTAGACCAGGGCGATGAGGGCCGTGCCCGACGCCCAGGTGGCATAGGCTTCCCATTTGAACCAGTGCAGATGGCCCGGCAGCCGGTCCGGCGCCAGCCGGAACTTGCGGACATGGTAGAAGCCGCCGCCATGAACCATCCAGACCTGTCCCGCCAGCCGGTGGGCGTCGGGGTCGTCGGGCGCGGGTTCCAGACTGTCGTCCTGCCACACGAAATAGAACGAGGATCCGATCCAGGCGATCCCGGCGACCAGATGGAACCACCGGACCGCGAGCTGGAGCCAGGCGATGTCGGGCAGGGTCATGGCTCTTTAGCTTCCGCGATAGGTGGAGTAGGACCAGGGGCTCAACAGAAGCGGCACATGGTAATGCCTCTCCGGGTTGGCGATGGCGAAGCGGACGGGCACCAGATCGAGAAAGGACGGCGCCGTCAGGGGCTGCCCGGAGGCCAGGAAATAGTCCCCGGCGGCGAATTGAAGGCACCACAGGCCGGGTTCCATCTCCGCGCCTTCCAGAAGAGGCGCGTCCAGCCGCCCGTCGGCATTGGTCCGGTCCTGCCGGATGACGGCCGCGGTCCCGCCCCGGATCCGTTCCAGCGTCACCGGCAGGCCGGCGGCCGGACATCCCCGGGCGGTGTCGAGGACATGGGTGGTCAGCCGGCCGGTGGCGGCCGGAACGACCAGCGCCAGAAGTCGCGAAAAGGCGATTTTGTCGACTTCCGCCAGGGCGTGTGCCCGTTCGGCCGCGAGGCTGTTGCCAAGCCGCCCCTCATAGGCCGCCAGAATATGCGACTTGCCCCAATGGCGGACCGCCAGGATGAAGGGAAAGCCGAAGCGGTCGCGATAATCCCGGTTGGCGCGCTGAAACCGTTCCATCTCGTCCGGTGTCAGGCTGTCCAGGCCCGCGGCGGCCTGCTCCGATTGCGAGGACGGGGTCAACTCCCCCCGCAAGGCGGCGCGTCCGGCCAGATCGGGATGAGCCCGCAGCAAGTCCCGTTGCCGGTCCCCGTCCGCCGCCGCGACCACCGCAGCCATGGCCGCCGCCAGTGCCGTGACGCTGGAAAAGGGACGGGCCGCCGCCGCGCCTTGCGCCACCCAGGGGGACTGTTCATAGATCCCGGCGAACTGTTCGGTAAAAGCGGCGTCCGGGAGGTCATTGACCGTGTCGAGGCTGATGCGCGCGGTCATCCGGTGTCTCCTGTGCTGGTGGGGGAGAGGGGGGCGCGGCCCCGGGGGGCGAGTTTCTCACGTCGAACAGAAGGCTTGCGGCCACCGCGATGGCGATTTCGGCCGGACGCTTGGCTTTAAGACCGGGTAGCCCGATGGGACATCGGATCCGCGCGATCCGGTCGTCGGGAACGCCGTCCCCGGCCAGACGGTGGCGGAACCGCGCCCATTTGGTTGCCGATCCGATCAGGCCGACCGTGCCGAGGTCGGGTCGCGCCGTCAGCGCCCGGACAAGCTCGAAATCCCGGTCGTGACTGTGGGTCATGACCAGGACATGGGCTCCGGCCGGCAGGGATGCGACCGCCGCGACAGGGTCGGGCGTTGGCAGGGCCTTGACGAAAGGGGGGAGAGTGGCGGGGAATACCCCGTCGCGCTCATCGATCCACCACAGTCGCAAGGGGACGCCGTCCAGCACATGGACCAGCGCCCGGGCGACATGGCCGGCGCCGAACAGCGCCAGAATGAAGGCGGCCGGGTAAAAGGGCTCGAACAGCAAGGTGACGGCGCCACCGCAGCACTGCCCCATATCGGGCCCGAGAAGGCTCTTTTCCTGCTTCGGGTCGCGGCCGCCGGCCGCCAGAAGATCGCGCGCCATCGCCGCGCCCTGGAACTCCAGCGATCCGCCGCCGATGCTGCCGAACAGTCGGGCGGCGGTGACGACCATCTTGGCGCCCTTTTCACGCGGGGGCGATCCCAGGGTATCGACAACCGTGATCAGGACATGGGGGATCCCTTCCGCGTCCAGCTCCACCAGAGCCGTCAGCCAGTCGTTCATCGGTCGTTCTCCGCCGTTCCGGGCGACCGGTCGCGGGCTGCGGCCTCAGCGGTCCTGACCGCTTCCAGGATCCGCTCCGGCGTGGCGGGCGCGCCAAGGGAGGGGCGTGTTCCCGGGGGCGCCAGCGACGCGATGGCGTCGCGAAGCGCCAGCCAGACGGAAATCGCCAGCATCAGGGGCGGTTCGCCCACCGCTTTGGACCGGTAGATCGTCGCCTCCGGATTGTCCGCATCCTCCAGCAGGACGACCCGGAAATCGCGGGGCAGGTCGCGGGCCGTGGGGATTTTGTAGGTTGAGGGGGCGTGGGTCAAAAGGGCGCCATCCGGCCCATGGACCAGTTCCTCCATCGTGAGCCAGCCCAGCCCCTGCAAAAACGCGCCTTCGATCTGGCCCCGGTCGAGCGCGGGGTTCAGCGACCGGCCGACGTCATGCAGCACATCGACCCTGAGGCATTTCCATTCGCCGGTCAGGGTGTCGATCGCCACCTCGGCGGCGGCCACCCCATGGGCGAAATAATAGAAGGGGCGGCCGGTCATGGTCGCGCGGTCGAAATGGATCGACGGTGTCTTGTAAAAGCCGGTGGCCGACAGCGGAACCCGCGTCTGGTGGCAGAGTTCCGCCAGTTCCGCGAAGGAGATCCGATGGTTGCCGGCAATTACCGTCCCCTGGTCGAAACGCACCGCGGCCACCGGAACGCCGAAATGTCCGGCCGCTGCCGCCGCCATGCGGTCCCGGATCGTCTGAGCCGCGCGGGCCGCCGCCATGCCATTGAGGTCGGCGCCCGACGAGGCGGCGGTGGGGGATGTGTTGGGCACCTTGTCGGTGCGGGTCGCCGACACCCGGACGCGGGACAGGGGGATCTGGAACACCTCGGCCACGACCTGGGTGATCTTGGTATGCAGGCCCTGGCCCATTTCGATGCCGCCGTGATTGGCGAGGACGGAACCGTCGGCATAGACCAGAACCAGGGCGCCCGCCTGATTCATCATAGGGTTGTTGAAGCTGACGCCGAACTTGACCGGCATCACCGCCAGTCCCTTGCGGATCACCGGGCTTTTGGCGTTGAAGGCGTTGATCGCCGTCCGGCGTTCCGCGAGGCCGGCCGCCTTCCCGATCCGGTCCAGCATGTCGGGAATCCGGAAATGACGGACCTTCTGGTGATAGGGCGTACGGTCGGCCCCCGGCCGGTACAGATTGACCCGGCGCAGCGTGAGAGGGTCCTTGCCCAGATGGCGCGCGATGTCGTCCATCATCGCCTCGGCCGCGATCATGCCCTGCGGGGCGCCGAATCCGCGAAAGGCGGTGTTGGAGGCGGTGTTGGTTTTGCACCCGATGCCGGTCAGGCGGACGGCCGGATAATAATAGGCATTGTCGGCATGGGACAGGGCGCGCGACACCACGCCGGGGGTGAGATCGGCCGACCAGCCGCTGTCGGCGGCCAGCAGCATGTCGACGCCCTGGAGGCGTCCGTCGGCGTCGAAACCGGCGTCCCAGCGCAACAGGAAGCCGTGGCGTTTCCCGGTGATGATCATGTCATCGTCGCGGCCCAGGCGCAGTTTGACCGGACGGCCGGTCTTGCGGCACAGAAGGGCGGCAATTCCGGCGACCAGCGTCGCCTGGCTTTCCTTGCCGCCGAACGCGCCCCCGAGGCGCCGGACCTCGACCGTCACGGCCGACTGCGGCAGACCCAGCAGCCGCGCGACCAGATGCTGCACCTCGCTTGGATGCTGGGTTCCGGAATGCAGGAACACCCCGCCGTCCTCGGTCGGCAGGGCGAGCGCGATCTGGGTTTCCAGATAGAAGTGGTCCTGGCCGCCCACCCTGGTCTCGCCGGCGAGGCGGAAGGGGGCGGCCGCCAGGGCGCGGTCCACGTCGCCCCGGCGCATCACCATCGGCGGGCAGACATGGTCTCCCCGTTCCAGCGCCGTCACGAGATCGAAGACGGGGGCCAGCGGTTCGGCCGCGATCCGGGCCAGACGGGCGGCCGCACGGGCGGCGGCGGCGCTGGTCGCGGCGACGGCGGCGACCGGATGGCCGACATAGCAGAGCCGGTCATGCGCCAGGAGGGGCTCGTTCCCGAGAATCGGGCCGATGTCGTTGGATCCGGGAATGTCGGCGGCGGTGATGGCGGCCACCACCTCCGGACCCGACAGGCAGTCGCCGAGGTCAAGTCCGGTCAACCGGGCATGGGGCCAGGGACTGGTGATCAGATGGGCGTGCAGAAGGCCCGCCGGCTCCGGCAGGTCATCGATGAACAGCGCGGCGCCGTTCACATGGCCCCGGGCGCTGTCGTGGAGGTGGGGCTGGCCGACGACCGTGGTTTCCATCATACCATGTCCAATGTGGCGGGGATCCCGCCGGCCGTTCGCGTCTCGTGCCACAGCCGGGCGAGCAGGCCGGACGCCAGTTCGGTCCGGTAGCGGGCGCTGCCCCGGACGTCACTCCGCGGGGAAATATCGTCGGCCAGGGCGGCGCCGGCCTCCCGGATGCTGTCCAGGGTCCAGGGGCGGCCCATCAGGGCCTTTTCCAGGGAACGGGCCCGGATCGGACGGTCGGCGGCGCCGCCAAAGGCGGCGGTGAATCCCGTGACCATACCGTTTTCGACTGAGATCAGGAACGATGCCGACAGGGTCGAGATGTCCTGGTCCTGCCGTTTGGCGATCTTGTAGGCGTAAAACCGGGCACCCGGCGGGGGATCGGGCAGATGGACAGCCCCGACCAGCTCGTCCGGAGCCAGTCTGGTCTGCCGGTATCCGGTCACGAAGGTCTCGGCGGCGACGGATCGGACGCCGTCGGGCGCAACCAGATCGATGGTGGCGCCAAGGGCGATCAGCGCGGGAAGCGAATCGCCGATGGGCGACGCGGTACCTAGATTGCCGCCGAAGGTGCCCTGGTTGCGAATCTGGGTGGCGCCGACCCGGCGCAGCAACCGCGCGAGGGCGGGGTTGCGGTCGCGGACCGCCGCCAGAATATCGGTATAGGGGACCGCGGCGCCGATGGTCAGTCCCCCGGCATGGCGCGTCAGTCGCGTCAGTTCGCCGACGCGGGCCAGCGACAGCACGCTGTCGGGATGCTGGTCGCGTTTGGTGATGGCGAGCCCCATATCCGTGCCGCCGGCGATGACCCAGGCTTCGGGATGGGCGGCGCGGTAGGCCAGTGCCTCCGCGAGGTCGGTCGGCGCGTAATAACTGCGGCCCCCGTAACTGTAGAACAGGGGCGTCGCCGACAGTCCCGCCAGCCGCCCGGCCAGAGCGGTTTCGGATTCCGTCGGGACCGACAGCGGCAAGGTCCCGGCCGCCTCCAGGATCGGCCGGTAGCCGGTGCAACGGCACAGATTGCCGGCCAGCGCGTCCAGGACGCTCTCCTCGTCGCGCTCCGTCCGGCGGGACAGGGCGAACAGGCTCATGGTGATGCCCGGGGAACAGAAGCCGCATTGTGTTCCCGACCGTTCCGCCATTGCCTGCTGGACGGGGTGGGGTGTTCCCGCCGGCGAGGCCAATCCCTCGGCGGAGAGGACGGCCCTGCCGTCCAGCATCGGCAGAAACAGCAGGCAGGAGGCCACGGCACGCCATTCCAGATGGTCGCCGGCGGGGATTCCGAGGGCGATGGTACAGGCGCCGCAATCGCCTTCGCCGCAGCCTTCCTTGACGGAGGTCAGCCCCTCGGCGCGCATCCAGTCCAACGCCATCCGGTCGGGAGGAACGTCGCTGAGAGTGATGTCGCGTCCGTTGATATGTGTCGTGATGGTGTTTCGCATTACGGTATCCTCGCCGATCCAACTTGCGAATTCCATGCCATCCCGAATGGCGCCCGGTGCCGCACGGATTGTCAACAATCCTGTGTGCAATTGCCTGCTGTCGGGGCAGGAATGGTAAAAATTTAGGCATTTTGTAATATTGCTTAGTTTTTATGCTCTGTTGGTCGGGGAAGACTCCCCCGGCATCCGGGCAATCTTCGGTTTGGCACGCGGCTTGCCTGGATAGTCCCGCCGTCTGCGCAGCGGCGATGGGGGACCGGACCGGTCATGACCGATATTCAAGGAGCGACGACCATGAGCTGTTTTCGCCTGACATCCTTCCTGGCCGGCCTGGGGATGGCCGTTCTGACGCTGATGCCCGCCGTTCCGGCGACAGCCGCCGATTCGGTGAAGGTCACGCTGGACTGGAAGTTCGAAGGCAATGCGGCCCCCTTCCTGCTGGCCCAGGACAAGGGATATTTCGCCGCCGAGGGACTGTCCGTCACGATCGACAGCGGCAATGGCTCCGCCGGGGCCGTCACGCGGGTGGCGGGCGGGGCCTATGACATCGGCGTCGCGGACCTCAATTCCCTTGTGGAGTTCGATGCCGCCAACCCGGACCGGGCCCTGAAGGCCTTCTTCATCGTTTATGACCAGCCGCCGTTCGCCCTGTTCACCTTCCGCAAAAGCGGCATCGAAAAGCCGAAGGATCTTGAGGGGCGGACCATCGGGGCTCCGGTGTTCGACGCGCCGCGCAAACTGTTTCCCGCCTTTGCCCGGGCGACGGGGGTGGCCGCCGGAACGGTCCACTGGGAATCGATGGATCCCCCGTTGCGCGAACCGATGCTGGTCCGGGGGCAGGTCGATGCCATCTCGGGATTCTATTTCACCAGTCTGCTCAATCTGAAGGCCCAGGGGGTGCGTCCCGACGATCTGGTGGTGTTCCGCTATTCCGATTTCGGCATGGCCTTCTATGGCAACGCGCTGATCGCCTCGCCGGAGATGATGGCCCACAATCCCGATGTCCTGCGCCGCTTCGCCCGTGCCCTGGTGAAGGGCTGGCGCGAGGCCATCCGCGATCCCGATGGTGCCATCGAGGCGGTGCGCCGCCGCGATCCGCTCATCAATCCGGCCCTGGAACGCGAGCGCCTCGACATGGTGTTGCGCGACAACGTTCTGACCGCGGATGTGAAGGCCAATGGCATGGGGGCGATCCGGCGCGACCGTCTTGCCAAATCCATCGAGCAGCTCTCCGACGCCTTCGGTCTCGCGAAGGCGCCCACGGTGGAGGAGGTGTTTACGGACGCCTATCTGCCCACGCGGGCGGAAAGGTCGCTGCCATGACGGCGGTGTCCGCCGGTCGGGCCGGGGCCGGCGGGGGGGCGGACCGCGACCGGCGGTTCGTCGACCTCGACCGGGTGACATTGACCTATGCCGCCACCGGCCGTCCGGCCGCGGAGGAGGGAACTCCGGCCGCGCTGGCCGAGACCTCCCTGCGGATCGCCAAGGGCGAGTTCGTGGCGGTGGTCGGCCCGTCGGGCTGCGGCAAATCGTCCCTCCTGAAACTGGTTTCCGGCCTGATGGCGCCTTCCAGCGGCAGCGTCATCGTTGACGACCGCGAGGTTGCCGGTCCGCTCAAGATCGTCGGCATGGCGTTCCAGAACCCGACATTGCTGCCCTGGCGCTCCACTCTGGACAATGTTCTGCTGCCGCTCGAAATCGTCCAGCCGTTCCGGGGGCGGTGGCAGAAGGGGAAGGGCGAGTTCGCGGAAAGGGCCCGTGCCCTCTTAGCCAAGGTGGGACTGGCCGGCTTCGAGGACCGCCACCCCTGGGAATTGTCGGGGGGTATGCAGCAGCGGGCGAGCCTTTGCCGCGCGCTGATCCACGAACCCGATCTTCTGATGCTGGACGAGCCGTTCGGCGCGCTCGACGCCTTCACGCGGGAAGAGCTGTGGGATGTGTTGCAGTCGCTGTGGCTGGAACGGCCCTTCACCGTGATCCTGGTGACCCATGACCTGCGCGAGGCGGCCTATCTGGCCGATACGATCTATGTGATGAGCCGGCGTCCCGGCCGGATCCTGCTCAGACGGGACAATCCGCTGCCCCGGCCGCGTGACCAGGAAAGCTGCTACCAGCCGGAATTCACGGCGCTGGTGCATGAGTTGCGCGATCATATCCGCCGCGTTCGCGCGGCCTGAGGACGGAGCATCCCATGGCAAGAAAATTCCCGGTGGGCCGGCTGCTGCCCGCGATCGCCACCATCGGCCTGTTCCTGGTCTGGGAACTGGCGGTCAGGGGCCTGCATGTGCCCGATTACATCCTGCCGACGCCGTCGGCCAGCGTCGCGGCCGGATGGACGTTCCGGGCCGCCCTCGGCATGCATGCCCTCCAGACCTTGCTGACCACCCTGGCGGGCTTCGTCATCGCGGTTCTGTTCGGCGTCATGCTGGGTTCGCTGGTCGGCTCGTCCAGGACCATCTATGCCGCGGCAAACCCGATCCTGATCGGGTTCAACAGCGTTCCCAAGGTGGCGGTGGTGCCGGTTCTGGTGATGTGGTTCGGCATAGGAACCCTGCCCGCGATTCTGACCGCCTTCCTGATTTCCTTTTTTCCCATCGTGGTCAATGTGGCGACCGGGCTGGCGACGCTGGAGCCCGAACTGCGCGACGTTCTGCGATCTCTTGGCGCGTCGCGTCTCGATGTCCTGCGCAAGGTCGGGTTTCCGCGCGCACTGCCGTTTTTTTTCGCCTCGCTCAAGGTGGCGGTGACGCTGGCCTTCGTGGGCTCCGTGATGAGTGAGACCGTCGCCTCGAACAAGGGCATGGGCTACCTCATGATGTCGGCCGGATCGCGGTTCAATATGCCCCTGGTCTTTGCCGGCCTGCTGGTCATTGCCGCCATGGGGGTGGCCATGTACGGTATTTTTTCGGTGATCGAGCGGCGCTCGACACGCTGGGCCACCCGGGGCGCGCCCGGGCTGTGATAGTTGGCCCCTAAGACCAGAGAGCGGTGGGACCAAAGAGCGGTGAGACGAAAAAATCGGTCCGGCCACCAGCGTCGGAGGCGGATCCGGGAAAGGGGGCGGCGATGACGGACATGGGGACAATCTACCCGCGCGACATGATCGGCTATGGCCGGACCCCGCCCTGCGCCGACTGGCCGGGGGGCGCCCGCCTCGCCTTGCAGATCGTCCTGAACTATGAGGAGGGCGGCGAACGCAACATTCTGCATGGCGACGCCGAATCCGAATGCTATCTGCAGGAGGTCGTGGGCATTCCGTCCCTGGCCGGACAGCGTGACATCGAGGTGGAATCGGTCTACGAATATGGCAGCCGGGTGGGGTTCTGGCGCCTGCTGCGCCTGTTCGGGGACTACGGAATTCCGATCACCGTCTATGCGGTCGCGGAAGCCCTGGCCCGCAATCCGGACGCCGCCGCCGCGCTGGTCGCGGCGGGGCATGAAATCGCCTGCCATGGATTGAAATGGATCGACTATCAGGAGATCGGGGAAAGCGTGGAGCGCGCCCATATGCGCGCCGCGATCGACATCCTGACCCGCCTCGCGGGAAGCCGGCCGCTGGGGTGGTATACCGGCCGCGTGTCGCCCCAGACGCGCCGGCTGGTGGCGGAGGAAGGGGGCTTCCTTTATGACGCCGATTCCTACGCTGACGATCTGCCTTACTGGGAGAGCGTGGCCGGACGGCCGCAACTGATCGTCCCCTATACCCTCGACAACAACGATATGAAATTCGGCACGGCGCAGGGCTTCAACACTGGCGACGATTTCCATACCTATCTGCGCGACGCCTTCGATGTGCTTTATGAGGAGGGGGGGCGCTGTCCCCGGATGATGTCGGTCGGGTTGCATTGCCGGCTGGCCGGGCGCCCGGGACGCTTCAAGGGATTGCGGCGGTTCCTGGACCATGTGATGCGCCATGACAAAGTCTGGATCTGCCGGCGCGTTGACATCGCCCGCCATTGGCACGCGCGCCATCCCTTCGCCGGATAAGACCCATGACAGCGCGCGAGACCCCCGGAGTGGCGGAGCAGGCGATCTGCGAGGTTCTGCACAAGGCGATCACCGAACGCCGCCTGCCCGCCGGCACCCGGCTGGTGGAGGACCAACTGGCCCGTCTGTTCTGCGTCAGCCGGACACGGATCCGCTCGGTGCTTCAGACGCTGGCCCGCGACCGCATGGTGACGCTGCTTCGGAACAGGGGCGCCTTCGTTTCCTGCCCGACCGTGGCCGAGGCGCGTGAAGTCTTTCAGGCGCGCCGCCTGATTGAAACCGCCCTGGCGCGCGAGGCGGCCGCCGGATGCCAGGGGCAAAACGGCGTGGGGCGCCTGCGCGACCATCTGGCGCGGGAAGCCGACGCCCATGAAAGACGCGATCGGCAGGAGGAAATCCGCCTGTCGGGCGAGTTTCATCTTCTCCTCGCGGCGGTCGTCGGAAACGCCACCCTGACGGATTTTCTGGGCGAGCTGACGGCCCGGTCCTCGCTGGTGATGGCGGTCTACGGCGGCGGATCCGACTGCGATTGCTGGATCGGCGAACACCGCGCCATTGTCGACGCCCTGGAACAGGGGGACGGCGACATGGCCGCGCATCTGATGGAGCGACATCTGACCCAGGTCGAAGGCCGGCTCCGGCTGACCGGCGACGGCGCCGGGGCGCGGGTGGACGTCAAGACGGTCCTGGGCCTTTGAGGCGGACGGTCGCGCCCCCCCAGCCGAGGTGGAGCGGACGCCGCCGCAGAATAGATGTTTTCTTACGGTCCGGGGCGCCATTCACGCGGTTAAAGCACGGACGACCGGCATGGCGGCCGGGGCATGGCGGCCGGGGCATGGCGGTGTCGGCAAGCCGTGGCTGCCCGGCGGAAATGGAACGGTTGATCGGTCGTCCGGGCGCTGAACTGGTGCCGGCATCCTTGGTGGAGGTGCGGAACATCGCCGACTGCTATGGGCGATGAGGGAACGGTATTCATCCCGCCGGTCTGAATTTTGGCGAAGGGACGGCGAATGCCGCTCCTCTTTGTCGGAGAGGATTTTTCGAAAACCGGCTTTGCCGCAGCCTGACGGGCGTGGTGCGTCCTCTTTCTTTGAAGGCCTGGACTTCCCTCCCTTGGCTCGGCGCGTGATCAAACCGGTTCTTCCATTGGCGCGCCGCTTGCGCAGGAGGCGGGGCGTCGCCACATGCAAAGAGTCCCGGGATCGGACGGGACTCCTTGGTGTGTCGGCATTGGGTTGACAGCGGACCGTCCACCCAATGCCGCTCCCGGTTTGCCCCCCGTCCGACCCGGCCGCTCAGAAAGCGACCGCGTCCCGGCCTTTCAGCTCCAGCATGACGCGCGCCTCGTCGGGGGTGGCGATGTCCAGCCCGAGCGCCGTCAGGATGGTGACGATGCGCCGGACCTGATCGGCGTTGCTGTGCGCCAGCCGCCCCGGTCCGTCCCACAGCGAGTCTTCCAGCCCCACGCGGACATTGCCGCCCATGGTGGCGGCCAGAGTCGCGATCGGCATCTGGTTGCGCCCGGCCCCCAGGACCGACCAGTAATAGGCGTCGCCGAACAGGCGGTCCGCCGTCCGGCGCATCTGGAGCACGTCCTCCGGGTGCGGGCCGATCCCGCCCAGAAGGCCGAAAACCGACTGGATCAGCAGAGGCGGCTTCAGAATGCCCCGGTCCAGGAAATGGGCGGCGGTGTAGAGATGGCCGATGTCATAGCATTCGATCTCGAACCGCGACTGATTGTCGGCGCAGGCCTCCAGGATGGTCCGGATGTCGCGGAAGGTGTTGCGGAAGACGAAGTCCTCGGATCCCGCCAGAAAGGGTTCCTCCCAGGCGTGCTTGTAGGACCGCTGACGGTCCAGCATCGGGAACAGCCCCAGATTCATCGATCCCATGTTGAGAGAGGCCACCTCGGGCTTCAGCAGCAAGGCGGGTTGCAGGCGTTCCTCAAGGGTCATCCCGGCGCCTCCACCCGTTGTCAGGTTGATCACCACGGGGGACGCCGCCTTGATCTGCGGCAGGAACTGGCGGAACAGCTCCGGGTCCTGGGAGGGGCGACCGGTTTCGGGCTGGCGGGCGTGGAGATGGACGATGGCCGCACCGGCTTCGGCCGCCGCGATCGCCTCTGTCGCGATCTGACGGGGGGTGATCGGCAGATGGGGCGACATCGACGGAGTGTGGATCGAACCGGTTATCGCGCAGGTGATGATCACCTTGGTCTGCTTGGCCGCCATGGAGTCTCCTTCCGGCATTTTTGTTTCAGCGGGGATGGCTTCACCTAATGGTGGCTATCATATGATAAATGCAATCTTGACGGGCAATTTTTACACCATTCAAATAGCCTGGAAGATGACCTGTTCCTCCTTGCGGGGAACTGATTTCCGGGGGGTGACGATGAAGCATGAGACCCAGGTGGCGACGTTGAAGACCCTGCTTGACCTGCGCGAGACGGGGCGAGACCAGAAAATGTTGGGCGAAGTGGTGCAGATTCCCGTTCGCAATTACACCGACGAGGGCATTCTGGATCGCGAGATGACGACCGTGTTCCGGAACTATCCCATGGTCGCCGGTCATGCCTCGCATGTCCGGGAACCGGGGGCCTATCTGCGTTCCGACTGGGACCGCTTTCCGTTCATTGTGGTCCGCGGCCGCGATGGCGCCCTGCGCGCCTTCCTCAACGTGTGCCGGCATCGGGGCGCCCGGCTCTGCACGGGGCGGGAGGACCGGTTGAAGGCGGTCGTCTGCCCGTTCCACGGATGGGTCTATGATCTGGACGGCAGCCTGAGATCGATCACCAAGGCCTATGATTTCCCCGATCTCGACGTCAGCCGTTTCGGACTGACCGAACTGCCGGTCCGGGAACATATGGGACTGATCTGGATCCACCCGACGCCCGGCGCCTCTCTCGATCCCGCGGCCTATCTGGGAGAGATCGGTCAGGATATGGAGCATTTCGACATCGCCGGGCTGGTCAGCTTCCGCAAGAATATCGTCACCCGGAAAGCCAACTGGAAACTGCTTCTGAAAACCTATCTCGAGGGCTACCACGTTCCTTTTCTGCACCGGGACACCATTGCCAAAGTGTTTCGCAAAGGGGTGATCGCCCATCTCGAACAGGGGCCCCACATCCGTCTGGCGGCGGCGCGGGCCAACATCCTGGACGCGCTGGAGGCCGATTCCGCCTCCTGGCGGATTCTGGACTACGCGTCGGTTTACTATTCCCTGTTTCCCAATGCCTTCTTCATCATGCATCCGGATTATGTCTCCATTAACATCTTCTATCCGGAGGCCCCCGACCGCACTATCTGGACACACGAAATGCTGTATCGGCCCGCTGACTTCGAAGGGGAGGAAGGGCAGGCCGCGCTCCGGAAACGGTTCGAATACACCAATGATGTGGTGTTCGACCTTGAGGACTTCGCCGTCGCGGAGGATGTGCAGACCTGTCTGCGCTATGGCGGCAACGACTATCACACGCTGGGGCTGGAGGAGGGACTGCTTGCCCTTTTCCAGCGCAATGTCGATCAGGCGCTGACCGGAACGGTGTAGCAAATCCGGATTTTGGAATGGGGTGGAGTTCCCGCCCCATTCGCAAAACATCATCCATGCGGGCCCTTCCGGGCGATCCGACCGTTGTGCCCGCGCCCTACTGCGAAACGGACACGACCGTCCCCTGGGCGATGGCACACAGCGTTTCCCCGCCCTCGGCGATGGCGAAGATTTCGCACAGACAGACGGCCTGCCGTTTGCCAACCCCCTTGGCCTTGGCACGGGCGACCAGTCGCGATCCGGAGGCGGGTTTCAGATAATTGATTTTGAATTCCGAGGTCAGCGCGTTGCTGCCCAGTGCCAGTCCCCCGGCAAAGGTGAGCGAATTGTCGGCCAGATAGCTGATGACGCCGCCATGAACGAAGCCATGCTGCTGCTTCAGATGGTCCGCGATCACCACGCCGATTTCGGCATGCCCGGGTCCCGAGCTCAAAAGCTCTGCCCCGATATGCCTGCTGAATGGCTGGGATTCGAAAACCTGGCGGGCAAACTCCTGTAAGTCCTCCACTCTGCGCTCCTCTTATCGGGGGATTGCGGCTGTCGTCCATCCGGCGGTCGAGGGCCGGAGGAGAAAGGCCCGGAAGCAGCGTAGGGATGATTATTTAGAATTAATACAACCAATGAGATGTGAGGCGCCTGGACGAATGGCCAGGACCGTCATCGCCGGTCCCGCCCATTCGATTCGTCTGCCGCCTCCACCGGCGTTTCCGGCGTGCTCAGGCGCCGCTCGGGCTTGGGGGCCAGGACCATCGTCGCCGGTCCCGCCCATTCGATTCGTCTGCCGCCTCCACCGGCGTTTCCGGCGTGCTCAGGCGCCGCTCGGGCTTGGGGGCCAGGACCGTCATCGCCGGTCCCGGTCATTCCTTCAGAAGGTCGTCGGGGGCGATTCCGAGGCGGCGCATCTTTTCCCGGATCGCCGGCCATTCCTCCTTCAGGAAACGGGTTCGTTCGCGGTTGCGCAGCGCGGTCTGGACACCCGGTTTGACAAAGAAACCGATCCCGCGCCGCTTTTCCGCCAATTCCTCGATCGCCAGTTCCTGAAACGCCTTGGCGACCGTCAGGGGATTGACGCGGTAGTCGCCGGCCAACTGGCGCACCGATGGCAACAGATCGCCCTCGGCGTAAGTTCCATCAAGGATCCGTGCCAGAAGCAGTTCCATCAACTGGCGGTAAATCGGGGTCCCTTCTTCCCAGACGTGTTCGGACTCTGTCATCGGCTCGTTTCTGTTCCACCGTCACTCCGGCCGCCTGAGGCTGCACCAAAAACGCGGTGTTGACCACGATCATGTTTACTGTCCCACATGACCGGTGTATTAGAACACTAATACAGTGAACGCGCCGGGGAGGACGATCTGGTGTCGCTGGACCATCTGAAGGCAAAAAGGGATGCGCGGCCGGCCTCCGGTCCGGCCGCCGCCGGGGCGGCGGGCCGCGGGGCCGGCGGGGGGGGGGGGACGGGGCCGGGGGGCCGGCCCGAGCCGGGCGCGCCGGCTGGGCGGTCACGGTTCCGATGGACCGGCCGAGCCGGCGACGGTCCTTCGTGCGGCGGAACGCCCGCGGTCTTGGCGTGGCTGTCCTGGGCCTGTTGTCCGGGGTTTATGGCTATGTCCATTACGGTCTCGAACGGCGGATCGCGATCGATGCCCGCCAACTTGTCATTTCCGCCGTCGCGCGCGGGCAGTTTCACGACTATGTGCCGGTCACCGGATCGGTCCAGCCTGAGATCTCCGTCTATCTCGATGTCGCCCAGGGCGGGCAGATCGCCGATCGTCTGGTGGAGGAGGGGGCGATGGTCGAGGCGGGGCAGCCGCTGGTCCGGCTTCGCAACGCCAGCCTGGAAATGCAGGTGACGTCGGATGAGGCGCAACTGGCCGAACGTCTGTTCCAACTGTCCAGCGTCAATCTCCAAATGGAGGACGCGCGTCTGCAACATCAGCGCGACCTTGCCGCGGTCGATGCCGGTATCGCCGCGACCACGCTTCAGTTGGGGCGCCTGCGGCCCCTGCTGGCTCAAGGATTCGCCCGTCGCGCCGATGTCGAGGATGCCGAGGTCCGTCTGGAGAGATATCGTCAGGAACGGAAGGCCGTCGCGGAAGCCCGCGAACTCGACATCCGGACAAGGAGTGACCAGATCCGGCAACTGACCGACGCCATGGACCAATTGCGACGCAATCACGAGATGGCACAGCGCAATCTGGACGATCTGACCGTCCGTGC
This sequence comes from Telmatospirillum sp., assembly GCA_009712185.1. Classification (GTDB taxonomy): domain Bacteria; phylum Pseudomonadota; class Alphaproteobacteria; order Rhodospirillales; family Magnetospirillaceae; genus Telmatospirillum. Next base: position 29,471 of record WASQ01000059.1, on the reverse strand, counting down.
TCCGATTTCCGGCCAGTTGACCTCCCTGGATGCCGAAAGCGGGGCCTTCAAGACGCCGGGGCAACGGATCGGGCAGATCGATCGTCAAGGCGCGTTCAAAGTGGTGGCGCCGGTCGACGAGTTTTACCTGAGCCAGATCGCGCCCGGACAAAAGGCGTCGGTCGATATCGACGGCCAGACCTACAGCCTCCGCGTATCCAAGGTGCATCCGGAGGTGCGCAACCGGCAATTTTCCGTCGACCTCCTGTTCGACAGCGCTCCCCCCACGCTGCGGCGCGGACAGACGCTGCAACTCCGTCTTGAGGTCGGCGCGCCGACCGACGGGCTGACCCTCGCCAATGGCGCTTTTTTCCCGGGGGCGGGGGAGCAATGGGCATGGGTGGTGTCCGCGCCGGGCGATCGCGCCGACCGGCGGCGCGTCATATTCGGCCGGCACAACCCCCTTTCAGTCGAGGTTCTGGGCGGGTTGGCCGCCGGGGACCGCGTGATTACATCCAGTTATGCCGATTTCAAGGCTCTCGATATTCTCGATATCCGGGGAACGGCGGGAGCCGGAGAAGCAAAGAGATGAGCACGAGAGCGCCAGGGGACGGCCGGGTCGCCTGCACAGCCGTCTGCCCAGTCGTCTGCCCAGTCGTCTGCCCAGTCGTCTGCCCAGTCGTCTGCATTGTCTGTCCGAACTGTCGAAAGGCGTTTCCGTGACCACATCGCTGCTTCCGGATTATCTCCGCTGGGCTTCGAGGGGACTGCGCGCCAATCCCTTCACGAACATTGTCAATCTTCTGGCGCTGTCGCTCGGGATGGCAGGGTTCGTCCTGGCCGCCGCGGCCGCCCTGTTCCTGCGGGGCACCGACACCACCCTGCCGAATGCGTCCCGCATCTATGCCGTCACCCAGCAGCCCCTGGATAAGACCAGCGGTTTCTCGATCGGCGTGATACCGATGACCTCCGACCCGGTGGCCGCCTATCTGGCCGCCGAAGCTCCGGAGATCGAGGCCGTCACCAGAATCCGTCCGACGTTCGACCGGGGGGTTATGGTTGAGGGAGGCGCGCATTTCCTGCAATGCCTGTTCGTCGACCGGTCCTTCCTGAAGGTGTTTCGTCTGACCCTGAAAGAAGGCGAGGCCGGCCGGGCCCTGGAAAGGCCGCGCAGCGCGCTGCTGTCCGCCGCCGCCGCCCGCCGGTTGTTCGGCGACCGGCCGGCCCTGGGGCGGACGCTGACGATCGGCGGTCAGGACGTGACCGTGACCGGCGTGGTGGCGCCTCCCGCTCCCCCCAGCATCTTTGATTTTCCTCCCCATCGCTTCGATATCCTGCTCAGTGACGATGTCGGGCTGCTGCTGAGCCCGCCTTTGCCGGAGCCGAACGCCTGGGGCAGCATCGGTGGCTCGACCTTCTTCCTGCTGGGCGCGGGGCAGTCCGTCACGTCCATCGATGCCCGGTTAGCCACTTTCGGGGACCGTCATGTCCATCTTCCGTCGGGAACCATGCAATTCGGGCGGCTGCCCCTGGGGCAGTTTCTCGAGGGATTGCTGAATTCGCAGATCCGCACCGACCGGACCGGTCTTTCGATGTCCGCTCTGCTGGTGGCCATGGGGGGGCTGGTCCTGGTGGTCGCCAGTCTCAACTATGCCAATCTGGCGGCGGCGCAGGCCCTGTCCCGTCTGCGGGAAAGCGGCATGAGGATCGTCCTGGGGGCGACACGGACCGGAATCATAACCCAGCACCTGGTCGAAAGCGGGTTGATGGCCGGCGCGTCTCTGGCGATCACGCTGATCCTGCTGGCCCTGGCGGCCGTGCCCCTCTATCGATGGACGGGGCTCGATCTCTCCAGTCTGCTGCTTTTGCGGCCGGGCTTCTGGGAGGCCCTGATTCCAGGCGCGTTGGCCGCGGCGGTGATCGGCGGGCTCTATCCGGCCTTTCAACTGTCCGGTGCGCAAGCGGTTGCGGCGGCCCGCGGCGGCCGCACCCGGCCGGGCCTGTCCCGGGTGACCTTCCTGTTCGTGTGCATCCAGTTTCTGGCGGCCAGTTTTCTTTTGATCCTGGTGACGGTCATGGTGCGCCAGATGACCTCGCTGCGCGATTTCGCCTCGCCCGGGGAGGGCGACGGGCTTGTCGTCGTCAACACGCCGCTGGATGGTCTGCCTTTCACCCTGGCCGATCTCCGCGCCGTCCTGCATGGAGAGACGGGCGTTTTGTCCGTCTCGGCGATCGATGTGGAGCCGTGGAGCGAGGACACGCGATCGAGCAGCCTGTTTCCGACCCCTGACCTGTCGGGCGCCCATGCCAACAGCTTTCCCTGTTCGGTGGCCGAGGACTTTTTCGGGACGATCGGCGCCCGGTTCCTCGCCGGACGCGATTTCGCCGCCGAACGCGGCGGCGACGTGACCGATAATGCCGGCGACGGCGGGCCGGCGGCGGCCGTCATCGACAGGTCGCTGGCCGAGGCCATGGGATGGACGCCGACGGAGGCCGTCGGGCGTATCGTCTATCGCAAGGTTCAGGGCGTGCCGACGCCGTCGCGCATTGTCGGCGTGATCGAGGATCGGCCGCAGAATTTCCTTGGCATGGGCAGTCAGGGTTATGTCTACAGTCTGTCGCCGAAGGCCGCAAATCACGCCCTGGTCCGGCTCGGCGGGGCCGGCGGGGGGCCTGCCCTGGCGACCGTCGATCGGGCCTTGTCGCGCCTCGCCCCCGGGATCCCGGTGCAACGGCATCTCAGCCTGGACATGTTCGCCGCCGGGGCCGGGCCGCTCGATTTCGCCTTGTCCTCCTTCGCCGTTCTCGCCGGCGCGGCCATCGGTATCTCGATCCTCGGCCTGTCGGGGATGATGCTTCATACGATCGGCCGGAGAACGCAGGAGATCGGCATCCGCAAGATTCTGGGGGCCGGATCCGGCCATATCGTCGGCCTGCTGCTGTGGGACCTGTCCCGTCCGGTGCTGATCGCCTCCGTCCTGTCCTGGCCGCCGGCCTATCTTGCCGGTCAGGCCTATCTCAGACTGTTCACCCAGCATTCCGATCTGGGGGGCGGCCCCTTCCTTCTGAGCCTCGCCTTCATGCTGCTGGTCGCCTGGGTGGCGATCGGTTGGCGATTCCTGGCCGTGGCCCGGCTCAACACTGCGGAAATCCTCCGCTACGAATGATGAAGGCAGACGTGATGATCGAACTGTCGCATATCGAAAAGACCTACCGGACCGAAGATTTGGAAACCAAGGCCCTGGCCGACCTGTCCTTCAGCATCGGGGCGGGAGAGTTCGTGGCGATCATGGGCCCGTCCGGCTGTGGAAAATCAACGCTTCTCAATATTCTCGGCATGATCGACAGGCCGGACGGCGGCCATTACATCTTCGCCGGCCAGGAGGTCGGCGCCCTGCCGGAACGCCGCCTGGTCGAGTTCCGCAAGCGGAACATCGGCTTCATCTTTCAGAGCTTCAATCTGATCGGCGACCTCAGCGTCGAGGAAAATGTCGAACTGCCGCTGCTCTATCAGGGGGTGAAGCGGTCCGAACGGCGGATCCGTGTCCGCGAGGCGCTGGAACTGGTCGGCCTGGAGGGGCGCGCGCGCCACCGGCCCGCGCAGCTTTCCGGCGGCCAGCAGCAGCGAGTCGCCGTCGCCCGCGCCGTCGTCGGCGAGCCCCGGCTGATCCTGGCGGACGAACCGACCGGCAATCTCGATTCGCGGAACGGCGAGGACGTGATGGAGATGCTGGAAACCCTGAACGAGCATGGGACGACCATCATCATGGTGACGCATTCCCCCGCCCATGGGGCAAGGGCCGGACGCATCGTCAATTTGCTGGACGGGCGCATCGTCCCCGAGTTTGCGGCCGAGTCCCTCTCCGGCCTGTCCTGAACCGGCACCTGTCCTGAACCGGCATCCGGGGGGGGGCGGAGCCGTTCCGATCAGGAATAGAGGGAGGAGCCGGCGGGGCCTGACGACGCGCCGGCGTTGGTGATCCCGGCGGAGGCGGGGGCGTGCCGGGGATCGGGATGGCGGGCGCGCAGATGACCGCCCCGGTTCAGGGCGGCAACGGCCTCCGCAAGGGGAACCGGACGGCTGTAGAGATAACCCTGGATGGCATCGCAGCCGTGTCGCGCAAGGATTTCGGCCTGACGACTGTGTTCGACCCCCTCGGCCAACACGGTCATGCCCAGGCGATGGGCGAGGGTGACGATGGTCACGGCGATCGCCTCATCCTTCGGGTTGTCGGCAATGTCCGTGATGAAGGACCGGTCGATTTTCAGGGTATCGACCGGAAAGCTCTTCAGATAATTGAACGAGGAATAGCCGGTTCCGAAATCGTCGATCGACAGGCTGACGCCAAGCGCCTTCATCCGCTCAAGATAGCCGATGACATGCTCCGGGTCGTTCATCAGCGTGCTTTCAGTGATTTCGACGTCGAGATGGACCGGATCGATGCCGGTCCGCCCGATCGCCTCCTCGATCAGCCCCAGCACATCGGAGTCCGAGAACTGGCGGGCAGAGATATTGACGCCGATCGAGATGCCGCTGAATCCCATGTCCTCCAGCTTGCGGATATCGTCGCAGGCCTGATGGACCACCCATTCGCCCAAAGGCACGATCAGGCCGGTCTGTTCGGCGATGGGAATGAACCGTCCGGGCTGCACCAGTCCCATGGTGGGATGCTGCCAGCGGACCAGGGCCTCCAATCCCAGAATGCGGCCGGTCGTCGCCTCAATCTGTGGTTGATAATGAAGCAGCAGCTCATTGCGTTCGATACCGCGGCGCAACTCGTTCTCAAGTGTCAGCCGCTCCTCCGACTGGCTGTGCATCACCGGGTCGAAGAAGCGATATTGGTTCCGGCCGCGCGCCTTGGCGAACATCATGGCGGCGCTGGCGTGGACGATAAGTTCGGTGGCCTGGCTGGCATGGTCGGGGAAAAGGGCGATTCCGACATTGGCCATCAGGGTCAGTTCCCGGCCCCGCAGGCTGAAGGGGCGGGTCATCGCCTCGACGAAGCGCTGAACCCGTTCCTCGATCCCGTTGCGGTCGCCGGCATTCCGGGTGACGATGGCGAATTCGTCGCCGCCGAAGCGGGCGACCATGTCGGCCGGATCGACGATCGACACCATGCGGCGTCCCGCCTCCACCAGCAGTTCATCGCCCGCCGCATGCCCCATGACGTCATTGACCATCTTGAAACCGTCGAGGTCGACGAACCAGATCGCCACATTGGCATTTCCGTTGGCGGCGTGGTCGATGGCCTGCTGGAGCCGTTCCTGCAGAAGGCGGCGGTTGGGAAGCCCCGTCAGCGAGTCGTGATTGGCGGAATGGGCCAGATAGTCTTCAAAATTGCGCCGCTCGGTGACATCCCGGAAGATCGCCGTGAACAGCCGGCGATCGTCAAGGTGGCAGAGCGACAGCGAGATTTCGGCCGGGAACAGGCTGCCGTCCTGGCGCCGCGCGTCGATTTCGGTGGCGGCGTCCGCCAGTTGCGCGTGCCGGGCCGACAGAGCCTCCGCCACCTTGCGCTGGTGTTCCCGGGCGCTTTCCGGCGCCATCAGCATCTCGATCGGGGCGCCGATCGCCTGCGAGGCGGGGTATTGGAACATGGACTCCGCGGAATTGTTGAACGTCTCGATGCGGCCGCTTTCGTCAGTGACGACGATGGCATCGACCGCCGTGTCGAGAATGCTGTTCAGGCGTTTGACCTGACGGGCGACGTCGCGGTGCGCCCGCATGACTTCGGAAATATTGCGCACCACCAGAAGAACGCTGCCGTCGTCGTCGGGTGCGGTCGTGGCGGTGACGGCGACATCGATGGCTTTTCCCTCGGGATCCAGGAATTTCATCGGTGCCGGGCCGGGTTCTCCGACCAGGGGTGCGAAATTCTCCTCCGACAGGACCCGGTAGTCGGGATGAATGAACTGGCTGAGGGGCGCGCCCTCGATCTGATCGGCGGCCGGCCGGCCGAGCAGACGCAATCCCATGCTGTTGAAGGCTGCGACGACGCCGTTCCGGCACAGGAAGATGGCGTCGGGCGACATCTCGATAAGCTGGCGGAAGGATCCATCCCCAGGGGTGAGCGCGGCCTCGAAGGTCGCGGCGCGCACGATTTCGTCGGTGACCTGCATCATGTCCCGGGCATGGCGGTCGATATCCGATAACGCCCTCAGCGCATTATCGCTCCGGTCATTGTGGCCGGAAAGATCGCGCAAGGCTGTCTCCACCAGGGGGACCTGCCCCTGCAACGACGCCAGGGGGGGGCGCAGGCGACCGGCGACCGTGCGCAGGAAACCGTTGTGGGCCTCCAGCGTCGCCAGAGCCTTGCGATGATGGGAGGAAAGCCGCCCGACCATCTGCTCCAGCATCATCAGCCGGTCTTCCGTCGCGCTTCCATCGCGGACCAGAACCAGATAATGGCGGGCCCCGCCGGCAGCCGCCGCATCACCCGGATCGCCGGCCAGCGCCGAGCGGATCAGTTCAACCATGATGGCCGCCCCGTCGGACCGGCGCCAGCGACAGAGTTCCGCCGCGGGAGGGGGGGTGCCGGCGGCATGCCACCGGGTGTCGTCGGTGTCGATCTCAAGGAAGGACAGACATCGCCCCTCAAGCTCTTTGGCGGAATATCCCAGCCTGCGGGACAGGGTGCCCGAGACGGATGTCAACCGTCCCGACGCATCGTGAATGAAGCCATCCACGGGCAGGGATGCCGTCATGTCCGGCACCGCCGCGAGGATGGGCCGCCGGGCAACGCGGCTGCCGGGTGCAGGCTATGTCGCCGGCAGGTAGAATTTATGCAATCACAATACTGTCTATTCGGCGATAAAGAAATGGAGCGCGGACAACGTGCGAAACAGCGAATCCTGTAAAAGCCGTGGGATAGGGAAGGGGGTGGCGTAACCATGTTTAGTTGATAGTTCTCATGAAATTTCCGCCCAACGCTGGTCTTTCCCCATCCGCGATCGCGGCGGTCCGGCAGAGAGTGACTGAAATTTCATCGAATTACCACAGAGGAAAAATCCGTTTCATCAATTTCATGTCAATTTCTGTGGATATTCCCGCAGGCGTCCGCAGTGGCCGCCTCGACGCGATCAAGCAAAGGGGAATGGGTCCGTCCGTCGCCGCCGGACAGGCAGTCCCGTTCGATGGCTCCGGCGAGGGCGGCCAGGGCGGTAAAGCCGAAGTTCGCGGCAACCCCGGTCAGACGATGGGCCGCGCGTCCGGCCTGAAAGCTGTCGCCAACGCCCCAGTGACGACGAAGATCGCGGGCGCTTTCGGCGGCGGACCGCAAGGCTTCGGCAAGAAGTTCGGTTAACTTCTGTTCGCCCAGAGCCTCGGCGAGAATGGAAAGGCGTTCTTGATCGACCAAAGCGTGGGGGGTTCCGGCGATCTCCATGGTCAAGGTGGTGTTTGACGGATGCTGTTCAACCATTTTTGTTCATCCTTTTCTGTTTTGACCGGTGTGGTCGCGGGGAGCGATCTTTCCCAATTACAATAAATAAATAATGAAAACTGCAAAATATACTTTCATCAATTTTTGATAATTGGTTACTATGGTATGGTTAAATTATTGATTGCATCCAATTGTGTGAACATTCGGTGTCGCCTTCTATGGAATATTGACATCTGCCGGGACCTCGACAATTCTCCAGCCTGTCGATCCCTCCGGGGATTCGACACCGTGACGAGTGGGGCGCTTCGTTCTCCGGGGTCACTGAAAATTGGATGTTGTCGCTGTGTCGAAGGAAACGCGTGTCGTCGCTCCGGTCTCTCTGAGGGCGCACGAGCCGTCGGCGATTCTTGACAGGCTTGAGTTCGCCTTTCAACCGATTGTGAATGTCTCGACCGGGCATTGCTTCGGGTACGAGGCCCTGTTGCGACGTCATGACGACTGCGGTTATGCCGATCAGCGTGCCTTTTTCGACGCCTGCCACGACGCCGGCCAGCTCGACCGGATTCAGCTTCAGCTCTGGGATCGCGCGATCGCCCGTTTCGCTCAGGTGACGGGGGCCAACGGGGCCCGGCTGTTTCTCAACATCGACAGCCGTTCGCTCGACGGTTCGGATTTTCTGCCGCGCAAGATCAGCGGATTGCTGTCGGCGCATGGGGTGCCGGAGACGGCTGTGGTTTTCGAGGTGTCGGCGCCCCCGCCCGGCGATTTCGATTCCGGAACGCCCTGGATGCGGTCGCTGAAGCGCTACAACTGTAAGACCGCCGTCGACCGCTTCGGCGGCGGGGTGGCCGGTTTCCAGATGCTCTACGGGATCGAGCCGGAGTTCCTGAAACTGGACCAGTTTTTCGTCCGCGATGTCAGCGGCGACACAAAAAAGAAAATGCTGTTGTCCCATGTCGTCGGCACGGCCCACCTTCTGGGGGTTGTCGTGGTCGCCGTGGGCGTCGAGACCGAGACCGAATTTCTTACCTGCAAGGAGGTCGGTTGCGATCTCGTCCAGGGATTCCTGATCGACCGCCCCGTCGTTCCGGCCGCCTCCCTGCCCGACCATTACCCGCGCATCGGCGAGTTGTCCCGCCATGACCGCCGGGGCAAGGACAGCGACCGCAAGATCATTCTCGACCAGATGGCGGTCATTCCGCCGCTGACCGTCGACGAGGAGATCACCGCCGTTTTCGACAGGCTGCGCAGCGACACGCGCCAGACCTTCGTGCCGGTTGTCGACCGGATGGGGCAGCCTCTCGGCATCGTCCGGGAGAGCAATCTCAAGAACTATGCCTATTCACCCTTCGGCAAGGATCTGATTTCCAACAAGGGATTGGGGCGGAAGTTGAAGGACTTCATCGTCCGCTGTCCGCTCGCCGATATTCAGATGCCGGTCGAAAGCATCATGTCGATCTATTCCGGGGCGGAGGACGCGGAGGGGATCATCCTGGTCGACCAGATGCGCTATGTCGGCTTCCTGTCGGCGCGATCCATCATCCGGGTCATCACCGAAAAAAATCTCGCTCAGGCGCGCGATCAGAATCCGCTGACCAAGCTTCCGGGCAACGCTCTCATCAATCAGTTCGTCGCCGACAGCCTGGCCGACGTGCATGAGGCCTGCGCCTATGCCTATATCGATTTCGACAATTTCAAGCCGTTCAATGACAAATACGGCTTCCGCCAGGGGGATCGCGCGATCCTGCTGTTCTCCGAACTGATGCGCAAACGTCTGCCGCCGGACTGCTTTCTCGGACATATCGGCGGGGATGACTTCTTCATCGGATTCCGGGACCAGGCCGCGCGGCGGGCGCGTGAGATCACTCTCGATCTCATCGCCGCCTTCCGGAGCGACGCCGAAAGCTTCTATGACGCCGAGGCCCGGGCCAGCGGGCAGATCACCGCCGTCGACCGTGACGGGCATGTGAAGGTCTTCCCGCTGCTGTCGGCCAGCGCCGTGGTCGTGGAGGCGAGGGCCGCGCGCGGCATCTTTACCGTCGACGAGGTCAGCGCCCTGATCGCCAGCCTGAAAAAGCAGGCGAAAATGTCGAGCGGGCGCATCGCCTCAACCATCCTGGAGCGCTGATATCCGGCGTAACCGGCCCGGTCTCACGCGGACCGGGCGTGGCGCAGGGGGACAAGACCGGCCGGGGCGGGCGGAACCCGGGCGGCGTACCGGGCGGCAAAATCGATGGCCTGGGTCGGCGCCAGGGGCCGGCTGTAATGAAAGCCCTGGGCCACGTCGCATCCCTGGTTCCTCAGGAAATCGAGCTGTCCGGACGTCTCCACCCCTTCGGCGACGACCCGCAGATTCAACCCCTTGCCGAGCGCGATGATGGCTTTCACCAGAGCGCGGTCGCTGGGATCGAGCAGGGCGTCCCGCACGAAGGAGCGGTCGATTTTCAAGGTCTGGAACGGGAACCGTTTCAGATAACTGAGCGACGAATAGCCGGTCCCGAAATCGTCGATGGAGAGACGGATGCCCCGTTCGTTGAGCAGGCGGAGCACGCCCGCGGTGCGCACCGGGTCCTCGATCAGGAAGGTTTCCGTGACCTCGACCTCCAGCCGGTCGGGCGGCAGGCCGCTTTCCGACAAGGCGTGGCAGACGTCATCGATCAGGCCGGCATGACGGAGCTGGCGGGGCGACATATTGACGGCGACGCAGAGGTCCCATCCCTGATCGAGCCAGCGGCGAGCTTCCATGCAGGCCTGTCGCAGCACCCAGGCGCCGATCGGAACGATCAGCCCGGTGTCCTCGGCGATGGGAATGAAACGGTCCGGCGGCACCAGTCCCAGCGCCGGACTGTTCCATCGAAGCAGAGCCTCGCAGCCGATCATCCGGTTTGAGGGGAGGTCGAGGACCGGCTGATAGACCAGTCCCAGTTCCTCGCGCTCAAGCGCGTGGCGCAAATGAGTCTCGATCTCGAGTCGTTGCTGCGCCTTGACATTGAGATCCGCGGTAAAAAACCGGTAGGAGTTGCTGCCCGCCGCACGGGCCAGCGACAACGCGGCGCTGCTGTTCTGAAGAAGGGACTGGGGATCGTCGCCATCGACCGGGGCCACCGCCAGGCCGATGCTCGCGGATACGAACAGCTCGCGCCGGTCGACATGGATCGGGCGGCTGAAGGCATCGAGAACCCGGCGGGCCACCACATCCGATGGTTCGTCGCTGTTGGGATCCGTCTGCACGATCACGAATTCATCGCTGCCCAGGCGGGCCACCGTGTCGGTTTTGCGGACACAGGCGGACAGGCGGCGCGTGACCTCGACCAGCACGGCATCGCCGACGGTATGGCCCAGCGTTTCGTTGACGACCTTGAAGTTGTCGAGGTCGATCTGAAGGATTGTGAAGGGCCGTTTATCCCGCTGCGACCGCTTCAGGGCCTGGGACAGCCGGTCCACCAGAAGCACGCGGTTGGGTAATCCGGTCAGCGGATCGAAATTGGCCAGTCTCGCCCTTTGATCGTCGATGCGTGGCCGCCGGCCGTCACCCCGACCGGCCCTTGAGGGGCGTGTGGCGGGTCGCGTCACGGAAAGGATCGCCGCAGCCGCAACAAGAACGGCGGGCAGGTCACAGGCGATGTCGCGCCAGACACCGGTCAGTCCGGGCAGAAGGGGAACCCAGGGCAGATCGGCAAGCATGCGGACAACGAGGCCGGTCAGGAGGGCGAGGGGCAGGTAGGCAAGGGCGATGGTCCGTGCCGACCGAACCCTTCCGGGCCGTGTTCGTGGCGCCCGTGACAACAACCGACCCAAAATACCCTCGACACCTTAACTATCCGACGTCCGGCCGGATCCCATTCGGGCGGCAGTGTCGGGGGCGGGGTCAGGGTAATCAAGCGACAGTGTTGTGACGATTTCTCACGCCCGCCCGCCGCCCCGGAACCAGGCCAGGGCGGACTGGCCGGCGCGGTATCCGGTCGCGAAACATCCGGTCAGCAGATAGCCGCCGGTCGGCGCCTCCCAGTCCAGCATCTCGCCGGCCGCGAACACTCCGGGAAACCCGCGCACCATCAGGCCATCGTCCAGCTCTGCGAAGCACAGGCCGCCGGCGCTGGAAATCGCCTCGTCGATCGGGCGCGGGGCGTAAAGCCTGATCTTGACGGACTTGATTCTGCCGGCCAGTTCCAAAGGCTTGACGCCGGTACCACCGGCCTCCCCCTCCCGCAACAGCGCAATCGCCGCCGGCGTCAGTCCCAGCGTCTTGCGCAGGCGGTTGGACAGGGACAGGCGGCTGTTGGTCCGGTTCAGGCGGCCGGCAATGTCGTCGGCGGACAGATCGGGTTTGAGATCCACCGTAAGGACGGCCGAACCCTCCCGCAGAATGGTGTCGCGCAACGCCGCGGACAGGGCATAGACGGGGCCGCCTTCCAGGCCGTAGCCGGCGATCATCACTTCTCCCCGGACTCTCCGGTCGCCGAACGACAGGGCAACCGGTTTCACGGGGCTCCCGTAATGCGTGGCCATATAAGGTGACCAGGAGACCTCGAATCCGCAGTTGGCGGGCTGCAGGGGCGCGACGGCGACTCCCGCCTCGCCCATCCATCCGCCCCAGGATCCGTCCGATCCCAGCCGCGGCCAACTGGCTCCCCCCAGAGCCAGGACAACGGCCGAGGCGGACCAGGTGGTTTCGCCCTCCGGTGTCGCGAACCGCAGACACCCCCGTTCGGGCAGACCAAGAAGACGATGGCGCGGCCGGAATGCCACGCCCAGATCCTTGAGGCGCCTGACCCAGGCGCGCAAAAGCGGCGCCGCCTTGAATTCGGCGGGGAAAACACGGCCGCTGGTTCCGATAAAGGTCTCGATCCCGAGGTCCGCAGCCCAGGCGCGAAGCTGTGCGGGGCCGAAGTCCCGGAACAGGTCGTGAAACAGACCCGCCCTCGCGCCATATCGGGCGACAAAATCCGCGACCGGCTCGCTATGCGTCAGATTGAGGCCGCCGCGGCCCGCCAGCAGGAACTTCCGCCCGACCGACGGCATCGCATCGAACACGACGACCGGAGCACCGGCCCGGGCGGCGACCTCGGCCGCCATCAATCCCGCCGGCCCACCGCCAATGATGGCAACACCGCCCCGGTCCTCCATCACAGTCCGTTCCCCGACATTCCGTTCCCCGGCCAATCGTCCGCGCTTTCCGGGCGCGCATCATCCAGGAAACAGCGCGGGACGGCAACCCGTCCGCCGGCGTTGGCGGAAAACCGCGACAGGAACCCTGTTTGATTGTTCATATTTTGTTGTAAATCAATCCGTGCGCTATCATTGCACATAGGGATATTTCCCTTTTCGGGGAGGTTTCGGCAATAAAAGCTTGACCTGATGTTGCCATCTTTTGAAAAATGACGCGCTGTTCGCTCTTCTGCGAATATCATTTCGTGCTGATGGCAACTCCCGTCGTTGGATGCCTTTCGTGTGGTCTGCCCCCGCCTCGCGGCGGAGGCCGTTGTGAGAGACGCTGGAAAATGATCGTGAATGGTTCTTCGGACAATCAGGGACTTTACGACCCCCGTCATGAACATGATGCCTGTGGTGTCGGCTTCGTGGTGGACATCAAGAACCGGAAAAATCACGACATTGTCCGGCAGGGTCTGCAGATCCTGGTCAACCTGACCCACCGCGGCGCCGTCGGCGCCGATCCGCTGGCCGGGGATGGCGCCGGCATCCTGATCCAGTTGCCGGATGCCCTTCTGCGGCCGGAGATGACCGCGCTCGGTATCGATCTTCCGGCCGAGGGCAGCTATGGCGCCGGCATGGTATTCCTGCCGCAGGCCCCCGATCTGCGGGCGCATTGCGAATCGATCATCGCCGATATCATCACTCATGAGGGGCAGCGTCTCCTGGGGTGGCGCGACGTTCCCGTCGACAGTGCGATCCTGGGCGCCAGCGTGCGCGAGTCCGAGCCGGTCGTCCGGCAGGTGTTCGTCGGCCGGTCCGCGGACATCGCCGACCAGGACGCTTTCGAACGCAAGCTGTTCGTCATCCGCAAGAGGATCTCGATCACCATTCGCGGCCGGTTGGGCGATGATGCCGCCAGCTTCTACATCCCGTCCATGTCCTCTCGGACCATGGTCTATAAGGGGATGCTGCTGGCCGAGCAGGTCGGTCCCTATTACCGCGATCTGACGGATCAGCGGCTGGTGTCCGCCCTGGCTCTGGTTCACCAGCGGTTCTCGACCAACACCTTCCCGACCTGGAGCCTCGCGCATCCGTTCCGGATGATCTGCCACAATGGCGAGATCAACACATTGCGGGGCAATCTGAACTGGATGGTGGCGAGGCGCTACGCCATGCAGTCCGACCTTCTGGGCGAGGATCTGGCAAAGCTCTGGCCGCTGACGTTCGACGGGCAATCCGACTCCGCCAGTTTCGACAATGCGCTGGAGCTTCTGGTGCAGGGCGGCTATTCGCTGGCGCAGGCGATGATGATGATGATCCCCGAGGCCTGGGCCGGCAATCCGCTGATGGATGAGAAAAGGCGCGCCTTTTACGAATATCATGCGGCTCTGATGGAACCGTGGGATGGTCCCGCGGCGGTCTGCTTCACCGACGGGCGCCAGATCGGCGCGACGCTGGATCGCAACGGACTTCGCCCCGCCCGCTATCTGGTGACCGACGACGGACTGGTGGTGATGGCCTCCGAGATGGGCGTGCTCCCCATTCCCGAGGAACGGATCGTCAAGAAATGGCGCCTCCAGCCCGGGAAGATGCTGCTGATCGACCTGGAGCAGGGCCGGATCATCGACGACAAGGAGGTCAAGTCCAGCCTCGCCGATGCCTATCCCTATGCCGAGCTGCTGGCCCGCTGGCAGATCTTTATCGAGGATCTGCCCGAAGTGCCGTCCAGCCGATCCGACAACGGTGTGTCGCTGCTCGATCGCCAGCAGGCCTTCGGCTATACGCAGGAAGACTTGAAGTTCCTGATCACGCCGCTTGCGGTTTCCGGGCAGGAGCCGGTCGGCAGCATGGGCAACGACACGCCGCTGGCCGTCCTGTCCGATCATCCGAAGCTGCTTTACAGCTATTTCAAGCAGTGCTTCGCGCAGGTGACGAATCCGCCGATCGATTCGATTCGCGAAGAGGCGGTGATGAGCCTGGTGAGCGTCATCGGGCCGCGTCCCAATCTGCTGGGGCGCCCGACCGACAATCCCAGAAAGCGCCTGGAAGTCCGCCAGCCCATCCTGACCAATGAGGATCTGGAAAAAATCCGGGCGATCGGCCGCCATGCGGACAACGCCTTCCGGTCGGTGACCATCGACACCACCTGGCCGGCGATCGAGGGGGCGAAGGGGCTGGCCTGGGCGGTGGAGCGGATCAAGGAGGACGTGAGCCGCGCGGTCGCCGACGGCGTCAATATCGTCATCCTGTCGGATCGCAATGTCGGCCCCTCGCGCATTCCCGTGCCGGCGCTGCTGGCGACGTCCGCGGTGCATCTCCATCTGGTCGCCGAAGGCAAGCGGACCGAGGTCGGGCTGGTGGTGGAGACCGGAAGCGCCCTGCAGGTTCACCATTTCTGTCTGCTGGCGGGCTATGGGGCCGAGGCGGTCAATCCCTATATGGCCTTCGAGACCCTGGACGCCATCCGTCCCGGCCTGTCCGAGGTCATTTCCGAGCATGATCTCCACAAGCGCTACATCAAGGGCATCGACAAGGCGATGCTGAAGGTGATGGCGAAAATGGGGATCTCGACCTACCAGTCCTATTGCGGGGCGCAGATCTTCGACGCGGTCGGACTGTCCTCGGACTTCGTCAACCGCTATTTCAAGGGCACCAATGCCTCGATCGAGGGCGTCGGCATCGATGGCATCGCCGAGGAGGTGGGGATCCGCCACCGCGCGGCCTGCGGGGCGTCGCCGATCCTCAGCACCATGCTCGATGTCGGTGGGGAATATGCGGTGCGCGTGCGGGGCGAGGCGCATGCCTGGACCGCCGAGACCATCGGTGCCCTGCAACATGCGGTCCGCGGCAACCTGCCGGAGCGTTATCGCGATTTCTCACGGGCGCTGAACGACCAGAGCGAACGTCTGCTCAATCTGCGCGGCCTGTTCCGGATCAAGCCCGCCGGTGCGCAGATCCCGCTGGATGAGGTGGAGCCGGCGGCTCAGATCGTGAAGCGGTTTTCAACCGGCGCCATGAGCTTCGGGTCGAGCAGCCGGGAGGCGCACACCACGCTGGCTATCGCCATGAACCGGATCGGCGGCCGGTCGAACACGGGCGAGGGGGGCGAGGAGGCGGAACGCTTCCGTCCGCTCGCCAATGGCGATTCCATGCGGTCGGCGATCAAGCAGGTCGCGTCGGGCCGGTTCGGCGTCACCGCCGAATATCTCGTCAATGCCGACGACATCCAGATCAAGATGGCCCAGGGGGCCAAGCCGGGCGAGGGCGGCCAGTTGCCCGGCCATAAGGTGGATGCCACCATCGCGCGGGTCCGTCATTCGACCCCGGGCGTCGGCCTGATCAGCCCGCCGCCCCACCACGACATCTATTCGATCGAGGATCTGGCGCAGCTTATTTTCGATCTCAAGAACGTCAATCCCGAGGCGCGGATCAGCGTCAAGCTGGTGTCCGAAACCGGGGTCGGGACGGTGGCGGCCGGCGTGTCCAAGGCGCGTGCCGACCATGTGACGATTTCCGGTCATGACGGCGGCACCGGCGCGTCGCCGCTGACCTCCATCAAGCATGCCGGCGGTCCCTGGGAAGTGGGACTGGCGGAGACGCATCAGACCCTGGTGCGCAACCGGCTGCGCGGTCGCATCGCGGTTCAGGTGGACGGCGGCATCCGTACCGGTCGTGACGTTGTGATCGGGGCTCTGCTGGGCGCCGACGAGTTCGGATTCGCGACCGCCCCTCTGGTGGCGGCCGGCTGTATCATGATGCGCAAATGCCACCTCAATACCTGCCCGGTCGGCGTGGCGACGCAAGATCCGGAATTGCGCAAGCGGTTCACCGGACAACCCGAGCATGTCGTCAATTACTTCTTCTTCGTGGCCGAGGAGGTCCGTGAGATCATGGCTTCGATCGGCGTCCGTCACCTTGACGAACTGATCGGACGGACCGACCTGCTGGATGCCCGCCATGCCGTCGAGCACTGGAAGGCGAAGGGTCTCGATTTCTCGCGGTTGTTCTATGTCGCGCCGGCGTCGCCGGGCGTTGCCATCCATCACTGCGAACGCCAGGAGCATGGCCTGGACAGCGTTCTGGACCGGACCCTGATTTCCGAGGCGAAGGTCGCCCTCGAAACCCGCAAGCCGGTCCGGTTGTCCCACCCGGTCCGCAACGTGGACCGGACCGTCGGCGCCATGCTGTCCGGCGAGGTGGCAAAGCGCTACGGCCATCAGGGGCTGCCGGACGATACCATCGCCATCGCCCTTTCAGGGACCGCCGGGCAGAGTTTCGGCGCCTTCCTCGCCAAGGGCGTGTCGCTGGAACTGACCGGCGAGGCCAATGACTATGTCGGCAAGGGACTGTCGGGCGGACGGATCGTCATCAGGCCGCCGGCCGGATCGGCCAGGCCGGCCGAGGACAACATCATCGTCGGCAACACGGTGCTGTATGGCGCCATCGAGGGCGAGTGCTATTTCCGGGGCGTCGGCGGGGAGCGTTTCGCCGTCCGCAACTCCGGCGCCACCGCGGTGGTCGAAGGGGTCGGGGACCACGGATGCGAATATATGACGGGCGGCATCGTCGTTGTGATCGGACGCACCGGCCGGAATTTCGCGGCCGGGATGAGCGGCGGCATCGCCTATGTGCTGGATGAGGATGGCACCTTCGAAAAGCGCTGCAACCTCGCCATGGTGGAACTGGAGCCGATCGCGGCCGAGGAGGAATTGACCGACGCCGACAACTGGTCCGGCGGCGAACTGGAGGGGCATGGTCTTGTCGACGTGACATCGGACATGACGCGTCATGACGAGATTCGTCTCAAGATGCTGATCGAGAACCATCGCCGCTACACCGACAGCGCCCGCGCCCGCGAGTTGCTAGAGAAGTGGGACTATTACATGCCGAAGTTCCTGAAAGTGATGCCCGTCGATTACCGTCGTGCCCTGGAGGCCATGCAAAAGGCACAGGTTCGCGACGCCGCCCTGGTCGGAGGACAGTAAGATGGGAAAGCCGACCGGATTCAAGGAGTTCGAGCGCCGCGAGCATGGCTGCCAGCCGGTGGCGGAGCGCCTGGGACATTACCGGGAATTTTCCGTGCCGCTGCCGGAGGCGGATCTGTCGGAACAGGGGGCGCGCTGCATGGACTGCGGTGTTCCCTTCTGCCACGACGGCTGCCCGGTCAACAATATCATCCCGGACTGGAACGACCTCGTGTATCGCGGCCGCTGGCGCGACGCCCTCGAGGTTTTGCAATCGACCAACAATTTTCCCGAGGTGACGGGCCGGATCTGCCCCGCGCCCTGCGAGGCGTCCTGTACCCTCAACATTCAGGATGTGCCGGTCGCCATCAAGGATATCGAGCACGCGATTGTGGAGCGGGCATGGGCGGAGGGGTGGATCATCCCCGAGCCGGCTGCCTTGTCCAGCGGGAAAAAAGTCGCCGTGGTGGGGTCAGGGCCCGCCGGACTGGCGGCGGCGCAGCAACTGGTGCGGGCCGGACATGCCGTGACGGTTTTCGAGAAGAATGGGCGTCCGGGCGGGCTGCTGCGCTACGGAATTCCCGACTTCAAGCTGGACAAGGGGGTGGTCGACCGGCGTTTGCACCAGTTGGAGGCCGAGGGCGTGACCTTCCGGACCGGCGTGCATGTCGGTGTGACGATGCCGGCGCAGGCGCTGGTCGCCGAATTTGACGCGGTTCTGCTGGCCGGAGGGTCCGAGCGTCCGCGCGATCTGCCGATTGTCGGGCGGGATCTCGGCGGCGTGCACTTCGCCATGGAGTTTCTGGCGCAATCCAACCGCCGTGTGTCCGGCGAAGGCTGGCATGGCCCGGAGATTTCTGCCGCCGGCAAACATGTCGTGGTGATCGGCGGTGGCGATACCGGATCCGACTGTGTTGGAACGTCCAACCGCCAGGGAGCGGCGTCCGTCACCCAGATCGAGATCATGCCGAAACCCCCGGTGCATGAGAACAAGGCGCTGTCCTGGCCGAAATGGCCGCTGCGTCTTCGAACCTCGACCTCGCATGAGGAGGGGTGTGAACGGAAATGGGGCGTTACCGCGACCCGGTTCGAAGGCGCCGCGGGCCGGGTGACGACGCTGCATGGTATTTTGGTCGATGGGAAGCTGACCCCGGTTCCGGGCACCGATTTCACGCTCAAAGCCGATCTGGTGCTTCTCGCCATGGGATTCGTGCATCCCGAGTCCGCCGGGCTTCTGGAGCAGCTTGGCGTAGCCCGCGACCCGCGCGGCAATGTCCTGGCCGATACCCGCGGATACCGGACCTCGGTGGACAAGGTGTTCGCGGCCGGCGATATGCGCCGGGGGCAATCCCTGGTCGTCTGGGCAATCCGTGAGGGACGTCAGGCTGCCCGCGCGATCGATCTCTTCCTGACCGGCGGGTCCGACCTGCCGCGCTGATCCAGGCGTCGCACCTCCGGATGGATGTCATCCGGAGGTGCCGGTGTCTTTGGACGCCGCGCTGCCAATTCCGGGGGAAAGTCCGTTGCCCGACGCTTGCCTGGGCCGGATATCGGAATATCTGGTTGAATAGCGTGGCAGAATTCACAAATTATAAGCACTATCACTGCCGGGTGCCCACGAGCGATGAGGCCTTCGTCGGGGATGGGCGGGCGGAAGGGCGTGTGAAAGAATCAGTAGCACAGGCCTTCCAGCCTGTGCTCCGGCGGAGCCGGAGTTCAGCAATTCCGCCGCTTTCGCGGCGGAGGGGGGGGGGGGGGGCGGGGGG
>WASQ01000059.1:0-10216 GCA_009712185.1 Telmatospirillum sp. | reverse complement strand
CGTCGCGGCACTCCGGCTGGGACGCCGGAGCCACTGGTGGAATTTTTTCACACCCCCGAAGGGGCGGGCGCGTGCGTGCCGGCCTGTCGCTCCGGGCGGAGGAAAGAGTCCGTCCGGCGCATGGGGGTGCTGATCGGTCTCGATCGGCTCCGGGTGGTTTTATGGCGACGCTTCCAGCCGGTTCCGGCGAAAGGGGTGCATGAGCAACGAGATTTTCTGGACCGTTCCTCAGCGGGAGGATGTCGAACTGGAGATGGACGCGGGGGTGTCGTCGTCCTGGGCGTCGTCGCGTCCTCTGCGTTATTTCAGTCAGAAGTTTCAGCGCGACGCGGTGAAGCTGGCACCCTGCCAGATGTATGTGACCGATCGTCAGGACGAGGTTCTGGAGACGGTTCTCGGCAGTTGCGTCGCCGCCTGCATCCGCGATCCTGTCGCTGGGGTGGCCGGCCTCAACCATTTCATGCTTCCTTTGACGGAGCAGCCGCGAACCCGGGATGTGATGGCGACCCTGCGATATGGCAATCATGCGATGGATATGCTGATCGAGGGGCTGGTCCGGGGCGGGGCGCGCCTCGACCGGCTGGAAATCAAGGTGTTCGGTGGTGCGAATGTCATGACCGGCCCGACGGTGGGCGAGGCGAACGCCACATGGGTTCTCCGTTACCTCGAGGCACGAAATCTTCCGATCGCGGCGCGCCATCTCGGGGGAGTCTTGCCTCGGTCATTGCATTATTTTCCGGCGACGGGCGTTGTCTTGATGCAGCAGATCGATTCCAAAAATACCTGCCCCCTTTTCTGATAACCGGCATTGCGCAGATCTCCGCAAGTTGGGATGATTATCGTCCTTGGGGACCCGATCGCGAACCGCGGGCGGTCATCACGGCGGGAGGATGGGTGACGCGAAAGACGCATATCGTCGTCGTCGGCAATGAAAAAGGGGGGACCGGCAAGACAACGGTTGCCATGCATATGGCCATCGGCCTCCTGTTCCGGGGCCTGCGCGTCGGTGTCATCGATCTCGACAGCCGTCAGCAGTCATTGTCGCGATATCTCGCCAATCGCCGTTTCTGGATCGAAGACACCGGGATCGATTTGCCGGCGCCGCTGCACCGGTTGATTCCGGCCTCTGAAAACAACGACCGGCGTGCCGCCGAGGCGGAGGATCGCAGGGTTCTTGCGGAGGCGGTCGGAGACTGGAACGGCGCCTGCGACGTGACCGTCCTCGATTGCGCTGCCGGATCAGGGTCTCTTGCCCGCGCCGCCCACGGGCTGGCGGACATCCTTATCACCCCCCTGAACGACAGCTTCCTGGACCTTGACCCCCTGTTGCAGTTCCGTCCGGGCAGTTTCCAGGTGCTGGCGCTGGGAGGTTATTTCGAAATGCTGTGGTCCGTCCGCAACGACCGGCATCAGGCGGGTGCGGATCCGTTCGAATGGATTGTCCTGCGGAACCGTCTGTCGGGGTTGATCGACCAGAATAAACGGAACCTCTCGCATGTGCTGGCGAGGATAGCGCCGGTGATGCGCTTCCAACTGGTCGAGGGGTTGGGCGAACGCATTATATTCCGCCAATTGTTTCAGCAGGGACTGACCTTGTTCGACAGCGACGAGCCCGCCGCCGGGATAACCGCGACACCGTCGCACGACGCCGCCCGCAAGGAAATGCGCCTGTTGCTGGATAGTCTTGATCTGGATAACAATATCCCGGCTTTTGAGGCCGGGGGTTGAAGATGTCTTTTGTGATTCGCGCAGTGGACGTTGTTTGCGGACGCCGCTTGAACACCCCGGCGCCATGCCCTGGGAGAGGATGATGGACGACGGAATGAACGCGGCGATGAACCAGACCGAACGGGCGCTGCTTCAGGCGCTGGGCGAGTCGGGGGCCGCGCTTCACGACGCGATTGCCCCGATTGAAAGCGGGTTCCAGCGGGCCGGCGAGGAACTGGTCCGGGCCGTCGGCGCCCTGCAACGGATTACGGGGGCGAGTGTCGAGCTGTCACGGCAGATGGCGGAGGATACGCTGGCAGGGGCGACCGCCCGCCTGCAGACGGCCGCATCCCATATTTCTGCCCTGTCGGGCAAGACGGGAACCGCGCAGGCGTCGCTGGGGTCCCTGGTGACGCTGACCAACGGGGTGGAGGAACGGATCACCCGGCTTTGCCGGACGATCGCGGAGGCTAAGATCCTGGGGATCAATGCCAAGATCGAGGCCTCGCATGTTACCGCCCGGGATGTCGACTTCACCGTCTTCACCCGCGAAATCGGCCGGCTGGCGGAACTGGCGGAGGCCAGCCTGACGAAGCTTGCCGTGGAGTTGGCGTCGCTCGGTGGACAGATCGAAAGCGCGCGCGCCGGGCAGGAGCAGTTCGAGCGGGAAAACCAACAGTCCCTGACCGCCGTCGTGCGCAGGTTGGAGGTCAATCTTCAGAAGATCGGCGACCGCCAGAAAGCGGCGACCCAGGCGTCCGCCGTTCTGGCCGAACGGTCTCAGGTCATCACCGGCCATGTGTCGAAGGTGGTTGCCGATCTCCAGATCGCCGACATCACCCGTCAGCGCGTCGAGCATGTGGTGCACGGCCTGGAGGTGGTGAGGACCCTGTTCTCCCCGCCCTCCCAGGATGAGGCCGCCGACGGTTTGCAGCGTCTCCATGTCGCCGCCGAGATCTGCGGCCTGGAAGGCGCGCAGTTGCGCAACGCCGAGTCGGATTTCTCGCGCGAAGTGGCGCAGATCATCGAGACTCTGAAGGCTCTGGCGGTCGAGGCCGAGGGAATTCGCCGGCAGGCGCAGGCGGTGTTCGGGGCGGCCGGCGGTTCCGAGACGTCGTTTTTCGGAGAATTGGGACATGATCTCGATGAGGTCTGCGCGTTACTGGACAAATACTCCCAGGCGCACGGTCGCGTCGAAGCGGTGATCAACGCGGTTTCGGCCGGTGTCGCCGAGATGGTGCAATATCTGTCGGCGGTTCATTCGATCGAGGCGGACATGCGCGTCATGGGGCTGAACGCCACGTTGAAATGCTCCCGGCTCGGCAAGGAGGGACGGGCGCTCAGCGTCATTGCGCAGGAATTGCGGGCCGTGGCGAACCGGACGGCGGACGACGGCCTTGTCATCATGAAGGGCCTGGAAAGCCTGATCGCCGCCTCGAAGGGTCTGACGTCGGAGTCCCTGGCGGAGAAAGGAGACGGTCAGGGCGAGGTCGGGGCCTTGTCCGGGGAAATGCGTGACGCCGTGCAGATCTTAGCCACCGCGAACCAGGAGGTCTCCGGTATGGTCGCCTCACTGGAGGACGACTGCCGCACCATCAGCGACGCTCTGGAGGAAACGGTCCGCAGGGTGTCGGCCCCGGCCGGGGCCGCGGCCCTGCTGCGACGCGTCCTGGCGCGGCTTGAGGAACAGTCGCGGGCGGGAGGCGGTCATGGTGATGTCGACCCGCAGGCGGTCAAGGAACGGGTTCTGGCCATGATCAAGGGGCGTTACACCATGGCGCGCGAACATGAGATTCATGCCCTGTTCGATGGCGTCGACGGTGCGGTTCCGGCGGAGACCGGCGCGTCCTCTTCGGACGTCGACGACTGCATGTTCTGATCGTGACCCGCGCTGATCGGGTCCGATCGGCGAGCCCAAATCCGCTGGCTCCGGCGTCCCTGCCGGAGCCAGCCGCAAGGAGGCGGGTCTTTGTCACGGGGACGCGAGAGGACTGCGGAGGACCGGAGGGCGCAGACCGATGCCCTGCCGTCACCCTTGCTCCCGATCCGACAGCCACATCCTGGTTTCCTCCAGGATTTCCCGGGTCATGGCGGGATCGTCGCAAATCCGGGCCAGAATCAACGCGCCGATCATCGTGGACATCCCGGCGATGGCCTCGCGTCGTGCCGCCCGGTCATCGTCGCCGGCCAGGGACTGTGCCAGTTCGCCGATCCGCCGGCGCACGCCGTCCGCCATGGCCGCCCGGGCCTCCGGGGCCTGGCGCAGGGTTTCCGTCGCCAGCGCCGCCACCGGACAGCCCTCCTTCATGTTGCCGCAGTGATCGGTGGACAGGTAATGCTCGGCGATCCGGGCCAGTCCGCCCCGCGGTGGCGCCGGGGACAGCAGATGGGTGATGGTCTGGGCAATCAGATCGTCCTTCGATTTGAAATAGCCATAGAATCCGCCATGCGTCAGGCCGGCGGCCTTCATCACGTCGCAGACGGTCACTTTGTCGAAGCCCTGAGCCTTGAACAGCTCTCCCGCCACTTCAAGAATCCGGAGCCGGTTTTCCGCCACCTGTTCCCGACAGACCTTCATTCCTCCTCCATCGCCCTGAGACTCCCCTGCGCCGGCCTGAACCGATCGACGTAGCTCCCGATCGGCGCAGCTCCCGATCGGCCGGGGTGGATTTCTTCGCCTTCCCCGGGCCCACCCTTTCTCACGATGAGCCCGGAGCCCGCGCAGGCACCAGACTTGACAGGATACATGATCTCCATCATGTTTGCTAATCATGATGTTCGTCATGAATATGCGTCACCCGGCCCGATCGGCCGTGGGCCGCCCATGACAGTCTTTCTGCTGGCGCCCCGCCCGGGCGCCAGGATTGTGCCACCGCCCCCTGGTTATGAACAATCCAAGGAAATATGCTATGCCCACACTGTTCGACCCCGTAAAAATCGGCGCGCTGGAGTTGCCCAACCGGATCGTGATGGCGCCGCTGACCCGGATGCGCGCCTTCGACCGGCGCATCCCGGGCACCCTGATCGAGGACCATTATGTCGCGCGGGCGTCCGCCGGCCTGATCCTGACCGAGGCCACCGCCATCACTCCCAAGGCTGTGGGGTATCCCAACACCCCCGGACTGTGGTCCGAGGAACAGGTTGCGGGCTGGTCCAGGATTACCGCGGCCGTTCACAAGGCCGGCGGCCGCATGGTGTCCCAGCTTTGGCATGTCGGACGGATTTCCGATCCCGTCTATCTGGATGGCGATCTGCCGGTCGCGCCAAGTGCCCTGGCTCCCGATGGCCATGTGGCCCTGATCCGGCCGAAAAAGCCCTATGTGGTCCCACGCGCCCTGGAGACGGAGGAAATTCCGGGAATTGTCGCGGACTTCCGCAAGGCGGCTGAAAATGCGAAACGGGCCGGCTTCGACGGCGTGGAACTGCATGCCGCCAACGGTTACCTGTTCGATCAGTTCCTGCATGACGGCTCGAACCGGCGGACCGACCGCTATGGCGGTCCGATCGCCAACCGCGCCCGTTTCCTGCTGGAGGCGCTCGACGCCGTGCTTGAGGTCTGGCCGGCCGACCGGGTGGGCGTCCATCTCAATCTGATGTCCAATACGCATTCGATGGCCGACAGCGATCCCAAGGCCCTGTTTTCCCATGTTGCCCGTGAACTGAACGCCCGGAAGCTGGCCTTCATCTTTTCCCGCGAGGCGGAAGAGGACCCGTCCCATCTGTCACCGGTCGTCCGGGAGATCTTCAAGGGGGCGTTCATCGCCAACGACGGCTTCACGCGGGACAGCGCCCAGGCGGCCCTGTCGGAGGGGCGGGCCGACGCCGTGGCCTTCGGCCGGCTGTTTATCGCCAACTCCGATCTGGTGGAACGGTTCCGCCTCGGCGCGCCGCTCAACGCCCTCAACCCGGACACCATCTATTCGCCGGATGCCACCGGCTATAACGACTATCCGGTTCTGGAAACGGTCTGATCGTCGTCCCGATGGTTGGCGCCGGCCGCGGGTCGCATTGACACCAACGGACGGGGTGCAGGCCTTGTCACAGCATTGAAGCCGGCGGGCCTATGCCCGATGGATGATCCGCCCAGGCCCCGGCATTGCCGCCGGGCCCTGGGCGGTGCCGCAACCATCGGTCCGCCAATGCGGACGGACAATCGAAACGGGTCGGGAGGCAGACGGGCGTCCCGGCCCTTTTTTCCGTCCGGCCACAGCCCCGACGGGTTCCCCCTTCAACGGTGAAAATCACTGCCCGGCGGCGGTTGGTGCAATTTCTTTTTCGCCCGACACTCTCGCGTCAGGGATCTTTCCTGGCGGCGAAAATACGGCCGATCTTCCATTAAATATTTGTATTTTAATAAGTTTTATGAAATTTGCGGGGGTGGCGCTTTATCGTCCCGGTCAAATTTCCCGGCATCGATCGCCTGTGTCGGTAGTCATTTTTCGCGTTTCGATGCAAACTTTTTTTCAAAACTGTAACGGGTGCTACTGCAATGGAAGCGCACCCTCATTACCCTACGCTCACCGAATGTAGAGGTGGGTCACAAATGGTCGCAGTCCGAAACAACCGGAGACTTTGTGATGACAGCGGTCGCAGCTGAGCTTCTGCATCCCCCGATCGTTCCCTGGATCGAATCCAAGAACCAGGAGATCTGGGACAAGGCCTTGCACCTCGGGCGCAAGGTCGTGTGGAAAAACAAGTCGGTCGTCCAGGCTCCGGACGACGAGGTGAACAGCATCTACCTGATCCGCCAGGGGGTCATCAAGGTCGCGGCGGCCAGCAGCGAGGGGTTGCAACGCACCCTCTGGCTGATGGGGCCGGGCAGCATCCTGGGGGAGGCGTCGCTGTTCTCCAACCGGCGCAACAGCCATCACATTTCCGCGATGGAGGAATGCGTCGCCTATGAGTTCTCGAAACAGGTGGTGGTGGGCGAGATCCTGGTCCGTTATCCGGACCTGGCCGAGGCCCTGCTCACCAATCTCGCGAACAAGAGTTACATCATGTCGACGCAGGTCGAGGAAAGCGCGTTTCTGTCCGTGCCGCAACGGCTCGGCCGCTTTCTTTACGGCCTGTGCCTCGCAAGGAATTCCCGGCACCTGCCGCTGTCCCATGCGGTCATCGCGGAGTTGCTGGGTCTACACCGGGTCACCGTCAGCAATACCGTCAGCGCCCTCAAACGCACAGGGCTTCTCGAAGACCATACCCACGAGATCGTGGTCGCCGACATCAATGCCCTGGCCGCGTTCCTGATCTCTGACGAATCGCCGCCGGTACCATCCTTTCGTACCCGATAAGAAAGTCACCAAGGGAGACAGTAAATGGAAAAGAGTTACGTAGCAGAGCCCTATAAGATCAAGGTTGTGGAGCCGATCGCCGTGACGACGCGCGCCGAGCGCGAGAAGTTCATGGCCGAGGCCGGCTACAACACCTTCCTGTTACGTTCCGATCAGTGCTACATCGACCTGCTGACCGACAGCGGGACCTCCGCGATGAGCGACAATCAGTGGGCCGGCATGATGATGGGCGATGAGGCCTATGCCGGCAGCCGTAACTTCCTTCACCTTCAGGATGTTGTCCGGGAATACTACGGATTCAAGCATATCGTTCCGACCCACCAGGGACGCGGTGCCGAAAATCTGCTGTCCAGCATCTGCATCAAGCCCGGCGATTATGTCCCCGGCAACATGTACTTCACCACCACCCGCGCCCATCAGGAGCGCAATGGCGGCAAATTTGTCGATATCATCATCGACGATGCCCATGACTCGCAGAAGGATGTGGCGTTCAAGGGTGATGTCGATCTCAAGAAGCTTCAAAAGCTGATCGACGAGGTCGGGGCCGACAAGATCCCCTATGTCTGTCTTGCCGTCACCGTCAATCTGGCGGGCGGTCAGCCGGTCAGCATGGGCAATATGCGCGCCGTCCACGAGCTGTGCTCGAAGCATAAGATCAAGGTGATGTTCGACGCCACCCGCTGCGTCGAAAACGCCTATTTCATCAAGATCCGCGAGAAAGGCTACGAGAACAGGACCATCCGCGAGATCCTGAAGGAAATGATGAGCTATGCCGACGGCTGCACCATGAGCGGCAAGAAGGATTGCCTCGTCAATATCGGCGGCTTCCTGTGCATGAACGACGACGATCTTTATCAGCGCGCCACCGAGCTGGTCGTCCTTTATGAGGGCATGCCGAGTTACGGCGGTCTGGCCGGCCGTGACATGGAGGCGATGGCCCGCGGTATCGTCGAATCGGTCGATTACAACTACATCCACCATCGGGTCTCGCAGTGCGTGTATCTGGCCGACAAGCTGACCAGCGCGGGCGTTCCGGTGGTGAAGCCGACCGGCGGCCATGCGGTGTTCCTGGATGCTCGCGCCTTCCTCGACCACATTCCGCAGGATCAGTTCCCGGCCCAGGCCCTGGCGGCCGAGCTTTACATCGAAAGCGGCGTGCGTTCGATGGAACGCGGCATCGTGTCCGCCGGCCGTAACAAGGAGACCGGCGAGAACTATCATCCGAAGCTGGAACTGGTGCGTCTCACCATTCCGCGTCGCGTCTACACCTATTCCCATCTCGACGTGGTGGCGAACGCCTGCATCGAGATGTTCCGGCACCGCCGCGAGATCAAGGGGCTGGAGATGGTTTACGAACCGAAGCTGCTCCGCTTCTTCACCGCGCGCTTTAAGCCGCTTGCCTAAGTAAAATGCCACCCCGGGGGAACTGACCGTTCCTCCGGGGTTTTTCCTGGAACATGACCGCCCATGACCGGATCATCGGGCGAAAGGAGCCGTACGCCCGATCGGCAGGGATTGTATCCGTCAGTTCTTCCAAAACGTCCAAGAAGATATCAAAAAAAAGATATCATAGGGGGTGACATGGATCTGTTCCGAACAAAAAGCATAACCGCATTGAAAGAGGAAATGGGAAAGCACGCTCTCCGGCGCTCGCTTGGCGCTTGGGACGTGGTCCTGATGGGGATCGGCGTCATCATCGGGACCGGCATCTTCGTGCTGACCGGTGTCGCCGCGGCGAAATATGCCGGCCCCGGCATCATGCTCTCGTTCGTTTTTTCATCGCTTGCCTGTGTTTTCGTCTGTCTTGCCTATTCGGAACTGGCTTCGACCATTCCAGCGGCGGGAAGCGCCTACACCTACACCTATACCGCCGCCGGAGAATTCATCGCATGGCTGGTCGGCTGGAATCTCGTGCTGGAATATTCGGTCGGCGCCAGCGCGGTCGCGGGCGGATGGTCCGCCTATCTGGTCGGCATTCTGAAATCGGGCGGCATTGAACTGCCCCGCGCCATCACGGCGGTTCCCCACGACGGGGGCATCGTCAATCTGCCGGCGGTTCTGATCGTCGCCTTCATCACGCTGCTTCTGGTGCGCGGCGTCAAGGAAAGCGCCGCCGCCAACCGTGTTCTGGTTGCCGTCAAGCTGGGTGCGATCTTCCTGTTCCTGCTGCTGGCCGGGCCGAAGGTGGATGTGACCAACTGGACGCCCTTCCTGCCCTATGGTGTGTCGGGGATTTCGGCCGGCGCGGCCATTATCTTCTTCGCTTATCTGGGGGTGGACTCGCTGGCCACCTCGGCGGAGGAGACCCGCAACCCGCAACGCGACATGCCGCTTGGCATCATCCTGTCGCTGATCATCTGTACCGTGCTTTACGTCGGCGTCTCGGCCGTGCTTACCGGGGTCGTTCCCTTCGCCGAACTCAACACCGCCGAACCCGTCACCTACGCCTTGCGCAAGATCGGCTACAATTTCGGATCCGCGGTGATCGGCGTCGGCGCGATTTCGGGTCTGACCACCGTCTGCCTGGTCATGATCTATGCCCAGACGCGCGCCTTCTTCGCGATGTCGCGTGACGGTCTGATCCCGGAATGGCTCTGCAAGGTGCATCCGAAATATGGCACGCCACATATCATCACCATCATCGTCGGGATCACCGTCGCCCTGATTTCCGGCTTCACGCCGATCGGACTGGTGGCGGAGATGTGCAACATCGGCACCCTGTTCGCCTTCGTTGTCGCCACGACCTGCGTCATCATCCTGCGCAAGACGCAACCGGATCTGGAACGCCCGTTCCGGTGTCCGGCGGTCTGGGTGGTGGTGCCGCTCGCGGTTTTGTCTTGCCTTTACATCATGTTCAGTCTGCCGGCCGCGACCTGGATCCGCTTCATCGCCTGGAGCGTCCTCGGAACGATCATCTACGCGTTCTACGGGTCGCGCAGCAGCAGGCTCAACCGGAATGCCGTGCCGGCCTCCACCGTCTAGGCATCCGGGCGGAAGCGGTGGCCCGGTCCGGGCCGCCGCCTTCCGGGTATGAGTGAGGGGAGACGACTCCAACATCGTTCGAAGAGGGGCAAAGGCCGGCCGCATCCGCGGGAACCGGACGGGCGGAGGATTTTCGCCGGATGGACCGGGATGGGGTGCGAGCACAGCCGAAACCGGGTAGGGGAGAAGCGAGATGATATCGAAGACTTTGGCGGGCGCGCTTGCTGTTGGGGCAG
>WASQ01000047.1:58998-81715 GCA_009712185.1 Telmatospirillum sp. | reverse complement strand
GCACTGCTGTCCCGCCAGCAGGAGGACGGTCACTGGGTGTTTCCGCTGGAGGCGGACGCGACGATACCGTCGGAATATGTGCTGTTTCTGCATTACATGGACGAGCGCGATCCGGCGCTGGAAGCCCGCATCGGCGTCTATCTTCGCCAGATCCAGGGCGCCCATGGCGGCTGGCCGCTGTTCCACGGCGGCGACTTCAACATCTCGGCCTCGGTGAAGGCCTATTACGCCCTGAAGGCGATCGGCGACGACATCGACGCGCCGCATATGCGCCGCGCCCGCGAAGCCATCCTGGCCCATGGCGGCGCGGCCACCGCCAATGTGTTCACCCGCATCCTGCTGGCGCTGTTCGGACAGGTTCCCTGGCGCGCGGTGCCGGTGATGCCGGTCGAGATCATGCTGTTGCCCAAATGGTTCCCCTTCCATCTGGACAAGGTCAGCTACTGGTCGCGCACCGTGATCGTGCCGCTTCTGGTCCTGGCCGCGACCAAGCCCCTGGCGCGCAACCCCTTGCGCGTCGACGTGCAGGAACTGTTCGTGGTGCCGCCCGCGAAGGTGCGGTCCTGGAACAGCGAGCCGCCGCGGTCCAACTGGGCCTATTTCTTCCGCGGCCTGGATGTGGTGCTGCAACGGGCGCAGGTCCTGTTCCCGAAGTCCGGCCGGCGGCGCGCCATCGCGCTGGCCGAGGCCTGGGTGACGGAACGGCTGAACGGCGAGGACGGGCTGGGCGCGATTTTCCCGGCCATGGTCAATGCCGTGCTGATGTTCGACGTGCTGGGGGTCGATCCGTCCGATCCCCGCGTGGTCACCGCCAAGACGGCGCTGCGCAAGCTGGTGGTCGAGGAGGGAGAGCGCGCCTGGGTGCAGCCCTGCGTGTCGCCCGTGTGGGATACCGCCCTGGCCTTCCACGCCCTGCTGGAGGCCGGCGACGAGCGGTCGATGGCGGCGGCGCGGCGCGCGGCCGACTGGCTGGTGGAACGGCAGGGCACGGACGTGGTCGGCGACTGGGCGGCGCAGCGTCCGGATCTGGCGCCCGGCGGCTGGGCCTTCCAATATGCCAATGCCCATTATCCCGATGTCGACGACACGGCGGTGGTGATGGCGGCGCTCGACCGGCTGGATGGCCGCCGCTATAGCGATGCCGTCGAGCGGGGTGCCGAATGGATCCGCGGCATGCAGAGCAGCGACGGCGGCTGGGGCGCCTTCGACGCCGAGAACACGCATTACGCCCTCAACCACATCCCCTTCGCCGATCACGGCGCCCTGCTGGATCCGCCGACGGTGGATGTCTCGGCGCGCTGCGTCTCGGCCCTGTCGGTGCTGAAACCGGGCCGGGCCGACCCCGCCGTCAAAAGGGGCGTCGACTATCTGCTGGCCGAGCAGGAGGAGGACGGTTCCTGGTTCGGGCGCTGGGGCACCAATTTCGTCTATGGCACCTGGTCGGCGCTGGTCGGTCTCAATGCCGCCGGCATCCCGGCCGATCATCCGGCGATGAGAAAGGGCGCCGCCTGGCTGCTGGCGCATCAGCGCGAGGACGGCGGCTGGGGCGAGGACGGCCGGTCCTACTGGGACGATCAGCCCCGCGGCGAGGCGACGGAAAGCACGCCCTCGCAGACCGCCTGGGCGCTGCTCGGCCTGATGGCGGCCGGCGAGACGGACAATCCGGCGGTGGCGCGCGGCGTCGACTATCTGCTGTCGCATCGCAACGGCGAAGGCCTGTGGGACGAGGAGCTGTTCACCGCCGTCGGCTTCCCGCGCGTCTTCTATCTGCGCTATCACGGATATCGCGCTTTCTTCCCGCTGTGGGCGCTGGCGCGCTATCGCAACATCCGCTCCGGCAACGGCGGACCCGTGCCCCACGCCCTCTGATCCCGGCCGAGGCACCGGATCCGCCCGTCCGGTGTTCCCCCGGGGCCTCAGCGCGGACCCGCGCCGCGCGCCAGCGAGAAATGCAACAAGGGCTCCGACGCCGCGCTTTGGCGCAGAATCTCGACGAAGCGCAATGCTGCGGGTGACAGGGAGCATCCGGCGCGCCGGATGATTCCGATCCGGCGCGTCAACCATGGGGCGCGGATCGGACAACTTGAAACGCCGGCGACCGACCCCGCCTCCACCGCCGACGCCGGCAGAATCGCGACCCCCAGTCCCGCCCGCACCATGCCAAGCGCCGTCGACATGTAATTCGCCTCCGCCGCCACCTGGATCTCCGCCCCCTCCCGGGCCAGGGACCGCTCGAACAGCAGACGGACGCTGCTGTTGCGCCCGGTCAGAATCAAGGGATGGGCGGCCACCTCCGAAACCGACAGGAACGCGCGCCCTCCCAGCGCGTGGCCGTCCGGAAAGAAGGCGCACAGCCGGTCCTCCAGAAAATCGTCGACGGTGACGGCGCGGTCCGGCGTCAATCGCGTTCCCAGCCCGAAATCCACCTCCTCGGCCTTGACCATCGCGACCACCTGTTCCGCCACCAGATCGTGACTCTGCACATCGATCCCCGGATAAGCCTCCCGGAACCGGCGGAGCGCATGCGGCAGAAGACCCGCGGCAACCGAGGGCAGGACCGCCAGGGTCACTTTGCCGCGCCGGAAGGTCGCCAGATCCTGACTGGTGCTGACGACGGTCTCCAGATCCGCCAGAACCCGCTCCAGCGGCGCCAAAAGACTTTTCCCGGCCAGGGTCAGATGAACCTGCCGCTTGTCCCGGTCGAACAGCCGCACCCCCAGCGCCTCCTCCAGTTGCCGGATCTGCACCGTCAGCGCCGGCTGGGACAGATGCACCTCGGTGGCGGCCCGGGTGAAACTGCCGGTCCGGACGATGGCGAGAAACGCCTGAATCTGCCTCGGATGCGGAATCATAAAAATCCTTTATTACCGCAATTATATAAATTCATTTTATTTATCTATTGAAATCCGGTCACACTGTCAACAGGCAAAGAAAATTGTTCAGGCAAGAAAAAAATCGGAAAACCGGCGGATCACATCCAAAGAGGCCCGGCAATGAACCTGACGATTTTTACCTATCGACGTTCTGACAAATAAAAATCTCTCAGGGAGGATTTTTATGCTCGCATTCCTGGGTCTGGTGACAATCGTCGTGCTTTTCGCGGCGATCATGTCCAACCGGATGTCTCCGCTGGTCGCCTTGATCGCGATCCCCATTCTGGCGGCGCTGATCGGTGGTTTCGGGCTTGGCACCAGCAAATTCATCATCGACGGCATCCGGTCGATCGCGCCGGTGGCCGGCATGTTCGTGTTCGCGATCCTTTTCTTCGGCATCATGTCCGATGCCGGCATGATGGACCCCATCATCGACGGAATCCTGAAGGTCGTGGGGACCCGTCCGACGCGGATCACCATGGGGACGGCTCTTCTCGCCCTTCTGATCCATCTCGACGGATCGGGCGCGGTGACGTTTCTGGTCACCATTCCCGCCATGCTGCCGCTGTTCGACCGGCTGGGGATGGATAAGCGCATCCTGGCCTGTGTCACCTCCCTGGCGGCCGGCGTCAATTTCCTGCCCTGGACCGGTCCGATGATCCGCTCCGCCGCGGCGCTCAAGGTCCCCGTGACCGACATTTTCGGCCCCCTGATCGCGGTTCAGGCCATCGGCCTGCTGTTCGTTTTCTCGGCGGCCTATCTGCTGGGCCGGCGCGAGGAAAGCCGGCTCGATCTCGGCGGCGGCGGCGCGGCCCATCCGCCGCAGGCCTTTGCCCGGACCCTGACGCCGGAGGAGCGCGCGATCCGCCGCCCCCGGCTGTTCCCGGTCAATCTTGTCCTCACCGTCGTGATCATGACCGTGATGATCGGCGGCTGGGTCGACCCGGTCGTGATGTTCATGGTGGGCACCGTTCTCGCCCTGATGATCAATTATCCCGATGTCGCGATGCAGAAGGCCCGCGTCGACGCCCATGCCAAGGCGGCGCTGATGATGGCCAGCATCCTTCTGGCCGCCGGGGTGTTCACCGGCATCATGGGCGGCACGAAAATGCTGACCGCGATGGCCCAGGCGGCGGTCGCCCACATTCCCGCCGGCATGGCCGGCCACATTCCCTTCGGACTGGGACTGGTGGCCATGCCGCTCAGCCTGCTGTTCGACCCGGATTCCTTTTATTTCGGGGTGATGCCGGTGGTCGCCGAGGTCTATCACAGTTTCGGCGGCAATCCGGTCCAGGTCGCCCAGGCCGCGGTTCTCGGCCAGATGACCACGGGATTCCCGGTCAGCCCCCTGACGCCCGCCACCTTCCTGGTCGTCGGTCTGTGCGGCGTGGGACTGGGCGAACATCAGAAATTCTCCATTCCCTTCCTGTTCGGGGCCTCGGTCGTCATGACCATCGCCTCCGTCCTGCTGGGCGTCTTCCCCCTGTGACGTCCGCCCCAAAGCAAGGAGTACTGCGTTGAAAACCATTCGAATTGGATCCGGCGCCGGCTATTCGGGCGACAGAATCGAGCCGGCGGTCGAACTGGCCGAAAAAGGCGACATCGCCTATCTCGTCTTCGAATGCCTGGCCGAACGGACCATCGCCATCGCGCAGCAGGCCAAACTGGCCGACCCCGCCACGGGGTTCGACCCTCTGCTGATCGATCGCATGAAGGCCGTGCTGGGCCCCTGCCGCCGCAATGGCATCCGCATCATCACCAATATGGGCGCCGCCAACCCTCTGGCCGCCGCGACCCGGGTCCGGGATCTGGCCGCCGAGATGGGGCTGGGTCCGCTCAAGATCGCCGCCATTTCCGGCGACGACGTTCTGGCCCCCCTGACCTCCGGCCCCTACCGGATCACGGAGACCGGCGAGACGGTGTCGGACATGGGGGACCGCCTGGTTTCCGCCAACGCCTATCTGGGCGCGGCCCCGCTGGTGGAGGCCCTCCGGGGCGGCGCCGATGTCGTGATCACCGGGCGGGTCGCCGATCCCGCCCTGTTCCTGGCGCCGATGATTTACGAATTCGGCTGGTCCATGGACGACTGGACCCGTCTCGGCAAGGGGACCGTCGTCGGGCATCTGCTGGAATGCGCCGGACAGGTCACCGGGGGATATTTCGCCCACCCCGGCCGCAAGGATGTCCGGGATCTTGCCCGGCTGGGGTTTCCCATCGCCGAGGTCTCGGACGACGGCGACGCGGTCATCACCAAGGTGGCGGGGTCGGGCGGCGCCGTCACCGAACGGACCTGCAAGGAGCAGCTTCTCTACGAAATCCATGATCCGGCGCGCTATCTGACGCCGGATGTGGTGGCCGACCTGTCACGGGTCTCGGTCCGCCAGATCGCCCCGGACCGGGTGGCGGTATCGGGCGCCGGAGGGCATCCGCGCCCGGACACGCTCAAGGTGTCCGTCGGTTATATCGACGGCTTCATCGGCGAAGGACAGATGTCCTACGCCGGACCCGACGCCCTGGCCCGCGCGCGGCTGGCCCTCGCCATCGTGGCGGACCGGTTGCGGATCACCGGCGTGGCGGCCGGCGAATTGCGCTTCGACCTGATTGGATGGAACTCCATCCTGGGAGAACCGGGCGATGACGCCGCCCCCCCGCCCGAGGTCCGCATCCGCGTCGCCGGACGGACCACGTCCATGGCCGAGGCCGTCCGGATCGGCAATGAGGTGGAAACCCTTTACACCAACGGACCCGCCAGCGGCGGCGGCGCGACGAAATCCGCCCGCCGGGTCGTGGCCATGCTCTCCGCGCTGTTGCCGAGATCCGAGGTCACACCGTCGATCGTCTATGTGGAGGCCTGACATGAAACTCATCGACATCGCCCACTCCCGCACCGGGGACAAGGGCGACATCTCCAACATCTCGGTGATCGCCTACGACCCCGCCGATTATCCGTGGATTGCCCGCGAGGTCACGGCCGAACGGGTAAAGGCGCATTTCGCCGGGATCGTCACCGGCGAGGTGCAGCGGTACGAAATCCCCAGCCTCAGCGCCCTCAATTTCGTCATGCAGGGCGCGCTGGGAGGCGGCGTCACCCGGTCGCTGGCCCAGGACGCGCATGGCAAATGCCTGAGTTCGGCGATCCTTGAGCTCAACATCGGCGACCGCCCCTGACGGGGGCCGGCGGAGACGGGAATAGGGCACGGGTGGGAATAAGGTTCGGGCGGGGGTCCGACGCTCAGTCCGTCTTGCGGATGTGATACTGGAAGACGCCCCCGGCGTCTTCCTGCCACCCTTCCAGACGATGGCCGGTCTGTTCGCAGAAGATCGCGAAGTCGTTGACGGAACTGGGATCGGTGGCCAGCACCGTCAGAAGCGCTCCCGCCTCCATGGTCTTCAGCATCTTGCGGGCGCGCAGCACCGGCAGCGGACAGGTCAGTCCGCGGGCATCCAGAACGGTCTCGTCCATCGGCATCTTTCCGTAACAACGAAAGCAACGGCCGACGTTATAGCAGATCCGGAAACGGCGCGGACGTCTCCTTGTCAGGAACAGGGAATGCGGCGCCGGATGACCCGCCGCCATTCCCGGACCAGCCCGAAGCGCGCCGGTTCGACATGAGAACGGCGGCCTCTCCAGGCATCCCTTTACGCGCTTGGCGAGAGCAGGCATTCTGTCTCATCGCGACCACCGGGGGACCGACGTTCCATGCTTCGCCCTATCGTATTCGCCGCGGCCGTTCTGGCGATCGCTTTCGCGGTCGCACCGGTTCCGTCGGCAGAGGCCGCCCAGCCCGCCCATAAGACGGCCGCCACGAAATCCGCGCCCGCGGCCGCGCCCAGGGGCCATCATGCCGGGTCCAAGGCGACCCAGCCGGGACACCGCCGCCACGCCACCCACAAGGGCCGCACCCACGCCAAACGCCTTCAGCATGGGAAGCAGGCGGCGGAGAGCAAACAGCCCTCGGCCCGCAAAAGAATGGTCCACCGCCGTCGCATTCACCGCCGGATCGCCCCGGCGCCGCAGTGCGGCTCCGCCTGCCGGGGGATACTGCGGACACCGCCCCGCCCGGATCTTCCGACTGGATCTTCCGACTGGAGCCGCCGGCCCGCCTCCCCTTGCAGGACCGGGCGGGCGCCCCCATCATACAAAACCGTCAGCCGGATCGCCGGTGGAATAATGGGACGAGGGTGATGAGCGAACAGGTCAGAATGATCGATGTCGGGACCGCGCTGGATTGGATCCACAATGACGAGGTCGTGATCGTCGACGTGCGCGAGGCCGACGAATATGCGGCGGTTCATATCGCCGGATCCCATCTCCTGCCGCTGTCGGAGTTCGACGCCGCCCGGATGCCCGACGTCCCCGCCGGGAAGAAGCTGCTGTTGCACTGCCGCTCCGCCAATCGCTGCGGGATGGCGGCGGCGCTCCTGCTGCAAAGCGGCTATAGCGGCGAGATCAACCGGCTGTCCGGGGGAATCCTGGCCTGGTTGCAGGCCGGTGCCCCCACCGTCAGCGAGACGGACTGACGATGCGGTGAACGTCTATCTGCCCATCGCGGGGGTCTCGATCAATATCCTCAGCCTTCTGTTGCTGGGGGGCGGTGTCGGATTCCTGTCCGGGCTGTTCGGCGTCGGCGGCGGCTTCCTGCTGACCCCGCTGCTGATCTTCATGGGCGTGCCCTCGGCGGTCGCGGTGGCGACGGGGGCCAATCAGGTGGTCGGCGCCTCGGTGTCCGGCGTCATCGCCCATTGGCGGCGCAACAATGTCGACGTCAAGATGGGGCTGGTGCTGGTGGCCGGCGGCGCCATCGGCGCTGTCGGCGGCGTTCAGCTTTTCGCGCGCCTGCGCACCCTGGGACAGGTCGATCTGACGATCAGCCTCTGTTACGTCCTTTTCCTGGGGTTCGTCGGCGGCACGATGCTGTTCGAAAGCCTGAGATCGATCCTGCTGTCGCGACAGGCGGGACTGCCGCACAAGCGCCACCGGCATCTATGGGCGCGACTGCCCTTCAAGATGCGCTTCGCCCGGTCCGGACTTTATATCAGCGCCCTGCTGCCGATCTCCGTCGGCGCGATCGGCGGCCTTCTGGCGGCCCTGATGGGCGTGGGCGGCGGCTTCATCATGGTCCCGATGATGATCTATATCCTGGAAATCCCCACCGCGGTCGTGGTCGGGACCTCCCTGTTCCAGGTGATTTTCGTGACCGCCGCCGTCACCATCCTTCAGGCGGTCCAGACCGGAACGGTCGACGTGATCCTGATGCTGACCCTGCTGGTCGGCGGGGTTGTCGGCGCCCAGTTCGGTGCGCGCGCCGGATCGCGCCTGCGCGCCGAGCATATGCGCGTCCTGCTGGCCCTGCTGGTGCTGGCGGTCTCCGGCCGCCTGCTGTTCGAACTGGTGGCGGAGCCGGCCGATCTGTTCAGCCTTTCGGGCGGTTGAGCGGGGTAGAGGCCGGGGCGGGACACCCCGTTGACAGCAAGGGGCCGTAAGGGGAAAGGCGGGTTTCCGTCGGGATGGGCGAAAAGCGGCCATACTTGCTGAACCCGAGCAAGGCGTACACGTCAGCTCGACGTTGACCAGCCGTGCGCTATTCCCTGGGGGTGAGGTGCAGGCGCCGTTCACGCTGGTGGGCGGCAATTCCTCGCTTCAGGGCGTTGAAAATCCCCACCGGCAGGAAGCCCCAGGCAAACACATCCGGCTTGTCTCGTCCGATCGGCCGAAGGTCGTAACCGGGCCAGATGAAGCGATTGAGTTCGGTCGTTACGATCCAGGGCGGCGCCTCGTCCAGTCCAAGCCTTTGTTTGACCGCAAGCGGCAACTCCACGGCATGTGGATCGTCCGGTCGGCTGTGGGTGACTGGCGCGACATAGACCTTCGTGTCGCCGTCCTCGTCGGTCGTGGCGACCACGATGGCGCAGGGCCGGGCCTTACGGCCTTCCTCCGCTCCACTGCGGTGCTGGTCGCACCACAGATAGGAGTAGGAGATGACAAGGCCCGGCGCAGGCTCCGGCAGAGCCATGGTTTATTTGTCGAGAGCGTAACGATGCTCGGCGGGGATCTCGGCCGCCTCGATCAGCGCAAGCTCGGCATCGGTCAGATCCGCTGCAGCGATGGCGTCGCGCTGCGCCCGCTTCATCTCGTGATAGGCCTTCGCCGAAACGATATAGACCGTTTCCCGGCCATATTTGGTGACCCGGACCGGTTCGCTCAGAGCCTGATCATGGTAGGCGCCGAAGTTCTTCTGCACCTCGGACGCCGAAGCCGTATTGGACACTGAAGCCTCCTTTTCCACATGTTCCGTAAGATACGGATTTCTTGCCCCCAACGCAATCCCCCAAGCGAGCGCGCGCCGGCCGCGCGTTTCTTGTCTCATGGCAATATCGGGCCGTGAAGGGAAGGTCCGGTCTCGGACGCGGAGTGAGAACAGCGGACGTTACCGACAAAAGCAGTTTCGGCGGAAGATGACCCGAAGCCGTCACTGGCCACTTGTTGAGGCTCGCCAAACCATGATGGGGACCTGCCACATCCTTCGCTCTTTCGGTTAGGCAATCATCGGGCTATTTTGGAGCCAATCGGGGAGCGGAGGAGCCGCACGAGATGTAAACATTAGCTCAATGTATCCGGATCGGCTTTCTAGAATAGGCATATCGTAGTCATAGAGTTCCATTTTAAGGAGTAGATTATGATATACACAAGTGAATGGAGGCATAGGTTTGAACACTTTGTTGATTCAATAGACATAAAGATTTCTCTGCCATTTATTGAGTTGGGAATAAATAAGAACATTTTGCTAAAATCAGACTCTTTTTCAAAAATATCTGCAAAAATTCGCAAGAACGAAGAAAGAAGTATAGATGTATTTGTAATAACTGCTCACAATGTTGATGAAATTACATCCATAGATAAGATCGAATCTGATCACGAGTGCGAGGCGCTTACAGAGCCGACGAATTACGCTGGAGGATCAGGCGCTAACACGGCGTATATACTTGCCAGATTCGGCGAAAACGTCGAAGTTACTGGCATCGTTGGCGAAGACGCTAGCGGCAGATTCCTCGCAAAGCACCTAGCCGATGCAGGAATCAACGTGAACGGCCTTCTAGTTACAAATAAGTATGCTACTGGCCATACCACGACAATGGTCGAACGGAGCGGCAAACGATTTATTGTAGTTTACCCGGGAGCAAATAACGCATATGCAGACGAAGTGTCTTTTGATTGTATTCTTGAGAAAGCAAAAAGTAGCAGGATAGTGCACTTGTCATCTTTTGTAGGAGAGAAGGAGAGATTATTACAAGAAAAGCTTGTTCAAACCCTTCCAGAGCATTCACTTATTTCATTGACCCCTGGCGCCATATATGCCAGAGAAGGCTTGGACAGGATCAAAGCATTAATAAGTCATGTGGATGTTATTTTTCTCTACAAAGAACAATTGGGTGATATCGTTCGAAATTCATCGGCAAATTCATATATTTCCAAGGATGACTCCCATGGCCTCATGGAGGCCTACTTTAAGTGGAAAGAAGTCAGGGGAATTAAGCGAGCGCAAGTATTGGTGGTGAAAGACAATTTAGGGCGTTCAGAGGGAATAATAGATCAAAAATTTCTAAGCGTTGGTACGGGAACCACCACGCTAGACAAATATATTTCTCCCAAGCCATTGCGAAAAGGAACGAGCGCACCTGCAGTAGATACGACGGGCTCGGGCGATGCCGCTGCTGCGGGCTTTTTGCACGCATTGCTTCGGCGAGAACCTTTGGAGAGATGCATTGATTTCTCGTTTGCCGTGGCGGGTTTTGTCTCAGGAAAAACCGGCGCCAGAACAGCCTTTGAGGACCCTCATTCCACGATGATTCTACCAGCGACTGGCGCCGTGCCGTTGCTAGGAGATCCCGAACACTAGCAATGTCTATGGTCCAGCAAATCAATGTGGTGGGTCGATTGGACGACCGGTCTTGGCCCAACCACGACGGCTCGGTGACACTGGGGAAGGTCGGCTATCTGGAGCCGGCCCCGATCCACGCAACGCCCGGAATAGGCGCCAAGCGGTCAAAATCATGCCCCCTCGCCGCCCGCTGCGTCGCCGTCGCCGGAAGGATCCCCCCGCCCCCTGTTTTTCGGGGTCGCGCGGGTTGCACGGGCCGCCCGAACCGGATAGGCTTTGCCTCTCACTGCCAGGAAAGATCATGCATCCCGAACTCGCGGCAAAATATGATCTGCGGGTCCCCCGCTACACCTCCTATCCGACGGCGCCCCATTTCAGTCCGGCGGTCGGTCCGGACCGTTATGCGTCTTGGCTTTCGGCCCTGCCGCCCGAAACCCCGCTGTCGCTCTATGTCCATGTCGCCTATTGCGCGGAAATGTGCTGGTTCTGCGGCTGCCACACGAAAATCACGCGGCAGTACGCCCCGGTCGCGGACTATATGGACTGCGTCTGGCGCGAGATCGACATGGTGGCCGACCGGTTGCCCACCCGGATGACCGCGCGGCATCTGCATTTCGGCGGCGGCAGCCCCACCATTCTCTCGCCCGCGGATTTCGTCGCCACCGTGCAGCGGGTGAAGAACCGCTTCCAGTTGGCCGCGGACGCGGAAATCGCGGTGGAACTGGATCCCCGCACGGCGGACGAGGACTATGTCAAGGCGATGGCCGGCTGTGGCGTTACCCGCGCCAGCATCGGCGTTCAGGATTTCAATCCCGTCGTCCAGGAAACCATCAACCGGATTCAGCCCTATGACGTGACCGCCCGGGTCATCGGCTGGCTGCGCGCTTACGGGGTTTCGCACATCAACATGGATCTGGTGTATGGCCTGCCGCATCAGACCGCCGAAAGCCTGATCGAAACCGTGGACAAGGCGGTCGGATTCACGCCGGCCCGGATCTCGCTGTTCGGCTATGCCCATGTGCCCTGGATGAAGAAGCACCAGCGGCTGATTCCCGAGGACAGCCTGCCCGACACGGCGGAGCGCTGGCGCCAGTATGAAACCGCGACACAGCGGCTGGTCAGCCATGGCTATGTCCAGGTCGGTCTCGACCATTTCGCCCGTGCCGACGATGAAATGGCCATCGCCCTCAAGGAGAAGCGTCTTCACCGGAACTTCCAGGGCTATACCACCGATGTGGCGCCGGCCCTGATCGGCTTCGGAGCGTCGGGCATCGGGTCCCTGCCGCAAGGCTATGTCGCCAATGAAGGCGGCATCCATCCCTACAAGCAGACGATTCGCGACGGCCGTCTGGCAACCGTGCGGGGCATCGGCGTCAACGCCGACGACCTTCTGCGCCGGGCCCTGATCGAACGGCTGATGTGCGACCTGTCCCTTGACGTCGACGCCGTCTGCGCCCGGTTCAATGCCGATCCCGCGCAGTTCGATCCGGACCTGGAAAAGCTGCACGGTCTTGAGGCGGACGGCCTTCTGCATCGCAACGGGCGGCGGATCGTCATCACCGACGAGGGACGGCCGCTGGTCCGCGCCGCCTGCGCGGTGTTCGACCGCTATCTGAAGATGGGCGAGGCGCGTCACTCGAAGGCGGTCTGACGCCAGGGAGGCCGGTCATGCGGACGGGAGAGTTGTCGGTCATTGTCGGCGACATCACCCGTCTTTCGCTGGACGCCATCGTCAACGCCGCCAACCCGACCCTGCTGGGCGGCGGTGGCGTCGACGGCGCCATTCACCGCGCCGCGGGGCCCGAGCTGCTGGCGGAATGCCGCACGCTCGGGGGATGCGAGACGGGCCGGGCCAAACTGACGCGGGGTTACCGCCTGCCGGCGCGCTTCGTCATTCATACGGTCGGCCCCGTCTGGCGGGGTGGCACCGGCGGAGAGGACGCCCTGCTGGCCGCCTGTTACCGCAACTCCCTTTCGCTGGTCATCGGCCAGGGACTGGACAGCGTCGCCTTTCCCGCCATCTCCACCGGGATTTATGGATTTCCGCCGGACCTTGCCGCGCCCGTCGCCGTCGCCACGGTCGCCGGGGCGCTGGCGTCCTCCCCCCGCCCCTTGCGGGTGGTGTTCTGCTGTTTCAGCGAGGCGGCGGCCGATCTGCATCGCCGCGCGATCCGGGCCGCCGCATTGGAGGAGACGCCGTTCCGACCGTGACGGAAGGGCCGTTCAGCGGGACGGCCGGTGCCGGCGTTCCCGGACCATCCGCAGAATCGTCGTTCCGTTGACGATGGCGGCGGTCAGTTCGAGCAGGCTGCCACCAATCGATCCGCACAGCAGATTGTTCGCCAGCCAGCACAGGGTGCCCACCAGAAGGGCCAGACGCAACGGGATCCCGCTCAGCAGAAAGACCGCGACGGTGGCAACGCTGGAGGCGATCACCGGCAACCACCCATAACC
This sequence comes from Telmatospirillum sp., assembly GCA_009712185.1. Classification (GTDB taxonomy): domain Bacteria; phylum Pseudomonadota; class Alphaproteobacteria; order Rhodospirillales; family Magnetospirillaceae; genus Telmatospirillum. The sequence continues at coordinate 68,508 of WASQ01000047.1, read as the reverse complement.
CCCGTCAACGAAAATCCACCCGACGACGATTCCGATCACCAGGATCAGGGCCGCCACCCAGGGCGACCGGGTCTTCAGCGCCAGCAGGGAGCGTACCCCCGACACCAGGGAACTGGCCGCGGCGGGCGGATTGCCCAGCAGCATGAAATGCAGGGTGTAGACAAGGCACTGGCTGGCATTCAGCAGCTTCAACCGCCGGTCATTCCGTTGCAGGAACGCCACCACTCCGAGCGCGAATGCGGCATAGCCGAAGCATTGGGCCGGAGAAAGCATTTGCATACGGAAAACCCCGATCGTGCTGCAGATCACCGGAGCCGGAGAGCCCCCGATGAGGACCAATCGTCATGACAGATCCCGCCGCCGGGCCGGCCTCAACATCCCGGACTCCCGGTTACCGGAAAATCACTTGGAATGATAGCCCGGTTGCATGACAAATTTCGCCGGTTATTTGAAACACCCCGGGTTCAGACACCGGTTCAGGCCCCGGTTCAAGACAGAAGACCACGCGCGCGTACCGCCGCGGCGACGTCAAAAGCCGCGTTCAACCTGGGGTGTGTCCAATAGCCGGAGTCCCCACCGAGCGGCCTCGCGTAACCCGCCTCGAACAGGAGGCGGTGCAGGGCCGCATGCTTGCGCGTGACCATTCCGTCGGGGGAAAAAATATAGACGGGTCCGGGGGTCGCGCAGGCTTCGGAACACATGCTCATCGAATCCCCGGTGACCACCACGCAATCGGCCAGGGCGAGAAAGCCGAGATAGGGATTGTCCCCGCCATCCTCCCACCGATAGATGTGACGGGGTTCGGGCAATCCGTCGATCACCGCGCGGGCAAGATCGGGGGTCGTGCGCCGGCTGGTCGTCACCAGGATGGATCCGCCCATCCGGTCATGCAACCGGGCAACGCCCCGCGCGAGTTCGCGCCCGAGAGAAACGGGGAACCGGTAATCCCGGGTCTCGCCGCCCACCACCAGCAACAGATAGGGCCCCGGCAGATGGGCCAGCCGGCCCCGCCATTTATCGGCCTCCGCCGCCAACAGGGCCGGAACGATGCGATGGCAGGCGCCCAGCGTGCGGATCACGTTGGACGGCCGCCCCGTTTCAGCGCCGGATGCCGCCGCGTCGTCAAGGGTCGCGCGATCGCCATCGTCATGATGGGGAATGGCGATCAGATCGAAATCCTGCCGCCCCGGCCAACCGGGATCCATGATCTGAAGAAGACGGCACCCCGAGACACGCTTCAGCCAACGACCGACCGGCGCCGGCCGGCGGACGGCGCCGATGACGAGGCGCGGCCAGGGCGGACAAAGGGCCTGACGGCTGTCAGGGACCACCCCCAGAAGGGATGTTCCCCGGACGGCGTTAAAGAGCCGGGCCATCCGGTCATAACGGATCGACTTGACCTCGAACGGCACCTCCAGGGCTTCGGCCACTCCCAAAGCCTGGGCGACATTCCCCGCCCGGTCATCGGCCAGAACCCAGACCTCTTGCCCCGACATTCGACCTCTCTCACGAAAACAGAGGCCCGGATTACGTCGCACCGCCCCTTCTGTCAATGGCCCGCCCGCCCCGGGCCCGCAAGGCCGATGGCCACTAGGAAACAACCGCCGCATCGCGATAACCGTCATCTCCCGGTGACAGGCTTCACATCCGGGCCCTTGCAGCGACAAAAATTCGACCGATATAGCATGGGCGGAAGAATGGCCTTCCGGTTGCGGTGCGAATCGGGGCCGGAATGCCTTTCGACGTTTCAGCGGGTGGTGATGGATGCCGGCCCGCTGGAAGAGACCGGCAGCGCCGATCTCCGCCGGAACATGCGCCTCAGGGTGGCCTTGCGATATGTGACCAAAAGGCACCGGACGCGCTATGATAGCTTCCCTGAGGCAATGGCTTTTCGTCAGGAAGGACAACATGGACGAAATCGACCTCGCCGCCGACGTTGCGGCTCTGTTCACCGAGGCCGCCGTGGAAAGCGCCCGCCACCGTGATCAGGGTCCTCTCTCAACCGGAATTTGCAGGTCCTGCAATGAACCGATCGAGCCCGAGAGACTGAAGGCGACACCTTATGCCAAATTATGCGCCAGTTGCGCCGCCGAAGCCGAGGAGGAGGCGCTGAGGACGCGGCGTCGAGGTCCCGCGTAATCCTTTCACCAGACATTGAGACGAAAAGCCCGGCCGGTCCGAACCGCCGGGCCTTTTCTTTTGCCCGCCCTCAGAGGCGGATATCGCGGTTCCCGACGGAGTGGGGTGGGCATCCTGCCCGCCGTCGACGCGGAAGCGGCGGAAACGCTGCACTTTCGGCCACGCCGAACGGCGGGCGAGGCCGCCCGTTCCACTCCCGCCGGAGGCCGCACGCCAGCAGAGGCGGATATCGCGTTTCCCGACGGAATGGCGCGGGCATCCTGCCCGCCGCCGGCGCGAAAGCGGCGGACATGCTGCGCGTCCGGCATCAACGCAAAACGGTCAGGCGGCGGGATCCGAAAAAGCGCCCCCACCGCGAGCCGTAAACCGCGTTAACGTGAGATCGGTGCCCGGGGACGGTTGACGCTCCGGCCGGGCGGAGTCAGGCTGGAGCCATCGCATCGGCCGGCGGCTGAAGGCGCCCTGGACGGAACACGTGATCCGGCGCTTTTCCTGCGGTCAAAAAGGGCGGTCCCCGCACCGCCGGGAGGTCCAGACATGGCACTGACTCGCCAACAGGTGATCGAGGTCGTGGGACGGATCGACGATGATCTTCTGGTTGAGATCATTGAGACCGGAGCGACCCAGGCCGAACTGCTGGAAGCGAAGCAATGGGTGGACGGCCAATGCCGTCCAGTCCCCGCCGGCTCGCCCCTGCGCAGCGCCATCATTGAGGAAGTGCACGAGATCCTTGCGGCCGAGGATCCCGGGTGGGACGAGGTCTGACCCCCTCACCGCCCGGTGAAACGGGCCGGCCGCTTGGCCGCGAAGGCCGCCATTCCCTCGGCATGATCTGCCGTGGCGAGGCAGTCATAGGCCAGGGCCTGTTCCGCCTCGGAGAAGGGGCCGGCGCCCCGGCTGTCGGCCAGACGGACCAGGGCCTTATGGCGGCGGTTGACCAGAGGGGCATTGGCGGTGATCCGCCGGACGGTGGCCGCCACCTCCTCCTCCAGCGCCTCGTCCTCGACGACGCGGTGGACGAGACCTTTTGCCAAAGCCTCGGCGGCATCGAACACACGGGCCTCCAGCAGGATTTCCATCATCGCGGCGCTGCCGATCAGGCGCTGGACCTGCGCCAGTTCCGGCAGGGTCATGGTCACCGCGATCTTCCCCACCGGAACGCCGAAGCGTCCCGACCGTCCGGAAATCCTGAGATCGCACAGGGCCGCCAGTTCCAGCCCGCCACCGACACAGGGGCCGGCGATCTGCGCGATCACCGGATGAGGGCACGCCGCCACCATGGCGAGACCATCGCGCATGATGGTGTCATAACGGGCCGCCTGGGCGGCATCGGCCCGCGCCTCCGCGAACTCCGCGATGTCGGCGCCGGCGGCGAACGCGCGGCCGCCTTCCCCCTTCACGACAACGCAGCGGATCTCCATGTCGGGGTTGATGGTGTCGGCGAAAACGGCCCCAAGCTGGCGCCAAGCCTCCCTGTTGAGGGCGTTCATCCGTTCCGGCCGGTTGATCAAAACCGTGACCACCGGACCATCCCGACGGATATCCACCAGATTCTTCGTCATTTTCCCCGCCCTTCCTGTTGCGCCGACCCGTCATTTAGCCCTATACCCCGCGCCAAGGGTTTTTTCACGCCAAATTTAGAATCGTTCCATTAGCCGCGTCACGAATCAGGGGATTCCCCCTCCCCGTGATAGCGACCTGCACAACCTGTCAGATCCGGTGGAGACACAACCCATGCAATCCGTTTCCCGAACCCCCGAGCAGCGACAAGCCGGCCTTGTCACCGCCCGCATCCTGCTTGAGATCGGCGCCATCAACTTTCGCCCGTCCGAGCCCTACACACTGACCTCCGGCTGGAAAAGCCCGGTCTATGTCGATCTCCTGCGGGTGATTTCCTTCCCCCGCGCCCGCCGCAAGATCATTCAGCTTTCCGCCGCCGAAATCACCAATTCGGTCGGGTTCGAATCGATCGACGCCATCGCCGGTGGCGAGACGGCGGGCATCCCCTTCGCCAGCTGGATCTCCGAGGAATTGTCCCTGCCCATGCTCTATGTGCGCAAGGAGCGTAAGGAGTTCGGCCGCAATGCCCAGATCGAGGGCCGCATGCGCGAAGGCGACCGGGTGGTCCTGGTCGAAGATCTGGCGTCCGACGGCGCCAGTAAAGTCGATTTCTGCAAGGCCTTGCGCAAGGCCGGAGCCGAAGTGCGCCACGCCTTCGTCGTGTTCTTCTATGGCGTCTTCCCGGGCGCGGTGAAGACCATGGAAGAGGTCGGCATGGAAATCCGCTATCTCGCCAACTGGTGGGATGTGCTGGAGGTCGCCGAGGAGATGGGCTATTTCGACAAGCCCGCGCTTGAGGAGGTCCGGAAGTTCCTCCACGATCCGATCGGCTGGTCCGCCCATAACGGCGGACGCGAAGGCTGATGAGATGGGCGACCCGCACGCGACCTTGGCGGCGGATCGCCCCCGGACCACCCCCGGCGGACGGAATTCTGCGGGCGGGGATGTTGCCCCGGGACCTTTCCCGGAAAATGACCGTCAGCGACGGATCGTCAGGAACAGGGACGATAGTCCATCCTGACCGCATCGCCCGAGGCCTTGGCCGCTTTGGTGACCGCTGACCAGCCGCTTTTCATCACCTTTTCCATTTGCGACTTGATCTCGCCGCAATAGACCTCCGACACGGGGTAGTGCCGGTAATACATGACGATCCGACCGTTCCACATCTCAAGACGGTTATCGGCGTCGTCGCTGAATTCCCGCTGAAAGGCCTTTTGCCGGACCGCCGTCTGGGCGGCGAACTGACGCCCGAAACGCTGGTCCAGCTGATCCCACAGGCCCTGTGTTCCCGCATTCCACGGCTTTTCACCGCAGGCGCGCGCCCCTTCACGCAGGCGCAAACCCACCCGGACGATCTGCTCGGCCGTGATTTCCGCCGGGGTGAAGCACCCCTTCGCGGCGGCCTGTGCCATCGCGTCGGCAGGCAATGCCATCAGGGCTGCCAGAAAGAAAGCTGTCAGTCGCATCCGGCAAGCTTAAATCAGATCGGCGGGAAACGGAACGGCCGGCGATCCGACCGTCTTCCACCTTCCGGACGGCACGCCGGGCGATTATCCGGGCACGATGCAGGGTTCGCGGCGGACCACCCTTCCAGATCCGCACGAACCACCCGGGCCAAACCGGCCGCACCGTCGACGCGGACGGGGCGCCGCCGTCAATGAACCGGCATCGCGTGCTTGCTGGCCTCCTCCATCATCTCGATCCAGCGATTGAGCGCGGTCCTGATCTCCGCATCGGAAGCGTCGCCGCGGAGCATTCCTTCCCGTGTCAGCAGTTCCTTCACCCGATTGAACATCCAAAGATGCGAACTGATCTCAACATGCGTTTCCAGTGGTCTCATCGCTTCCTCCTTCCTACCGGCTGTTTGTGTTTCTTCCGGACCGGAGTGTCTTTCCGGAGGTGAAACCGAGTATATCACGACAAAAGATGCTGCGTCACTTTCAGTTCAGACAATCAGACAAAGGTTACATTGCCATCTTTAAAATAAGGATATTAGGAATGCAAAGCACATTGTCTGGAACAAATTCCTTTTAACCATAATAATTCATTGTGCAATGCAATATGATTATTGCAAACCAGCACCCCGACTGTGCCGCGCATGAAAGAGACGTGCACCAAGGCAAAGAAGGATCAGCACGAGATAGGCTATCGGTTGACGTGTGTCGGCCTTGACCATCCACAGATAGTGAATTCCAGCCAATGGCACCGCCAGATAGACCAGACGGTGCAACCATTTCCAGCGCACGCCCCCCAGGCGGCGAACCATCGCGCCGGTTGAGGTCGCGGCCAGCGGCAGCAGTAAAATCACCGACAGAATGCCGGCCGTGATGAATTTGTGCTTCCGGATCTCCCCGGCGATGGCCTGCCAGTCGAAAAACTGATCCAGCACGATATAGGCCGAAAGATGCAGGACGACATAGGCAAAGGCCCACAATCCCAGCATCCGGCGATAAGCGGCAAGGCGGGACAGCCCGGTCAGGCGCCGGATCGGCGTGACGGCCAGGGCAACGACCAGCAGCCGCAGCGCCCAGTCGCCGATTCCCCGGACCAGAGCCTCGATCGGATTGGCCCCCAGGTCTCCGGAGAGCCCCTTCACGGACAGGATCAACAGGGGCAGCGCGCACAGCAGATGCAGGGCCGGCCGGTCCCAGCGGCGCCAGCGCGTCAAGACCGCCGTCGCCATCAGAAATCCCGCTTCAGGTCCATGCCGGCGTAAAGGCCCGCGACCTCCTCGGCATAGCCGTTGAACATCAAGGTCGGCCGCCGCAGAAACTCCCCGATCCGCCGCTCCTTCGCCTGACTCCAGCGGGGATGATCGACCCCGGGATTGACGTTGGAGTAGAAGCCATACTCCGACGGGGCCAGGCGGTTCCAGAAGGTCTCGGGCCTGGCCTCCTGAAACCGGATGGACACCACCGACTTGATGCTTTTGAAGCCGTATTTCCAGGGCAGGACCAGCCGGATCGGAGCTCCGTTCTGCGCCGGCAGCGTTTCGCCATAGAGCCCGACCGCCAGGAAGGCCAGGGGATGCATCGCCTCGTCGATCCGCAGCCCCTCGCGGTAGGGCCAGGGGAACAGGGTACGGTCGCGTGTCCCGGGCATCTGCGCCGGGTCCGCAAGGCTCTCGAAGGCCACATACTTCGCCCGGGACGTCGGCTGGAAACGGTCCAGCACCGCGGAAAGAGGAAGTCCGACCCAGGGAATCACCATGGACCAGCCCTCGACGCAACGGTGCCGGTAGATCCTCTCCTCCAGCGCGGACGACCGGATCAGGTCGTCGACATCGACGGTGGCCGGGGCCGCGCACTCCCCTTCGACGCGGACCGTCCAGGGACGCGGACGCAAAAGACCCGGGGCCCGACGGGCTGGCTCGTCCTTGTCGGTCCCGAATTCATAGAAATTATTGTAATGGGTCACGTCTTCGAGCGAGGTCGCCTTGTCCTCCACCTGGTACCGGGTTTTCGTCGCCCCCGCCAGCGTCCCCGCCCGCGCCTGTCGCCCCAACGGCACCAGCATCCCGACGGCACCGGCCGCCACCGCCCCGGTCAGCCACTGGCGCCGGCTGAGCCAGACCCGCCGCGGCGTGATTTCGGACGTCGCGGGACCACCCGCGGAACGTATGATCATGGGTCCTTGTCCTTCTTCTGGTCCAGCCGGGCGGCACCCGGCGCATCCACCCGGGCGCCCCGGAAGCGTCACCGGACGGTGGTGATATCCCATATCCCGGGGATCCTGGCCTTAAAGGATGGGGTGCCGCTTCCGGGATACAACGCCGCTGACGGTTTCACCAGAAAATCGGGCGGTCAACGGAACAGCCGAAGGCCGGGACGGAGGCATTGAGGAACGGGACGAAACAACCGTCCCGGCATGCCCGGAGGAAACGGTCTTCCCGGGGGCACGGCCTCGACCCACAGCATCCGGGATGGTATCTCCTTTCATCGTCACCCTTTGTCCGGCGGTCGGGGCCGGGCAAAGGGTGACGATGACGAGACAGGGGGGACGATGATGCCGGGACAGGGGCTCCTTGGGATGGCCGGACTGCTTGGGTTGGCGTGGATCTTGAGCGAGGACCGCCGCGCCATTCCCTGGAGGACCGTCCTCGCCGGTCTGGCGTTGCAGCTTGCGCTCGCCCTGCTGATGCTGAAGGTCCCCGGAACCGCCGGGATCTTCCTGCTGCTGAACCGGATCGTCGACGCGCTTCAGGCCGCCACCGATGCCGGAACCGGTTTCGTCTTCGGGTATCTGGGCGGCGGCCCCGCCCCCTTCGCCGTGGAGCACCCGTCCGCCGGTTTCATCCTGGCCTTTCGCGCCCTGCCGCTGGTGCTGACCATCTCCGCCCTGTCGTCCCTGCTGTTCCACTGGGGAATTCTGCAACGGCTGGTGGGGGCACTGGCCTGGGCCTTAAGGCGCAGCATGGGAATCGGTGGCGCCCTGGGTCTGGGGGCCGCCGTTCACATTTTCGTCGGCATGATCGAGGCCCCCCTGCTGGTCCGCCCCTATCTGGCGCGGATGAGCCGGGGCGAGCTGTTCGCCATCATGAGCTGCGGCATGGCCGGAATTGCCGGCACGATGATGGTGGTCTATGCCTCGATCCTGGGACCGGTCATCCCCAATGCGCTGGGCAACATTCTCATCGCCTCGCTGATCAGCACGCCGGCTGCGCTGGCGGTCGCGTCCCTGATGATCCCGTTCCGCCCCGGCGACGAGGCCGGGCATCTGTCGCGGGACAATCCGGCCGCCAATGCGATGGATGCGATCGTCAAAGGCACCACCGACGGCATCGGCCTCCTCGTGAATATCGCGGCGATGCTTCTGGTGCTGGTCGCCCTGGTGACGCTGGTCAACAGCGCCCTGTCCGCCCTTCCCCCGGTGGCCGGCCAGTCGATCACCGTCCAACGGTGCCTGGGCCTGTTGTTCGCCCCGGTCATGTGGGCGATCGGAATGCCCTGGCAGGATGCCCTGACCGCCGGCGCCCTGATGGGCAGCAAAACGGTCCTGAACGAATTCGTCGCCTATATCGATCTGGCCGGCCTGCCCGACCAGGCCCTGTCCGCCCGGTCGCGGCTGATGGTCACTTATGCCTTATGCGGTTTTGCCAATTTCGGCAGTCTCGGCATCATGATTGGCGGAATCGGGGCCATGGTGCCGGAGCGGAAGACCGAGATCATCGAACTTGCCGCGAAGTCCATCCTGTCCGGAACCGTCGCCACCTGCCTCAGTGGAGCCATCGTGGGGTTGCTATGAACCGTCGTGACCGCATCGCAGAGGAACTGGATCAGCTTGCTCCGGCCATTCCCGATACCGACCGGACCCTGATCCTGGACCATGCGGAAGATTCCTCCGGCCTTCGCAAAGCGGGCCCGGCCAGAGTCGCCTGGTTGGCACTGGTTGCCTTCGTGCGACACAGCTACACCGATTATGACGCCCTTCTGTCCGATGGATATGACGTCGCCTCCGCCCGTCATTACTGTATCGGCCAGATCAATGAAGTCCTTGAGGAATGGGAGTGCGAACGGCGCCTGGAAGAACAGGAGGAAAGCGCCGACGACACCGCCTGACCCGACGGTGTGACCGGCCCCACGCCCCGCGACGATTCCCCCCAGCCCCTTGCGGCGTCTGAGCCCGGCTTCCGCGAAGCGGAGGCATCCCACGAAACTCAGGGGCCTGGAGCGATGATGTCGCGACCATGGGCGGAAATCCTGCGGACAGATCCCTGACTTATAAGGAACGGGTCCCGGCGTCCCCAGTGGCTCCGGCGTCCCTGCCGGAGTGCGGGGCGCCGGGGGGGGGGGGTGGGGAGGGGGGGGGGGG
>WASQ01000047.1:30368-58988 GCA_009712185.1 Telmatospirillum sp. | reverse complement strand
CCCTGCCATGCCCCCGACTCATCGCAGCGGGGCCCGGCGTCCCAGCCGGTGTCCGCCGCGACAGCGGCGGAATTTCTGACTGCCGGCTTTGCCGGACCACAGGCGCGGAGGCCTGTGTCACGGTTTTTTCACACCCCCTGGTGCCCGCTCCGCCTGTCAGGGGTCCGGCGATTGATGTCCAACCGCCGGCCCTTATTCCTACAAGGCGCTCTGCGTCCGCAGTTCGGTCAGAACCGCCATGATGTCGTTGTCGCCAAGACCATCCTTGCGGGCGCTGGCGAATGTGCCGCAGGCGGCACGGGTGATCGGCACAGCCGCTCCGGCGGCTTCGGCCGCCTCCACCGCCAGACCGAAGTCCTTCGCCATATGTTTGAGCGGGAAGGCCGCCGGAAATTTCCCGGCGCGGATCGACGGAGACTTCATGGCAATGATCGGCGACGCGACCGCGGCATCCCCGATCATGTCAAGAAGCATATCGGTGTCGAGGCCGGTCTTGGCGCCAAGAACAACCGATTCCGCCAGGGCCTGCAACGTCAGACCCAGCATCATATTGACGGCGAGCTTGGCATTGGCGCCCTGCCCGTGGCCGCCGAAATGGAAGGATCGCTTGCCCAGCACATCGAAGATCGGCTGGCAGCGCTCGAACACCGCCTTGTCGCCGCCGACCAGGATCAGCAGGGTCCCGTCGGTGGCGGGCTTGACCGATCCCGATACCGGAGCATCCAGAACATCGATGCCAAGCCGGCCGAGTCGGGCCGCATGGTCGCGGCTGGCACCGGGAGAAACGGTACCCATGTTGATGACGGTCTTGCCGGCCGATACGCCGGCCGCGACGCCATCCTCGCCGAACAGAACCTGATCCTGGCTGGCGTCGTCGGACACCATGGTAATGACGACGTCGGACGCGGCGGCCAGGGCGGCCGGAGACGGGGCCAGCGCACAGCCAAGACCATCCGCCTTGCCCGGGGTGCGGTTGTAAACGGTCACCGGATAGCCGGCGGCCAGCAGATTGCGGCTCATCGGCATCCCCATATGCCCGAGCCCGATCCAGCCGATTTTTGGTTTTTCTGTAGACATGGTACCTCGCACACTCCAAATCACGGCGCGAGTGTAGAAGCGTCCGCTTGCCCGCTGAAGGCCACAAATTGATAATGGTTTTTGCAGAATGGGGCAGTGTGGAGGATTTCGTTGGACTATCTTGCCGCCCTCAGGCTTTTCGTGCGCACCGTCGATCTCGGCAGTTTTTCCAAGGCGGCCGAGGACCGGCTGGTCAAGATCTCCACGGTCTCGCGCGCCGTCGCCGGGCTGGAGGCGGATCTCGGGGTCGCCCTGCTCGACCGGTCGACGCGCCGTCTTCACGCCACCGAGGCGGGGCTTGACTTCTATGAGCGGGCGCAACGGATCCTGGCCGATGTCGCGTCCCTTCGCGAACAGATCACCTCGCTCAACGGCCGGCCGCAGGGGCTTCTCAGGATCAATATTCCGGGCGCGTTCGGGCGCCGTCACATCATCCCCATGCTGCCCGATTTCCTCGACCGCTATCCCGATATCCGCATCGACGCAACGCTGACTGACCGGACCGTGGATCTGATCGAGGTCGGTGCCGATGTTGCCATCCGGATCGGCGCCCTGCCCAGTTCGACCCTGATCGCCCGGCGGCTGGCCCCGCATCGGCGGATGCTCTGCGCCAGCCCCGACTATCTGTCCCGCCATCCCCCGGTTCACCACCCCGCCGACCTGGCCGCCCAGTCCTGCCTGCGCTTTCCCCTTCTCCAGCCGGCCGACCACTGGCAGTTCGCGAAGGAAGGCGAACAGCTCTCCGTCGCGGTATCCGGAGTCCTGGCGGCCAACGACAGCGAGGCTCTGCTTGATTCCGCGGTGGCGGGACTGGGGCTTGCCCTTTTGCCGACATGGCTCGCCGGCCGCGAGGTCAAGGCCGGACGTCTGGTCCCGGTCCTGCCCGATTGGGAGGCCAGTCTGGCGCCGGGAGACCGGGCCATCTGGGGAGCCTATCCGACGAAACGGATGGTGGCGCCGAAGGTTCGCGCCTTCCTGGATTTTGTCGCCGAGCGGTTCGGGCGTCCCCCCTATTGGGATCGGGAAACCGCGGGCGACTGACCCGTCCTCCGGCGCGCCCCAGGGGGTTGCAAGGCGCGATGCCTCCCCCAATATCCCCGGAACCGGCGGGACCGGCCTCTCCGGCCCCCGTCACCGGAAAGGAGGGACGTTTCATGAAAGCCGCCGCTCTGTCCGCTGTTCTCGGCCTCGCCGCCGCTTTGCTTGCCGCCGCGCCGGCACAGGCGTCGCTTGCCGTGGGCGCGACCGCACCCGACTTCACCGCAGACGCGTCTCTGGGCGGATCGGAATTCACCTTCAGTCTGGCCCAGGCGTTGAAGCATGGACCCGTGGTTCTTTATTTCTATCCCGCCGCCTTCACCCCGGGATGCACGCAGGAAGCCCACGATTTCGCCGAGGCGACCGACAGTTTCCGCGCCCTTGGCGCAACCGTGATCGGGGTTTCCCACGATACCATCGAGACCCTGGACCGTTTTTCAGTCAGCGAGTGCCGCAGCAAGTTCGCGGTCGCCGCCGATCCCGATCAGACCGTCATCAAAGCCTATGACGCGGTCCTGGCAAAAAAGCCGGAGCTGGCCGACCGGACATCCTATGTGATCGCCCCCGACGGCAAGATCCTGGCCGCCTACACCAATCTGGCGCCCGACCGGCATGTCGAAATCGCCCTGAACGCCGTCAAGGCCTGGAGGGCGCATCACAGGAAAACGGCCGAGCCGTGACGGCGGCAGGGAACAGCCTGGTATGAGGGCGGGTGGGCCGGGAACCATCCGCGGACGTCAATCCCACCGCATGGAACCACACAAAAGGTTCCGTGCACCGGCGTCTGCGTGAGCGAAAACCACTTGGGCCGACTGAGGGCTGCGCTGATCGGTTCCGATCACCGCAGGCTGGTATGAGTCCTTGAGCAGGGAGTGGGGCGGGCAGGAGAGCGTCTGAAAGAAATCCACCAGTGGCTCCGGCGTCCCTGCCGGAGTCCGCCGTGACAGCGGCGGATTTTCTGAACGTCGGCGTCGCCTGACCACAGGCACGGGGGCCTGTGCCACTGTTTTTTTCACAAGCCTGGATGCCCGCCTCCGACACGAAAGCGGCTGGAATGCTGGCTTTTCGGCTTTCGCCGAACGGCGGGCGGGACGCTTGGCCCCACTCCTGAGTCTAGGGACTCATCTGTCGGATTTTGACCACTCGTTCTCGCGACGCCAGTGCAGCTTGGTCCCGAACCCGAAACTGTTATCCGTGTATTTCAGAACATCGAGGCTGATCGACCAGATCGGCGCGCTGTGCAGGCGGGCCATCGGGAACCGCTTGTAATAGATCGCGCGCGCGGCCTTCTCCTCCTCGTCCTCCAGCAGGAGGGCGCGTCCGGAAAACTGGAGCCCGCGGATTTTCGCAACATTGACCTGCTGGGACGACACGGTTCCGGCGACATTGGCGTTGTCCCGCATTTCAAGGCCATGCCGGGTATCGAGGCTGGTCAGACAGAAAAACGCCATGCGGTCCTTGTCGAAGGCGTAGAAACAGCTCGCCGTCCAGGGGATCCCGTCCCGCACGGTCGCGACGGTGAGGATATTGTTGGCCTTGATGTAGGAAATGATCTTGCTGACGTCGTCCATGGTCCAGACCGGTTTCTTAAGGTGTGCGAACGCCCGATCCGGTCGCGGCATTCCGCCGGGGACCGGACCATCCGAACCGGCACCGTCCTTCGGGTCAAAGGGAAGGTCGCCGCCGGGCGCGGCCCATCCATACACTTTTTTCGCCGACCGGACGACAGGAACATTCGCCGCTCCCGCCGCCCCTTCGGATCATCCTTCCCGCGATCCGATAACCGCGAGGCGCGCCAGATCGCACCGGAAATGGTTGGCCGACAATTCAAAAATCACGCGGTGGCGTTTCAGATCGGCCATGGCCCGGCAGGCATGTTCGCGCGAGATCCCGAGCATGGCGCCGATATCCTCGCGCGAGAACAGCATGGCGGTGCCGTCGGCCTGCACAAGCTGCAAAAACAGACGTGCCAGCCGCTTCTGCGCCTTTCCCGTCGACAGTTCGGTCAGCCGTCCGTCCGCCTCGGCCACCGCCGCATGCCAGCGTCGCATCAGTTGATCGTGAAGGCGCGGCGTCTCACGCGACAGCCTCTCGATCACCGGGCGGGGAATCCGGCACAGCTCCGCCGGATAAAGCGCGATCGCGGTGTGGCCGTAAGGCTGTCCCACCACCACTTCCAGCCCGGCGGCCTCCCCCCGCCTGAGAAGGCGCACGATCCGCTGGGTCCCGTCGGGGAGATATCGAACAAGTTTGACCAGACCGGAGCGGACGGTGTAAATCGCCGCACCGTCGTCGCCGGCCGAGTAAATGACGTCGCCGACGGCGTATTGCACCTCGGCAATGGGAAGGTGGATCAAGTCCAGGTCGCGGGGTTCAAGATCGGCGAACAGCGACATTTCGCGGATTCTGCACGTCAGGCAGCGCGCCCCCCCTGGTTCGGCCGGCTCGCTCGGGCAGTGTTTCATACGCAACGTTTCCTTAACCATACCCCAGCATGTCTATCAGCGTGTCCGCCGGACAACAACCCGAAATTCATACCTGTTGGATCCCCCCCGGACTTTCAAAAACATCTGTAAATGGCCCATGAATGATTGTCGCCATATAGCTGGACCATAGAGCGCCCAAGGGTCTGAAGGAAACAACAAATTTAGCTAAATTTTTATGCATCTCGTCGGTTTCATCCAGCGGCTGTGAAACCCGCCCTGAAAAAACCAACCTTGGATTATGCTCCAAAGTCCAGTCCGGCGAGACGGTACCCGACCTGAAGTTCCGTCATCAGATGGTGCGGCCGTGTCGGATCCTCCTCCAGCTTCTGGCGGAGGTTGGCCATATAGACCCTGAGATAGTGGGGCCGGTCGGCGTAACCCGGACCCCAGACGTCCAGCAGGAGCTGCCGATGGGTCAGCACCTTGCCATGTCCGCGGATCAGGGCTGCCAGCAACCGGAACTCTGTCGGGGTCAGGTGGACGGTTTCGTCCGCGCGGGTGACCTGATGAGTGGCGAGATCGACCCGGGCCGCGCCGAACCGGGCGATCGAGGAGGACGGTCCGCCGCCGCTGACGATACTGGCCCGGCGCAACTGGGCGCGCGCCCGGGCCACCAGTTCGGGAACACCGAACGGTTTCACCAGGTAATCGTCGGCGCCGGCATTCAGCGCCGCGACCTTCTCCTCCTCACGGTCGCGGGCGGACAGCACCAGCACCGGGACGCTGGACCAGTTGCGAAGATCCTGGATCAACTCTTTTCCATCCTCGTCGGGAAGCCCCAGGTCGACGATGACGAGTTCGGGCTGACGGCTGGCCGCCTCAATGCGGGCCTGGACCGCAGTGCCCGCCTCGAAGACCATCATCTCCTCGCGCTCCAGCGCAAGACGGATGAAACGCCGGATATCGGCCTCATCCTCGACGATCAGAATGCGTGGCCTGGTCATCCGATATCCTCCTGCTCGATGTCCGGCGGCGTGCCTTGCGGCAGCCGGATCACGAAACGCGTTCCATGGGGATCCACCCCGGACGCGGCGATATCGCCGCCGTGAGCGGCGACAATAGTGCGACAAAGCGCCAGCCCCAGACCAACTCCGGCGATCGCGGATTCGCGGACGCCCCGGGTGAAGGGTTCGAAGATCCTGTCCGGATCCCCCCCCGCGATCCCCGGCCCGTCATCCTCCACATCCACCCGCATCCAGCCGCCGCAGGCCTCGGCCCGGATCAGAACCCGGGAGCCGGGTGGGGTATATTTGACCGCATTGTCGAGAAGATTGATCAGAACGCGTTCGAACATCGTTCCGTCCAGTTCGACCAGCGGCAGATCCGCCGGCAAGCGTGTCACCACCTGGTGATCCGCAAGAGAGCCGCTCATCCGGGCCAGCGCGGCCCCCACGATCTCGGAAAGCGACTGCCATTCCCGATTGAGCCGGACCCCCTCGCCCTGCATCCGCGCGAGGTCGAGCAGATTGCCGACCAGACGGCGCAATTCCTCGGCCTGAAGACGGATCGCCCGCGAGGTCTGGATCCGTTCCGGGGGTTCCAGGTCACGGGCGCGCTCCATGGTCTCGGCCAAGCCCCGGATGGCCGTCAGGGGCGTCTTGAGATCGTGCGACACCGAGGACAGGAGGGCATTGCGCAAGCGCTCGCCCTCCATACGGACCTGTGTCGTTTTCGCCATTTCGGCGAAATGAATCCGTTCCAGCGCCAGGGCAAGCAGGACACAACAGGCGTCGAGAAGCCGGCGATCGTCGGGATCCACCGTCAGTTCCCCCTGAACCGGCTGAACCGCCAACACGCCCCGCGCCCGCAACGGCGCCCTCAGGGGCAGATAGAGGGCGCCCGACGCCGCCAGCGTCTGCGTTCCGAGCCCGGTCGGCGCCCCATGCTCGAACGCCCACCGGGCGACCGGTGGATCGACGAAGGACGCGGCCTCCCCGGTCAGAAGACGCCCCTCGGCATCGGGGACCAGAACAGAGGTCCGGACGCCGAACAGTGGCGCGATGGTGCGGTCGGACACCTGTGCGATATCGGCGACCGAAAGCGCCGTCGACAGATCCCGCGCCACACGCGCCAGCGCCGTCGCCCGCCTCTCGCCCGCCGTCGCCGCCCTGGCGTCGGCCCGGAGCCTGGCCGCCAGTTGCCCGGTCACCAGCGCGATGGCCAGCATCAGGGCGAAGGTGAAAACATACTGGGTGTCGGACACCGCGAAGGACCAGCGGGGTTCGACGAAGAAGAAATCGAAACTCGCCACACTGAACAGGGCAGCCCAGGCGCCCGCCAGTTTCCCGAGACGCAGGGCGACGAACACCACGGTCAGCAGGAACAGCATGACCACGTTGGACAGATCGAACACGCGAAGCAGCATCGCGGCGACCGCGGTCGTCGCCGCGCAGGCGAGTGTTGCCAGAATCAACGGCGTCACCACCCCGCCTCCGGCGCGGCTCCGGGGGGCGGCGCGCGGTGGCGGCGCCCCGGCCAGCCCCAGCTCGATCACCCCGATGGAGGGATTTCCCGCGATCAGCCGGCTGGCGAGAGGCCGCCGCCAGATCTTCCAGCGGGACGGGCGGCCGGGCCCGATCACGAATTTCGTCGCATTGCGCGACCGGCCGTGCTCAAGAAGCGATCGCGCGACATCCTCGCCGGGAATGTTCGCGAAATCGGCGCCGAAGTCTTCCGCCAGACGCGCAAGACGCCGCAAGGCCTCGCGACGCGCGGTGCCCCGCTCGGCACTGAGGCCGTCGACATGAACGACGGTCCATTCCGCCTGGAGACGCTCGGCCAGTCTGGCACCCTCGCGGATCAGGCTTTCCTGCCGGGGGTCGGCCCTGACGCAGACCATCAGACGCTCGCGCGTCGGCCAGACCGTCTGGACCGCATGATGAAGCCTGTAGGCGCGAACGTCGCTGTTGGCACGGTCGGCGACCCGGCGCAGCGCCAGTTCGCGCAAGGCGATCAGATTGCCCTTGCGGAAGAAGTACTGCCGCGCCTGCGGGACGGTCTCGGCGGGGTAGATCTTCCCGGTCTGCAACCTCTCCAGAAGGTCGTCGGGCGTAACGTCGACGAAAACGACCTGCGCGGTGTCGAAAATGTGGTCCGGAATCGTATCGCGGACATGAACAGTCGTGATGCCGGCGACAATGTCGTAAAGGCTGTCCAGGTGCTGGACATTGAGGGTGGTGTAAACATCAAACCCGGCGTCCAGCAGTTCATGGACATCCTGCCAGCGTTTCTCGTGCCGCGACCCGGGGCAGTTCGTGTGGGCCAGTTCATCGACCAGGATCAGACGGGCGTCGGACGCCAGCGCGGCATCGAGATCGAACTCCGCCAGCGCGCAATCCCGGTAGCGGAC
Organism: Telmatospirillum sp.; assembly: GCA_009712185.1. Classification (GTDB taxonomy): domain Bacteria; phylum Pseudomonadota; class Alphaproteobacteria; order Rhodospirillales; family Magnetospirillaceae; genus Telmatospirillum. The sequence goes on along the minus strand of WASQ01000047.1, from coordinate 51,038 downwards.
CGTCCGCATCGGCTGGACGGAAAGTCCGTCCAGAAGTCTCCCCGTATCCCGCCGACCGTGTGTTTCCACGACGCCAGCCCGGACGGCGACGCCGCTCTCCTGGCGCCGGTGCGCCTCCGCCAGCATCGCGTAAGTGGTGCCGGCGCCGGCATAGGCGCCGAAGAAAATCTTCAGCCGGCCGCGCGCACTTTCCTTTTCCTCGTCTGAAACGGCTTCGAGGAGAACATCGGGATCAGGGCGCGTGTCGTTCATCATGGTCGGTCAAAACCGCATCCGTCCAAAGGCGAAGTCACCCGGCTGCCAGCCCATCCATAGGGGAAAGCGGGCTATTTGGGAACGTCTGAACGCGTTCCCCCATCTCTTTGCCGTAAAGGCGGCCCCGGCCGCCACGGGGATTCCCAAGGCGGCCGGCGGCAGGGATGGGCCCGCCGGCCGCTCCCTCACAGGAAGGGCGAGAGAACCAGGTCGATCAGCTTGATGCCCGCGAAGGGGGCGATCACCCCGCCGACGCCATAGATCAGAAGGTTGCGCGACAACAGTTTCTGGGCCGGCTCGGCGCGATAGCGCACCCCCTTCAACGCCAGCGGCACCAGAGCCACGATGATCAGCGCATTGAAGATGACCGCGGACAGGACCGCCGAGGTCGGGCTGTGCAGCCCCATGATGTTGAGCGCCGCCAGCGGCGGATAGGTCGCCACGAACGCCGCCGGGATGATCGCGAAATATTTCGCGAGATCGTTGGCAACGCTGAAAGTGGTCAGCGCGCCGCGCGTCATGATCATCTGCTTCCCCACCTCGACCACCTGCAGGAGCTTGGTCGGATTGCTGTCCAGATCGACCATGTTGCCGGCCTCTTTCGCAGCCTGGGTACCGCTGTTCATCGCCACGGCGACGTCGGCCTGGGCCAGGGCCGGCGCGTCATTGGTGCCGTCGCCGGTCATGGCGACCAGACGGCCGTCGGCCTGATACCGGCGGATCAGCGTCAGCTTGTCCTCCGGCGTGGCCTCCGCCAGGACATCGTCGACCCCGGCTCCCGCCGCGAGGGCGGCGGCCGTCAGGCGGTTGTCGCCGGTGATCATCACGGTCTTGATCCCCATGCGGCGCAGATCCGCGAACCGGTCCTTGATACCGCCCTTGACGATGTCCTTCAGTTCGATGACCCCGAGGATCCTCTCGTTCTCCGCCACCACCAGGGGGGTTCCGCCCCGGCTGGCGATGGCGGTCACCATCCGGGTCACGTCCTCCGGGAACCGGCCCGACTGCCCCTCGACGAACTGCCGGATGGCGTCCGAGGCGCCCTTGCGGATCTGCCGGGTTCCGATATCGACGCCGCTCATGCGTGTATGGGCGCTGAAGGGAACCGGGTGACTGCCGGCCAGGTCACGCCCGCGCAGGCCATAACGCTGCTTGGCAAGGACCACGATGGACCGTCCCTCCGGCGTCTCGTCGGCCAGGGACGCAAGCTGGGCCGCGTCAACCCGCGCGCGCTCATCGACACCGGCGGCCGGAAGGAAAGCGGCGGCCTCGCGGGTGCCAAGGGTGATGGTTCCCGTCTTGTCGAGCAGCAGGACATCGACGTCGCCCGCGGCTTCGATGGCGCGGCCGGAGGTGGCAAGCACATTGGCCTGCATCATCCGGCTCATGCCGGCGATGCCGACCGCCGACAGCAGGGCGCCGATGGTCGTGGGGATCAGGCAGACCAGAAGCGCGATCAGCACCGTGACACTGACGATCTGACTTTCGCCGTTCAGGGCGGCGCTGAACATGGAAAAGGGCATCAGAGTGACGCAGACCAGCAGGAAAATGAGCGTCAGCGCGACCAGCAGGATGGTCAGAGCCACCTCGTTGGGTGTCTTGCCCCGCTTGGCGCCCTCGACCATGGCGATCATCCGGTCCAGGAAGGCCTCGCCGGGATTGGCGGTGATCCTCACCACGATCCAGTCGGACAGCACCTTGGTCCCGCCGGTCACCGCCGAAAAGTCCCCGCCCGATTCGCGGATCACCGGGGCGGATTCCCCCGTGATGGCCGATTCGTCAACCGAGGCGGCGCCGTCGATCACCTCGCCGTCGGCCGGAACGATATCCCCGGCCTCGACCAGGACGACCATGCCGGTCCGGATCTCGTCGCTCGGCACCGGTTTCCAGGATGCGTCATGCCTCGGCTCCGACAACTGTTTGGCAAACACCCGTTTCCTGGCCGCGCGCAAGGCGGCGGCCTGGGCCTTGCCGCGGCCCTCCGCCATGGCCTCGGCGGCGTTGGCGAACAGGACGGTGAACCAGAGCCAGATCGCGATGGCAAAGATGAACCCTGTGGGGGCCTCTCCCTCGCCGGTCAGGGCCTGCACCCAGAGCAGGGACGTGACGATGCTGCCGAGATAGACGACGAACATCACCGGATTCTTCCACTGAACCCGTGGAGACAGCTTCCGGAAAGCCTCGACGGTCACGGTCGGCCAGGACATGGAGGTCCGGGCCGGAAGGGGATTGTCAAGATCCTCCAGGGGGGCCGACGACCTGTCATTCAGAGAACTCATGAAAACCTCCCGATCACTTCGCCGCCGACTGACGGACGGGCACCGATTCGAGGGCCAGATTGAGGCCGAGAACGTTCACCCGGGGCTCTCCAAGGGCGCCGAACTGGCGGTCGGTCGTCTGGCGCCGGATCACTTCCACGATCGTTTCGACCGGCACCCCCCGCGCCCCGGCGCCGCGACCGGCCGGCATCATGGCGTTGGCGGGCGAGATGTCCGGATCGAGACCGGAGGCCGAGGCCGTGACCGCGTCCACCGGAACCGCCACGTCGGCCGCCAGACCATTCTCGGACCGGTAGGCGCTGACACGGGCCGCCACCTGATCCATCAGCTTCCGGCTGGTCGGCCCCAGATTGCTGGCGCCGCTGGAGGCGGCGTTGTAAGGCTGGTCCACCGACTGACTGGGATCGTTGGGGTCCGTTCCCGTCGTCGCGCTGGGACGGGGGTGGAAAAGATCCGGCCGCGTGACGTTCTGACCGATGACCGCGGAGCCCACGGTCTTCCCGTCCTTCAGGACCAGACTGCCGGCGGCCTGGGCCGGAAACAGAACCTGCGCGATCCCGGTGGTGACCAGGGGATAGCCCAGTCCGGTGACCAGCATGAAAAGAACCGCGGACACCAGGACCGGACGTGTGAGGCCAGCCTGCGCTGATCGGTTCCGCTCCCCTTCACCCGTTGTCAGTCCGTGGGTCCGCACGCCGTCGCGGACGGCGCCCTTGTTTGTATCGTTCATGATTTTCGAGACCTCAGAAGAGATGACCGGCCAGCATCAGCAGATGCTCGACAATCGGGCCCAGCGCCAGGGCGGGCAGGAAGGTCAGGCCGCCGACCACCAGGACCACGAAGACCAGCAGAATGGTGAACATCGGAGTTGCGGTCGGCAGGGTGCCGGGGCCCTCCGGGACGGTTTTCTTCGCCGCCAGCGATCCGGCCACGGCCAGCATCGGCAACAGCGTGAAATACCGGCCGATCAGCATGGCGAGCCCGATCGTGGTGTTGAAAAAGGGCGTGTTGGCGTTGAGACCGGCAAAGGCCGACCCGTTGTTCGCCGTGCCCGAGGTATAGGCGTAAAGGATCTCGCTGAACCCGTGCGGCCCGACATTGGCGAGGCTGTCCTGCGACCCCGGCCAGAGCACCGCCAGGGCGGTAAATCCCAGGATGCTGAAGGGATGGGCGAGAACGGCCAGCATCACCAGCTTCATTTCGCGCGCTTCGATCTTCTTACCCAGGAATTCCGGCGTGCGGCCGATCATCATGCCGACCAGGAAGACCGTCAGAATCGCGAAGGTGATCAGGTTGATGAAGCCGACACCGTCGCCTCCGAACACGTCGTTCAGCATCATCTGCGCGATCGGCACCAACCCTCCCAGCGGGGTCAGGCTGTCGTGCATGGCATCGACCGATCCCGTGGTGGCCGCCGTGGTGACCGTGACGAACAGGCTGGTCTGGGCGATCCCGAAACGGGTCTCCTTGCCTTCCATATTGCCGCCCGATTGCAGGACGCTGTCCTGCTGATCGACGCCCAGCGCCGCCAGCAGCGGATTGCCCTGCTGCTCGGCGCTGTAGACGACGGCAAGGAAGCCCAGGAACATCACCAGGAAGGCGGCAAAGAACGCCCAGCCCTGGCGGCGGCGCAGCAGCATGGTGCCGAAGCAGTAGGTCAGCGCCGACGGGATCAGCAGCATGCACAGCATATGGATGGTGTTGGTCAGCGGCGTCGGGTTTTCGTAAGGATGCGCCGCGTTCATCCCGAAAAAACCGCCGCCGTTGGTGCCGACATGCTTGATCGCCTCAAGGCTCGCGACCGGTCCCATCAGAAGGTGCTGGGCCGGTCCTTCAAGGGTGTCTGCGACGGCCTCCGCGTTCAGGGTCTGCGGCATGCCCTGCCAGACATAGATCAGCGCCACGACAAGGCAGATCGGCATCAGCACGCGGTAGGTCACACGGGTGAAATCGACCCAGTAGTTTCCGATGTCGCGCGCGCTCTTGCGGCCGAGACCACGGATAAAGCCGGCGCAGGCCGCGACCCCGGTGGCGGCGCTCACCATCATCAGAAAGGTGATGACCGCCATCTGGGAGAAATTCGAAAGACTGCTTTCCCCCGAATAGGACTGCCAGTTGGTGTTGGTGATGAAGGATGCGGCGGTATTGAAGGCGAGATCCGCCGTCTGCGCGGCCCGTTCCAGCGAATCGAAGGGAAGCAGTCCCTGGATCCGCAGCAGGCCGTAGCCCAGAAGCATCATCGCGCCATTGCTGAACAACAGGGCCATACCATAGCGTTTCCAGGACATGGCCTCGCCGGGATCGACCCCCATGAGCCCGTAGGTCATGCGCTCCGGCAACACATGGCCGGGGCTGGTCAGAACGCGCGCCAGCCAGGCTCCGCATACCGCGACCAGGACGGTCGCCATCCCGACGACGATCACGAACTGGACAAGATCGTTGACCATGACGAAGCCCCCTAAATCCTGTCCAAAGTGACGATGAACGCTGCCGACACGGTAAAGAAAACCAATGTGACAGCCACAAAGATGATATCGCCCATTACAGTCACCGATACTTGATGAAAACTTGGTATAAAGAAGTTTCGTTTATCAGAAGCGCTCTGGCTTGATCATCGCATAGAGCAGGTATGCGAATAGGCCCAAGGAAATAAGGCCAGATATGACAATCATAGTCATCACCTTGCGTTTTTATCGTTGTAAAATAATAATATTAATTGTAAATATTATTATTTATTGATTTTTTATAAAATTCTTATAGAACATAGCGCAGGCAAAAACCGACCGGACACCTCCATTTCAGCATCCGATCCATCCAAAACGCCCATCAATATTTACTATTGTTCACATTACGATGCCCGTCGGGCGGTCAAACCCCGGACACCCTCGTCATATTTCTTTGATTACCCGTACTTTGACCGGCGAAAACGCATGACGTTCCGTCGCCCCCGCTATTCCGGGAACGATAGTCAAAGCGAAATCAAAAGCGTGCCTTATTCGGCCGGACGGATATCAAGACGGCATCAAGATCATACCCGCGCCTTGCTGCACCCACTTATTCAAGGTGCGGCACCCGAGATTGCGCGCGAGCAAAAAAGCCTGCTTTTCAATGCCCAAACGCAGCACCAGAATGAACCACGTGCGGTCGCGATGCGCCCTCCGGTATATGAGGGCCGCACGGACCGGCATCGATCCGTGCGGATTGGTTTGAGGACCGGCGGACTACACCATTCCGCCGTTGGCCCGGAGGGTCTGGCCGTTGATCCATCCGCCCCCCGGACCGGCGAGGAAGGCCACCACCGCCGCGATATCCCGGGGCTCCCCCAGTCGGCCCAGGGGGGCCAGCCCCGCCATCCGGGCAACGGTTTCCGGCGATTTTCCGTCGAGGAACAGATCCGTCGCCGTCGGCCCCGGGGCCACCGCGTTCACGGTGATGCCACGTGCCCCCAACTCCTTGGCGAGAACCCCCGTCATCGCCTCGACCCCCGCCTTGGTGGCGGCGTAAAGACCGTAGGAAGGCAGGGCAAGGCCGATGACGCTGGAGGACAGCGTGATGATACGCCCGCCGTCGCGCAACTGCCGCGCCGCTTCCCGCATGGTATTGAACGCGCCCTTGAGATTGACGGCGATCTGGCGGTCGAACTGACTGTCGTCGGCCTCCGCGATGGGGGACAGGGACAGAATGCCGGCGTTGTTGACCAGGATATCGACCCCGCCAAAAGCATCCCGGGCGGCCTGGAACAGAGCGGACACGGCACTGGCGTCGCTGATGTCGGCCTTGACGGCCAACGCCTTCCCCCCCGCCGCCCGAATGTCGCGGACAACATCGTCCGCGGCTCCGGCATCACCGGAAAAATTGACGACCGTCCGCATACCGTCGTCCGCCAGCCGTCGCGCGATGGCGGCTCCGATCCCGCGCGACCCGCCCGTCACGATGGCGATTTTGGAGTCCTGCATGGTTCATCTCCTTGTCTGGCGCCGGACATCCGCCGGCCCTGACGAGGAAGATGGAGCTTTTCTATCTCCGGATAATTATCGATAATCCGTCTTCATTATCCGGAATAATCGAATAGTCGAAGGGCAATCGTCACGATGGACCGGCTTGATGCCATGCGCGTTTTCACCCGGGTGGTCGATCGGCGGAGTTTCACGCTGGCGGCTGCGGATCTGGGGCTTCCCCGCTCGACCGTGACCGATGCGGTGAAACAATTGGAACGGCGGCTGGGCGTCCGGCTGCTGCAACGGACGACCCGGCATGTCCGCCCGACCCTGGATGGCGAGGCCTATCACCGCCGCTGCCTCTCCCTGATCGCGGACTTCGAGGAGGCCGAGTCCGCCTTCAGCGGCGCGTCGCCGGAAGGGCAACTCCGGGTCGACGTGCATGGCACCCTGGCCCGTCATCTGCTGCTGCCCCGGCTGCCCGAATTTCTGCGGCGATATCCAGGGATCGACCTTTTCATGAGCGAAAGCGACCGTCTCGTCGATCCGGTGCGGGAGGGTATCGATTGCGTCCTCCGTGTCGGTGTTCCAAGGGACAGCGACTTGGTGGCGCGGTCTGTCGCCGTTCTGGAAGAAGTCGTCTGCGCGTCCCCCGCCTATCTCGACCGCTTCGGAATCCCTGCGGGTCCTGACGGGCTTGCCGGCCACCGGATGGTCGGCTTCCGGTCCTCGGCCACGGGGACCGTGCTTCCACTGGCCCTTCGGATCGGGGGGGAGCCTCGGACCCTGACTCTGCCCGCGACAGTGACCGTCAATGCGGCGGAAAGCCTGGTGGCCTGCGCCCGGGCGGGCCTCGGCCTGATCCAGGTGCCTCGCTATCATGTCGCTGCGGATCTTCTCCAGGGAACGCTGATCTCCCTTCTGCACGGCCTGGAACCGCCGCCGATACCGGTCTCGATCCTCTATCCCCGCAGCCGGCAGCTATCCCTCAGGGTCCGCGTCTTCGTCGACTGGGTCATCTCGGTTTTTGCGGCATCACAGGCCGGAGGCGTTCATCGGGATTAGACTTAAAGGCGCCGAACCCATATTTTAATGAAATCATTACGGGTATCCGATCCCCTCCCCTGGAATTGCCCCCGAGGTGACGTCATGAGCGAAGCGATTTCCCATGTCGCGGTTATCGGTGCCGGCACCATCGGCGCCTCCTGGGCCGTCCTGTTTCTGGCCCATGGGTGCGAGGTCTCGGTTTATGACACGGCACCCGGCATTCGCGACGTTCTGGACCGCATGCTGACAGAGGCCTGGCCGGCGCTGGAGCGGCTTGGCGCCGCGACCGGCGCGCCCGACCGGGGCCGTCTCCGGTTCGCCACCACCATCGCGGATGCCGTGGCCCACGCCCATTTCGTTCAGGAAAGCGGGCCGGAAGACCCCGCCTTGAAAGGGCCACTGCTCTCCACCATCGACCGCGGGCTGCCGCCGGACCGGGTTATTGCCTCTTCGACATCCGGGTTCACCCTCGATATGCTGCGTGGGGGCCTTTCCCATCCGGAACGGGTTCTGATCGGCCACCCCTTCAACCCGCCGCATCTTCTGCCGCTGGTCGAAGTCGTGGCGGACGGCCGGACCGCACCCGCCGCCCTGGAAACGGCGCTGGCCTTCTACCGGCGCATGGGCAAATCGCCGATCCATCTGACCCGGTCGGTCCTGGGCCATGTCGCCAACCGCCTCCAGGCGGCGATCTGGCGCGAAGCGATCCACCTCATCGACCAGGGGGTGGCGACACTCGCGGACATCGATGACGCCGTGGCCCTGGGGCCGGGCCTGCGATGGGCGATCCTGGGTCCCAGCGCCACCTTTCATCTCGGTGGCGGTCCCGGGGGGCTGTCGTCGTTCATCGAGAAGCTGGGCCCCGCCTTCGAATCCTATTGGGCAGATCTCGGGACGCCGCATCTGACCCCCGACGTCCGCGCGAAACTGGAAGCGGGCGTGGCGGCACTGCCGGAACGGGACCATCTGAGGGTGGAGCGAGACCGCAAGCTGGTTGAGGTCCTGGCCCTGCTGCATGGGAAGGACGGACCCGCAGAGTGACGTCGGTCGGGGCCGGCCGGGCTTCCCCCGCACGGACGCCCACGCTTACCGGGACAGGCCGCCCGCCCGCCAGTCCCGGGCGGTGATTTCATAGGTCGCAACGTCGGCGTCATACCAGTGCTCGATGCCCCGGAATCGCATTCCAAGGCGCTCCATGACCCTGCGCGACGCCAGATTGTCCGGATCGGCGACGGCCGTCAGCAGGGGGGCGCCAAGGGTATCGAAGGCAAAGGCCGCCATGGTCCGCGCGGCCTCGCCCGCCAGCCCCTGATGCCAGCGGTCCCGGCGCAGACGCCATCCGATCTCCAGCGGATTGCCCTCGCCGTTCGCCAGAAGCTGGATGCAGCCGGCGCCGATCAGACGGCCGCCCTCCCGCTCGATGAAGCTCCACCAGGAAAACCCCAGCCGCTGCCACCGTTCCCGTACGCGGGCGATGCTGCGGGCGGTTTCCTCCCGCGTCTCCGGCCGGCCTGTGATGTAGCGCATCACCTCCGGATCGCTGTTCATCTCGCAAAGCCCCTCCAGATGCTGGTCGTCGAAGGGCTCCAGCCGCAACCGGTCGGTGGTCAGAATGGTCATCGTCGTCACACTCCTCCGGGCGGCGTCCGCGATCGACCCGCCCCTGGTGGGGAAAATAGTTGGTGGTCGGACTCTAACATTTGGATCCTTTGCGAGTAGGGCCAGGCATCCTGCCCGCCTCCGATGCGAAAGCGGCGGAAATGCCGGCTTTTCGGCTTTCTCCGAACGGCGGGCGGGACGCTTGGCTCTACTCCTGATTCAGGGACTCATCTGTTGGATTTTGACCACGAGCCTCATTCGCGGCCCCGCCATCCTGACCGATCGCCGGTCCTGTTTCCAGCCGCCGGACGATCCTCTCTCTTCGCCGGCCGCGATGACCGGGTCACAGAGACGGCTCAGGACGCCCCTGATAAACCGCAAGATGGGCATAAGCCAGGGACAGGAGGGGAGCGCCGATTCCCGCGGCCGTACCGCGACCTAGCAAATCGCCCAGGATCTGGCCGGCCTCGACCGGCAAGCCCTGCGACAGGTCCCTGTACATGGACGAGGTCAGCGACGATCCCGGGGTCGTCAGTTGCGCCCGCGTCCGGTCCAGGAACGGGGCGGAGGGCTCGCGGCCGACCGCCCGGACGATGGCGACCGCCTCGTCGAACAGGGCATGGATGAAGGCCTCTCCTCCTGGCGCCGCCATGACCTCGCCGATCGTGCCGCGCATCAGGCAGGTGACGGCGCCCAGCGAGGCGAGGAAAATCCATTTTTCCCACATCTCCCGATCGATGTCCTCCGACAGCCGCGCCTCGAAACCGGCCCCCCGCAAAATCGCATCGAGCCGCGTCATCCGTTCGGAAACCTGACCGTTTCGCTCTCCGTAGGCCAGATCCTGCAGCGAAGTCATCTGCAGGATGCGACCATGGTCATCCAGCGCCGCGGCGACCTTGCAGACCGCGCCCGCCACCGCCCGTCCGCCGAACCGGGCGGCAAGGGCCTCCATATGGGCCATCCCGTTCAGGACCGGCAGGATGACGGTGCCCGGCCCCACCGCCGGCGCCATATCCGCCATCGCCGCCACCAATGAAAAGGCCTTCACCGTCACGAGAATGACGTCATAGGGGTGACGGATCTCACCGGCCATGACCAGGGCGGGAGTGAGAGACAGCACGCCGTCGGGCGCACGGATCACCAGCCCGTCGCGACGCAGGACGTCCGCCCGCCCGGGTCGTACCAGGAATGTCACATCCCGGCCGGCGGCGGCCAGTCGTCCACCGAACAATCCCCCCGTCGCACCCGCGCCAACCACCAGGATTCGCATCGTCAAACCTCCGTCACGTCCGGCCGGCGGCCGGTCAATTATTGGCATATGCATCTTTTTTGATTTAGTGGCATATGCTACTGTTCGTCAAGAGCGGGATGCTCTCCCCACTGTGGAGTAAAGATTGAGGCGGAACGAGACGGATACCGGGGCCGGAAGCCGATGCAATGGCACCGCATTGCGTCGGGCGACGCGACGGGTGTCACAGCTCTACGACGCCGTTCTGGCGCCATCGGGCCTGAGGTCGACGCAACGGTCGATCCTGGCGCATATCGCCCGGGCGGGATCGCCCAGCATGGGAGAACTGGCCACCATGCTGGTCCTGGACCGGTCCGCCCTGGCCCACAATCTGAAACCCCTGGACCGGGACGGCCTGATCGCCATCACGGTCGATCCACGGGACCGCCGCAGCCGTCTGGTGACGCTGACCGGCGCCGGACTCCAACGGCTGACGGCGTCAGCAGCGCTATGGCAGGAGGCCCAGCGGCGGTTCGAGGAGGCATTCGGCGCCGACGACGCCAAAGTCTTGCGGGCCACACTCGATCGCATCGCCGCCCTCAACTTTGGCGATGCGGACTGCGGAGAGGGGGACGGAACCGGGCGGCGGGAAACCGGTCAGTAGGCCTGAGCGGACCGGAACGCCCACAGATGCGCCCCGACCAGGGCCCGCCAGGGCCGGAATCCGGCCAGCCAGCGCTCCGTCGTCCGCGCATCGGGCTTTTCGACCAGTCCCAACAACGCCTGAAGGCTGCGGCGGACAGCGACGTCCCCGTGCAGGGATCCGTCCAGCCAGCCATAGCCGCGCAAACAGGCATAGCTGACCGTCCAGGGGCCCACCCCCGGGGTGGCGAGCAGGCGATCCGCCGCGCCTTCCTCCTCCGCACCGTCGAGCCAGGCGGCGAGGGGGAGTTCGCCGGACAACTGACGCCGGCCGACCTCCAGCAGCGTCCCGGCCTTGCTGCGCGAAAAGCCGGCCTGCCGCAGCCGGTCCTCGCCCAGTCCGAGAACCGTCCGCGCGTCCGGATAGCATAAAAGTCCGCCCGAATGCCGGATTCCGGCCGCCAGGATCAGCTTCCGCCGGATCGACACCGCCGCGGCGACACTGATCTGCTGTCCGGTGATGGCCCAGCTCAGCGCCTCGAACGGGCTGGCCGCGACCGGCAGGCGCAACCCGGGGTTCTGGGCGATCATGCGCCCGACATCGGGATGATCCCGATAGTCCTCTTCGAACCGGTCCACCGGTTGCGACAGCCCCAGCATCCGCCGCGCCAGCGTGGCGAGCCGCTCCTCCGTCCCGCCGGGTGCGGGGCCGTCGATCTCCAGACCGCAGGCGGCCCGTCCGTCCGCGATCCGGACCGAGAGACAGGCGGGCGCCCCCTCCCAGAGCAGGCCTTTGCGAAAACCGTCGGCAGTGACGATCTCGGCGATTTGGTCCCGGTCCCGGCCGTGAAAGGCCAGAACCTCGGCGATCCGGAAATTTCCGGGAAGGTCGATCGTCGTTTCGGCCATTTCGGTCATGCATCCCTCCCGGCCCCTGACGGCAGAAGCGTCGTGATGTTGTCCAAGATCAGATCGAGAAATGCACGGGTTTTCGTCGGCAGCCGGGGACCAGCGGGATAAAGCGCGGATACCGGCCGCCGCGGGGGCCGGTATCCGGGCAGCACCGGCAGCAGCCGCCCCGCCGAAAGGGCGTCCGCGCAGAGAAGGGGCGGCAGCAGTCCGACTCCGACCCCCCCCTCGACAGCCGCCAGCAACGGCCGCCAGTGGTTGACCCTCCAGGCCGCCCCGATCGTCGCCACCACCACCTCCCCTTCCGGCCCGATCAGGGTCAGGCGCCCCCCGGCGGACCGCCCGCCGGAAAGCCGGACCAGCCGGTGGCGTGCCAGATCCGCCGGGCTGTCCGGAACCCCATCGCGATCGAGGCAGGCCGGGGAGGCCAGAAGGACCGACTGGATCCAGCCGATCCGCCGCGCGACGAATCCGCCCTCGCCGGTTTCCCCGACGCGCAGCGACAGATCCACCCCTTCCGTCACGGGATCGACCAGACGGTCATTCAGAACCAGATCGACCGACATTGCCGGATAGCGGTCCTGAAATGTCAGCAACAGGGACGGCAGCGTCACCTCCCCCAGACCATGGGGCGCCGCCAGACGCAAAATCCCGGACAACGCGCGATCGTCCGAACCGGCCGCGACCAGGGCCTCATCGGCGGCGCAGACCGCCAGACGCGCCTGTTCGTAGAACCGTTGTCCGGCATCCGTCGGCTGCACGGACCGCGTGGTCCGGTCGAGCAGGCGCACCCCCAGATGGCGCTCCAGCGTTCCGATCCGGTCGCTGACCGTCGGTTGCCCCAAACCAAGATCGCGGGCGGCGGCGGACAGGCCGCCCCGTTCGACCACCCGGACGTAAATACGCATCGCCGACAGGAAATCCATGCCTTGTTATATCTGAAATAACGATCAAGATTCAGATAAATCGCTCAATTTCATCGTAAAAGCCAATAAGTCATATCGCCGGAGGCTCCCTGGCGCCCCCTCCACCGACCGGCCTAGGATCCTAAACCACCCCCCTCCGTCCTCCTGGAAAGGTGCTCCATGTCCCATCCCGTCCCCTCCGGCTCCTCTCCCCTTCCTCTCGCCGGACGTACCGTCGCGGTGATCGGCGGATCGTCCGGAATCGGCCGCGCCGTCGCCGCGACCGCCCGTGCCAACGGTGCCCGCCTGCTGCTGGTCGCCCGCGACCCGTCCCGTCTGGCGGAGGCAGCCGCCGCGCTGGGCGGCGCCCGCACGATCGCCGCCGACATCGCCGACCCGGCTTGGGAAAGGTCAGACCCCTTTCGCGACATTGCGATCATTGATCACTTGATCATCACCGCCGGCACTGTGCGTCTGCGCCCCCTGGCGGAGCAGACGGCGGAGGATCTTCGGCGGATCGCGGCGGAACGGTTCACTGGTCCGCTCCTCGCCATCGCCTCGGCCGTCCGGCGGATGCCGGCCGACGGATCGATCACCCTGACCTCCGGTCAGATCGCCGCCCGTCCCCTGCCGGTGGGCGTCGCCCTGGCCGCCGCCGCCGGCGCGGTGGAGGCGATGACACCGGCCCTGGCGCTCGAACTGGCGCCCCGGCGCGTCAATGCTGTGGCGCCGGGCATGGTGGACACGCCGCTGCTGGCAAAGCTTCTGGGCGACGGTCGCGACGCCGCCATCCGTCAGGCCGCCTCCACGCTGCCGGCCGGCCGCATCGCCGGCGACGCGGACGTCGCTGCCGCGATCCTGCTGCTGATCACCAACGGAGCGATCACGGGGGAGGTGCTGCATGTTGATGGTGGCGGGCGATGGGTCTGACGTCCACAGATCCTTTGGCCTATCCGCGTTGCCGGATTTCGCCGTCATAATGACTGCCGACCGTCCTGTTTCCGAACCCCCGCCACGTCATGGAAGTGACCGCCGCCGTTCCGACCGCCGAAGGCCCCGCCCGGGCGATCACGCCGCCGCCCGTCTGCGGCCGGTCGGCGGCTTCGGCCTTTTACCTGGAAATTCGGCCCCTTGCCCGGCATCGCCCGCTGATCGACAGTCTCTATATCCTGTGTGATTGCGGACGCCTGACGGGAAGCGGACGATATCGCTTCGCCTCGCCCCTTGCCGATCTCGTCCTGCTCTGCCGCACCGACTCCGAGGGCTGTCCCGGCCCCTGGTCGCCGGTGGTCCGGCCTCCCGGTGCCGGTGGCGCGCGTCGGCGGCCGTTTCATGGCTGGATGGCGGGCGTGCGGTGCCGCCCGGATGCCCTCCCCGGCGGCGGACTGGTCCTGCCCGACTTCCCTTCCCCGCCATCCCAGGGCCCGCTGGACGGTCTTCTCGCCGCGCTCGATGCCTGGGGGGACCGGCTGTCAACGGTCTTTTCCCCCGGCCGCCCATCTTTCCCGCCCGCCGTCCCATTGCCCGACGTCACCTCTGTCGCCGCCATGGCGGCCGCGTCCGGCGTCTCGCCCCGGACCCTGCACCGGCAGGTAATGGCGCGCACGGGCCTTGCGCCAAAGCGCTACATCCTGCTGAACCGGTTCCGGGCGGCGCTGGAACGGGTGGCCTTCGACGATGCCGGCCTTGCCGAGGTTGCCGCCGATGTCGGCTATGCCGATCAGGCCCATATGACCATGGAATTCGGGCGCCATTCCGGTCTGTCGCCATGCCGGTTCCGCGCGCAGGCCCGCCGCGTCCTCAGTGCCGGTTCTGTCCGATTTTTCAAAGACACCTCGTTCGCCGCCCGGATAGGGTTCGTGATCCGCGAGGAGGGTCCGTCCCCCGGCTGCGGCCGGACGGCCGCACCGGTCCCATGCGGGAGACAGCCCAGGGAGACCGGCCATGCCCTTCGAACCCAAGGATCCCAATTATGTGGAGCGCGTGACAGCCAGTTTCGGCCGTCAGGCGGCAATGACGACGCTCGGCATCGAGATTTCCCATCTGGCGCCGGGGGAAATCGAACTGTCCATGCCGCTGATCGAGGCCTATACGCAACAGCACGGTTTCATGCATGCCGGCATCGTTGCGACCGCGCTCGATTCCGCCGGTGGCTACGCGGCCTTTTCCCTGTTCCCCGACGACGCGGCGGTCCTGACCGTCGAATTCAAGATCAATCTTCTGGCCCCGGCCAAGGGCCAGCGTTTCCTGTTCCGCTCCAAGGTTTTGAAGCCCGGCCGGACCCTGACGGTCTGCGAGGGACACGCCTACGCCTTGGACAATGGCCGCGAAAAGTTGATCGCCAGCATGTCGAGCACGCTGATGGCGCTCTACGACCGCGAAGGCCTGCATCATTGAGGTGAGACCGTCGACGCCAGGTCTCGACGATGACGTCTCAGCGAGACCTGGGCAGCCTGCTCCCGGGTCCGCCCTTTTTCGAACACCTGTCCGTTTCGAACACCTGCGCCCGGACGCTTGAGTCCCCGGTTCCCTTGACCCTTCCGGCGTGTCGGGATCAAGCTGGCGATAGCCGGTGGCGCGCCCGCTTATGTCCGGCCGACCACCAGCGTGGAATGGACGCCCCCGAAGCCGTGCGCGTTGACCATGCAGGTCCGCAAGGGACAGGTCCGGGGTGCGGCAAGAATCCGCAGATCGGGCGAGTCCGGATCGGGGCTCTCGAAGGTGGGAATTCCCGGCAGCACCCCGTTTTGCAGCGACATCAGGGCCGCCACCAGGGACAGGGGCCCGTTCGCCGCGAAGGTGTAGCCGACCTGCGCCTTGATCGAGGTCACGGCGACGCGCGGCAGAAGGCGCGCGACCGCCTCCAGTTCCGCCGCGTCCCCCCGGACGACTCCGGATCCTTGCGCGAACAGGCCGCCGATCTCTCCCGCCTCCCGGCCCGCATCGGCCAGGGCGAGGCGCATGGAACGGTCTGCGGAGGCCGCGTCCGGGGTTACGATATCGGTCCCGCCGGTGACACTGGCCGCGCCCAGGATCTCTCCCAGGACCGGGGCGCCCCGCGCCCGGGCGCGACCCCATTCCTCCAGCACCAGAAGGGCGGCGCCCTCCCCCACCATGAAGCCGTCGCGGCGCCGGTCGAAGGGACGGGGGGCGCCATCGGGGCCGGAGGCCAGGGACAGGGCGTTCATCGCCTCGAATCCCGAAAAGGTGATGGGCGTGGTGACCGCCTCGGCGCCGCCGGCCAGCCCCCAGTCGCAATCGCCCCGCCGGATCGCCTGGAAAAGATGGGCAATGGCAAGCCTGCCGGCCGCGCAGGCGCCGCCCAGGGTCTGTTGCGGTCCCTGGAATCCGGGTCTCAGGGCCAGCATTCCGGCGGCCATGCCGGGGATCAGCGACGGAATCAGGAAGGGCGTGGTCTTGCCCGGCCCCCGGTCCTCCTGGCGCAGCACTCCCGCCTCGATGTTGGGCAATCCGCCCATGGCCGCCCCGACCGCGATCAGACCGCGATCCGCCGCTTCCCGGACCGGTTCGAGCCCGGCACCCTCCAGCGCGGCCTCGCCCGCATGCACGGCGAAGCGGACAAACGACGCCATCCGCGCCAGTTCGAACGCAAGCGCGCCTTTCCCGAAATGAAGATCCCGGTCATCGGCCTCGGCGGCCAGACGGCTTTTGTGGCGCGCCGGGTCGAAACGCGAGATCGGCCGGAATCCGCTTTCCCCCGCCAGCAGACGGCACCAGAAGCGGTCCGGAGTATTTCCCAGCGCCGAGGCAAGACCGAATCCCGTCACCACCACCCGGCGGCCTGCCGTCATCGGGACCGCCTCCGGCGCCGGCCGCCGTTGGTCAGCGCAGCCTCTCGCGGATGTAGTCGACCAGATCCTGAACGGTATCCAGGCGGTCGACGACCTTTTCGTCGAACGAGAATCCGATGGCGTCCTCGAGATACAGCATCATCTCGTACAGCTTCAGGGAGTTCATATTGTCCAGCTCGGCGGTCAGGCTGGAATCAGGCCGCAGATGGCTGGTATCGGTCTCGAGAAACACGCCGATCTCGCGCACGACCGTGGTGAGCAGTTCGGTATCCGTGGTGACAGTCATCGGCACCTCCCGGGCCAGTGTGTGAAACAGGTTGGTTCAGATCGCGATCTTTTCGCTGAAGCGGTCCACCAGGGCGGCAAGGCTGGGCGCCTGGATCAGTTCCAGGGTCGCCGGCTTGAACCCCAGCCGGTCCTCGATCAGGCAGGAAAATTCCACCGCCATCAGGGAATCGAGACCAAGGGCGCTTGGCGCCTGACTGGCGTCCACCTCGTCGGGCGACAGCCCCAGCACCGCCGCAAGCTGTTCGCGGACCGCGCCCAGAAGGATGACCGGGCGCTCCTCGCTGCTGGCGTCGCGCAACCGGTCCAGAATCGCCTCCCCCGCCCCCGTCTCCGATCCGGAGCCGTCGTCGGCAATTAAATGCCGGAACCGCGCGGATTTCGCGATCGCCGGAGCATGGCGGCTCCATCCCGCCCAGTCGATATCGACGACGCCGGCCTCCGACGCGTCCCAGCGCAGCAGGGTCTCCAGCGCCCGGAACGCCGCCGCCGGTTCCATGGACTGCAAGCCCAGCCGCTGGAAATGCTGTTCGATCTCGGCGTGATCGGCGACATAGCCGACCGCGCCGATGGCGCCCCAGTTCACGGTCAACGCCGGCCGTCCCTGGCGGCGGCGCCGTTGGGCCAACGCGTCCAGGAAGGCATTGGCCGCCGAATAATTGGCCTGCCCGATATTGCCGACCAGCGAGGCGAAGGAGGAGAACATGACGAAGAAATCCAACGGATCCGCCGCCGTCGCCCGGTCCAGCGCCCAGGCCCCGGCGATCTTGGGAGCCAGAACCCGGTCCAGGCGGTCGCGGTCCAGTTGCGGGATCAGGCCGTCGTCCAGCACCATCGCCGCATGGATCACGCCCCGGATCGGCCGCCCCCGGGCGCGGAGGCGATCGAGTTCGCCGGACAGCGCGGCCTCGTCGGTGACGTCGCAGGCCCGGGCCTCGACCAGCGTGCCCGGCCCCGACAGCGAGGCGCAGAACGCGCGGGCCTCGTCCGATCCGGCGCCACGACTCAGGAGGACCAGATGGCGGGCGCCCTGGTCCACCATCCAGCGCGCCAGCGACCGGCCGACACCGCCCAGCCCGCCGGTCACCAGATAGGTCGCGTCGGCCGCCAGCGGCAACGCCTCGAACCGGCGGGGCGCCACCGCCACCTCCGGATCGGAAAGGTCCAGCACCACCTTGCCGATGTGGCGCGCCTGCGCCATGTGACGGAAGGCCCTCGGCGCATCGCGGAGCGGGAAGGTGCTGTGCGGCAGCGGGGCGATGCGCCCGGCCGACGCCTCCGCCATGACCTCGTCCAGCAGGCGCCGCGCCAGATCGCGGCGCTGATGCAAGATGGCATCCAGGTCGATGGCGAAGTAGGACAGATTGCGCCGGAACGGCCGCAGCCCGATCCGGCTGTCGCGATAGATGTCGGTCTTCCCGATCTCCAGGAACCGGCCATAGGGGCCGAGAAGTCCCAGGCTCTTCTCGATGGCCCGGCCCGACAGCGAATTGAGGACGACATCGACCCCCTGGCCGCCGGTAACCGCCATGATCTGTTGCGCGAAATCGAGCGACCGGGAATCGAAGACGTCGGCAATCCCCATGCCGCGCAGATGGGCGCGCTTTTCCTCCGACCCGGCGGTCGCGAAGATCCTGGCGCCGACGCCCTGCGCAATCTGGATCGCCGCCTGTCCGACCCCGCCCGCGCCCGCATGGATCAGCACACGCTCGCCGGGCTCCAGCCCGGCCAGATGACGAAGCGCGTAATGGGCGGTCAGGAACACGATGGGAAGGGTCGCGCCGTCCGCGAAATCCAGACCGTCGGGCAACCGGGCGACCAGCCGGTGATCGACCGAAAGACGGCTTGAGAATCCCGATCCGATCGCCACCACCCGGTCCCCGGGCTTGAACCGGTCGACGCGGGCGCCGACGGACAGAACGGTGCCGGCGCATTCGTCGCCCAGGACCGGCCTCTCGTCACGTTCGGTGGGATAGATCCCGAGCAGCTTCATGATATCGCGGAAATTGAGACCGGCCGCCGCCGCCTCGATCTCCACCTCATCCGGACCCGGTCCGGACGGTCCGGCCGACCGCACCAGCAGATGTTCGAAGGCGCCGGTCCGGGCGAAATCCAGGCGAACCGGCTCCCCCGTCCGCCGCCGCCGGTCCGCGCCCGGCGCCAGATGGTCGGGGGCGATGCGGTCCAGCCGGTGCAGGAAGCGCCCGGCTCCGCGCAATGCCCGTTCCTGTTCGTCGTCCGCGCCCGCGCGGCAGAGATCCGCCAGGGCGCGAAGCTCGACCGGGGCAACGGTGTCCCGCCCGGACAGATCGACCAGACCGCAGGGAACATCGGGATGCTCGTTCATGAACACCCGCGCCAGTCCCCAAAGCGCGGCCTGCCCCGGATCGACCTCGTCGCCCGGCAACACCGCCATCGCGCCCCGGGTCACCACCAGAAGACGGGCCGCCCCCGCCCCTCCGTCGGCCAGGGTCTGCAACAACGCCAGCAGGCGGGCGCAAAGTCCCCCGGTGATCTCCATGACCGATCCGGGCGCCATCCCGTCCCGGAGCGAAGGGGCCGACGCCCCCAGGAACAGGATGCCCTGGCGATCCGCCGCCGCCAGGGCATCCCGCTCGAGAACCGCGCCAGCGGGGCTGGAGGAGACGCGACCTCCCCCGCCCAGTTCCCTGTCCAGGCCGGCGCCGACATGGCCGTCGTCCTCCAGCACCAGCCATGAATCACCCACATCGGTGGTCAGGACATCGTCCGGCCCCGCCGCCTCCCCCGTCGCCCTCTCTTCCGCCGGAGCGGGCGACCGGGCCAGAATCACGCTGTGAACCGACGCGTCGGGATCGTCGCCGTCCGCAAGCAGAGCGATATCGTCAAAACCCGCACCGGCCAGGCACGCCCTCCAGGCGGTGCCGGACAGGCAGGCATGGTCCGGGCGCAGGGACTCATCGGAAAATCCCCACCAGCCGGACAGCAGCCCGAACACCAGATCGAACCAGAAGGGCGGACGGGTCAGCTCCAGAGCCAGAAGCTGTCCCCCGGGCGACAGCAGCGACCGCACATGCCTGAGCGACCGGGCAATATCCGAGGTGGCGTGCAGGACGTCGGCGGCCAGCACCAGATGGGCGCGCCCCGGTGACAGCCCTTGTCCGGATGGATCCGCCTCAAGATCGAAGACCGCGAAATCGACGAATCCCCACGAGCCGAAACGGACTTCGGCCTTCTGAACGAACGCCGCCGAGACATCGGTGAACAGATAGCGCGTCCGTGACGGAGGCAGCAGATCGAGCACCGCTGCGGTCAGGGACCCCGTGCCGCCACCGACCTCGACGATATTCAGGGTCGCGTCAGGCGGCAGCGTCGCGACCAGACGGCGGACCGCCTCCCGCGCCAGGGCGTTGTAGACACCGAAAGTCCGCGAGTCGCGATAGACCCGTTCGGTCAGGCTCTGCGACCCGTCGGGGAACAACACCTGCAACGGATCGGTGACGCCGGTCAGGATATCGGGCAGATGACGGGCGCCGGCGCGCAGGATCTCCAGTTCCGGCGCGTAAAGGGGATGGGCGGCCAGCACGGGCGCGGTCAGGGCGTCGACCGCCGCCGCCGGCGCCGTCCCGTCGGACCCGGCCGGTTCCCGGCGGGGCCCCACCCGCCAGCCGGCCCCCTCGCGCAGCAATCGGCCTTCCGCCTCCAGCATCGCGATCAGGCGGCCCAGAAGACGCTGGTGCCGGGGCGCCCCCCACGCCCCCGCGGCCCCCCGCACGCACCGCGCGGCCGCCG
>WASQ01000047.1:0-30358 GCA_009712185.1 Telmatospirillum sp. | reverse complement strand
GGGGGGGGGGGGGGCCCCCCCCCCCCCCCCCCCCGGCCCCGGACTCGAACAGGGCGCCATCGGCAAAGACCACGCCCAGGCGCGACAGCGCCTCTTCCGCCAGCCGGGCGGACAGGCCGTTCAGGGCCGGTTCGATGTCGCGGTAATAAGACGCCCGTTCCGGCGCGTCCACGATGTCGGCAAGGCGGGGCGTCAGGGCCGCGGCAACCTCGGTCGGGGATGCCAGCCCGTCCGCCGGCGTCGTCGCCCCTTCCGACCGCCACTGGAACCGGTAGAAATGATCGCCCTCGCCGGTGCGGGCAGTCCGCGCCAGGGACCGCCCCCGAAATCCCGACACCCGGACCAGTTCAAGGCCGTCGTCGTCCAACAGCCGGATATCGCCGCTCAGGGTTCCCGGATCGTCCAGGCCGCCCCGCGCATGGGCCCAAAGCGTCACGCCGGCCGGGATCGGGCGCAACAGCAGGACGCGGTCGATCGAAACCGGCAGGAATGCCCCGGCCAGCCCGTCCGCAGAGGCCAGGACCCCCAGCAGCGTCTGGAAACCGGCGTCCAGAAGCGCCGGTGGAAGATGATAGGCGGCGACCGTCTCGGGCGACAGCGGCCGCAACCGCGCAAACGCCCCGTCCCCCCCCTGCCACAGTGCGTCGATCCCCTGGAAGGCCGGCCCGTAATCGAGGCCGATGGCCTGGAACCGGGCATAGGGATCGGTCAGGGGCCGGCCGAAGGAGGCGCGCAGCGCCGGCAGGTCGTCGCGGTCCGGCGCCAGTTCCGTCTGGCGGATCCGGCAGCGCGCATGGCGGTTCCATGCCCCCCCCTCCTCCGCCGAATGGACCGCGACCTCCGCCGTTTCAGGATCGAAGGTGACGGACAGACGGACCGGTGCCGCCTCCGGCAACAACAGTGCGCGTTCGAACGCAATGTCCTCGACGGCGGGCGCTCCGCCCGCCATCTCCCGGGACGCGCCCGCCAGAGCCAGTTCGACATAACCCGCGCCCGGAAAGCCCGCCGCCTGTTCGACACGGTGATCGGCCAGAAGGTCGAGCACCCGGATGTCCAGCAGGTTTTCCCACGCCGTCGTACCGGCATCCAGGCGTCCGCCCAGCAGGGGATGAAGCTCTCCCCCCAGCCGGGCGGACCGCGAGCGCGCCGATTCGGTCCAGTAGGACTGATGCTGCCAGGGATAGGGCGGCAGATCGACAAATCCGCCCGTCCCCGGATAAACGCCGTCCCAGGCGACATCCCGACCCAGCTCATAAAGCGTTGCCAGCGACTCCCGCAGCGCCACCTGCTCGTCGGTCTGGCGTTTCAACGACGTCAGCACCGTTCCCTTCACCCCGCGATCCGACAGGCAATCCGCGACCGCATTGGCCAGAACCGGATGCGGACCGACCTCCAGGAACAGGGTATGACCGTCTTCGGCGATCCGGCCGATGGCCCTGGCGAACGCCACCGGGTCGCGCACATTGCGCCACCAATAGTCGGCATCGACCGCGATCCCGTCCAGAGGGCGGCCGGTGACGGTCGAATAGAAGGGAACGGCGGGCGGGCGCGGGCTGAGCCCGGCAAGACCCGCGCGCAATTCCGCCTCCAGTCCGTCCATGTGGTGGCTGTGGTAAGGCACATCGACGCGAAGCGCCTTGGCGAACCGCCCCTCCGCCTCCAGCGCGGCGGCCAGTTCATCGAGCGGCGCGCTGTCGCCGCTCAGGGTGACGGCGGCCGGACCATTGACCGCGGCCACCGAGATCGTACCGGCATAAGGGGCGATCCGTTCCCGCGCCTCGGCCTCCGACAGGCCGACCGCCACCATCCGGCCCCGGCCGGAGACCCGCTGTTGCAGACGGCTGCGATGATAGGCGACCGCCACCGCGTCCTCCAGCGACAGGATGCCGGCCGCCCAGGTGGCGGCGATTTCACCGGCGCTGTGCCCGACGATGGCGGCGGGCTCGATCCCCCAGGACCGCCACAGCAGGGTCAGCCCCACCTGCAAGGCGAGATTGCAGGGCTGCGACACCTCCGTCCGCCCCATGCCGGAGCTGGTCTCATCGGCCCGCAGTTCCGCCAGAAGAGAACGGCCGGACAGGGCTCCGAACAGGCGGTCGCACTGGCTGACGCCCTCCAGGAACACCGGCTCCGTCTCCAGCAGTTGCCGGCCCATGGCCCACCATTGGCCCCCCATTCCCGAATAGACGAACACCGGCGCCCCGGTCGCGGCCGTTTTCGGATCGACCGGCTTGCGCAGCGCCGCGATCAGGTCCCCGGCCGATCGCGCGGCGCGCGCCCAGCGGCAGGCGTGGTGCCCGCGGCGCAATGCGGCGCCGCGGCAAATCGCCAGAAGGGCGGCGGGATCCCCCGAGACCCGCGACAGGTGATCGGCATAGCGTCCGGCAAGCGTCCGCAGCGCCTCCGGCGTGCGCGCCGCTACCGCCAGCAGCAGAGGCGCGCCGGCCGCCCCTTCCCCGCCGCGCCCGGCCGCGGCGTCACCGCCGGTCGCGGGCGGCGGTTCCTCCAGCACAACATGGGCGTTGGTGCCGCCGAACCCGAAGGAATTCACCCCGGCGCGGGCGGGGCCGTCGCCGGCCGGCCAGGGCGCCCCCGCGGCGGCCACCGAAAGACGCAGGGCGTCGAACGGAATCGCCGGATTGGGGGTTTTGAAATTAAGGCTGGCGGGAATGTGGCGCCGTTCGACCACCAGCGCCGCCTTGATCAGGCCGGCGATGCCCGCCGCCGATTCCAGATGGCCGATGTTGGTCTTAACGGAGCCGACGCGGCACGGACGTCCCTCCGGCCGTCCCTGGCCCAGGACGGCGCCCAGCGCCCGGGCCTCGATAGGGTCGCCGACCGGGGTTCCGGTGCCGTGGGCCTCGACATAGCCGATGTCGGCGGGATCGATTCCCGCCCGCGCCAGCGCCTCGCGCAAGGCGGCCTCCTGCGCCTCCTGACTGGGCACGCTCATGCCGTTGGTGCGCCCGTCCTGGTTGACCGCGGTTCCCCGGATCACCGCATGGATGCGATCGCCGTCGGCGATGGCGTCGGCCAGACGCTTCAGCACGACCACGCCGGCCCCCTCGCCCCGGGCATAGCCGTTGGCCCGCGCGGCGAAGGTCTTGCTGCGGCCGGCGGGCGCCAGCATCGACGCGCGCGAGAAACCGATGGTCGCCTCGGGCTTCAGGATGGCGTTGACGCCGCCCGCCAGCGCCATCCGGCTCTCCCCGGTCTCCAGACTGCGGCAGGCCAGATGGACCGCCACCAGCGAGGAGGAGCAGGCGGTGTCCACCGACACGCTGGGACCCCGGAAATCGAAGATGTAGGAGATGCGGTTCGAGGCGATACTGAGCGCGAGGCCGGTATTGGTGTGCGGACCGATCAGGTGGCGGTTCTCGTAGCCATGCTGGATCTCGGCATAATCATAGGCGGCGATGCCGACGAACACGCCGACTTTTTCGCCCTTCAGGCCGAAGGCGTCGATGCCGGCATCCTCGAAAGCCTCATAGGCGGTTTCGAGAAGAAGCCGCTGCTGCGGATCGATGGCGCCGGCCTCGCGCGGCGAAATGCCGAAAAAGCCCGGATCGAACATCTCGATCTCTGACAGAAAGCCGCCGAGACCGGTCCGGATGGTTCCCGGCGCATTGACCGGGTCGTCGTGGTAAAGCGCGGCGCTGTTCCATCGACCCGGGGGCACCGGCACGATGGCCTCGCGCCCGTCGGCAAGAAGGGACCAGTAGGCGTCGAGACCGCTGGCGCCGGGAAAGCGGCAACCCATTCCGACGATGGCGATCGGCTCCGCGGTCTGTCCCAGGCCCCTGGCCGGTCCGATATCGGCTGCGTTCATGATAACCCCCTTCTCGTCGTCGGTGTCCGGGTCAACGCCCTTCGGGCGCGGTTGGTCGCGTCATTATTCGGACCGGTCGGCGCCGGCGCTGGGCGACGCCGGGGCAACGATACCGCCCGGCGGACGCAAAGACCGGTCCTGCCGGCGGGCCATGCCCTCGACCGCCAGGTCCCGGCATTGGAATCGCCGGATTTTGCCGCTGGTGGTCTTCGGGATCAGGCCACCCGCGATCCAGTGCAGGCGCACGCCCCTGAGACCGAAGGCCCTGTCGACGGTCTGGCGCACCAGCGCCTCCATCCGGTCGCGGCCGCCGCCGCCCAGCCGCCCATCCAGCAGCAGATGAAGGGAATGACTGGCCATCTCGGCGTCGGGCAGACCGACTGCCACCACGGCCGGCGTAAAGGTGGCTCCAACCGCGCGCTCGATCGCCGCTTCGATCTGAAGCGGCGAGAAATTGCGGCCATTGATGATCAGGATCTCTTTCTGCCGGCCGGTGACGTGGATCTCGCCGGCCCGCACATATCCAAGATCGCCGGTACGCAGGAATCCGTCGCGGATCAGGCTGTCCCCCTCCGTGCCTTTGCCGTCATCGCCCCAATAGCCGTCGATCACGCTGGCGCCCCGGACCTCGATCGCCCCGACCGTACCGTCGGGCAGGAGCCGGCCATCGCCGTCGACGCCCCGGAGCTCGTGGCCGGGCAACACCCGTCCGCAGGCGCCCAGGGGCAGCGCGCCCTCGCGGCCGGACGGCGCGGCCGTGCCTTGCTGGCGGACCTGGGCACCGGGGGCGAGACTGTCGCCACGGACCCAGTCGGCCTGATAGCGCTCCGCCGGCGAGGACAGGGTGACTGCCAGCGTCGCCTCCGCCAGGCCATAAACCGGCATCAAGGCCTCCGGTCGCAGCCCGTGCCGGCCGAACAGGTCGGCGAAGGCGTCCAGGGTGGCCAGATGCACGGGCTCGGCGCCGCACAGCGCGACCCGCCAGGAGGACAGGTCCAGGGCCACCGGCGGCCTCAGACGGGCGACCCGGCAGCAGGCCTGATAGGCGGAATTCGGTGCCGGCGACAGGGTTCCGCGGTGCCGGTCGATCAGATCCAGCCAGGACAGCGGGTTCCGGACGAAGTTGGACGGGTCGGCGGCAATCACGGGGATGCCCCAGTACCAGGCGTAGGACAGGCCGATCAGCCCCATGTCGTGCGACATGGGAAGCCAGGTGACGAGACGGTCGTCGGCCCTGGCGCCGATCACCGATCCGATGGCCCGGACATTGGCGGCGATATTACGGTGGCGCACGATCGCCCAGCGCGGGCGCCCGGTTGTTCCCGACGTGCCTTGCAGATGGGCGACCGCCTCGGCGGCCGGGGTCTCCCTGTTGTCCGCCGGATCGTCGCGGAAGCCGGGATCAGATTCCATCAGGTCCCGGGCCGCCACACAGAGCACGCCTTCCGGAGCGGGAGAAGCCGGCGGCACCATCGTCACCATCGCCCGGGCGTCCAGCCGGCCGGCCGCGTCGGCGATGCGATCGGCCTCGAAGCCGTCCCCCGCCGGACGCGGCGCCGGCATGACCGCCGGAATGATCCCGGCCCTGAGACAGGCAAGATAGACCGTGAAGAACTCCACCGACGTGGGAAGCCCCAGCAACAGCCGGTCGCCGGCCTTGAGACCGACGCGGGCCAGCCTCAAGCGCGTCCGTTCCGCCCGCTGATGGAGCCCGCCATAAGTCAGGATGGTTTCCCGGCCGTCCGGATCCAGAACCGTGAGGGCGGCGGCTTCCGGGGTTCGGGCGATCGTCACGGCCAGCCGGGAAAGCGCCGTTTCCGTCATCGCGCATAGGCCTTGGCGAACACCGGCTCCGCGCCCCGGGCCGAGCGTGCCAGCCATTCGCGGGTGGGACCGTGGCGGGCCTCGAAATCCGATTTCAGCAGATCCTCGCGCAGGGCGCCGGAAGGGGTGTAGTAGGGTTTCTCCAGCGCCTCCAACTGGGCGATGTGGCGTTCCATGCCGTGGCGGCTCATGGTGGTGCTGCGGGCATAGGACTTGAGGCGCATCCGCCGCTGCGGACGGCTTTCCACCTCCATCGCGCGCTCGAAGAACACGTCATAGGACTTCAGGATCAGCCTCTGCAGGACGCTGGGCCGCATATGGCGGGGAAAGACGCCGACAAAGGAGTAATGCTGGTAGGTCGGAACCTCCATGATGATGCGGTGGTCCTCGATGTCCTGCCGGGTCCCGAACAGCAGCTTCTGGAACGGATATTCGGCAAGGCAGACGAAGGTGGGATGAGCGATGCGGACATCGGCGCACCAGCGGGCGGTATTGAGGATCGCCTCCTCGTCCTGCATCTCCAGGCCGAAAATGATGGCGGAGTGAATGTAGATGTCGTTCTCGGCGAACCGCAGAAGCTGTTCCGCCTGTCCGCCGGCATCGACCTTCTTGTTGAAGGCGGACAGGACGGCCGGGCTTTCCGATTCGACGCCCAGGCAATATTCCTCGAACCCGACATCGCGCAACTCGCGGACCAGGGCGATATCGTCGGCATGGCTGATGCGGCTCATGGCGATGAATTTGTAGCCCCTGCCGCGCACCGCCTCGGCGACCTTCTGGCAGAAATCCCGCCGGGTCGTGAAGTTGAGATCCGTGACATAGAAGCGCGTGCAGCCGGTCTGCCGGTGGATGCCGTCCAGCTCCGCCACGATGTCCTCCACCGACTTGGTGCGGAACTGGCGCCCCAGGAGGCGGATGGCGTAGCAGAAGGAGCAATCGAAGGGGCAGCCGCGCGACATCGACACCGTGGCCCAATGCAGGCGGGGCGCGCGGGCCAGGAATGCCGGGTCGATGGCATTGGCAAGCGTGCCATAGCGCTTGATCGGATTGATCCGGAGCAGCCCGGCCTCGTCGACGAAGGCGACATTGGGAACCGCGCGCGGATCGCCGCCGGACTCCAGCGCCTCGATCAGTTCCAGCGCCGGGACCTCACCCTCCGCGATCACCGCGAAATCGGCGTAGACCAGCGCCTCATAGGGGGCGAAGGCGGCATGGGGACCGCCGATGATGATGGTGCCGCCCGGCTTGCGCAGGCGCCGGATGTCCTCCAGGACCGGAATATTGGACCAGAAGTGGGTCGCCAACGCCGAAATCAGAATGTAGTCGTAGCTCCCGAGATCGAAATCCGTCGGCTTCTCGCCCCAGAACATCTGGCACATGTCGACCCGCGCGTTGGGAAGCTGGTGCTTGACGAAGGACGCGACGTAATAGATCCCGTCATTGTAGGTGGTCGCCAGGGTCGAAATATCGGGATAGTCGGCATTGAAGCCGAGCTGAATCGCCAGAACGGAAATGGGCCGCATTCGTCGCCCTCCTAAGGGGATGGGGACGCGCCCCCGGACGGACCCGATCCGCCCGGGAAACGCCGCTCAGACAGGAGACCTAGGCCGGGAAACCGGCGGACAGGCCGCCGGCAACGGACCCGGACAGGCCGGCGGGCAGATCGTCGAGGCGGGGCGGCAGGATGCGCCGCCCGTCCCTGCGGGCGCGCATCTTCGCCTTCATCTCGCGCTTGATCTTTTCAGCCACCCGCTCGGGCGAATTCACGGTCCGCTGACCCCAGGCCAACAGTTCGCGCGCCTCGCTGCGATCCATATGCGGATGGTCCCAGACCAGGTTGTAGAGATCGAACTTCGACAGATCGGGCTCGTTGATGGTGGGTTCCATCATCTTGAAAAGCTTGGTGCCATGGAACGGCGTCAAAAGGGTGAGCTGGCAGGCGAACAGCCCCTCGTCGGCAAGCTGCTGCATATCCCAGCGCATATCCTCGATGGTGTCCGAGGCGAAGCCGATCATGAAGGTCCCGAGCGCGCGCCGGCCGTTGTCGATCAGTTCGCGCACCGTCTTGCGGACGTTGTAGACGTCCTCGCGCTTGCGCACGTCGGCGATGTTCTTGTCGCGATAGGATTCGATCCCGACGATGGCCCCGTCCATGTAGCGGTCGGTCAGTTCCCGCACCCTCCCCTCCAGGAGATCGGCGCGCGTGAGGCAGATCCAGGGCAGCTCGCGCAGGGCCAGCTCGTCGATGATCCGCTCCGAAAGCTCGTTGTTCAGGAAGAAGCTCTCGTCATAGATGATCACATGGGCGGCGCCCGCCTCGCGGTATCGGTCCAGCGCCGCCACCGTCTCCTCGATGAAGATCGGGTCCTCCTTGGCGTTGAACACCGGGGTCGAGCAGAAGGTGCAGCCGACGTTGCAGCCGCGCTTCGAATAGAGATAGCCCACCGGCGCCTTGACCCCGCGGAAGCCGCTTTCGCCCAGCATCGGCGGATGATGAATGACCTCCAGGCGGCGGCCGTAGACGAATTCATGCACGGGATATTCGCCCGGCCCCTTGACGAGCCGTGTGAAATGCCGGGACAGGCCGGGACCGATGGCGCCGTAATTGCCGCCCCAGATCTCGGGAACGCCGGCCTCACGCGCGGCCTTCGCCATCTCGATGGCGACCGGCGTCGACCAGGTGTAGAAGCTGATTCCCACCATGTCCCACCGTTCCGAGGCCAGCGCCCGGAGATATTCGTCCCAGGTTGGATATTCCAGGATCTCGACATCGGGCACATTGGCCTTGATGAACATCAGGCCGGTCGGGGGACAGCTCACCGACAGGCGGTCGTCGAGATCGACCGCACAGGTCCAGGCCATGTAGGTGTCGGTCCGGTCGTACCAATGACCTCCGACCCCGTCGCTGACGACCAGCGCCTCCTTCGGGGCGGTCGTCAGCAGGACTCGCTTCGGTTTCCGCTGTTGCACGATGATATCCATCAACCACTCCTTTGCCGGACGATGCCGCCCCGTTCAGGACAGCGGGGTTATGGAAAAACCGGTATCGATTGCCGCCGCAGTCCTCTTCCGATCGGGCGTCAGGCGATCAGGCGGGCGGGACGGTCGGGCCATTCCTCGGAGGCGTCGGCAAACCGGGCGAACAATTGCGCCACCGTCAGGGTTCCGACCGCGTCCAGACTGTCGGGGCGCCATTTCGGCTGATTGTCCTTGTCGACCAGGATGGCCCTCACACCCTCGTGAAAATCGTCACCATCGACCAGCCGCAGGGCCAGCCGGTATTCGATCGCCAGAGCCTCCGCCAGATCGAGGACACGCCCGCCGCGCCACTGGCGCAGCGTCACCTTGAGGCTGAGCGGCGCGGCGCGGCGGATTGCGGCCAGCGCCTCGTCGGTCCAGGGTTCCCCCTCGCGCTCCAGGGCCTCGGCGATGTCCTCGACTGAGGCCGCTCCGAAAATGCGGTCGATCGCCTCCTGGCGACGGGCGATGACACTGTCCCCGGGAACGGCGGCATGACGGGCCAGGCAGGCCCCGATCCCGTCGTCGTCAAGCCGGGAGGCCGCCGCCAGATCGTCGAGCAGATCGGGCAGGCGGACCGCCGGCAGGGCGTGCGACGCCAGATTGCGCGCCACCATATCCGCCGCCCGCAGGCGCACGCCCGACAGGGCGAGGTAAATCCCGGTTTCGCCGGGACACCGGTTCAGGACCCAGGTGGCGCCGACATCGGCGAACAATCCGATCGCCGGCTCCGGCACCGCGAACAGGGTCCGTTCGGTGGCGATCCTGTAGCGCCCGGTAATGGAAATCCCACTTCCGCCGCCCATGGTGACGCCGTCCATCAACGCCAGGAATGGCTTCGGAAAGGTCTGAATAGTGTAGCTGAGACGATAGCCGAGGCTGAAGAACTCCCGTTTCCGGGCCTGCCAGACGGCCGCGTCGCCGGCCATGACCGCCGCCAGGGCCCGCATGTCGCCTCCGGCGCAGCAGGCCCGGTCGCCGGCCCCCTGGATCGCCACCGCCGCGACGTCCCGATCCCGGGCGAGATCCGCCAGTGCCGCCGTCAGTCCGCGGACCATGCCGAGGTCGAGAACATTCAGAACCTTCGGCCGGTTCAAGGTGATGACGCCAAGCCGCCCGCGCCGTTCGACGATGAGATCGTCGGCAAGACAATCTCCGGCGGGCAAAGCATCAGCAGGACCGGAATCGCCCTCGGGCGCCGATTTCGCCATGGTCCGTCACCCCATCCCTGGTGCCGTCCCGGAAGATGCGCCGCACCCCGGAGAAGACACTTTTTAAGTGTTATTTTTCTATCTGATAAACTTATGGCGAGCGCCGCGCGGATGTAAACCAGACTGCCGCGATATAGTTTAT
This sequence comes from Telmatospirillum sp., assembly GCA_009712185.1. Taxonomy (GTDB): domain Bacteria; phylum Pseudomonadota; class Alphaproteobacteria; order Rhodospirillales; family Magnetospirillaceae; genus Telmatospirillum. Next base: position 20,334 of record WASQ01000047.1, on the reverse strand, counting down.
TATCCGATCACCAATGGTGGTATACCCTTCGCGGTAAGTACCCTGAGCGGATGCGGACGATAGCCCAGGCGTTTCGGAGAAACCTGGTGCAGGGCCAGATTGGCAGCGGGTTGGTATCAGTGATGGAATCGCTGGGCCTTTTTTGAAAACAGGTGAATACGGGTGACGGCCTTGGCCGCCTGACGACCGCTCCCCGTCGGGTTGGCGCAATTGACACTGCCCTCTTTTCACTGCTCTGAATCAGGAGTGGGGCCAAGCGTCCCGCCCTCCGTTCGGCGAAGCCGAAATCCCTGCATTTCCGCCGCTGTCGCGTCGGAGGCGGGCAGGATGCTTGGGCCTGTTCGCAAGGGATCCGAATGTTAGATTCCGACCACTGGCGTCTTGGCCCGATCACCTGCGCGAAGGCTCAAGGGGCGACCGGCGCCGCCAGAGCGACGAAATTGCGCACCAGCGGCGAGGGATCGGCACGCCGGCAGCCCAGTGCGATTCTGGCGACCGGCGACCGGCCGGATATCGGCCGGTAGACGACGCCGGTGACCCGCAACTGGCTCATCGACGCGGGCACGATCGACACGCCCAGATCCGCCGCCACCAGATTGACGATCGAGGCGATCTGCGGGGCGAGCTGCGCGATACGGGGATCGAAACCGGCGTCGCGGCAGGCTCCCACGATACTGTCATAGAGCGTCGGACCGATCGGACGGGGGAACAGTAGAAAGGGGTCCTCCGCGAGACCGGCCAGATCGATCGCCCCGGCGGTGGATTTCGCATGCCGTTCGGACAGGACGACCACCAGAGGTTCCTCCGCCAGCGGCCTCAGATGGAAATTGTCGATGCCGGCGGCGCCCGGCCGGAGAAAGGCCACATCCAGCGTCCCCTCCGACAGGCCGGCCACCAGCCGGGTGGTGTTCGCCTCCTCCAGCGACAGCTCCACGTCGGGATAATCATGGCGGAATGCACGGATTGCCGAAGGCACGACGGCATTGAACGCCGTCGAGGCAGTGAACCCGACTTTCAGCGATCCCGTCTCGCCCCGTGCCGCGCGCCGCGCCGAGCTGACCGCCCGTTCGGCGAGCGCCGGCAGAGCGCCGACGGCGTCGAGAAAAGCGCTCCCCGCGGCTGTCAATTCCGCGCCATGGGCGACCCGGCGGAACAGCGGCGCGCCGATCTCATCCTCCAGATCCCTGATCTGCTGGCTGAGCGGCGGCTGTCCGATCCCGACCTTCCGGGCGGCCCGCGTAAAATGCCGTTCCTCGGCCACCGCGAGGAAATAGCGGATGTGCCGCAGCTCCATTCGTCATCTCCAAAAGCTCTGATAAAAGACAGTATAATATATTGGATCGATGACGCCTCCACTCGCCACACTGACGGGTGACGACGGGAAACAGGAACGGAGGCGATGCGATGGACAGCACACCAGCGGCCTACAGGGTGGTCGGTGAACGCCGTTACCGAGAAACGTCAGGCCTTTTCTGGGAAGACTTCGAGCCCGGCGACATCTTCGAACATCGTCCGGGGCGCACGGTTCTCGATACCGACAATGTCTATTTCACGCTGCTGACGATGAATGTGCAGCCGGTCCATTTCGACGCCGCCTACGCCGCCCGTACCGAATGGGGGCGGCTGCTGGTCGATTCCTGCTTCACCCTGGCGTTGCTGACCGGGATGAGTGTGCGGACGGTCAGCGCCAAGGTGGTTGCCAATCTGGGATGGGACAAGGTGCGGGCCAGTCATCCGGTGTTCGCGGGCGACACCCTTTACGCGGAAAGCACCGTCCTTGCCAAACGGCCGTCGAACAGCCGCCCGACACAGGGGATCGTCACGGTCCGGACAAGGGGCGTCAATCAGGACGGCGCCGAGGTGATGAGCTTCGAACGGACGATGCTGGTCTATCGGCGGGGCCATCTGCCGGCGGAGGGGGAAAGCGGACCCGGGGCCTATTGACCGCCCCCTCAGCGCGGGAGATCGGGGCTGCCGGATCGCAGCAGGATGTCGGACACCCGCCCGACGGTCGCGTCGGGCAGGTCCTTGCGCCAGCGGAGTCCGATGGTTCGGGTGAGGTCGGCATCGTCGAAGGGAACGGCCACCACATCGCCGGCAGCCAGACTGGCGGGAGCGATGGCGATACCAACGCCCTTCGCCACCAGCCTCAGAACCAGATCCTCGCGCGCGACGCGGGCGACCATCCGGAGGCGGATGCCGGACCGGCGCAGCGTGCCGCTGCGCATTTCGCAGGATGTCCGGCCGATGGCCGGCTCATCCTCGAGATCGGCGGGCCGGACGCCCGTCCCGGCCAGGGCCGCCAGACGGTGGCCCGGGGCCACCATGACGACGAACGGTTCGGTCCAAAGCGGCATGCTGGTGGCGGAGGGCGTTTCGATTGTGGTCCAGGCGATATCGATGCGGTCCTGGGCCAGCCAGGCCGTCATCTCCGCCGGGCTGCCCTCCCGGATGGACCATAAAGGCCCCGGCGTGCCGGCCGCGATGGTCAAAGCGGCCTCCACCGTTCCGGCCGCCAGGGTGCGCAGCACACCGACGCGGATCACGTCCGCCCGGGGCTTCGGTTCCTGAAAAATCGCACGGGCCTGTTCGCACCGTTCCAGGATATCGCGGGCGTCCTCGTAGAACCGGAGGGCGTCACGGGTCGGGATCACCCGCTGGCGCCCGCCCGACCGGTCGAACAAGGGGCGCCCCAATTCGTCCTCAAGGGCTTTGAGACCGGCGGAAATGGCCGGCTGAGAGATATGCAGGCAGTCCGACGCGGCGGTGACGGACTGCTGTTCGACCACGGCGCAGAAAAAACGCAGATGCTGGAATTTCATGGCGCCACTCCCATATAACAAAATCCTCTTCAGCTACAGAAAATGTATCGATTTTTCTTATTCGGTCAAACCGCTTAATCTGACATCGTGTCATCCGGAAAGGCTCACCAATGTCTCAAACGGCATCTCGAGCAGTCCCCACACCTCCCGAGGAGCCCCCGGCGACACCCCCGGTGGGGGCCGCCCGCCCCCGCGCCGCCCCGCCCGCCCCCGGCCGCCTCACCCGCCGCCCCCCCGGCCTTCGCCATCGACGGACCGGCCCGGAGGTATGTTCCCTGGGCCGGGATCGGCTATGCCATGGTGGTGGTGGCGCTGTTTTCCAGCTTCGTCCTGGTCTCCCGGCTCGGGTTGTCGACGTCGCTGGCGCTGCCCGACATCGCGGCGCTGCGGTTTGGAATAGGCGGCCTGATGCTTCTGCCTGTGCTGCTGCGGTCAGGCATCGGCGGCCTGACGGCGGCCCAGGCGCTGCTGCTGGCGGTCACAGGAGGGCTCGGCTTCGCGCTTTGCGCCTATGCCGGCTTCGCCCTCGCCCCCGCCGCCCATGGCGCCGTGCTGCTGCACGGCACCCTGGCCCTGACCACCGCCCTGCTGCTGTGGCTGATCGGGCGGGGGGCTCCGCCCCGGGGCCAGCGGATCGGACTCGCGATCATCGCGCTGGGCATCCTCTCCATGGCCTGGAGCGGCATCGCCGGCCTGTCCCCTCACCTCCTGCTGGGCGACCTCTGCCTGCTTCTGGCCTCCGTCTGCTGGTCCGCCTATGGCATCACGGTCCGGCGTCTCGGCGTCCCGGCGGTGCGCGCCGCGGCCATCGTCAATGTCACCTCGGCCGTCCTTTTTCTGCCTGTTTACGCGTTCCTTCCCGGCCGCCGGCTGTTCGATGCCGGCTGGCACGACCTTGTTCTTCAGGGCGTTTTCCAGGGCGTCCTGATCGGCGGGCTGTCGATCTTCGTCTACACGCGCGCGGTCGCGCTGCTGGGGGCCAGCAGGACCGCGCAGGCGACCGCCGCCGTTCCGGCGCTGACGACGATCGGGGGGGCTTTGCTGCTGGCGGAAATTCCAGATCTGTCGTCACTGGCCGGCATCGCCCTGGTCACGATCGGCGTGACGACCGCCCTGCGGTCCTGAACAGGGCGGAGCCCCCGGCAACAGAGGCCCGCAGACGCCGCAACTCCGGCACCGGGTTTCCTGTCGGGACCCGGCATCAGCGTTCCGGCGGGTCTTCCCTCACCCGCGACCAGAATCCCGCCTTGCGCCCATGCATCTGGCGAAGACCCGCGACATAGGCGTCATGCGTTTCGACGCCCGCGCCATTGGGAAGGCGCCCGGCAAGGTCCTGAAGCGTGCGGAAATACTGCGCCGCATGTCCGTAGGCGGAGGAGCGGGCGGCCGACAGGATGTCGTCCAGCAGGGCCCGATAAAGCACGGTCGCCGCCGCCGGGGATTTTTCCGCCAGGGCGGCCGCGGCGCCGGGCAGAACGTCGTAACGCCCGCCGTCCCACTCCCTTACGCGCTCCAGGACAAGACGCGCGGCCTCGTCCGGACGGGGCCAGTCCAGCAGGAACGTCAGGGCAATGAGCGCGACCGGAAAGCCGCGGGCGATCGCGAAAGCCCGGTCCAGCGCCTCCTCGTCGTCGAAGTCGCCCAGCCGCGACACATGCTCCCGCAACAGGGCGGCATCCAGGGTTTTGCCGAATCCGTCCCAGCGAAGAGCCTGGGCGGCGTCCGCTTCGCCCCTGGCCTCCAGGATTCTCGCCTCGACACCTGTTCTCCGGGCGTCCGCCGGCGCCGGGCCCATGTCCGCCCTCGGGCGGCGGGACGGGGGAACGCGGCGACACCACGCCAGGGCCTCGTCGAGCCGACCGGCGGCCAGCAGCCGCTCGGCCATCGCCAGGGGATCCTGCCGCCACTCCGGCCGCTGGGGCTCCAGGGCGATGGCCCGGTCGACATCTCCCAGAACGTCGGCGATGACGAGGCGGATCTCGATGGCATCGCGATCTTCCGCCATCCGTTCGCTCAATCCGGCGTCCAGACGATCCAGCACCGGCGGCGGAAGCAGCGGCGCCACCCGCGCCGCCGCCCGGTGGCAAAGGCCGTGGCTGTCCGGGGACAATCCGTCCAGCAGACGGTCGGGCAGCAGCTCCCGCTCCTCCGATGTCAAGGCCGGGACCAGCCCCGCCACGGCCTCCACCGCATCATGGTAAACCGCCTGGATGCGACCGGAGGAATCGTCGATCCGGCCGAACACCCCGTTATGCGTCGCGATGAACCGCAATAGCAGGCCAAGGGCGACCGCCGCGCCGCGCGGCGCCAGCTCATCGACGATCGTCGCCAGGGTGGCGCCCAGATCGGCCGCCAGGGCCCGCTCCTTCTCCCATGGAACCATCGCGCGCGCCCTTTCCAGGGCCGACAGCCGGCGTTCCACCATTTTCGCGATCTGACCGGCCCCTCCCGCCCCGGCCAGGGCCGCGACAACCCTTTTCCGGAATGCGGGGTCGTTCGCGGCGGCGGTCAGCACCAGCGCCGCCAGTTTCTCGGCGCCAAGCGGCACCAGGGATTCCAGGGACAGCGGCGGCGTGCGGGGCATGGGCGTAAAACCGGCAGGAGGGATGACGGGGCGACCGGCGGCACTCTACCATCACCGGCCCATCGGTATCACCCGCCGATGTGCCCCGGCCCGCCGCGCCTCTGTTTTTCCAAACGAGACCCGCCGCCCCTTTGACCGCCGTCGTCACAGTCCGGCCAGACCGCCGCTGTCGTCGATGGCGAGGGTCCGCGAGGTGGAGGCGGGCGTGTCCTCCGTCTGGTGGGTGGAATGCAGGACGGCCCCGCCGGCCGCGGCCCGGTGGGGGGTTGGACGCGCCCCCGCGGCCCGCCCGCCGGCGGCGGGAAACGCGAACGGCTCATCCAGAATGGTCAGGTCCGCCCCGGCGGCGAAGGCGCGGGCCAGAGCCAGACGCCGGCACATGCCGCCCGACATGGCCCCCGGAAGCAGATCGGGCGGCAGCCCGAACCGCTCCAGCCAGGGCGCGATCCGTTGCCGCCCGCCGGGGATCCCGGCCAGGGCGTAAGCCAGGTTTCCGGCGGCGTCGGTCCAGGGCAGCAAGGCATCATCCTGGAAGGCGATGGCGAGACGGCCGCGCCGGTCAACGGTTCCCCGGGTGGGCGCCAGAAGTCCCGCCGCGATCTCCAGCAAGGTCGACTTTCCCCGCCCCGACGGCCCGACCAGACGCACGCCCTCGCCGGCGGCCAGGGTCAGGTCCACGCCGGACAGCACCCGGCGGCTTCCGAACTGGTGCGTCACGCCCCGTAGTCGCAGGATCACGGCGCCGCCTCCCCCCGGCGGGCCGACCGGACCGGACGGCGCAACCGGGCGATCAGGCCGGCATCGACCAGGACCCCGATGGCCACCACCATCGCCGTCCAGGCATAGAGCCCCTCCATGTCGAGCCGCCGGTAGGCCCAGTAGATCCGCGCGCCCAATCCGTCGGCCGCCCCCAGATACTCCGCCACCGCCGCCAGTTTCCAGGCGGCCGAGGAAGTATGGGCGAACGCGGCGAGCCAGAAGGGAAAGACCCCCGGGACCACCATGCGCGCCAGCCGGACCGGCGCCGGCACCGCGAAGGCGCGGCTCATCGCCCGCAATCGGGGATCCTGAGACGCCACCCCCTCCAGGGTCGCGAGGAACACCGGCGGCAGGGTCCCGGCCACCACGGCGACGGTGGGCACGGCGCCGCCGGTTCCCATCCACACCATGGCAAGCGAGATCCACACCACCGGCGGACAGGCGTTGAGCGCCGTCAGGGCGGGCCTCGCCAGACGGACCAGCCGCGTCGAGCATCCGGCCGCCAGTCCGGCCCCGACGCCCAGCAGATTGGCGATCAGGATGCCGAGCGCGCCCCGCGACAGGGTCCGCGCCGCTTCGATGAACAGATCGCCCCCGGCCGCCAGCCCCAGCAGATGGAGGACGACCGCGGCCGGCGGCGGTGACAGGGCGGGACCGGCGATCGCGGTGGCCGCATATCCCAGCGCCGTCGCCAGCAGCAAAAGACCTGGAACGGCGGTCATGGTGGTAGAAACCCGTCCGCCAGGGGATGCGGGCCGTCCAGCAGCCGCAGCGTCGCCGCGATCAGCGGCCGCGCGGCGGCGGCGTCGACCACGCGCAAAGGTTCGCGCGACAGCGATTGCCGCACGGTGTCGGGGCCAAGGGCGGCCAGGGTCTCGGCGGGCAGGACCGCGACCACCCCGTCGGGATCGTTCCGATGGGCATCGGCCCACCGGATCATGGCCGTCACCAGGGCGTGGATCAGCTCCGGCCTCTCCATCAGAAGGGCGGTCCGGACCGCCACGCCGGCCATCGGCGCCTCCGCCGTCCCGTCCGCCTGTTCCGTGGCCGGTGGCGCCAGGGCCGACAAACCGCCGACATCGCGCAGCCCGGGAAATTTTCCGGCCAGGGCGGTCGCCAGCGGTTCGGGCGCCAGGACATGGCGGACGGTCCCCCGGCCGATGTCGAGGGCGGCCTGTTGCGGCGCCCGGTCGGACAGACGGGGCGCGGCCCGGCCGGACGCGGCCTGGATCAGCGCCACCGCCGGACTGCCGCGGGGGACGACCACCAGCGGCTCGCCCCTCGTCGCGGCCAGGGAAACAAGGCCGGCCGGATCATGAACGTCGGGATCGACGGTCAGGAAGCGGAATTTGTCGGCCCAGGCGGTCAGGGCGATCAGTGTGATGGGCGCCCCCTGGCGGGCCGCCTGGGCCAGACCGTCGAGATGTCCGACCCATAGATCCCCCTTCCCGGCGAGAATGGTCCCGCGCAGATCGTCGAGATCCTTCCAGGCGCGGATCTCGATCGGCCCCGCGTCCGACCCGCCCCAGCCGTCCCGGATCGCCCCCAGCAGGGGCGCCTGGGCGGTGGTCGCGCCGGTGGCCGTGTAGATGGTGACGGCGCCGGCCGGGGACATGCCCCAAAGGACGGAGGCCAGCGCCGTCGTCCCGGCGGCAAGGGCGAGGAAAGCGCGGCGCATGATGTCAGAAATCCATCGTGTAGTTCAGGGTCGCGGTCAATCCCGGCTCGATCAGATCGACGCCCCGCGCGTTCGCCAGATAGTTCCGGTAGCGGGTATCGAACAGATTGTCGAGATCGAGCGAAATCCGGTGCCGGGTTTCTCCCCTGTGGAAGGTGTAGCCGCCCGAAAGACTGGTCGTCACATAACCCGATGTGGCCCGGGCGCCGTCCACCGCATCCTCCTTCGCCAGGGCGTAATGTTCGTCCAGAAGGGCGAACCAGCCGCCGTCGCGATAGCCGATCCCGACCTTTCCCGACACCGGGGCGACGAAGCGCAACGGCTGGTTCGCCGTTTCGTCGCGGCCGTCGGCGGCGGTGACGTCGCCATGCAGATCGACCGGGCCGGCGATGGTCCATGTCCCCTGCGCCTCGACGCCATAGATCAGCGCCTCACCGATGTTGGCCATCACCTCGCGCGACGGACTGACGCGACGGGCGGTGATGTAGTTGTCGATGCGGTTGACGAACAGCCGCAGATCGGCCGTCCTGCCCGTGCCCGCGTAGCCCACCCCCCATTCCGAGAACAGGGTCTGTTCCGGCTTCAGGCCGGGATCGCCCCACAGGGTGACGCCCCCCGGCAGGGCGATGTATTTGAACCGTTCCAGGATATCGGCGGCGCGATACCCCGATCCCACCAGCAGGCTCTGCGACCAGCCCGCCCCCATCGCCCAGGTCACACCCGCATGGGCGTTCCAGCCCGTGTCCGAATGATCCTGCGCGCGGTAAAGCGGCGCCGTGGCGGTCGCGTCATTGTGCGTGAACAATCCGTCCACCCGTCCCCCGGCATTGATCGTCCAGGCGGGCGCCGGCGAAACCGTGTCCTCAAGATAGGCGCCGATCGAGGTCTGCCGGGCGCGCGGCGCCGGCTGGTCGACATCGGTGACGCCGGTCTTGCGGATTTTGCGGCGGGTCGACGACATCTCCCAGCTCCATCCGTCGACACCGGCGACGATGGAATGCCCCTTTGCCTCCAGCACCGACCGCATCCCGCCGCCGATGGTGGTGTGGTCCGCCGACGGCAGCAGTTCCCGATAGAGGGGACTGCCGGTGTTGGTCACCGCGACCCGGCGCTCGATCCGGTCGTAATAAACATTGGCCGTCAGTTCCTTCAGCACCCGGCCGCCCACATCCCAGGTGGCGTCGGCGCCGAGCAGGGTGTTGCTGGTGCGCGGATAGACGACCTTGCCATTGAGCGGCATGCTGGCGGGCCCGCCCGGAATGCCGACATCCCCCGCCTGGGTCCGCAGCGCCGACAGCTCCAGCGTCGCGTCGGGGGCCAGTTTCACGCCGGAGGCCAGACGGAAGGACGCGTCCTTGTAACGGCTGTTGGGGATGTCCGCGTCGCCACCGCCGGTCACGTCGTCATGGCCCCGGAACGCGCCCGATCCCAGGATCCAGACATCCTTCGAGTCATACCGGACGGAGGTCAGGGCATCGGCGCCGAGGCCGTTGGTGGTACCGCTGACGGCCTCATGACCATGCAGGCCCGGCTGATCCGAAAAATGGCCCTTGCGGGTGATGATATTGACGACGCCGCCGGTGGCGCCGGATCCGTAAAGGGCGCTGATCGGCCCCTTCAGGACCTCGACGCGATCGACATCCATGGGATTGACGAGACCCAGCCGGGCATTGAGATCCGTCGCGGTATTGATTCTTTTCCCGTCGATCAGCACAACGACCGAGGTTCCGGTCAGGCCCCGGATCGAAATGTCGCGGCCCCAGGGCGAATCGCCCGAGGTCGCAATTCCGGGAATGCTTGCCAGCGCGTCGGCAAGACTGTCCTTGCGCGCTTTTGTGATCTCGTCGCCCGTCACCACGCCGACGCTGCCCGGGGTCTCCGACAGGCTGGCGGCGCGGCCGCGGGCCGTCACCGTCACGGTCTCGACGGCGGGATCGCCCTCCGCCGCGGCGACGGTCCCGGGCGCCATCAGGGCGCAAAGGGCGAGCGACGACAAGAGGTGGGAAAAACCCACGCGAACCGGAACGGGCCGGATCTGGCCGCCGACGGGGCGGATGGATTGGGATGGGGGTGTCCTGGTCATTTGGAATCCTGAAGAAGTTGCCGGCTCATGGTCCGGCTCTGGTCGAGAAGATCGGTCCAGTCGGTGGGAAGCAGGCTCCAGCCCGCCGCCTCCATCTCGGCGGGCCCGGGAATGCCATCGATCACCGGGACCATTCCGCCAAGATCGGCAAACGCGCGCTGCATCGCGGGAGACAGGAGACTGCGCAGCAGGTCGCGCGATTGACAAGGGGCGGAGGGAGATAAAACCGCGATCACCGGAGCCGCCAGGGCGCCGTCGGCGGGCCACACCAGCCGCACCTCTCCGCCCCGGCTGTTGCGGCAGAAGGCGGGCGGCAGAAGCCCGGCGGCGACATCGCCGGCCGCCAGACGCTTGTTGATCTCCAGCGGCGGACTGGTCCGGTCGAGGGCGGCCCGGATGCGCGCCTCCGGCAGTCCCCACCGCCTGGCGAGAAAGGCCGACAGCAGATAGGGCAGCGGCGTGTCGTCGGGCGGCGCCGCGACGCCATGCCCGGCCTCGATCAACGGCAGCAGGTCGTCCCAGCCGCGAAAGTCGGGCAACTGACGCCGGTCCACGGCCGGAACCAGCGGAACGACCGCCACCAGGGCCACGTCCGGATGGGGTGGCGTCAGGCCGGCCGCAACGATTTCGGGCCGCAACGGCGGCAAGGCGAGCTGCGCCAGCGGGGCCACGGCCGCCCCCTCTTCCACGACCCGCGTCAACAATTGGGGATAGGCGGTGATCGTCATCACCGGCGGCCGGGCGCCGTCCGCCCCCGCCTCGGAGCGGCCATAGGCGCCGGCGGCCTCGAACATCTCGAGATGGGTGCAGGGCGGTGTCAGCCGGTGATCGGGAAAGGCCGTCTCGATATCGGATTTCAGGCGGCGGGCCAGCATGGGCGGCGCCGCGAAATGAATGTCATGGATCATCATCATGTCTCCGGACAGCAGGAACAGGCGGGGACGGAAACGGTTCCGGGCCCCAGGCGGTCGCCGTCGCGCAGGGCGTCGCGGACCTGTTGCAACAGGGCGTCGAGGCCGGAAAGGCGGTCGCGCCAGGCCGCCTCGGCGGTGTCGATCTCGTGAAGGACGGACATGCCGCCGCCGCGCATCACCAGCCGCCGCCGGCTCATCAGCACCAGAAGGGGATCATGGGTGGCGGTGATGATGATCTTTCCCCGCGCCGACAGGGTCGCCAGCGCCTTGTGCTTGTCGATGCCGGCGTTTTCCAGTTCATCGAGCAGGATGACCGGCGCGTCGGAGATCAGGGCGATGTCGGCGATCATCAGCGCCCGGGTCTGCCCGCCGCTCAGCCCCTGAAGGGGATCGGCGGGCCGGATCGGCTCGCCGCACAGCGTGTTCGCCAGGGCGACGACCGCCTCCGCCGTCACCGTCCCGTCCTTGGCAAGGCAGGCGGCATGGACGGCGACGAAGGTCCGGACGTCGGTGTCCATCAGGAAGTTGGTCCGTTGCGACAGCGTCGCCACCGCGCCAAGACCGTTCCGGCCCGACCATCCGGCGATCGCAACCTGCCGGCCCGAGGGCGTGTCGCCCTCGGCCGCCTGTTCGATGTCGGACAGCAACAGGCTTTTTCCCGATCCGGTGGGACCGACCACCGCCAGCGTGTCGCCGGCCGCCAGTTCGAGGCGGCGCACCCTCTCCGGCCGGCCGGACCGGTCATGTCCGCCGGAAATCGTGACCTGCAACGGGATCATCGCCCCCTCCACACCAGCTTTTCGACATTGCCGGTCTGATAACGCCGCCCGATGCGGCGTTCCCCGGTGCAGTAGGAACAGATCGACGCCGGCATGTCGTGACGCAGCCGGGCCAGTTCCCCGGGCTCGGCGGAGCCCATGCCCTCCAGGCAGCGCGCCAGGACGCGGATGCCGCTTCCCGACAGGCCGTTGACCGGAATGATCCGGGCGTCGGGCGCCGCCTTGGGAAGGGCATGAATGAAGACCTCGCGCTCGGCCTGCGACACCAGATCGCCCTTGGTGACCAGAACGATGTCGGCGGAGGCCAGCATCGGCCCCATCTTGCCCGGGACATCGATCCCGCCCAGGCAGTCGACCACGGTCACGGCGGGAACGCCCTCGACATGGGGGGCGCAGCGCAGGCAGAGCCCGGCCGTCTCGATCAGAAGGACGTCGGCCCGGTTGTCACGCCCCCAATCCATCGCCTCCTCCAGATTGGAGGCCAGGAAATGGTCGGGGCAGAGATAGCCGGACAACCCGCCGATGGTGGGAATGCCATGGAGCGCCGCCAGCCGGTCGGCGTCCGACGAACTGCGGGTATCGAATTTGACGGCGGCCGGCCGGCGGCCCCGGGCCAGGAGAGCCCGGACCAGATGTCCGATCACCGCGGTTTTTCCGACGCTGGGCGCGCCGGCGAGAGTGACAGTCAGCATGATTGCGAATGATTTACAATTGCAATTCCTAATTTTTGGAGGGATATCAGAAGAGGGCCGGATGCCGCTACCCGCGGCCGGCGGAAAAACACCCTGAAACGGCATCGCGGCGGGGAGGCGCCGGAAACGATGGACCAGTCAGACCCGATTAGGGTGATCGGCACCGATCACCATGCCCTCAGGCGGCCCACGCGGGTTTCTCCGAAACCCCCGGCGTCACCCGCGTCAGCGCGCGGGGCCTTGTCGGGCCGGCCGGCCGGCGATGAGCCATCCTCATCGACGTCCGGTCTTCCGGACGTCCGGCTGGAACGGCTTCGCGACGGATTTCACCTTGTCGTCGCCGAACAGGGCGGCCCCCTGCCCCCGCCATCGGCGGGATGGCCGGGTCCGGACGGGGGCGCCCTGGCGCTGCTTTGTCCGTTGGGACAGGGCCGTGACGGAACGGTCCTGCTGACGGCCACCGACGGCCCCCTGCCCCCGGCCGGCGACGGCGGGGCGGTGGTGGTGGTGATCGCGACCGCCCTGTTGCGCACCATCCTGGCCGCGGACTTTCAGCGCCTTCCACCCCGGGTGGCGGCCCTGCTGCCGGGGACCGGACCGGCCCCGGGCGGCGACGGCCCGGCCCGGCCGCACCCCCGGCACATCCTTCCGCGCACGGTCGAAATGACGCTGGCCGCCCAGGCGATCCGGGGATGTCCGCATCAGGGCGCGATCCGCAACATGTTTCTCAAAAGCAAGGCCCTGGAAATGCTGGCCCTGGCCTTCGGCTCTCTGAAGGCCGAGACCGGCGGGCGGGGCGCCGTTCCCCTGCCGGCGCGCGATGTCCGGGCCTTGACGCGCGCCCATGATCTGTTGCTGTCGCGTCTCGACGATCCGCCGACGCTTTCCGAACTGGCCGCCGCCGCCGGCATGTGCGAGACCCGGCTGAAGACCGGATTCCGTGCCCTGTTCGGCGATACCCCCGGCGGCGTCCGGAACCGCGCCCGCATGGCCCTGGCCCGTGACATGCTGGTGGGACGGCGCTGCCGGGTCAGCGAGGCGGCGGTGGCGGTCGGCTACACCAATGTCAGCCACTTCATCGACGCCTTCGTCCGCGAATTCGGCGTCCGCCCCGGCCATCTGGCGCGGCTGGTGGGGTCATGGGAGTGACAAAAGCACTCCCGCCACGCCTCCTTGCGATGAAAATCCGGGGGATGGCTCCTGGAGCCCGGAGTGGGGCGGACGTCTCGTCCGTCCTTCGGCAAAGCCGAAAATCCCGCATTTCCGCCGTTTTCGCATCGGAGGCGGGGTCACCGGACGTCAGCGCTGGTCGATATTAGTTTAATTTCTGCGAAACAACATAGACGGTGACATCGCTCATCGAGCACTCTTCCCTTGAAGCCCGACTGTTCGTCACGACCTGGACAATTTTTCCAGAAGTCTCCTGGAAAGTAATTTCGTAGACCTGCTGATACAAATCTTTTCCTATTTTTTCGGAAGACAGGAGCACCGCCCTGGTTTTCGATTCATCAATTCCCGATGGATCCGCAATACCGGCATTTTTCAACTGTCCGATCGCGATATTGATAGGCCAGCTTGAGCATTCCAGGCGCTTTTCCGCGGCCTGCACGGCGGCAGGAAGGAGAAGCAGGGCGGTCATCATCAGAAATTTCATGGAACCACATCCAAAATACGGTCGCCGCTGGACCAAATTCTCTGGCGGATCAGTCTTTGCGCAATGATACACCCGCTTGACGCATTGCCGGGGTGGGTGCGGCTATCGCCATGAATGAGAAAGCCGGATCGACCATATGTATTGGTCTCGGGTTGAGGCGTCAGGCGCAAGGTGTAATCGCCCGCATGAGGATGATGAAACGGAGACCCGATAGCATAGCGCCCCTGTGGGATCGGTCCGATATTGGGAGACCCCTGGAGGCCTGGATTATTTCTTCCGGCTCCATGCCCGGAATAGAGACCGCTTCTGGTCACGGTGATGCCGTTCCATCTCAACTCTGCGGTACTTTGGCTGTACTGCCAAGCCATCGTATCCTCCGGGTGATCCGCTGTGAGAACCTCATAGCGGCGGATCGTCTCCTTGTCCTGTGACAAATCTGTGCGAAATGCGGTCAAAAAATCCTTTCACGGAGAATATCAACCTGTGCTGGTCGGTTCCGATCAGCACAGGTTGATATAACGGGTTCATCCGGGTCTCACCGCAGCGGTCTCTTGCATCCCGGTCGGGATCGTGGGATCCAGGGGGCCGGCAACAGAGTCCCCCCTGACACGAGGTCCCATGACGCCCGAACGCGCCGCCGCCCCGGAGTATCGCCAGGCCCGTCCCGACGATGCCGAGGCCTGTATCGACCTCAGGGGTAGAACCCGTGAAAACGCCTTCTCGCGGGAAGAGTTGCGAAATCTTGGGATCACCCCCGAGACCTGGCGCGACGGAATCGCGGAGGGCCTGTTCCCCGGCTATGTCTTCACCTCCGGCGGCAGGATCGGGGGATACTGCTTCGGCGACAGCGACAGCGGCGAAATCCTGGTTCTGGCGGTCTTGCCTGACTTTGAGGGATCCGGTGTCGGCAGGACCTTGCTGGGACTGATGGTCGAGGATTTCAGAAAACGCGGCTTCCACCGGCTTTTCCTGGGCGCCGCGACCGACCCGGGAGTGCGATCGCATGGCTTTTACCGGCACCTGGGCTGGGTTCCGACCGGCGGAATCGACGATGCCGGCGACGAGATCATGGAACTGACCCTGGCATAGAGCGAAAACCGCCGGTCCCGGAACAGTCGTCCGGAGCCGGCGGCCGGCCGGTCGTCAGGCCCTCTCAGGCACCGGAAGATTCACCCAGTCGCGGTAGAAAGTGTCGATATCCGGTTCGAAGTCATGGATCACCGGATACCAGGGGGTCGGCGCCTCGACGTCATGCAGAGTGGCGCAGTCGGGGCAGTAATATTCGCGGTAGACCTGCCAGTTCACATCCGGGGCCATCAGGCTGGGATAGACCTCGGCCATCGCCTCCTCCGTGTCGCGGACATAGATCGCGGCATGAAGCTTCCAGTTCTCACGGTAATCGCAGAATTCGTGGCCGCAATCGCATTGGATCACCCATTTGCGGCTGTCCGCCTTCTGGACGATATAAAGATGCGGCCCCAGCGGCAGAACGATGCGGTCCTTGAACGGCACCTTGGCCTGCAACGCCGCCACATATTGCTGAAAGCGGCTCCCGTCCTTGGGCATCGACAGCATGCGGAAGGTGGTTTCCCAATCCAGCGTGCCATCGATCAGATGGTTGATCTGGTCATCGGTGTAAGACATTCCTCGTCTCCTTCTCATCCGGCCGGTTGGTCTTATTCCTCGACCTGAACCACGGTCCGGACGTCCGGCAGTTGCGACAGATCCATGCGATGACGCGACCCGTAGGTGGGCACGTCCAGTTCGTCCTCGGTCAGTGTCCATCCCTCCGGAAGGGACCAGAACTCCTTGAACGCCCGCGTGAATTTCTCCGACAGGCCGAAACTGGTGGCAAACATATGGCGCACCTGCACCGACGCATGCTTGTTCAGGATTCTCTCCCGCTCCTCCTTCATCCATTCACGGGTCGGAACCGCGCGCGCCAGTCGTTCCTTGCGGATCCCGCGCCGCCGCTCCGCCGTGGCCCCGGCGTCGATATGGAAGACGCCCCGGTCGTCCCGGGTGAACACCGCGCCATAGACCTTGCCGGCGAACTCCGGCAGCAGGAAGCCGTGGTTGAGGTCCGCCTCGATCGCCTCCGGAACGCGGTCCAGCGGATCGCCGAACCCCGGGCCGCCGCGCAGATAGTTGAGATAAAGGTCGTAATTGTCATAGCAGTCCTCGGTGGTGATGCACTGCTTGTCGCGCTTGACGGAGGCGGTGGCGTCGATATGCCGCTCGTAATCCGGGGCTCCCGGATCGCCGTCACCGCCCAGCGGCAGGCTGTCGCCCCGCGCGATGCGTTCCTTGAGGCCCGTGCAATGGGCCTCGAACCGGTAGCCGGTGGCCGAGGGATAGCCGCCCATCATGCCCCAGTCGCTGTTCATGAAGCCGTTGCCCATGAAGAACATGGTCCAGTCCTGCGCGTTCCACACCATGCGCAACGTTTCGAACCCGCACCCGCCCCGGTGTTTGCCATAGCCGCCCGAGTTGGTCTTGACGTTGCGGCCGAGATAGAGAAGCGGCTCCGCCATCTCCCAGATCTCGATGTCGCCCATGTCGCCTTCCGGGTTCCAGATCGCCGCCGCGTGATTGAGACCGTCGCGGATGGCGGACGCCCCGGTCCCGCAGGAGGATGCCTCGAAACTGTTGACGGCGTGGATCTCGCCATCCTGGTTGATGCCGCCGCCCTGCAGCCAGTTCGACGTATTGGCGTTGCCGGCATTGACCTCCTCAAGATAGCCCCGGCTGAAATAGGCCTGTCCCAGGCCGCGCCACAGCGCCGCCCAGCCGGACACCAGGAAATGCCAGGCATAGGCGTGGCCGGTGCGGCGGTCGTCGGGATTGCACCAGACGCCCTTCGGAAGCCGGAAATCGGTGGCGAAATAGGCGCCGTCGTTGATGCGTTGCGTCGGCACCAGGGTCTGGCACATCATCACCCAGATTCCCGAGGTGAAGGCCACCTGATGGGCGTTGAAGGTATGCCAGCCCCAGCGGCTCGCCCCCTCGAAGTCCAGCTTCCAGCTTCCGTCGCCGCGAATGGTCATCTCGCAGGGGGAATGCATGATGGAATCAAGCTTGGCGAAGGCCGAGGACACCTGCACGTCGGGATGCTTGTAGGGCACGTCGACGAAGGACACCTTGCGGTAGATGCCGGGCAGGGTCATGGCCTTGATCCGGCTCAACAGCCCCCGGCGTCCCTCCTCGATCACCTCGAAGGCGAATTTCTCATAGGCCTCGATGCCGTCGGCCCGGATCACCTCCTCGACCAGATCGCGGATCATGTGGCAACCGGCGATCCGGGTCCGTTCGTCCAGAATCCAGTATTTCGGCGTGCGGACGGAGCGCTGCGATTCATGCAGCCAGTCCTTCAGCGGCGTATCGTTCACGCCGGTTTTGCGGCAGGTGACCATGTAGCCGTCGCCGAACCGCTGGACCTGTCCGGTCGACATCGATCCCGGGGTGACGGCGCCGGTGTCGATGACATGGGTGATGCCGCCGACCCAGCCGATCAACCTTTCCTCCCAGAAGATCGGGACGATGGTGGCGATGTCGCAGGGATGGACATTGCCGATGGCGCAATCGTTGGTGGTGAACATGTCGCCGGGATTGATGCCCGGGTTATGTTCCCATCCGTTCTCGATCATATATTTGATCGCCGCGCCCATGGTGCCGACATGGATGATGATGCCGGTCGAGGTCAGCACGCAGTCGCCCGCCGCGTTGTAGAGCGTGAAGCACAGCTCTCCTTCCTGCTCGACAATCGGGCTGGCGGCGATCTTCTTCGCGGTCTCACGGGCGTGAACCAGGCCGCCGCGCAGTTTCGAGAACAGCTTCTCATAGCCGATCGGGTCGCGGTCACGCAGTTCCAGCGCCTGGAGCCCGTTGTAATGGCCGGTCTCCCGCGTGCGCCGGACGATCCCGTCGCGATACTGTTTCAGCGTCTGCCCGTTTCCCAGCAGATCCCGCCCGGGGATGCCGCCGGCCGCCTCATTGGGGGTGATCCTGTTCATGCCCGTTCTCCCTGCCGCGCGTCCCGGAGATGGAACAGGCGGTGCTTGTCGATCGTGGTTTCAAATCCGTCGGGGACGACGAAGGTGGTGGCATCCGATTCGATGATGGCGGGGCCGGTGATCCGGTTGCCGGCCCGCAACGCCTCCATCCGCCAGATCACCGCATCCACCCAGCGCTTGTGCCGGTAGAACGGACGGGTGCCGAGACGCGCCTCCTCCGGCGGGACCGGACCGGCGTCCGGGTCTTCCGGCAGGACGGGCTTCTGGGTCGCCACGGTCCCGCGCAGAATGGCCCCGGTGATCGAGAACCCCAGTTCGGGCGAACGGGCGGAACTGGCATAGACGCGGGCATAAGTGGCCTCGAACGCCGCGACGATGGCGTCCCAGTCGGCGGCGCTGGCCGCCCGCGACACCGGCGAGACGATCTCAAGATCGTTGAGCTGGCCCATATACTGCATCTTGTAACCCGGGATCAGCATCACATCCTGGGGACTGAAGCCGTTGTTGACGAACTCGCCGATGACCTTGACGGCCAGTTCGGACCAGGCCTCCTGCAACGACGCGCAGGCGTTTTCCTTCCTCCCGTCCTCGGCGAATTGCGGTACCCCGAGGTCGACCGACTTGTCATAGCGGTATTCGAAGTCGGCGCAGGCGCAGCCGAAGGCCGAGAAGCCGGCCGCCCAGGCGGGCACCACCACATCCTTGAACCCGACCCCGCCGGTATAGCCATAGGTATGGACCGGACCGGCGCCGCCATAGGAGAAGCAGGTGAAATCGGCGGGGTTGTACCCCTTGGCGCTGATGTTGGCGCGCAGATATTCCGACAGGGTCAGGTCCAGAAGCTCGATGACGCCCGCCGCGGCGTCCTCGACCGAAAGCCCCAGCGGACGCGCGATCTGTTCCTCGATATGCCGGCGCGCGCGATCGACGTCGAGGCGGATCGCCCCGCCCAGGAAGTTCAATGGATTGAGATAGCCCAGCACCACATGGCAGTCCGACACGGTGACGGTGTCGAGACCGCTTTCCGGCCAGCAGGTGCCGACCCGGTAGCCGGCGCTGTCGGGGCCAAGCTTGATGGACCGGCTGTAGGGGTCGAGGCGGACGAAGCTTCCCGCTCCGGCGCCCACCGAATCCATCGCCACCAGCGGCAGCGACAGGACAAGGCGGGCCATATCGGGATCCGATTTGATGGCGAAATTGCCCTTGGTGATCAGGGCCACGTCGAAACTGGTGCCGCCAATATCGGAGCAGGCGATATTGTCATAGCCCAGGGCCTCGCCCAGCAACCGCGACCCGATCACGCCGCCGATCGGTCCGGACCCGATGGTCCGGGCGAGTTCCCGCGCCTGCCAGGAAATGGTGCCGCCGTGGGTCGCCATGACCCGCAAATCGACGCGGGCGCCGTGGCGGCGGAACCGCTCGCTCACCTTTTTCAGGGTCTGGCGCGAGGGTTCGGCGCCATAGGCCTCCAGGATGGTCGTGTTCATCCGGTGGCTTTCCTTGCGCGACGGGTAATAGTCGACCGACGCGAACACGGGGATATCGACGCCAAGCCGCGCCAGCTCCTCCGTCACGATATCGCGGGCGCGCTGTTCGTTGGTCTCGTTCTTGTGCGATTGCAACAGGCAGATGACGATCGCCTGCGCCCCCTGCTCCACCAGCTCGCGGGTGGCGACGCGGACCTCCTCCTCGCGCAGTGGAATGACGATGGTCCCCTGGACGTCGGTGCGTTCCGTCACGCCCCGGGTGCGCGACACCGGCACCAGGGGATCGTCATAGCGGTGGGTATTGAGATGGATGCGATCCTCCAGCGCATAGCCGAGGTAGCTTTGCAGAGCCCGGCCCATGGAATGGATCTGCTCGAATCCCTTGTTGCAGATCAGACCGACATCGAGCCCCTTGCGCATCAGAATGCGGTTCAGCATGGCGGTGCCCGAATAGACGCAGGTCACCAGCTCGGGATAGACGTCGTCGACACCACGCTGCCAATGCTCCAGCGCGTCGACGGAGGAATTGAAGATGGCGACGGACTCGTCGCCCGGGTTGCTCTGGGCCTTGCCGACGACGAAACGTCCGTCGGCGCGGACAAAGAAGGTATCGGTCATCGTGCCGCCGGCATCGATGCCCATGACCTGGATGGGAATATGCTGATGTCCCACGGGTTTCCTCCGATTGGTTCGTGTTGGCGGCAGGGTCGGACGGTCGGGACCGCCCCTGTCCACCGATCACAGGGGCAAGCCCCGTGCCAATCGTGAGACCTTGATTAACATGCTGATTAAAAAAGATATTTTAAAGTGATCCGGCGATCTTCGCGACCGCACCCGCCGCCCCCCCCCGCCGCGACCCCGCCGCCGGG
>WASQ01000002.1:23184-81887 GCA_009712185.1 Telmatospirillum sp. | reverse complement strand
CCCCCCCCCCCCCCCCCCCCCCCCCCCCCCCCCCCCCCCCCCCCCCCCCCCCGGGGCGGGTCAGGAAGCCGCCGGTCCGGACCCGATGACGTACCGGTCGAGGCCGTGCCGTTTCATTTTTTCGTAAAGCGTGCTTTTGGCGATACCGAGGCGTCGCGCCGCGCGGGTGAAATTGCCGCCCTCCGCCCGCACCGCGGCCAGGATCGATGACCGCTCGGCGTCGACCAGGCGCACCGCGGTTGCCGCCCGGGCGCCCCCGGACATGACGACCGGGGGTCCGGCCCCCGCCACGTCCGGATAGACCGGCCCCGGCTCCCCCAGGATTTCGGGGGGAAGATCGTCCAGGGTCAGGGTGTCCGCCTGGGCCAGCAAAACCATGCCCTCAACCACATTGCGCAACTCCCGGACATTGCCCGGCCAGGAATAGGCAGCAAGAACCGCCATCACCTCCTCGTCCGGATAGGTCGCGGGCACGCCATGGCGGGCCGCCACCTGATCGACGAAATGACGGACCAGCAGGGGAATATCCTCGCGGTGGTCGGCCAGTCCCGGCAGATGCAACACGGTCACGGCCAGACGGTAATAGAGATCCATGCGGAAATTTCCCGCCGCCACCTCGGCCCGCAGGTCGCGATTGGTCGCCGCCATGACCCTGACCCTCACCTTGCGGGGGGTGTTTTCCCCCAGACGGTAGACCTCCCCCTCCTCCAGCACCCGCAGGAAATGGGCTTGCAGATCAAGCGGCATCTCGCCGATCTCGTCCAGGAACAGACTGCCGCCATCGGCCGCCTCGAACTTTCCCGCCTGCCCTCCCCTGCGGGCGCCGGTAAAGGCGCCGTCCACATAGCCGAACAGTTCGGAGGCCAGCAGGTCGCGGGTCATGCTGCCGCAATTGATCGGCACGAAGGGCCCCGGCGCGCGGGGACCCGCCCGGTGCAGGGCACGGGCGAACACCTCCTTGCCGGCGCCGGTCGGCCCCAGCAGCAGGACGGGAACCGGGATCCGGGCCAGTTGCCGGGCGCGATTCTTGACCCGTGTCAGGACGGGACTGTCGCCCACGATGGCGCCAATGGGATCGCCGGCGCCGACCGCTCCCGCCGGCCCGGACGGGGCTCCCGGGGCCATCGGGGACGGCACCCCGGACGGACTCCATCGTTTCGACAGGGGAATCGCGAGAACCGTTCCCAAACGCTCGTCGCGGTCGATCACCGGTTCCAGCCAGTCGCTTTGAACCCAGTCCGGCAGGGGGCGTCCCTGGTCCGCTCCGGCCGCCGCGTCGATCCCGATGCTGCTCCACCCCGAAAGGTCCAGCCCCAGGCTGTCGAGAAACAAGCCGGCCTTGTCATTGGCCCGCACCAGACGCCCCCGGCGGTCGAAAATCACCAGGCCGCCATCGCCCCAGCGCTTCGCGTGACCCAGGGTCACGTCAAGAAGACGCGCGCGCTTTTCCATTTCCAGCGCGGCGAGCCGGGACTCGATCCTCCCCGCCCCCGCCATCGCCAGGGCCAGACAGTGCGTGGTGTGACTGCCGCTGAGGCCGGAGATGTCGAGCGCCCCGAGACTATGGGAATCATAGGGGTCGCGGATGACGCTGGCCGAACAGGTCCAGCGCTTGATCCCCTCGCAGAAATGCTCGGCGGCGCAGATCTGGACGGGTTGTCCCGACGCCAGGGCGGTGCCGATGGCGTTGGTCCCGCTCGCCCCCTCCTTCCACAGCGCCCCGGGAACAAGCTGAATGCCACGGGCATTGTCCTTGACGCCGGGATCGCCCTCGATCCACAAAATGACCCCGGCCGGATCGGTCAGGATCATCATGGTGCCCGATTCCGCCAGGAATTCGCGGGCCTGCGCCATGACCGGGCGGGCGGCGTCGACCAGATCGCGGTGGCTGTCGCGCAACGCGCGCAGCCCCTCCTCGTCCACGGCGAGCGGCGCGGCGGACCGGATCGGGTTGACCCCCTGATCCAGGCAGCGGCGCCATGAGTCCTCGATCATCCGGCGGACGGCATCGTGTGGCATGCCGTCGCCGGAAAGAAATTTTTCCCAGGCGACCATCGTCGCCCGGTCCTTGCCGTCGGCGGATTGGCCGACGGCCGCGTCACGGGCCATGGCACGGTCCTCCCCAGTGATCCGCTTGTTGTCCTCTCCGGGAATCACGGATGCACTTTCTTATTTTGTGGCCCCGCCCCCCGGTTGTAAGGAACCGGCGGGAGATTTTTGCTCCCCTTGATGGTCCATCCCGACACCCGGATGCAGGGGAATGGATCCGTGGCGGAGGGGGGCCGGTCCCTCCCCGGGAAAAGCCAGGGGGACCGCGGCACCGTCCGGGCATCGTCCGGATCAGAACCCGAAGCAAGATCGGGACCAGAACCGCCCGGGCCGCCATTATCGGGCGCATGAAACAATCCGGACGGGACTCCCCCTTGGGGCGGCGTCCGGATTCCGGCCGGATCGTCCGTTCCAACGTCCGGATTCCGGACGTTGGAACGGATTTTCAACCGTACGGTGACAGGTCGGCTTGCAATCTGAACGGGAAGATCCCTCTTTCACAAGAGTGACAATGGATGGAACCTCTCCATGAAAGGGACAAGCCGCCATGCCCCGCCGATTCGTCGATCTGTCGATTCCCCTCGAAAACGACGTTCTGTCCGACCCTCCCGGCTTCGGCCCCAGGATTCGCTATCTCGACCATCATGCGACCGTCGATCAGATCCTGTCCTTTTTCCCCGGACTGACGACGGACGATCTGCCCGACGGCGAAGGCTGGGCGATCGAATTCGTCCAACTCAGCACCCACAACGGCACCCATCTCGACGCCCCCTACCATTTTCACAGCACCATGAACCGGGCGTCGGGACGCGCGGAGCGGGCCGCCACCATTGACGAGGTGCCGCTGGAGTGGTGTTTCCAGCCGGGCGTCAAACTGGATTTCACCGGCTTCGGCGACGGCTATGTGGCGACCGTCGCGGATGTCCGGACGGAGCTGGACCGTATCAGCCATGTCCTGAAACCGCTTGAGATCGTGCTGGTCAACACGCGCGCCGGCCGTCTTTATGGCGATCCCGGATACGTCGCCGCCGGCTGCGGGATGGGCCGGGAGGCCACCCTGTTCCTGTTGGAAAGCGGCGTCCGCGTGACGGGAACCGATGGCTGGAGCTGGGACGCGCCCTTCGTCCACACGGCGCGCGAATTCGCCCAAACCGGCGATCCCGGCCTGATCTGGGAAGGGCACCGGGCGGGCCGCGACATCGGCTATTGCCATCTGGAAAAGCTCCACAACCTGGAGACGCTTCCCCCGGACGGGTTCCTTGTGTCCTGTTTTCCCCACAAGATCCGGGGAGCATCCGCCGGCTGGACCCGGGCCGTCGCGATCATCGAGGAGGCCCCGGCCAGCGGACGGGAGAGCGTGTGACGGAAGGCCACCAGTGGCTCCGGCGTCCCCGCCGGAGTCGTCCCCGCCCCCCCACCTGCGGCCCGCCCCCCCCCCCCGCCCTCCGCCGCGACAGCGGCGGAATTTCTGAATTTCGGCTCCGCCTGAGCACAGGCGCGGAGGCCTGCGCCACTGCTTTTTTTTCACCCCCCCGGACGCCGGCGCCGACGTCGTCGGGAAGCCGGGCAATCCGTTGTTGAACCCGGCCATGGACGGGATGCCCCCCGCCCACGTCCTCCGGCTTTTCACCACACCGGTCAGGGTCAGAACGGCGCGTCGATGTCGACGATGTCGATCAGCTTGGTGTTGACGAACTCCTTGAGGCCGAGCCCGATCAGTTCCCGGCCGTAACCGGACCGGCGAATTCCGCCGAAGGGCAGATCGGCCTTGGCCGACGTCGGATGATTGACGAACACCATGCCGGTGGAGATCCGGCGGGCCACCCGGGCGCCCCGGGCCGCATCGGCGGTGAACACGGACCCGCCGAGACCGAAGGGCGAATCATTGGCGATGCGGATCGCGTCATCCTCGTCCCTGGCGCGGAAGATCATCGAGACCGGCCCGAAGAATTCCTGGTGATAGGCGGGATTGCCGGGAGCGACATCGGTCAGCAGGGTCGGCTGAAGAAAGGCGCCCGCGTCCGGAACCTTGGGGCCGACCTCGGTGGCGGTGGCGCCGTGCAGAACCGCCTCCTGGATCTTTTCACGGAGTTCGTCGGCCGCCTGCCGCGACGACAGCGGGGCCAGGGTGGTGGCGGGATCGAAGGGATCACCGGCCCGCAAGGCGGCGACACCCTCGGTATAGCGGCTGAGGAAGGCGTCATAAACCGCATCGACGACGATCAGACGCTTGGACGAGATGCAGACCTGACCGGCGTTCCAATGGCGGCCGAACACCGCCCAGTTGGCCGTCTTGCCGAGATCGGCATCCTCCAGGACCACAAAGGCGTCGGCGCCACCCAGCTCCAGCGTCGATTTCTTGAGCGCCCTGCCGGCCTGGGCGGCGACGACCGCCCCGGCCCCTTCCGATCCGGTCAGGGCCACGCCATGGACGCGCGGGTCGTTCAGGATGGTCTCGATCTGGTGGCGGGTGGCGTAGAGATTGCGGAACGCCCCGGCCGGCAGACCGGCATCCCGCATCAGTTTTTCGAAGGCCGCCGCGCTTTGCGGAACGTTGGAGGCATGCTTCAGCAACATCGTGTTTCCCGCCGCCAGTTGCGGGGCCAGGATGCGCGCCACCTGATAAAAGGGAAAATTCCAGGGCTCGATGGCAAGGATCACGCCCAGCGGCTCATGGACCAGCATGGCGTCACCCTCCGACGGATCGGCGACCGGCAGCTTTTCCGGCGCCAGGAGGGTTTCGGCATGGCGGGCGTAATAGTCGAAAATCCCGGCCGAGATCTCCACCTCGGCCAAAGCCTCCCCGATCCTCTTGCCCATTTCCAGCGTCAGGATCCGGGCATAGCGGTCGGCCCGCTCGCGCAGAAGCCCCGCGGCCCGCTGAAGGATGGCGCCGCGCTCCGCGAAGGCTGTTCCGCGCCAGGACAGAAACGCCCGATGGGCGTCGTCGATGGCCCGGGCGACTTCGGCGTCGGTGGCGTCAGGAAAAATCTGCAACAGTTCCCCATTGTAGGGATTGATACTTTGGTAAGCCATTGTGCTGCTCCCTGGTCGTCAGGACCGGCTGGGGGATTGGGACGGATGGGTGGAGGTGGCGTCCGGGACGCCCTCGATCAGAAATGCCCGGGACCGGGATCCGGCGACGCGGTGGCGCATCGCGTCCTGATAGGCCGGGCTGCGATACCAGGCCCTGGCCGCATCGGCATCGGGAAAGCGAAGGATCACCGCACCCTCGAAGGACGGCCCCTCCAACACCTCCAGATCGCCGTAATAGGCCACGGGCGTCAGGTCGTGCCCGTCGCGCGCCCGTGACGCCAGTTCGCGATAACGATGCAACTCCTCCGGGTCGGTTGTTTCCTCCCGCAGGAAAACGACATATGCGGCCATGGTGTCTCTCCTTGTGGCCTGTTGATCCGTGAATGGATCCGCAGGCCTTTAAAACCTGAGCGGCGTCCGAACCCGCCGGAACGGAGCGGAAGCGCCACACGAAACCCCGGGACTGAAAACCCCAGAATTGAAAAACCTGGAACTTGAAGCGATTTTTTCCGCGACAAGCCCCGGGGACCGGACCGGCTGTGGAATGGGGCGGCCGTTGCCGGCCTCAGCGCAGTTGCCGGAGCAGAGCCTGGGCCGTCGCCTCCGAGGATGCCGGGTTCTGGCCGGTGATCAGGCGACCGTCCTCGACGACATAGGGCTGCCAGTCGGCCCCTTTGGAATAACGGGCGCCATGGCCCTTCAGCATGTCCTCGACGAGAAACGGCACCACGGCGGTCAGACCGACAGCGTCCTCCTCGGAATTGGAAAAGCCGGTGACAGACCGCCCCCGGACCAGAGGCTGCCCGTCCGCCGCTTTGGCATGACGGAACACGCCAGGCGCGTGGCACACCGCGCCGACCGGCACACCATCCCGGACGGCAGCCTCGATCAGGGCGATCGAGGCCGGATCCTCCGCCAGATCCCAAAGCGGACCATGCCCGCCCGGAAAGAACAGGGCGTCGAAACCGGCGAGGGAGACGCCGGCCAGCCGCCGCGTCGCGGCCAAAGCGGCCCCGGCCGCCGGATCGGCGTCGAAACGGCGTGTCGCCCCGGTCTGAAAGTCGGCAAGGCCGCTTTTGGGAGCCCGGGGCGCCCGCCCCCCCCCGGGCGACGCCAGAACCACCTCAGCCCCGGCGTCTTTGAAGACGTAGTAGGGCGCGGCCAGCTCCTCCAGCCAGAACCCGGTCTTTTCTCCGGTATCGCCCAGGCGGTCATGGGACGTCAGGACAACAAGTATTTTCATCTCGGGAACTCCTTTTCACACGGGAAACGGTCAAAAAGCGGTTTCCAGAATTTGGCGGCTGAGGGCGGGGGTGACGTCATGGCTCTCCCCCAGGGCTGTCATGCCATGGGCCTCAAGCTGACCGACCAGGACATCGATGTCCGATGCGGGAACCCCCAGACTGGACAGCCGGGTCTCGACTCCCAGGCTTTCGAAAAAGGCGCGCGTCCGTTCGATGGCGAGATCGATCCGCCGGTCTTCCGGACCATCGGTGATGCCCCAGACCCGGGCCGCGTATTGCAGAAGCTTCGCCCGCTTGGCGTCGCGACGGACCCGGAGATTGGCCGGCAGGATGGCCGCCAGGGTCCTGGCATGGTCGATACCGCGAAGCGCGGTCAGTTCGTGGCCGATCATATGGGTCGACCAGTCCTGCGGCGCCCCGGCGCCGATCAGCCCGTTCAAGGCCAGGGTCGCGGCCCACATCAGCGCGCCGCGGGCGTCATCGCCGGGATCTCCCGGCATGTCCGGCCCGATCCCGATCAGGGTCTGCAACAGGCCTTCGGCGAACCGGTCCTGCAGGACGGCGCCGGCGGGAAAGGTGAGATACTGCTCGATCACATGAACGAACGCGTCGACGACGCCGTTGACGAGCTGGCGAACCGGAAGCGTCCGCGTCTTGTCGGGATCGAGGATCGAGAACCGGGGAAAGACATGGGGGCTGAGGAAGGGCAGCTTTGCGACCGTCTCGCGGCGGGTGATGACCGCCCCATTGTTCATTTCCGATCCGGTCGCCGGCAGGGTGAGCACGCAACCGAACGGCAGAGCCTTCGTCACCGCCTGGCCGAAGCTTTCCAGAATGGTCCAGGGATCGCCGTCGAACAGGGCGGCGGCGGCGACGAATTTGGTGCCGTCGATGACGGAACCGCCGCCCACCGCGAGCAGGAAATCGATCCCCCGTTCCCGGACCAGCGTCACGGCCCGCATCAGAGTCTCGTAAGTGGGGTTCGGCTCGATCCCCTCGAACAGGACCACCTCGCGCGCACCCAGCGCGGTCCTCACCTCCTCCAGCGTTCCGTTCTTGCGGGCGCTGCTGCCGCCCAGCAGCACCAGGACCCGTGCCTCGGCCGGAACCAGATCGTCCAGCCGGGGGACGGTTCCCGGGCCGAACACAATCCGGGTCGGATTATAAAACTCGAAAGACTGCATGACGATCTCCCTATTAGACCGGTCGACTAGAGTAGACCGGTCGTCTCTATTGCAATCACAGACAAGGGCGCCCTGACTGGATATTCGCCCCCAAGCCACTGTCCGCCCGGCCCGGCGGGCCGGGATCAAGCGTCGGAATCAGGCGTCGGGGCCGGAAATTCCCAGCAGGCGGCGGGTGGTGGCAAGGGCCCGGATCATCGGCATCCGGTCATGGGACACCTTTGCCATCAGAGAGGCCCCAAGCCACAGGAAATAAAGCGTTTCAGCCAAAGCATCCGGCTTTTCGGCGGCCATCAGCGATCCGTCCGCCTGCCCTTCGCCAATGGCGCGGGCCAGCCGGCCGATGATGCCCTGCATTCCGCGTTGCAACGCGCTCCGCATGGCATCGGACAGGTCGCAGACCTCCGCCCCCAGCTTCACGGCCAGGCATTTCCCGTCGGGGTCGTGGCTGGCCTGGGTTTCGCTCCACAAGGACCAGTAGGACATCAGCCGCTCGGCCGCCGACCCTTTCCCAGGCGCCAGCATGGCGTTCAGGTTCTCCTGGTAGATGGCGAAATAATTCTCCAGAAGGGCCTCTCCGAACACTTCCTTCGATTCGAAGTAATGATAGAAGGACCCTTTCGGAACATCGGCCGCCTTCAGCAGTTCGCTGAGACCGACAGCCGTGAATCCCCGCTGCCCCATCAGGCGCTGCGCGGTTTCCAGAATATGGTGACGGACGTCGGTGGACGGATGCGAGGTTTTCATGGCGGCGACAATATCACAAATAGACCGGTCGTCTACTAAAAAATTCATACCCCGGCTCAGGCCGCCCGGCCGTCGTCCGTCCGCGCGTCGAATGCCCGCAATGCCGCGATATCCTGAAGCGGCGGCGCGCCGAACAGGCGCCGGTATTCCCGGCTGAACTGCGACGGGCTTTCATAACCGACCAGATGGCCGGCCATGGCCGCGTCCATGGTCTGCCCCAGCATCAGGCGCCGCGCCTCCTGGAGACGGAGCTGCTTTTGATACTGAAGCGGGGTCTGGCCGGTGACGGACCGGAAATGATGGTGCAACGCGGACCGGCTCATGCCGGCGACGGAGGCCAGTTCGGTGACGCAGATGGGCTCGCGGAACCCGGCCTTGATCAGGGCAATGGCCCGGTTGATCTGTTGCAGCCGGCTGTCCGCGAAGGCGATCTGCGTCATC
Organism: Telmatospirillum sp.; assembly: GCA_009712185.1. Classification (GTDB taxonomy): domain Bacteria; phylum Pseudomonadota; class Alphaproteobacteria; order Rhodospirillales; family Magnetospirillaceae; genus Telmatospirillum. The sequence continues at coordinate 73,186 of WASQ01000002.1, read as the reverse complement.
CGGGCGGTTTGCTCGCCCAGCAGCAGCCGGTAAAGGATTTCCCGCTCGATCATGGGGGCCAGCACCGGAATGTCGCGCGGACTGTCCAGCAGGCGCATCAACCGGCAACAGGCATCGACGAGGTCCGGCGTCATCCGGCTGACCGATAACGCCAGCCCCGTCTGTTCGCGGTCCGCCCGGGGAATTCGACCATCCAGCATCAACGCGCCGATGACGGCGGGATCAAGCTCCAGGCGGACGCACAAAAGCGGATCCCGGGACGACGCGTCGGCCACCCGCGCCAGAACCGGAATATCGACCGACACCACGAGATAGTGTTCAGGGTCGTAGGCATAAACCTCGTCACCGACCAGAAGCTGCTTGCGACCGGACGCCACGAAGCAGACACAGGGTTCATAGATCAGATGCGCCGGCGGCGTCGGCTGCGATTCGCGATGCAGGAAAAGTCGGGGAATCGCGGTCGGATGGGCTCCGTCCTCACCGGCATGGCGCCCGATCATGCGGACCAGCGCGGCCAGCCCCGTCGGCCCGGCCCCGACCTCAATCCCGTCTTCGGGTCCGGGACGGGCATCCCCATGGGTCATCGCGTTCAAACATCCCTCCGGTCACAGGGAACGACTGTCGTCCCGGCATCAAAATCTGGATGATCAGGCAAGAATTGGCAAGGTCCTGACTCCCAGCCTTGCGACCAGGAAGTCGACAAAGGCTCGAAGTTTCGGCGGCTGAACCGGACCTTGCGGAAAGATCGCATGCAATTCCGGACAACGCCCCACCCAGCCGTCCAGGACCGGCCGGACCTGTCCCCCGGCTACCAGCCGGCGCATGATCAGGTCCGTCGCCATCATCAGCCCGAGGCCCGCCAGCAAGGGCGCTTTCAGAACTTCGGGATCGTCGGCCACCATCACCGGATCGACGGGAAAATCCGCCAAAGCCGTTGGCCCGGCGCGCATCGGCCAGGCATATCCGCCCCCGCGGACAGCGACCCGGGTCGCCAGCGCGCGATGCGAGATCAGGTCGCCCGGATGCTCCGGCTGTCCCCACCGGGCGAGATAGGCCGGCGCCGCATAGACGCGATTGGGAAAGACGGCCAGCCGCCGGGCCGCCAGCGATGTGTCGGACACCGGCCCCATCCGCAGGGCGATATCCTGACCGCGTGCCACGATGTCCTCCGGCTGGTGGCTGAGCGAAAGATCGACCCGAATGTCGGGATAGAGGACCAGAAAATCGGCAATGACCTCCGACAGCAGATTTTCCACCAGCGACTGCGGCGCGGTGATCCTGAGCCAGCCGCGCGGCGCCCCGAGCAATTGCCCGACAGCGGCTTCGGCGTCGGCGAACCCCCGCGCGAGGGGATCGCAATGACGGAAATAGATCGTTCCCGCCTCGGTCAGAGCCAGACGGCGCGTCGTCCTGTTCAGCAGACGAACGCCCAGCGCCGCCTCCAGGACCCGGACGCGCCGGCTGAGCGTGGTTTTCGGCACCCGCATCTTGCGCGCCGCCGCGGTAAAACCGCCTTCCCGCACGACGGTCACGAACGCCAGGGCGTCGCCCGGATCCACCGCCATGGCACCAGATCCCCGATTATTGTTCCATAAATGGCCCAGTCTTTACCGATTTTCATGACTAATCAAGGCAATGACGATCCATTAGCGTCTCACTGGACGCCATTCCGGCCCAATTTCCCAAGGGACGATCCTGACGGGGAGCGGACCGGAGACCATCCGGAGAACCAGATCATGCTGCGTATTCCCTGTCTGTTCGTGCTGCTGCTGTTCGGCATCGCCGGCGCCCAGGCCGCCCCGGCGCAGGTGCGGACCCAGGCTCCCGGCTTCTATCGGCTGATGTTGGGCGCGGACGAGGTCACAGTCCTGTCCGACGGCACGGCCAGACGCCCGGTCGACGAGATCATGAGCAAGCCGGAGGAGATCCGGCAGGCCCTGGCGAAGGCCCATCAACCCCTGCCCCTGGAGCTGTCCATCAACTGCTTCCTGATCAATACCGGCGCCCATCTCATCCTGGTCGATACCGGCGCGGGCGAATTGTTCGGCGCGCGATCGGGCGGATTGCTGACCGCCAATCTCGCCGCGGCCGGATACCGGCCCGACCAGATCGACGCGATTTTACTGACCCATATCCATGGCGACCATTCCGGCGGCCTCAGCATCGGCGGAAAACCGGTCTTTGCCAACGCCGTCGTCTATGTGGACCGCCGCGACGCCGATTTCTGGCTGGGGCCGGACGCCATCAAAACCCATCCGGCCCTGGCACAGACCATCCTCCAGTCCCACGCCACTCTCGACCCCTATGTCGCGGCCGGGCGCCTCCGGACCTTCGACGGCGAAACCGAACTGTTTCCGGGAATCCGCTCCGTTCCATCCTACGGCCACACCCCCGGCCATACCGCCTACCGGATCGACAGCAAGGGAGAGACCCTGCTGTTGTGGGGCGACACCATCCATCTGGCGGAGGTACAGTTCGCCGATCCGGCCGTGACCATCGACTACGATGTCGACCGGGCGGCGGCGACCGCGGCCCGCGAGGCGCTCCTGGAACGGACGGCCCGGGACGGCATCCTGGTGGGCGCCGCCCATATCTCCTTCCCCGGCCTGGGACATGTCGCGGCGGCCCCCGAGGGCTATCGCTGGGTGGCGCTTCCCTACAGTGCCGGACAATAGGTGCCGGCGTGGGCCGCTTCCATCAGGTTGCGCAGAGGCCTGCGGACTTCGGTTTTATTGAACCTCACGGATTGGCGAGCCAGTCTTCCGACCGCAAACCATCGACCCGCCTGAACTCCCCGAGATTACCTGTAATCACCACCAGTCCAAGGCTTCGCGCATGACCGGCAATCATCAAATCGTAAGGACCGATGACCTGCCCCTTCCGTTCGAGATCGGCCCTTATATCTGCGAAATGCGCAGCCGCCGCATGGTCGAACGGCAACAGGTCAAGCCGTGCGGCGAAGGCCTCAACCTGCGCCCGGTTTTCGGCGGGCTTAACTGACCTCTCCGCACCATAGAACAATTCCGCCAACGTTATCGTCGAAATGCAGAGCGACGCGGCCTCGATGTTGAAACGTTCCCGAAGGCCCGCCGGCCGGTCACGCAGGACGCGGATGCAGAGATTGGTATCGAGCATGTAGCGGAGCACGTCAGAAACTCTCGCGATCCTGCATGGCCGGCTGATTTCGCTCCGGCAAATCGATACCGGGGGCCGCAAAAAAATCGTCCCAAACCGCCGTGGCAGGAACGATGATCCGGCGTGCTCCGTCCCTCAGGATGGCGACATCTCGCACCCCTTCGGGAAATGCCACCTCTTTCGGAAGCCGGACGGCCTGGGATCGATTGCTCTGAAAAAGCGTTGTTCTGGCCATGAGACGCCTCGGCATTTGACGGAACGCAGTGTATATCCCACGTTGGGATATATCAATGGGATATCCCAGACAATGCCTGGAGTCCGGTTATGCCCCCGGTCACGCGGCGCATGGCCCGGCACCAGGAAGCCCCCCGCCGTCAGATCCCCGAGGCAAAGCTCAGGAGTTCGACCGTCACATCCTCTGTTCCCAGGACAAGGGCCTGGCAGGCGAGGCGGGACTTCGCCCCGACGCCGATCAGCGTATCGAGCTTGTCGTTCTCCTCGCGGGCGATCCGGGACAATCCCTTCCGGCCGCCGTGAACGAAGACGTGACAGGTTCCGCAGGACGCCTTTCCCTCGCATTTATGCGAAAATCCGCCGTCGGCCCGGAGGATGACGGACAACAGGGAGTCCCCCTCGCCCGCTTCGATGGTTTTGCCGGACGGAAGGATCGTGACCATGGACATAAGCGGCTCCTTTCATGGATGGGTCAGAGATAGATCGCGGCGCCGGCTCCGACATTGACCGAGGAGTCCTTCATCGTCTCAACGATGAAGGCGACGCGGTCGGCATCGAGATGGGTATGGAAGGGAAGCGCCAGGGCGCGGTCGGCCACCTTCGCCATAACCGGACACTCCCGGACGCTGTCCGGCGGCGCGCCGGACGGCCCCGGGGAGAGAGGCCGGCAATAGGGAGCCGCCTCGATCCCGGCGACAGCGAGATCGTCGATGATGGCGTCCCGGCTTGCCCGCGAAAACCGGGTGCCGAGATGCACGACATAGAGAAACCAGTGCACCTCCGTCGCGTCCGGCGCGACATATGGGTCCTTGATTCCCTCGAAGGAGCGGACCTTGGCGCGATAGAACAGTTCGACCCGGCGCCGTTTTTCCAAAATTTCCGGCAGCCGCCGCAGTTGGGCGCACGCCAGAGCCGCGGCAAGGTCGCTCATGGCGATCCCGAGCGCCGGCCCGCCGGATCGCCGGGCCCGACCCGACCCGCCACCGCGCAACTGGCGGATCGTCCGCGCCAGGGCGTCGTCGTCCGTGACCACCATGCCGCCTTCGCCGGAGATCACCGGCGAGGGCTGGGAGAAATCGAATATGGAGGCATCGCCGAAGGTTCCGACCAGCGCGCCCCGATGACGAGACCCGATGGCCTCCGACGAATCCTCGATCAAAGGCAGGCCATGGCGCGCCGCCAGCGCCCGCAGCCCGGTCCAGTCGGCCGGGTGCCCGTTGACATTGACGGCCAGGATGGCGCGCGTGGCGGCTGATATCCGGGCTGCGGCCTTTTCCGGCGCCAGGGTCCCCGACCAGTAATCGACATCCGCGAACACCGGACGGGCGCCGGCAAGCCGGACCGCATCCACACAGCCCCGGAAGGAAAACGGCGCCGCGACCACTTCGTCGCCGGCACCGATCCCCATGGCGCGCAGCAGCAGCCACAAGGCCGCCGAGCCACTGGTGACGGCGATGGCGTGCCTGCGCCCCAGGCTGGCCGCGAAAGCGTCCTCGAACGCCCCGACACCCGGTCCGGCCGACAAAGCCGGGGATGCCAGGGCCTGTGTGACGCTGTCGCACTCCGCCGCCGTGATATCGGGATCCGATAGCGCAATGATCGGAACCTCCGCCGGAGCGGCCGGTGGCGGGAGGGCATCCCTCATTGCCAGAACCGCCGGAGAGGATCTCCGCACAGCAGACGGAGCAGATCGACAAGCCTCGCGTGGATGCTGTCGCACTCCCATTCGCCAATCGCATGATTCTTGCGGTAGAGCCACCATCCGCCCGTATCGGGTTCGTGACGCAGGAAGGCGATATCGACATAGCCGCCCTCGGGATCGACGGTTCGCGAACAACAGGGACTGTCGATCAGGAAACCGCCGTCGACCTCGCGCACCCGGGGCGACACATAGCGGTAGCGTTGCCGGTCCTCCAGCGCCCGCTGGATCCGGCATTTGTCCAGCGCGATCGCGGACCCGCCGGAGGTGGCATGACGGCGTGCGGAGCTCACCATGGCGCGATCTCCTCCTCGAAACAGCCGACCACCCGTTGATCGTCGAACTCCACCAGATAAACCGGCGTGCCGCTGTCGACATGCGTTCCGACCTGAACAATCTCGCCCCGGGATCCCGCCGGCGCCAGCAGGGCCTCGGGCGGAACATCGGGGAAGGAACCATCGTTGCGGAGCTCCGACAGCGTCCGCACACGCTGGCCCCATTGGTAAAGCGGACGGCGCGGCGCGGTCATGGAATCGGGTCCCCGGAAGGCAGCGGCAGGTCGTCGTCCTCATCGGACCCGCCAAGGGGGTCCAGTTCCCGGCGCTTCATACCGACACGGTTGCCGCTGGCCGGAAACTCGACCCCGTAGATGTAGAACTGCTGAAGGAATGTCCCGATATGCACGACAATTCCCTCCTCCCCCTTGCGGGCCAGAATGTCGCCGATCTCCCGACCGGCATAGGTGCCGTCGTTGCGGACGGTCCGTCGGGCGCGGACCCGCTGGCCGAATTCGAAGGCCGGTGGACCCGACAATTCGACGATGTCGCTGTCGCGGGCAATGGCGGTCATCGATCCCTCCCTCAGGACGCCGCCTGATAGCGCGGCACCGCCGGGTCGATCACACAGGTATCGTCCACCGGGCAGACCGCCGCGCATTGCGGGTTGTCATAATGACCGATGCATTCGGTGCATTTGGCCGGGTTGATGATGAAGGTCCCGGCCTTCTCGGAAATAGCCTGGTTCGGACATTCGGCCTCGCAGGCGGAACATCCGGTACATTGCGATGCGACGATTTTCAACGCCATGACGGTCATCCCTCTCTTTCCAGGGGTTTCATGAGGCGCATCCGCCCCGGCGGGCGCAAACGCCGTCAGGGGCTTTAAGCGACATTGAGCGACTGCAAGGCGATCAGGCCGCCCTGACGGATCAGGGCGTCGCCGCGCGCGGCATGGACGATCTCGCCACGCCCGATCCGGTCCAGATAGGACTTGAACCAGGCGATGGTGGAGGTCGCGATATCGTCGTGGGCGTAACCGTCGACCGGCTCGATGCCGGCGGCGATGAGGTCGGCTTTGGGACATCCGCCGATCTTGGCGACGAACACCGCATGGCAGTCGTTGATCGCCCTGATGATGCCGGCCAGGCTGTCCTCCTCGCCATAGCCGCCCTGACAATAGAGGTCGACACGGCGGTGGCCGACGAATTTGGCGCCCGCCGCCGACAGTTCATAGACCTGGAACTCTCTGGCGTGACCGAAATGCTCATTGATCAGGCCCGATCCCTTGGTGGCGACCGCAACCAGGACCGTGACGCCGGACGCCCCTCCATGGCCGTCGAGCGTTCTCAGTTCCGCCTCCCTGGCCTCCACCCGGGACTGACGGTCCTCTTCGACGCGGGCCTGATAGGCGCGGCGTCCGTCGAGATCGTAAGAAACGTCCATCGCCATGATCTTGTCGGTGGTGAACTCGGCGCTGCGATCCTCTCCCAGCAATCCCACCGCGTCGGCACGGCACTGGCGGCAGTGCCGCATCATATTCGCCCCGCCCTCGCAGGCGTCCTGGAGGGTCTTCAGTTCCTGGGCGGTCGGACCACGCTGCCCGGTCAGGCCGAACACCGTGCCATGTTCGGGCGCGGAGATCAGCGGCATGATATTGTGGAGAAAGGCGCCACGCTCCTTGACCGCGCGGTTCACCTCGATCAGATGCCGGTCATTGACGCCCGGAATCATCACCGAGTTGACCTTGCAGAGGATGCCCCGCTCCGTCAGCATTTCCAGCCCTTGCAACTGCCGGGCCGTGAGCAGCCGGGCCGCCTCGACGCCGGTGTAGCGCCTGTGGTTCCAGAACACCCAGGGATAGATCCGGGCGCCGATCTCGGGATCGATCATATTGATGGTGATCGTGACATGATCGACCTTGAACCCTGCGATCGTGTCGACATGGTCCGGCAGGGCGAGGCCGTTGGTCGACAGACAGAGCTTGATGTCGGGCGCCGCCCTGCTCACCAGTTCGAACGTCCGGAAAGTCTTGGCCGGATTGGCGAGCGGGTCGCCGGGACCGGCGATCCCGAGCACCGTCATTTGCGGAATGGTGGAGGCGACCGCGACCACCTTGCGGGCCGCCTGTTCGGGCGTCAGGCGCTCGCTGACCACCCCCGGGCGGGACTCGTTGGCACAGTCATATTTCCGGTTGCAATAATTGCATTGGATATTGCAGGCCGGCGCGACGGCCACATGCATTCTGGCGTAGTGATGATGGGCCTCCTCGCTGTAACAGGGATGATTTTTGACCTTCTCCCAGATCTCGGGAGGCAGGTCGTCGCGTCCGGCCGTCGACCCGCAGCCCGTTTTTCCGTCGCCTCCGCCGCTGCCACACCCTTTGTGGCGGGCAATCTCCTGCATGATCGCGTCCTGCTGTGCCGTCAGTGGATCCATGACCGGTCCTCGCTTGCGGGTTGTCATCACTCAAAGACGGCATCGCAACTGTCGTGCCATATTTTTTTGTTTTTATTCAACGCACTATGTTTGTCGCGCTCCCGACAACGGGTGGGAAACGCGACAGTCAGGCCGCACCGAAAAGGACATCGAGAGCCTGATCGGACGGCAGGCTGATCGCGGTCACCCCAAGACCGGCCAGGAACCGCATCTCGTTACGGCTCAGTTGTTCGGGATCGAGCAGCGCGGCGGGGCGCTCCCCCGACCGTTTCCCGATCTGGCGGGCGTAACTGCGCAGCAACTGGTCATGGAACCGGCACCCCAGGAACAGGAAGTCGCGCCCCTGTCGCCGGTCACGGACCTCAGGGGGAATCGGGGTCTGAATGTCGATCTCGGTCAGGGTTTCGACATAATCGGAATCCGAGATCAGGAAGTTCCCTGCCGGAACCACGCTGCCGTGCGGCTTGTAAAGCAGCGTCCGCCACCCAGCCGCGGCGTCCGCATCGACGCGCGCTCCACCTGCGTCATAGAACCGGTACCATTGATCCTCCCCCGGCCCGGCGCGGGTGATTCCCTGGACCTCGCCCCAGTCCGCGCGCCCGGTCAATGCCGTTCGCATGGCCCCGTCGTACCAGCTATCGACAATCAGCGGCAGGCCGAGCGCCGCCAGACCGCGATGCCCCGCGGTCGGGACGACCGGCGCAGCGAAGGCCTCGGCCATCAGAGCCGACAGGGTTCTGCGATGGCGCGTACTTTCGATATGCTGGGCCGCCGCCCAGGCATTGCCTTTGGCGCGCCGCGGCAACGCCACCCTGGCGCCGAACTGACCGGCCAGAGCCTCCGGGGTGGTCGGCACCGGAGCGTCCGGCGGCAGCAGCCCGGGACCGAGATAAGGAACGGCCCCGCCCTGGCGGAGACGCCGCCCCCAGTCCGCGCGCGCGGCCACCGCGGCGGCACCGGACAGGATCTCCGGAGCAGGGGCGGGCGCGAGGGCGGTCATGGATCGTCCTCCCCGCCGCCGCGCTTGCGGGCGTTGACCGTCACCGGCAGCGGCGTATCCACCGCCATCTCGGGCAGGTCGAGCGTCCAGCCGTTGGCGATGCGCACCCAGCCACCCCACAGGGTCTCGCGCTCGGTCTCGACGATCGGTTCCTCCAGATCCTTCTTGGGGACATAGATGGACAGTCCGCTTTCGGGCGAACGCCGGATCATGACCTTCATGGGACCCCCGGGGCCCGGTTGCCCGAGACGGCGGCCACCATGGCCGGCCGATATCCCCCTGGTATGAACTGTGTCATGGCACCCTCCTGCTGAAACGGATTGTCCGCAAAGAGGGGACGCAGCAAACGCCATGCCACGGCCATGACGGGGGAGTGCCCCCCCGGCCGGCGGGGATTTCCGGGGTGGAGCCGGCGACCTTGGCGGGTCACGCCACCGCCGGTTCCGTCGGGTTCCCGACACTCCTGTCGGGAATCAGAACCGCTTGATCGGAATGTCGTATTTGCGCAGGGCGTAGCCGATCTGACGGGGGGTCAGATTGAGAAGCCGGGCAGCCTTCGCCTGAACCCAGCCCGCGGTCTCCATTGCGCGCAGGATCCGCTCACGCTCGTCGGGTCCGGGACCGGACAGGATGGGCGCGTCCCAGGCATCATCCGGACCCGGTGGCGATGGCGCCGGGCGGGGGCTCGCCGCCGGCGTGGCGGGAGAAACCGCGGACGGATCGCGCACGAACGGAGCGGGATGAGATGGCAGCGAGGGCCCCCCCTCCCGTCCCTTCCAGAGCAGGGAGGACAGACAGGTGTCGTTGCGACAGGCGAAATCGTCGGCGGCGATCATGGAACCGCGTGCCAGGGTGGCGGTCCGGCGAACGCAATTCTCAAGTTCGCGGACATTGCCGGGAAAACAGCAGGCTTTGAGCACCGCGAGAGCCGATGCGGACAGAGTAAGCCGGGTGCCGTGCTCCTCATTGAACCGTGCCACGAAGGCCTCGGCCAGCGGCCCGATATCCTCGGGCCGGTCGCGCAACGGCGGCAGGGAAATCGGCACCACATTGATGCGATAGTAAAGATCGGCGCGGAAGTCGCCGCGCGCGACCGCCTCCTCGAGATTGCGGTTGGTGGCCGCCACCAGTCGGAAATCCGACTTCAGCGTGCGCATGCCACCGACCCGCTCGAATTCCCCCTCCTGCAACACTCTCAGCAATTTGGCCTGGAATGCGGCGGAAATCTCGCCGATCTCGTCCAGGAACAGGGTCCCCCCATCGGCCAGCTCGAAACGCCCCTTGCGTTGGGAGAGGGCCCCGGTGAACGCCCCCTTTTCATGGCCGAACAACTCGGACTCCAGAACCGATTCGGGTAGCGCGGCACAGTTCAGCTTGATGAAGGGTCCCTTGCGACGGGACGACAGATCGTGGGTGGCGCGCGCGAAAAGTTCCTTACCGGTCCCGGATTCGCCCCGCAGCAACACGGTGGAATTGCTGCGGGCCGCAACCGAGATTTTTTCGAGGACACTCCGGATCGCGGCACTGGACCCGATGATGCCCTGCGGCCGCGCGTCGCGCGCCCCATCCTGGCCGGCCAGCGCCTTGGCCAGACGGCCCTGTTCCTCCATCAGGCGTTCGCGATCGCGCGCCACGAGATCCTGCAGGCGGACCGTCTGACCGACCAGATTGGCGATCATCACCAGAAACCGGACGTCCTCATCGACCCGGAAGCCGGCGCGGCCATCGTGAATCCGGTCGATGGTCAAGGTCCCGACAACGCGGGACCGGTCCTTGATCGGCACCCCGATGAAGGACACCCGCCCCTCGTCCAACCCCCAGTCATCCGCCCGGCAACCGGCGAACAGGGAACTGGCGGCCACGTCCGGGACGACCACCGGCATCTGGGTCGCGACGATCTGCCCCACCGCCCGCTCAGGCAGCCGGCCGAAGGGCGCTCCGTCGGAATGGCCGCCCTCCTCGGACTCGCCCGACCAGCCGCTGCCGACCAGAAGGCGCGGGCTCCCGTCCTCGCGCAGAAGGACGATGGTGCCATGCCCCATATCGAGAAAACTCGACAACAGCGTCAGGACATTGGACAGGATGACCTCCAGCCGCCCCGGAATGACCAGGACCTTGGAGATCTCATAGACACCGTGAAGCGCGATGTCGGCCCTGCCGAGCGCTTCCGGGGACTGGGAGTGCATGGGAATCCCCGGATTCGATCCGAAGGACGCTTCGGGAATCATTTCGGCTCTCGACATGACGACGCCCTCCTTGTCGGGGCGTGCCTCCCTCTCGCGCGGCCCCATGTCCCGGGGGACGGGGTCGCGTCCTTGGTCACAGTGTCCCATTGTTAATGCCTTATTTCAAGGCAGATCAATATAATGCCTATGTATTAGGCAGTATTGTAACCTGGACATCCTGAGGCGGCGCATAATAGGGGGCCGACGTCACCAGAACATCCACACCGGAAGCCGCGTACGCCGACGCATTCGCCGCCGTCACCCCTCCGGCGGCGGCGATCACCGGCCGGCCCCCCCCGCCCCGCCGTCGCCCCCCCGGACGACGGCGGCCACAACCCGCGCGGCCGCCTCCGGCGTGAATTTTTCCAGTTGGATGACATCCACGAAGGCCTCCGCCGCAGCCAGCGCCTCCGTCTCGGTGACGACCTCGACCATGATCGCCCGCGCGGGGAGCCGGCGGCGCAGGGCGACGACGGCGGCGGCGATGTCGGCGGGCCGGTCGAGGAACGCCCGGTGTTCCGGGAACAGCATGACCGTATCGAACAGGCCCCGGCGGTGAATTTCACCGCCGCCGGCCAGGACCGCCCGGGCCGCCAGCGCGCGGGTCATCGGCACCGTTTTACGGGTACAGTGGACGGCGATATCGGGTCGCGCCGTCCGGGCCGCGTCGACCAGCGCGCGGGTCGCGGTGGCGATTCCCGACGCCCATTCGACCAGCGTCTGCGCGCTTTTCCACCCGGCATGCAGGGACGCCGCCGATCCCCGGGCCTCCAGAAGGGGGGTCCCGGCGGCCAGGATGACGCCCGGCTCCGCAAGACACCTTGCCCCGCACCCCAACCGTTCCAGCATCCGGGCCGCCTCCGGCAGACAGGCGGCCACCATCGGCTGCCGGGCGCGAAACTGCATCCGTCCCGCCCGCGCGCCGATCGCAAGGGTCCGCGTTGTCAGATCGTCACCGCCCAGATCCTCCCGGATCAGGGCGTCAATGTCCGCGTCGGACAGACATGACACGGTGTCGCCGGCGAGACAAAACATCCCCTCGTCGGACGGACGCGAAAATTCGGCTGGCATCCCCGGTCACCCAAACTTGTAAAGCACTCCGAACCCACCCCGAGGATAATTCCATTCGATCTCCCCTGTCCCGGCCGTCATCACGCGGCAGGTGCCGCATTCCATGCAGCCATCCACCGCCACCTCGACCTGTCCCCGGTCATTGACGCCATAGCATCCGGCCGGACAGGCGTGGGTCAGCGCCAACAATGCCCGCGACGGCTTCTCATGCGGAAGAACCCTGATATGGGGTCTTCCCGCGTCCACCAGATAACGGTTATGGAACAGCTTGTCCTCGACGCGGGGCGCCACGTCCCCATTGTGATCCTCTCTCATCGCCAGGCCCTCGCCAGTTTGACGGCGTCGCCGATCAGGCCCGGAAGTGTCCGGCCCTTGCGGAACGACGCCAGGATCTCTTTTTCCTTGGTCCGCTTGTCGGTCCCGTCGACCCGCAACCAGGTCTGCGCCGCGGCCGAGAACAAGCGGGGATAAAGACCGAAAATCTGTTTATTCCCGTGCAGGAAGGAGGGAATGCCCTTGTATTTGCGCAAATCCTTCATCACGAAGGTTTCTTCGAGGCGCCGCTTGTAGTCGGCCAGGTGAAAAGCCGTCGCCTTGTCTCCGCGCCTCTTCAACGCCACCACCGTTTCCGCGGCCAGCCGGCCGGTCGTCATGGCGAGGTTCGACCCTTCGCGATGAACCGCATTGACGAACTGCCCCGCATCGCCCACCACGATCCAGCCGTCGCCCACCAGTTCGGGAATGGCCCGGTATCCGCCCTCGGGAATCAGATGAGCCGCATATTCCTTGCATTCGGACTGGGCGAGCAAAGGACGGATCGACGGATGGTTTTTGAAGGCCTCAAGAAGGCCGTAGGGGGTCATCGGGCTGTCGGCGAAGTCCGAGACCAGACATCCGATCCCGATCGAAAGGGACTCCTGATTGGTATAAAGAAAACCTGTCCCGGTCATTCCCGCGGTGATCGTGCCCATGGCCTCGATCACGACGCCCTCTCCACCCCTCAAGTTGAAACGATTCTCGATTATATCGCGCGGAAGGAAATGCATTTCCTTGACCGCGAGGGCGACCTGCTCGGGCGCCGGATCGCCCCGCAACCCGGCGCGCCGGCCCACCAGTCCGTTGACCCCCTCCGCCAGAATGACCACGTCGGCGAAGGCGGTGCCGCCACCACGGTCGGTCCTGACGCCGGTCACGCGACCATCCGCGTCGCGCAACAGATCGGTGACCGTCGTCTCGCACAGAAGAGTAACGCCGGCGGCGCGCACCTTGCGGCTGAACCATTTGTCGAATTCGGCGCGGATGATCGTGTAGCGGTTCGGTCGTTCCTCGTTGAAATCGTCCGAACGGTAATGCATCCCGACATGCGACCTGTCGTCCATCGTCCACAGCCGCTGTTCGATGACATGACGTTCGAGCGGCGCATCCTCGTGGAAATCGGGAATGATCTGACGCAGGGCGTCGGCATAAAGAATAGCACCCTGGACATTTTTCGATCCCGGATACTCGCCCCGTTCCAGTTGAAGGACCTTAAGCCCCTCCTTCGCCATCACATAGGCGGCGGCATTGCCGGACGGCCCGGCCCCGACCACGATGGCATCGAATGTCTGTCCGATCATGATGTCCTCCCTCAACCGGCCAGGCGGTCGACTGCCGGACACAGGACGGCAAAACGGCGGCGGGCCGCGTCCGTCAATGCCGGAAGAAGCTCGAGCGCGTCCGCGACGATGCCGATGTGGGCAACGTCGAAGATGGGCGCGTTGGCGTCGGTATTGATCGCCAGAATCAGGTCCGCCCCCTCGATGCCGACCCGGTGCTGGATGGCACCCGAAATTCCGGCGGCGATATAAAGGCGGGGCCGGATGGTCTTGCCGGTCTGGCCGATTTGCCGGTCGGCGGCGATCCACCCCTTCTGGACCAGCGGCCGGGATCCGCCCCATTCTCCGCCGAGAACGCCGGCCAGATCCCGCACAAGCCCCATATTCCCGGCCGAGCGCAACCCGAGACCGCCGGCCACCACCACATCGGCATAAGCCAGTTGTGCCGTTTCCGAGGCGCGATCCGCCAGGAAATCGAGCACCTTGGTGACCACCTGATCCTCGGCCAGCCCCAGGGGATGGGAGACCACCCGGCCCCGGCGTCCCGGCACCGCCTCCGGCATCGCCATGACGCGGGGGCGGACGGTCGCCATCTGCGGCCGGACGTTGAGGGTCATGATGGTGCACAGCAATGACCCGCCGAAGGTCGGACGGGTCGCGGCCAGCGATCCCTCCTCATCGATGGCCCGCCGCGTGCAATCGGCGGTGCGCCCGGTCCGCAGCGTCGTCGCCACGGCGCCGGCCAGCTCCCGCCCCAGGGTCGTCGCCCCCAGAAGCAGAATTTCCGGTTTGTAGCGGCCGACAAGATCGGTGAGCCCCTGCGTGAAGGGATCGGTGCGGTAATGGGTCAGCACCGGATCGACGATCTGATAAACGAGATCGGCGCCATGTTCGAAGGCCGCCTCCGCCGCCCGGGCGACGCCCTCCGCGTCCCCTCCCAGGATCACACCGGCCAGATCGACACCGCGCCGGTCCGCAAGCTTGCGCCCTTCGCCCAAAAGCTCCAGCGAGACCGGATGGACCGCGCTCTGTTCATATTCGATGAACACCCAGACATTTTTGTAGTCCTTGAAATGCTCCGGCAGCTCCTTGCGCGTTCCGGCGCGGGTCGCCGGCGGCGGGGGAACGGATTGACTCATGGCTCCACTCCTCACAAACCCCTGGGAATCATGTCCCCTGCTGCGTCCCTTGTGCGGGACGCAGCAGGGCGGCTTCGACACCGGGTTGCAGACTGAAGACCGCATCGAGGGCATCCTCGGCGATCTGGGCGGCGCCCCTCTCCGCGACCGGTATGAGCCGGGCTTTCGCGGCCCGGATCTCGGGCGCGAACACTTTTTTCACGATCGTTGGCGACCCTCGCAGCCCGCACAGGGTCAGGTCGGAAATGCCCGCGTCGGAGGCGTTCCAGACGATCACCGGCGCCAGGGCGGCCCGGTAGGCGTCGTCCAGCGATCCGCGGCGGATTTCGTTGGTTCCCTCCAGCATGGTGATCAGGGCCGGCAGAGCGGTCCGCAACACCTGCACCCCGCCTTCGGCCCGCCGTTCCACGACGATCCGCCCGCCGGCAGGGTCCAGTTCGGCGATCCGCGACACATAGGTCAACTGATTGAGCCCGAGCCTCCGCGCGATTCCCGGCCCCACCTGCGCGGTATCGCCGTCGATCGTCTGTTTGCCGGTGAATACCAGTTGGGGGTCTCCGAACTCGCGACCGATCCGGCGCAAGGTCTCGGACAGGGCATAGCTGGGCGCCAGCGTGTCCGATCCGGCGAAGGCGCGGGCGGACAGCAGCACCGCGCGGTCGGCGCCGAATGGCATCGCCTTGCGGAGCGCTTCCTCGGCCGGCGGGGGGCCCATCGTCACCGCCGTGACCTCTCCCCCCAGCCGGTCGCGCCAGCGAAGCGCCTCCTCCAGCGCGAAAAGATCGAACGGATTGATAATGGTGGGCACACCCTGGCGCATGATCGTGTTGGTGACCGGATGAACCCGGATCTGGGCGCTGTCGGGAACCTGCTTCATACAGACGACAATGTGCATTGCGGCCTCATCCATCCTGGTGGTGACGACGTTGGTGATTCCGGTCGATCCGGATTCCCCCCGGAGACAGGTCTCCCGGCGGAACCGCCGGGCGCTTCCCGGAAAAGGGAGAAAAAACACGCTTTACGAGAACTTGATAAGTAAAAAGCAACTTTTATGCCAAGACCACGGCCAGGATTTCCGCGGCTCCCGCCGTGATCGTCCTGTCGGCATTGCGACAGGACGATCACTCCAATGTCGACAGTTGAACCAGTTGTCCGGCATCGCGCTTCGGCGCCACCGCATCCCGGTGAACCTTGAACAGACGTTCGGCGAGCGGAGAGGAAAGGACGAAGTCCTGATAGGCCTTGGCCAGATGGTCATGGCACCGGGCGTGAATGTCCCGGTCGGACAGACCGTCGAAAGCGCCCCGGGCGTCGCTCTCCGCCAAATACTGCCCCATGCGCCGCAAAATATGCAGCCGCGCAACGGCCAGGATCCGGGGATCGAAGGCGACATCCAGATAGGCGAAAAAGTCCTCCGCCGCAGACAATTGCCTCAAATCATCGAATACGGTCATGACTGCCGGCCCTCCAGGGGATGGCCTTGAGGGCCACCGGGTGAAACGCTCGCCGGTCTGGCGACGCGAAAACAGCGACGCCGCGCGGGCGTTTGGCGGTCCGCTCAGCGGCGCGGAAGAGCCACGATCGCGAATGGACGCGGCCGGTGATCGGAATCCAGGGGTCCGACGCCGGACAGACGGCCGGCGCCGGCTGGCCGGGGTCGCTCTGGCGGAGATCCCGGCGCAGATGCGCCAGTTGCGCCTCAAGAAAGAGAACGCGGTCCAGCGTCAACGCCAGCGCCTCGCCGACCGGATCGGGAATCAGGTGATGATTGAGATCGATGCGGCCGTCCGTGCGCCGGCGATCGCAGGGATCGCGCACCACCCGCCCCGGAATGCCGACCACGGTGACACCGGGCGGAACATCCTCGACCACGACCGAATTCGCCCCGATACGGGCACCGGCACCGATACTGACCGTCCCCAGCACCTTGGCTCCGGCGCCCACGAGGACGCCATCCCCAAGAACGGGATGGCGCCGCCCCGCGGACCAGCTCGTCCCTCCCAGGGTGACGCCGTGATACAACGTCACATCATCGCCGATCACCGAGGTTTCGCCGATGACGACTCCGGCCCCGTGGTCGATGAAGAGACGCCGCCCGATCACCGCTCCCGGATGAATGTCCACGTTGCTGACGAACCTCGCGAACCAGGACAGGATGCGGGCCGGAAGCCGGAAACCCGCCCGCCACAACCGGTGTGCCAGGCGATGCCCGATCACCGCATGGACGCCGGGGTAGGTCAGCAGAATCTCAAGGGGGTAGCGTGCCGCCGGATCGCGTGCCCTGACGCAGGCGACGTCCTCCCGCCAGTGGGTGAAGAGGCTGGTCACCGCCCGCTCCCGCCGGTTCCAACGGCCGCCAGATAGAGATCTTTCAGTTCCTGCTCGCCGACGCCCCTTTTCGCGCGCCCCGCCCTGCTGCGGACGGCATCCAGAAGCTGGCGCGACCGGGTTTCGTCCGCGACAAGGCCAAGCGATGCCAGCGCGCTGGTGATGGCGGCCATTCCCGAATGCTTGCCGAGCACGATCCGCCGGGATCGCCCGAACCGTTCCGGCGGAATTCCCTCATAACTTTCCGGATCGCGCAGCAGGCCGGAGACATGAATGCCCGATTCGTGGGAAAAGGCCGATGCGCCGACAATCGGTTTATCCGGAGGAATCGGCCGGCCGGATGCCGCGGCCACCATGTCGGCCAGCGCCGGCAGGCGGGTCAGGTCGACACGGACGCCGTCGCCCCTTTGCGAGAGGGCCGCCGCCACCTCCTCCAGGGCCGCATTGCCGGCCCGTTCCCCCAACCCCAGCACGCAGACGCTGACATGGGTGGCCCCGCCGGCCACCGCGGCAATGGTGTTGGCCGTAGCCATCCCGAGATCGTTGTGACCATGGAACTCCAGTTCCAGATCCGTCGCCTCGCAAAGCCGGCGGAACGTTTCGAAGGTATCGAAGGGATCGAGAAGCCCCAGGGTGTCGGCGTAGCGGAACCGATGGGCGCCGGCCACCGCCGCCGCTTCCAGAACATCGGACAGGAACCGGCGATCGGCCCGGCTCGAATCCTCGCCCCCGACCGCGACGGTCAGGCCACGGTCGCGGGCATAGCCGACGACCTGGCGAAGCCTCTCCAGCACGGAACGGCGATCGGCCCGGAATTTTACCGCGATCTGCCGGTCCGATACCGGGATCGACAGATTGACGCGGCGCACACCGGCCTCGACAGCCTTGTCGACATCCTCTTCCGTCATACGGCACCAGGCGATCACCGCCGCGCGCCTCACCGTCCGGACGACGTCCGCAATGGCATCGATTTCCTGGCGTCCCATGGCCGGGGTTCCCGCCTCGATCTCCTCGACGCCGGCGGCGTCCAGAGCCGCCGCGATGGCGATCTTTTCCTCGCGGGTGAAGGCGACGCCGGGGGCCTGCTCGCCGTCGCGCAGCGTCGTATCGTTCAAAATGATGGGAAGTCTCTGCATGATATCCCTCACGCGGTACGGACTGTTGGATAAAGGCGCCGGCGGTCGTTCCACAGGGGAGACATCTCCCTCAACCGGGCGACGATGGGCGGCAGCAGGGCGATGACCCGGTCGATCTCGGCATCCGTGGTTTCACGCGACAAGGACAACCGGATCGCTCCCATCAACGCCCAGACAGGCAGAGCCATCGCTTTCAGCACATGGGATGGCTCGCTGCTTCCCGAGGCGCAGGCGGCCCCTGTGGACACGGCGATGCCGGCACGGCCGAGGTGGCTCTGAAGCGCCTCTCCGTCGACACAGTCGAACGCCAGATTAAGCGTGTTGGGCAGACGCGCGGCGGTGTCGCCATTGACCTGGCAGCCGGGTACCAGGGCGGTCAGCGCCCGTTCGAGCCGGTCCCTTTTGGAGGCGATCGACGCCCCCTCCCCGGCCATCCCCATGACGGCGATCTCCGCCGCCACCCCCAGCCCGACAATGGCGGCGACGTTCTCGGTTCCCGCCCGCCGACCGCGCTCCTGATGGCCGCCAAGGATCAGAGGCCGGAACGGAATCCCCTTGCGGACGAACAAAACCCCGATTCCCTTGGGCCCGTGCAGCTTGTGGCCGGACAAAGACAGGAAATCGATCTCGGTCGTGGACAGATCAACGGGAATCCGCCCCGCCGCCTGAACCGCATCGGTGTGGAACAGGGCGCCGGCCGCATGGGCGGCGCGGGCGAGATCGCCGACCGGGAACAGAGTTCCGGTCTCGTTGTTGGCCCACATGACGGAGACCAGGGCGGTCCGGGGGCCAAGGGCCGCGTAAAAGGCGTCCAGGTCGAGACGTCCGCGCCCGTCGACGCCGATGAGATGGACGCGAACTCCGCATGACCGTTCGAGATGGACGAGAGTCGCCAGGATGGCCGGATGTTCGACGGCGCTGGTGATGATCTCGCGACGCCCCTCCGGCGCGGTCGCGACCGCCGACAACAAGGCGGTGTTGTCGGCCTCCGTCCCGCCCGAGACAAACAGGATTTCCTGATCGTGGCGGGCGCCCAGAAGGGCGCGCACCCGGCGCCGCGCCCCGCGCACCGCCTCGGCCACGCCCTGGCCGAAGGCATGCGGCGACGACGGATTGCCGAACATGTCGGTAAAACAGGGCAACATTGCCGCGACGACCCGGGGATCGGTCCTGGTTGTCGCGTTGTTGTCGAGATAAACCGTCGTCATCGCGCCCTCCCTACCGGACCGCCCGCGCCGCCGCCGGGACGGGAACGAGGCGCACGAATTCCCCCAGCCGGTCGACGATGCGGGACTGGATTCCCTCCAGCGTCATCGCGCTCAACCGGCACAACACGCAGGCACCCGACAGGCGGATATGAACCTGATTGCCATCAATCGCGACCAGTTCGCAGTCGCCGCCATCGCGGATCAGGTTGGGACGGATTTCCTCGATCACCTCACGGACGATGGCGGTCCGGCGCGCGTCCCGGGCGTCCCCTCCCGCTCCGCAGGTTTCGACCCCGGTCAGCATGAGCCGCCTCCCTGGCTGAAGGACTTCCCGCAACCGCACTGGGTTTTCGCGTTGGGGTTGTCGAAGGTGAACCCCGATCCCTCCAGGGCGACGACGAAGTCGATGGTCGTTCCCGCCAGAAGCGCCCCACTGGCGCCGTCGACAAACAGCCTGACACCGCCCTGATCGATCACCAGATCGTCGGGGTCCGGCCGGGCCACCAGGCCCATGCGGTACTGGAATCCGGCGCATCCGCCGGCCTCGACCAGAATGCGCAGTCCGCCGACCGGTGCGGCCGCCCCGGCAATAGCATTGCGAACGGCGTCGATGGCACTTTCGGTTAACGCGATCATGGCGGCACTCCCAAAGGACCAGAACAACCGCCAACGACCTCCGCAAATGCCGTGCCAGGGCTGAATTTCAAGAAAAATCAGAACATTAACGGGCGGACAACACTCCCTATGTGGGATTTGTCGGGTTTACGACAGGAGGACTCGCGCCATCGGCCGGACAATGCCGGCGGACCGGACGCCCGTCTCCGCTCGGGACCAGCCGGAAAGACCGGTCAAACCTGGGGAATGACCTTCCGGCAGGGAGATTGCAAGGAGGGGCGGATCACGCAACCGGGACCAAGGAGATCACCCAATGACCACCATCGATCACACGCCTCTCGCTCGGCTGGACCATGAGGGGCGCCTGTTGAACGCGGTCGTGAAATCACCCACGGGCAAACCCGGCCGCTTCGGGTTTCGCGGCGACATCGCCTTGAAATTTCAACCCCATGTCGCCGACGAGAAGCGACCGCCGGACTATTCGATCGAGCAGGTTCTGACCATCGCGGAACAATCGGAGGACACCCTGCCGATCCTGGTCGGCTATCTGCATTCCTTTTCCTACCTGATGACCGTATCCAAGGTCCTGTCAGGCCTCCTTCGTCCGGACGGCACCTATATCATGTACTGCAACAACATCGATCTTCTGGCAAAATACAAGGTCACGCTGGACGATATTCCCTATCAGATCCTGCCCTGTGACGAATCCACCGTCTGGAAGGAACTTCTGGAACTGGTGGGTATCGACAAGAACGACATCCGCAAACTTGATCCGGCGGGAAAACTGGACTTTGTGATGGATGTGGCGAAAACCGTGAAAGGCGATTATCCCGTTCTCAGTTTCGAGGATGCCGTGGCCCGGATGGGACCGGTCAAGAACCGGAACGAGAACCGCCCGGTGTGATCATTGCGGGAAGGCCGGCCCCGAACCAGGCCGGCCTTGACCGCAGATGATCACGGCCGGAACGGATCCGGATGGTCGCGGCCGGAACAGCCCCCCGCTCCGCCCATTTCATCCCGGCACATCATCGTCACCCCGGGACCTCCTCATCGCGCGCCAGCGGCACGCCGACGACGCAGACGTCGCCGTCGACGACGGCCAGGGGCACCGGCTCCAGCCTCTCGCCCCGGCAGGGACCATCGACGCAGAGCCCGTCGGCAAGGTTGAACAGGGCCCCGTGTTTTCCGCACATCAACCGCGTCCCATAGTGCGGATCCAGGAACTGGCCGCGTTCCCAGTCCAGTGGCACGCCGCCATGCGGACAGCGGTTGTGATAGCCGATCACACGCCGCCCCCAGCGGACCAGCACCACAGGCCATGGAACCTCGCGTCCATCGTCCTCAAGCCGGGCGAGGACGATGCCCACGGCCCGGCGCGACGGGATCTCGTCCAGGGCGCACACCACGGAAAGCCGGTCCATCACGGCCGTTCCTCCGGAAAGGCGGCAGAGTTCGCGGCGATTCCGTTGCGGATCCGCGCCAGACGGGATTCCCCATCCTCGTCCCCGAAACAGGTCGGAAAATCGTCGCAGTCCGAACAGGTCGGGGCCGGACAGACCGACGCGACGCCGCAGACCAGCCGGTACAGGAATTTCTTCCATTTCATATCGGCGGCGTTGCGTTCGACCAGACGCGGAAAATGGCTCCGCATCAGCCGCGACAACTCCGCCCGGCTCGCCAATCCCAGGTCCTGCCAGAGATGGTGCGGCCACCGGCACCGCCTGGCGATCAGGACGGCGTAATGCCTGTCCAGACATCCACCGGCCGCATACATCAGCAAAAGATCGCGCACCGCCTGCTCCTCGACATCGGGGTCCGGCACATGACGGTCGGCCATCGCCCCCAGGATCGGCGCGGCTCCGGGAAAGAGGTGGACCGAAAGATCGTCGAACGCGCGGCGGTCGAGGCCGGTGCCGGCGCTGAGATCGTCCGCCGCGAGGGCCAGAATGGAGGCCATGGCGTGGACCTCGAAGGGATCGACCTCGGGCGTCGCCGCCAGCATCAGCCATCGATAGGCGGCATCGGGCGTCATAGATGCGTCTGACAGTTGGCGGGACAAACCCGGGCGCAGGCGCCGCATCCGATACAGGCCCCGCCGTCGCTCATCACCATGATTTTCTTCTCGATCTCGTCCGCCTCCTCATCATCGAGGTCGACCACGTCGCCATCCTCCGTCCGGCCCCTGAGGCTCATCACATTCCGGCCACAGACCTTGTAGCAGCGACCGCACCCGATGCATTTCTCCGGATCGATCGCGACCAGAAAATGCTGTTCCCAGGCCCGCCCGTCGCGGGTGGAAAAAATGATGCCGCCGTCCATTCAGGAAGTCTCCTGGGCCTTGAGGCTGGCACGGCTTTCCTCCAGCAAAGCGAAGGCGTCATGGGCGCGTTTTGCGACCTCGGGGATGGATCGCCAGTTTTGCGGCAATTCCTCGGACAGATCGTGGAGGTCCATCTTCGCCTGCATCGCTTTCGCGGACAGTTTCCGGATTTCCCCCTTCAGAGCTTCGGGATCGATCATCGCAGACCTCAATAATTGGCCACTTCGGGGAATTTCCGGATCATCGCGACACCGGCCTCGACCAGTTTCGCGCCATCCGCCGCCAGCCGCTCCAGATTGTCGAAGCCGAAGCGGTGCACGTCGCGGAGCTGCTTGTTGACGACCACCAGGCGTCCGCCGATCAGAACCATGCGACCGAATCCCTCATGGCTCATCTTCAGCATCGGCGACACCATCACCCCGGCATCCCGTTCGATCGACAAGGCGACCGCGTTGTAGAACAGCTCGAGGCGCCAAAGCGTATCGGGGTCGGGGTCTCCGATGATCGGCAGCGCCCTCCTGGCCTCCCGGTCGAGAATGTAGGGGGAGAGAAGCTCCAGATCGCTTTTCCCCTCCCAGGCGCCATGACTGTCCTGGGCGCGCCAGACCCGGATCAGATCCTTGATGAAGGGCGCATCGGCGGCGCCCTCCCGGTCGATGACATCGACGGCCTCTGTCATGATGCCTCCTCACTCCTCGAAATCGAATGCCCGTTCACGGCCCTTCAGCATCGCCTTGCGCAGCCAGGGCGGCGGTGTTCCCTTCAACACGTCGCGCAACCGGTCCAGCAGGGACAGGATCGGTTCCGGCTCGTTCACTTTCATCGGATGGACATTGCTCGCCACCACGCGGGCGGCGCCCGATCCGCCGATGGCCGCGACATAAAGGATGGCGCAATCCTTGATGGCCTCGATCTTCGGCGCCAGCTTGTCCTCGTTGCCGTCCTCGGCAAGATCCCCATCGAAGGTCACTGCCTCCAGAAATCGGTGGCCGTCGGGATCCAGTTCATAGATGGCGATGTTCTTCGCCCATCCGAAATGCGCATCCACCCGCTGCAGATCCTGGGTCGCAAAAGCGATCTTCATGACGCGGCTCCTCATCGTCGCGCCGGCGCCAGCTATCGGGCGTCGGCTGGTGATTTTCCTCATGGTCGGCGATCAGCAGATTGGCGATCGCAAAGATCAGGTCGCGGGTCCCGCGATAGCCGACCGTGACCAGATGTCCGGCGCCCAGACGGTCGAACATCGGCAGCCCCAGCCGGAAAAATGGAATGCCGAGGCGGCTTGCCGCCTGGCGCCCGTGCGAATGGGTGATCAGCAGGTCGCAGCCGCGCTCCGCGGCCATCTGTTCCAGATCCCAGAGGTCGCCCACCACCACCTCGGACGCCGGCAGGGCATCCAGCGCGGGCGACGGGCCGGTGGTCACTGCGGCCTCGATCGAGACGCCCATGCCCTGCAACATCGTTCCCACGTCGTAAAGAAGATCCGGTTCGGCCCCGATGGCGAGACGCCGGCCGCCGATGTGGAAATGCGCGTCCAGCATGGCGTCCACCAGTTGGCCCCGCTGACGCCGGTATTTCAGCGGCACCGGCCGCCCCGAAACCCTGGACAGCACGGTCATCAGCCGGTCGTTCGGCTCCAGCCCGCACATCCCGGGGAACAGGTCGAAGGGAACGCCGGTCCGGGACTCCAGGGCCTGGGCGGCGGGTCGCATCTGCTCGCCGACGGCGAGGGTCAGGACGGCATTGCCCATCCGGGCGATGTCCTCCACCCCGATGCCGCCGATGGTCGTCGGCGTGAAGTCATCGGGGATATGGCCGTCGAGGGACCCGCCAAGATCCGGAAGGAACAGCGGCTGAAAACCGAAATCCTCCAGAATGGTTCGCAGTTCCTCAATGTCGCCCGGGGTCAGATGACATCCCGGCAACACATTGATCCGTGGCTCAGCGGACATCGCGACCGGCGCGGGGCCTTGGGGCACCAGGGCCTCGACCATGCGGTGAACCGCCTTGCCCCATCCGGTCTGCAGGCTGTCCTTGAAGTCGGGGGTCGCGACGAACACCAAGGGAAAACCGACCAGTTCGGGATGCGCCTGACGGATGGCGCGAAGGCTTCCCTCGACGTCCTCGCCACTGGTCTCCGTGACGCCCGTCGAACAGATGCCGATGATCTCCGGCTTCGCGCGGTTGCGGATGGTGAGAATGGCCTGTTCCAGATTGGAGGGCCCGCCCAGGACGGTTGCGACCTCGCTCATGGCGGTGGTCTGGAGGGGAATCGCCTCCTTGAAATGGCGGACGAACAGGACCAGGCCGAAGGAGGTGCAGCCTTGCGCGCCATGCAACAGCGGCATGGCGCCGCGCAATCCCATGAACGCCAGCGCGGCGCCGATCGGCTGGCTCATTTTCAGGGGATTGACCGCGCAGGCCTTGTCGCGCTGGACCAGGGTCGCCATCGCCGTTACTCCGCCGCCTGCACGAGCCCGGGGCGGGGGATACCGGGACCGGGAGGAGACGCGCCGGAAACGGAAAGGGCGCGGTCCTGCCAGCTCTCGCCCGGACCGGACCAGGGGGCCGGACGGCGCACCTGCTCCCAGACCGGATTGCGAAGGGTCCGGTCGATCTCATGGACCAGAGTGACCATTCCGCGGTAGCCCATGTAGGCGTGGTGGCGTTCCTGATTGATATCGAGCCAGGGCATCGCCGCCTTCAACGCGACAAACTGGGAACGCCCGCCCGACAGCATGATGTCCGCCCGCGCCTCCTTCAGCATCCGGTACATTTCGCGGGGCGTCATGTCGTCGATCATATGGGCATCGCCCCCCAGCAGGTCCTTGATGCGGGCCTTGTCGCCATCGGTCGACTTCTTGACGCTGGTGCCGACCAGGTCCATGCCCGCCTCCTGAAGGGCGGCCACCACCGACCAGGACTTCACGCCCCCGGTGATCAGCAGGGCCCGCTTGCCCTGAAGCCGCGACCGGTATCGCGCGATATCGGCGCGGGCCCGCGTCTCCTCACGGGCGATCACCGCTTCCGTCCGTTCCATCAGCCCGGCAGGGGCGCCCCGCGCGATCAGCAGTCGCGCGATTTCTCTCAAGGAGTCACTGCTGTCGCCGATGCCATAGAACGATCCCTCGAAAAACGGGATGGCGTAGCGCTCCTCCATCTTCCGGGCGACATTGATCATCGCCTTGGAACAGACCATCATCGCCGCCTTCGCCCGGTGGGAGCAGGCCACGTCATGGTAACGGCCGTCCCCGGAAATCGACGCCAGAATCCGGAT
This sequence comes from Telmatospirillum sp., assembly GCA_009712185.1. Classification (GTDB taxonomy): domain Bacteria; phylum Pseudomonadota; class Alphaproteobacteria; order Rhodospirillales; family Magnetospirillaceae; genus Telmatospirillum. The sequence continues at coordinate 47,491 of WASQ01000002.1, read as the reverse complement.
CCCCAGTTCGTCCAGCAGCGGCTTGATCTGCCAAAGCTCTCCCGACAGATTGTATTCGCCGATGATATTGATGTCGTAAGGCGTGGTGTGGTCGGGTTCCTCCGTCCCGATCACGTGATCGAGCAGGGCTTCGCCCGCCAGCTTGTTTCCGAGATTCTTCGATCCCACGAAACCGGGCGCGTTGACCGGAATCACCGGACGGCCGAACTTCGCCCTGGCCGCCTTGCAGACGGCACCGATATCGTCGCCGATCATCGCCGGCACGCAGGTCTGGTAAACGAACACCGCGGCGGGATCGTGGGCGTCGATGATGTCGCGGATCGCCCGGAACAGACGCTTTTCCCCTCCGAACACCACGTCGGTCTCGGTCATGTCCGTGGTGAACCCCGTCCGCCAGAGATCGCGCCCGGACGATCTGGATCCGCGGTTATCCCAGGAATTCCCCTCGCAGGCGATCGGACCATGCACCAGATGCGCGACATCCGTCAGGGGCTGCAGGGCGATTTTCGCTCCGTCGAAGGCGCAGCCGCCGGCGGCGCCACCGGGCTGGAGCTGCTTCGTGCATCCCTTGCGCCGCTCGCTGTCGGATTTGCCCTGGTTCTTCGCGCATCCCGGTTCGTTGAAAACCGTCTGGATGGTCTGTGACAACCCGGTCATGTGGCACCTCGATCCATCCTCAAGGGTCCGGGGCTACGTCGCCCGCGCAAAACCGCCGCACCGGAAGTCCGGTTACGGAGGGACGCCTCCGGTCTGTCCACGGCAGCTTGCCCTTCCAACATCTCCGGAGACGTCCGGCCCTCTCCCGCCTCCGGAAAACGGAGGCCGGGAGAGACGGCCGCGGTCAGCGGATGATGTCGTAGCTGTAGTCGTTGATGGACGGCTGATTGGTGTTGGCGTCCATGGTGTCGAAGATCTTGTCCAGAATTTTGACCAGGACATTCAACCCGCCCTGATATCCCCACACCGGATAACGATGGTGGTGATGCCGGTCGAAGATCGGGAAGCCGATGCGGATCAGCGGGGTCCCGCTGTCTCGTTCGAGGAACTTCCCATAGGTGTTGCCGATCAGGAAATCCACAGGCTCGGTGAACAGCAGCGACCGCATATGCCACAGGTCGCGTCCCGCATAGACCTTGCCTTCGCTGCCGAAGGGGGAGCCGTCAAGCAGCGCCCGGACCTTTTGCTCCCAGTGGTGGCCGCCGTTGGTCGACAGGATATGCACGGGCTCGGCCCCCAGCTCCAGAAGGAAGGCGGTCAGCCCCAGGGTCAGGTCCGGGTCACCGTAAAGGGCGAATTTCTTGCCGTGGATATGTGCCGCGGAATCGGCGATGGCATCCACCAGGCGCCCCCGTTCCAGAGCCAGCTCGTCGGGAATGTCCCGCCCCGACAGACGCGACAACGCCATCAGGACCTCATCGGTGGCGCCCACCCCGATCGGATGGTTGAATGCCTGGACCGCCTGTCCATGCGCCCCGATAAAGGCCAGGGTTTTTTCGGTGCAGAACTCCTGCATCGACACGGTCGCCTTGGAATGGACGGCATCCGCCACTTCTTTTAAGGGCGTCCCGCCGTCATACATGCGGAAGGTTCCGTCGGTCGGCGTATCGAAGACCGACGAGGCGTCGCCCAGAATGGTGTAGCCGATTCCCATCAGGTCCAGGATCCGGCGCAGTTCGCGCGTATTGCCGACCGTATAGCCGTCGAAACCACCGATAATGTTGATGCGGTCGGTGGGCTGCCGTTCCGTCTTCGGCTCAAGGCCGGCCCGCCCATCCCAGAAATGTTCCAGGATACCCTTCATGGCATTGTCATATCCGGTGACATGGCTGCCCACGAAAGCGGGGGTATGGGCGAACGGCACATCGAACTCGTTCGGGACCGATCCTTTTTCCTTCGCCGTCTTGATGAAGGCATTGAGGTCGTCGCCGATCACTTCCGCCATACAGGTGGTGGACACGGCGATCATCTTGGGTTTGTACATGGCATAGGTGTTCGCCAGCCCGTCGATCATATTGTTGAGCCCGCCGAACACCGCCGCATCCTCCGTCATCGAGGAGGAGACGCAGGATGTGGGCTCCTTGAAATGGCGGGACAGGTGGCTGCGGTAATAGGCCACACAGCCTTGCGACCCATGCACGAAGGGGATGGTGCCCTCAAAGCCGACCGCCGCGAACACCGCGCCCAGGGGCTGACAGGCCTTGGCCGGATTGATGGTCAGCGCCTCGCGGGCAAAGTTCTTTTCCTTGTAGTCCTCGCTCCGGGTCCAGTCGCAAATCTCCTGAACCCGCTTGGCATCATGGGGATTTTCGAACTGCTGGCGTTTTTCTGCCAGCATCTGCTGATAGTTTTCCCCGCGAAACAGCTCGAAATGATCGATAACCTTCTCGGCATTCTGGGTCATGATGACGTCCTTTCGCGCAAAGGCGCTCATTCGGCGGCCAGAAGGCCGGGCGCGGGCGCGGTCTTCCAGGGGGCGCCGGTCTTTTTCCAGATCGGCGAATTGATGGCCATGTCCATGTCGCGGGCAAAGATCGCGAACCCGTCATAGCCGTGATAGGGGCCGGAATAGTCCCAGGAATGCATTTGCCGGAAGGGAACGCCCATCTTCTGGAAGACGTATTTTTCCTTGATACCGGACCCCACCAGGTCCGGCTGGATGCGTTCGACGAATTTCTCGAATTCGTAACCGGTCACGTCGTCGTAGATCAGCGTCCCGTCCTTCACATAATGCTGGGCCGTCCGCTGGTAGTCGTCGTTGTGGCCGAATTCGTAGCCTGTGCCGACCACTTCCATCCCCAGGTCCTCATAAGCGCCGATCACATGGCGGGGGCGCAGGCCACCCACGAACAGCATGACCGTCCGGCCTTCCAGGCGGGGGCGGTATTTGGCAATGACGGCATCCACCAGCGGCTGATATTTGGCGATGACCCGTTCGGCGCCCTCCTTGATCGTGTCATCGAAGAAGGAGGCGATCTTACGGAGCGATTCGGCGATCTTGGTGGGGCCGAAGAAATTGTACTCGCACCAGGGAACGCCGTATTTCTCCTCCATATGCCGTGAGATGTAGTTCATCGACCGGTAGCAATGCAGGACATTGAGCTTCGCCCGGGGAGTGGCCTCCAGTTCCGCCAGGGTGCCATCGCCGGACCATTGGGCGATGACCCGGAGGCCCATCTCCTCCAGCAGAATTCGCGACGACCAGGCGTCCCCACCGATATTGTAGTCGCCGATGATCGCGACGTCGTAAGGCGTGGAGGTGAAGACGGGCTTGTCTCCGGCGGCGGCCTCCGCCTTGTCGAAAATCCAGTCGCGCACCGCGTCGTTGGCGATGTGGTGGCCGAGCGACTGTGACACGCCGCGGAACCCCTCGCAGCGCACCGGGACAATCGTCTTGCCGCCATATTCCTTGGATTTGTTCCTCGACACGGCCTCGATGTCATCGCCGATCAGGCCGATCGGACATTCCGACTGCACCGTGATGCCCCGGTTCAGCGGGAACAGTTCCTCAATCTCGTCGATGATCTTGGCCAGCTTCTTGTCGCCGCCGAAAACGATGTCCTTCTCCTGGAAGTCGGAGGTGAACTGCATCGTCACGAAGCTGTCGACCCCGGTCATTCCGATGTAGTAGTTGCGCCGGGCCGCCCAGGAATACTGGCCGCAGCCGACCGGCCCATGACTGATGTGGATCATGTCCTTGATCGGCCCCCACACCACGCCCTTGGATCCCGCGTAGGCGCAGCCGCGGATGGTCATCACCCCGGGGATCGACTTGATATTCGATTTGACGCCGCAGTCGGATTTTCCGGCTTCGTGCACATTGAGATGCTTGGCACGCCGCTTCGCGGTTTTTTCCGGATAGACCGTCAGCACCTCTTCGATCAATTCCTTGTTGCGCGCCTTGATGTCGGCGACGCTTTCCGTCTTCGCCAGGCTCATGATGCCATCCTCGCTGCTGTCGTTGTCGGTGATCCGGCGACCCGTCCGCCCGCGGGGAGGACGGGTCGCCGGGATGACCCGCTCAGGCGGCCAGCTCCGCCGCGGTCAGCCCCACCTTCGTCTCATCAATGGACTGCATGATCCCGTGTTCCATCAGCATGTCCTCAAGCTCGTCCATGCTGATCGGGCTGGGGATCACGCCCTTGCCGGCGTTGTTGTGGATCCGCTCCGCCAGGGCGCGGTAATGACCTGCCTGAACCGATTCGGGGGCATATTCGATGACGCTCATGCGGCGCAGTTCGGCGTGTTGCACGATATTGTCGCGGGGCACGAAATAGATGAGCTGGGTCCCCAGCTTCTGGGCCAGGTTTTCCGCCAGTTCCAGTTCCTTGTCGGTCTTGCGTTCGTTGCAGATCAGGCCGCCCAGGCGAACGCCGCCGGAATTGGCGTATTTCAGAATGCCCTTGGCGATATTGTTGGCGGCATACATCGCCATCATCTCGCCCGACATCACGATATAAATCTCCTGGGCCTTGTTCTCGCGGATCGGCATGGCAAATCCGCCGCACACCACGTCGCCCAACACGTCATAGGACACATAGTCGATGTCCTCGTAGGCGCCGTTCTCCTCCAGGAAGTTGATCGAGGTGATGACGCCGCGACCGGCGCATCCAACCCCCGGCTCCGGCCCGCCCGACTCGACGCAGCGGATGTCCGCGAAACCGATCTTCATCACGTCCTCGATTTCCAGATCCTCGACGCTGCCTGCCGCGGCGGCCAGGGACAGAATGGTGTCCTGGGCCTTGGCATGCAGAATGAGACGGGTCGAATCCGCTTTCGGATCGCATCCGACGATCAGGATGCGGTGCCCCATCTGGGCGAGAGCCGCCAGCGTATTCTGGGAGGTGGTGGACTTGCCGATACCGCCCTTACCGTAGAAAGCGATTTGCCGAAGTGCCGACATGGTTTTCTCCTTCATTCCGAATTCCAAAAAGGACCGCGCCTTCAGCGCGAGACAGTTCCTGTGAGAAACGGGCTCGCGGGTTACGGGAAGGAGCACATCGCTCGTCGTCGCGTAGGCGTGTACTCAGCCCTCACTCGCACCAGGATGGCAAAGCAACAGGCGTGCCAATCCCGTATTGCCAGTCAAAACGTTGATTCATATGAATTGTCGCTTCCCGCCGGTGGTGTGACGAACCCGACATCGATTGTCGCGGATTGTCGGGCTTCCTCCCTGCCGCCCCACCGCCGCGCCCCGGCCGGCCGGCGTCATCGCGGCGCGGAACGGAACTTGCTTCCCCCATTCGCGATGGCAACCGGACAGGAGCGGACCGATGCAGATCGGCGTGAATTCGGACAAGGCGGTGGACCAGCGCCGCGCCTTCGTGATCGAGGAGGACGACACTCTGCGTGCCTCCCTCCAGTTCATTTTGCACGACGAGATCGAAACGCATGAATTAGCCAGCCCGGACGACGCGTTCGCCAAAGGGGTCGGCTGGCTGGTGCCTCACATCGTTCTGCTGGGTGTCTCCTTTCTGAAGGCGGAGGGTAACGGCCTGATCGGAGACATCGCGCGGCATTTCCCGGGAGTGAGAATCCTTGTCGTCACAGGACCGGAGGACGAAGCCCAGGCCCTTTCAGGCGTCCGTGCCGGAGCGCATGGCGTCCTGGTCAAACCCCTGACCCTGCCCCAGGTCCGGCGGAGCGTGGACAGGCTTCTGGGACGAGGCCAGACGGCCTCCCTGGTGCGACTGGGCGGGCTCCCAAACCCTGGGGGCACGCAATAATTGAAAAAATTTCGGAAGATCTTTACGTCTTAGAGGCACAATCCCGGAGCGCCCGGACGCATTCGGCTTTGAAGGAACGGAGGACATGAGATGACCGTGACGGAAAGCGATATCGCCACTCTGGTCGAGGATTTCTATCGCCGGGCCCGGGCTGACGAGACACTGGGACCCGTCTTCGAAGCCGTGGTATCGGATTGGGATCTCCATCATCGGCGGGTTGCCGATTTCTGGTCACATGTGCTTCTGGGCACCGACCGGTACCACGATCATCCGTTCCGGTTTCACGTCGATCTCCCGATCGAACCGGATGATTTCCGGAAATGGATGCAGCATTTGACAGCCTCCGCGACCGCGATCCTGCCAGCCGAGGCCGCCATGACGGTGATCACCCGTGCGGCCCATATGACACGGGGATTTACGATAGGAATGTTTCCCTATCAGGACGCCGAAGGCCGACCCACGAGGACGTTGCCGCCGCAGCGATCGAGCTGACGCGACGATCGGCAAAGAAGAGAGGCGGATCGAAATGGTAGGCCGGCCCAAAGCGAAAGGCCGGCCTTCGTATGCGATCAGGCGGCGACCGCGATCCCCCGACGGCGGAACAGGGTGGCGAGTTCGCCTGACTGCGCCATCTCGCGCATGATGTCGCAGCCGCCGATGAACTCTCCTTTCACATAAAGTTGCGGCAAAGTCGGCCAGGAGGAATGGGCTTTCACGCCCTCGCGGAGATCCCAGTCGCCCAGCACGTCGATCCCTTTGAACGGAACGCCGAGATCGCGCAGGATCTGCGCCGCGGCGGCGGAAAACCCGCATTGCGGCGCATGCGGGAGTCCTTTCATGAACAGGACCACATCGGTCCCGGCGATGATCGCCCGGACCCGCTCCAGGATGGCCCCCTCCGGAATCCGGACCTTTTGCGGGACGATCGCATGGCAACTGTCAGGATGGATCGGCTCCATAATGGCTGTCTCCTTCTGCTGTCTGGTGGTGGCTGTTGTCTGGTGGTGGCGCCCGACGGGATCGGAACGGCCCGGCCTGCCTGCGACGCAAGATCGGTGCCAGGGCGGCAGGCCCTTCTCCTGTCGCCTTTCCAACAAAGCCGGTCTCTCTGTCGGCCACTTGTCCATCGCACAAGTCGGAAAAACGACAAACATCGCCCCACGGGGACGGTTCGCGACATCGCGGAGCGGCGGCGCCGAGAGCACCGGCTTATTCAAAGGGTTCCATGCACGAGACTCTGCGCGAGCAAAAAAGCGCCGCTTTTTCAATGCGCAAATGCCGCTCGGGCTTGAGGGCCGGTTGATTCACTTATTGATCAGCAGACCCTGACGCCTGGGTACCAGGCGTCAGGGGTGGACCATCGGGGGATTTGCCTCCGGCGCCCGGAAGACCGGCATGGCTCTTGCTTCAATAGCAGAATCGGGGGGATGGATGGCCGGACCGGTCTTTATCCATGCCGTTCCTGATCGCCGATTGAGGAGGTCCCGGCTCATGTCCGATACAACCGGACGGTTTCCGTCCCGACGCTCCCGCCCCTTCGCGGTCATTCTGGGGACGGACGAAATCGCCTCGGCGGTGGCGATCGAGTTGTACCGCAGGAATTTCGGGGTCGTTCTGTCGCATAATCCGGCCACACCGGTCATTCGCCGGCGCATGGCCTTCCATGACGCCCTTTTCGACGATCCCGTGCGGCTGGACGGCGTGGTCGCCCGCTCCGCCCCGGACGGCGCCGCCGTCCGGCAGGCGCTGGCGGCAGGCGACGGCGTGACCGTCACGGACCTCGGACTGTTGGATCTGGTAGTTGTCCGGTCGCTTGACCTGCTGATCGATGCCCGTCTGCAAAAGCGCGACATCACACCCGACCTCCGCCATCTGGCCCGTTTCACCATAGGCCTGGGACCGGCCTTCCGGGGGGGCGGCAACTGCGATGTCGCGATCGAGACCAGACCGGATATCGCCGGCGCCGTGATCGCGGAGGGACCGACGGCTCCCTACGACGGCAAACCGGCGCTCCTGGGAGGGCGTGGCCGGGAACGCTTCCTCTATGCCCCCTTCCCTGGTCGCTGGCACACCCCCTTCGAGATCGGAATGCGGGTTTTCAAGGATTATCCGATCGGGCAATTGGGATCGCTGTCCGTCGACGCCCCGTTCGACGGGGTCGTGCGGGGACTGGTCCGCGATGGCACGGAGGTTCCCGCCGGGGTCAAGCTGCTGGAGATCGACGCGCGCGGACGGACCGCCGATGTGACCGGGCCGGATGCCCGGGCACAGGCCGTGGCGCGCGGCGTCGGAGACGTCATCGACAGCCGCGCGCTCCGGCCGCTTCCCCTGGCGCGGACGGCAGAATGACAGCGTCCTCCGGGGATGCCCGACCGGGACGATCGGGCGGACACCGGATCACCCTGACCGCCGGAAGGAATGGCATTGCGCCGGACGGGCGGGATGCCGACAATGGCTCCTGGTCGTGACACAGCAGGACACCCCCTTTCCTTGTTCCGAATTCCCCCCTCCCCCGGCGACACCATCCCGATACCGACCGGCGAGACAGCGCTTCATATCGAACTCCTGGCCGAACAGGCTGCCTCGCTGGGACGCGCGGGAAGCGCCATCCAGGACGCGCTTGCCCGGTTGCGCGCCGTCCCCTCCCAATCCCCCGACCGCCCCGGTCTTGTCATCGCGGCGGCCGGTGCCGTCCATGCCTACCTGATCCAGCAGGAACTGATGGGAATTCACACGCGGGGCAATTATGACGCGGTGGTCCAGGGATTCGGGATTCCCCGCGAAGTGATGGCAAAAATCGGTGTCCGCGCCTGACCGGCGGGATGGGCGCCGCCGTCCCCGGCGGCCGCAACTTCCTGATGCCTTACCAGGGACGGAACGCCTATAATGACGTGATGCTGCGCTCTCCTCCGCCCCGTTTCTCACGGTTGTCCAGGCAAGGGCTCTGGTGATGGCACGCTTGGACAAACACTCCCTCCGCTCCGTCCTCGGCCGCATTGGCGCCCGCGGCCGGTCGAAGCGCATCAGACGGATCGGCCTCGGCCTTCTGATCGTCATCCTTCTGTTCGGTCTCGCGGGGTTTCTGGGGGCGCCGCCCCTGATCCGCAATGCGGCGGAACGCCAGTTGGCGGAACAGTTGGGCCGCCCCGTCTCGATCCAGCGCGTCGCCGTCAATCCCTACACGTTGCGGCTGGAAGCGGACGGCATTCAGATCGGGGAACGTGGCTCCGGGGGGGCCTTCATCGAGGCCGAAAAGCTGATCGTCCGCGCGTCATGGACGTCATTGCCGCGCCTTGCCCCGATCATCGATCAGGTGAAGCTGGTCCGTCCCAGCCTCCATCTCGTCCGCTTCGACGCGGAGCATTTCAATTTCAGCGACCTGCTCGCCCCCGGCGACAGCGCCGGTGCGTCAAAGGACACGGGCGCCCCCGCCGGCCCGCCCCGCCTTGCGATCTCGAACATCCAGGTGGAAGACGGACGGATCGACTTCGATGACCGCCTTCTGTCGACCCACCACGTTCTGGACCAATGGTTCCTCGATATTCCCTTTATCGCGACCCTGCCGTCGAAAGCCGACATCTTCGTCGAACCCCGGCTTCACGCGCGGATCGACGGCAATCTCGTCGCGGTCGAGGCAAAGACCAAACCGTTCCGTCCCGACCGTCCGTCCACCGTCAGCCTGAAGGCCGATCATCTTGATGTTCCCGATCTGCTGTCCTATGTGCCGGCAGGGCTTCCGGTAACGGTCGTTGCCGGCAGACTGTCCTCCGATCTGGCCTTGACCTTCTCCAGGGAAGGCGACCAGCCGGCGCTGTCGCTGACCGGCGGCGTCGAAGTGGAGGGCGCCGATATCCGGGACAAGGCGGGTCAGCCGCTATTCGCCGCAGAGGGCCTGCATGTTGAGGCGGCGGGGCTCGATCCCCTGCGCGAAATCCTGCATTTCGGCGACATTCGTGTCGATCGGCCGACGCTCCATCTGGTTCGCGGCGCGGACGGCCTCCTCAATATCGATCGCCTGTCCATGGGCGACGCGCCCCCGGCCCCCGCCGCCACGAAAGACGCGCCCCGGAACAAAAGCCCGGATCCGCCCCTCGACCTCGCCGTCCGTCATGTGGCGATCGAAGGAGGCGTGGTGACGCTGAAGGATGACGCCACCCGGATCCCGGCCGACCTGTCGCTGACCGGCCTGACCGTCGGACTCTCCGATCTGTCACTGACCGCCGACAGCCCCGCCCCCTTCCAGGTCGCCTTCGACGTCGCGAAGGGCGGTACGCTCAAGGCCGAAGGAACGGTTACTCCGGCAACGGGACGGGCGGAAACCCGCCTCTCGATCGAGTCCTTGCCGCTGCCCCTGCTGCAACCCTATCTGGCGGATGTCACAACCGGACGGGTGACGGACGGGACCATCGGCCTGTCCGCCACGGTCTCCGCCGACTGGTCGAAGGCGCCTGTCAGCGCCCTGGTGAGTGACGGCCGGATCTCGCTAAAATCGCTCAAAGTCCTTCTGCCGGACGCGCGGACGCCGGCGATCTCTCTGTCGGAGGGCAGGATCACCCTGTCGCGCGCGGACGCCGCGGCCCGCACCGTCGATGTCGAGGGCATTGACGTCACCGGCCTGTCGGTCGCGGCCACCCGTCTTCCCGGCGGCGACATCGACCTTGCCGCCCTTGCCGACGGTGGGAGCGGCGCGAGCCCCCCGCTTCCATCCTCGCGCCGGACCGGACAAACCGGCGGGCGGACAAAGCCCGCCGAACCGCCGGCGGACCCCGGCTGGCATTACCGGATCGGCGAGGTCACGCTGAAGGACGCCCGCGTGACCGTCACCGATCGCACGACGCCGAAGCCGGTGACGCTGGACTTGTCGCCGCTTCAAATCACCGCCCGACAGATCGGCGATGACGGGTCGAAGCCGATCCCGATCAAGGTCGCGACGACACTGAACCACCAGGGTTCCCTGGACCTTGAGGGGGACATCGCACCCTCTCCGCTCAAGGCCGGTTTGAAGGTGAGCGGCAAACACGTCGATCTCTCCGCCTTCGCTCCCTATCTGCAAACCGCCCTGAACGCGACGATCGCCAGCGCTTTTCTGGAGACCAAAGGCGATCTTTCCCTGGACGGGACTGCCGGGACGGTCAGGGCCGGCTGGAAGGGGGATGTCGCGCTGATGGAGGTGAAGGTCCAGAACCGCGTGACCGGCGATCCCTTCGGGGGATGGCGGACCTTCGCGGTCACCGACCTCATCGCCGGCTATGACGAGGCTCGCGGCATCACCCTGGACGCCGGCCGCGTCGCCATCGCGAATTTTTTCGGAAATGTCCTGCTCGACGCCCAAGGCCGGCTCAGTCTGCAGGATGTCATCGTCCAGGATGGCGGAGGGCCGTCACAGGCGGCGGGCGGAGCCGCGAAATCAGGCCGCGCCGCCCCCGTCCGGATGGACGCTCCGCAGGCCGCCTTGCGGCTGCGGCTGGGCCAACTGTTGCTGCAAAATGGCCGGGTGACCTACACGGACAACTTTATCCGGCCGAACTATACCGCGCATCTCGTCGCCATTTCCGGGACGATCGGCGCCTTCGGGACCCAGTCCGGAACCCCGGCGCCCGTCGATGTCACCGCGCAGCTTTCGGGCAATGGTCCGATCACCATCAAGGGAACTGTCAATCCGCTCGTGGACCTGCCGTCGCTCGACCTGACCGCGGTGGCGCAGGATGTCGAGCTGACCCATCTCACTCCCTATTCCACCAAATATGCGGGCTACCCGATCACCAGGGGAAAGCTGAACGTCGATCTGCATTATCAACTGGCCGATAACGATCTCACCGCCAACAATCACATTTTCATCGACCAGTTGACATTCGGCGATCATGTCGACAATGACACCGCGACCAGCCTCCCGGTCCGGCTGGCGATCGATCTGATGAAAAATTCCCGCGGCCAGATCGACGTCAACATTCCGGTCTCGGGATCTCTGTCCAATCCGGAGTTCAGCCTGGGCGACATCATCGGACAGGCGTTTTTGCATCTTCTGGAAAAGGCGGTCACGTCTCCCTTCACCCTGCTCGCCAGCGCTTTTGGTGGCGAGGACGGCCCCGGTGGCGACGATCTCGGCTATCTCGAATTTTCCCCCGGGTCCGACGACCTGACCGAGGCATCACGGAAAAAGCTGGACGCCATCGCCGCCATGCTGGCCGATCGCCCCGCCATCACTCTCAGCCTGGCCGGACGGGCCGATCCGGACCCGGATCTGCCGGGGCTGCGCGACGTCTATGTCGACCGCCTTGTCCGGCAGCGGAAGGTCAGGGACCAGGGAGGCGATCCCCGCGCGACCGATCTGTCGACGGTGGCCGTCGGCGCGGACGAATATTCGGATTATCTCACCGAAGCCTATGGCGACGCCGATTTCGAGCGGCCGCGCACCATGATCGGCCTGCTCAAAACCCTGCCCGACGCGGAGATGAAAAAGGCCCTTGCCGACCATGCGCCGGTCACGGACCAGAGCCTGGACGGACTGGCGCGACGGCGGGCCGACGCGGCGCGGCGCTATCTGGACGGCCGGATCGATCCCGGACGGATCCTGATGGCACCGCCGGTCCTGTCCGCCGACGGGATCGCGGACAAGGGCGCAACCACCCGCGTGGACATGACCCTGAAATGACAGGGCCCGCTTGTCATGACCGGTCTCCCGCGATGATGCGCATGGTCGCGGCGACCGTTCCGTCGTCTTCGACCTGACCGGTCAGAACCCGGAACCAGTTGAACCCGATCCAGAGCGACAAGCGCGCGGGGACCTCCGCCGGCGCCAGGCCATCGCGGTCAACGCCCCGGGCGAACAGGATCCGGAGCGGCTCCAGCCGTTCCGGCAGGAAGCGGTCCCGGAGCAGCGACAGGGCCGCTTCATTGCCTTGCGCCTCGGCGACAAGTCCGCGAAAGGCGCCGCCCGCCGGGTTGGTTCTCCAGAACGCCCAGAGATCCAGGGTATAGCGGGCGAGATCCGCAGCGAGGTTGCCCAGATCCGGAACCGGAATGGCCGCCGTCTTCTCGCGCCCATACAGGGCGACAAACAGATCGGCCTTCGTCGGCCACCACCGATAGATGGTCGGCTTGCCCGCGCCCGCCCGTCTGGCGACCTCCTCGATGGAAAAGCCCGCATATCCCTTGTCGGCCAACAACTCCCGGGCGGCGTCCAGAACCGCCGATTCCGTTTCCGGATTACGGCGCGACCCGATCGAAGCGCGACGACGGGGTGATGGGGTCATGATTCTCTCCCTCATGGCGACAGTCCGGCGGATCTCCCCGGCGGCGTGGACGTCAGGCATCCTCGGCTCTTGACATAACGAAACGGATCGTTTAAATCAAGCCCGATAATGAAACGAATCGTTTCGTTCTGAATTGTTTATCGGAAGGGACATGCGATGTCACACTCCTCCTCCGCTCTGGTTCTGATCGAATATCAACATGACTGGCTCACCCCGGATGGAAAGCTGTTTCACCTGATCGAGGACGAGGATCTGCGATCATCCTCTCTGGCCCGCTCGCGGAACGCCCTGGAGGCCGCGCGGGCGGCCGGTGTCCGGGTCGTCCATGCCGGTCTCCGGTTCCAGACCGGCTACCCCGAACTGGGATCCGGGGAGCGGTGGGGACTGCGACGCCATATCCCCGCCGCCGGCTCGTTCCCGGCCGACGGCCCCGGCAGCGCCTTCGTGTCTCCCTTTTCACCCGCGCCCGGAGAGGTTGTCGTATCCGGCCGGACCGGAGCCAGCGCCTTCGCGGGATCCAATCTCGACAGCATTCTTCGCAACAACCGCATCACGGACCTTTATCTGATGGGCTATGCCGCCCATGTCTGCGTCGAATCGACCCTGCGGCAGGCCCACGACCTCGGTTACGACACCACCGTCATCGTGGATGCGACCGCGGCCTTCAACCGGATGCAGCAGACCTATTTCGCGGAACAGGTGATCCCCCATTTCGGCAATGCCATCACGGCGGCGGCCTTCGCCTCCCGCCTCGCATCCGGTCGATGAGCTCAGAACGCGCCCAGCCGGAACAGATCGCGGTAAGCCCGTCGCCCGTCCGGGGTCACGTCCAGGGCACGGGTTCCCGACAGTTTGTGGAGCCATCGACGGTCCAGGCCGTGGGTCAGCAGAAGGGCTCCCAACCGGCCTGCCATATGCAACCGGCGTTCGCTCCAGTCGAGACACAACCGGCACAATGGCACAGCTCCGCCCCGCCCCTCGACCGGGGACATATCGAGACCGAGGGCTAAAAGACCACTCAAACCGTCGGCGGTCATCAGGGCTGCATCCTCCCTGATCGCGATCCAGCCCTGTGCCGTCATCGCATCGGTTAACGCGACGGCGAGGCGCCCGCCGATATGATCGTAACAAGTGCGGGCGAGCCGCATGCGTGCGTCGCGCGGCCCGACTTGGCGTCTGGGCGCGGGCACCACCGCGGCAACCGGAATCAACTGTTCAAGCGTCCGCGCGACCTCGCCCGACGCCAACCGGTGATACCGGTGGCGCCCCTGACACACAACGGCGATCAGCCCCGCCTGGACCAGGTGCGACAGATGGCCGCTGGCGGCCTGGGCAGTGATGCCGGCGGCGCAGGACAGCTCCCTGGTCGTCAAGGCGCGACCATCCATCAAGGCCAGAAGTATGGCGCCGCGTGCCGGTTCTCCCACCAGCGTGCCAACGTCCGCAATCGAAGCCGCCGTCACCATCGCACCACCCGACGCAGTCATTGCGGGAGATAATACGCCGATCCGGCGCCGGACGGTTCGGCTTTGGGCGCTGTGACGATCGATGCCTCCATTTCCCCCCGATTCGTCAGAAGACTACCGGCGGCGCTTGAGACTGCTGACAGCGGAGCCCGTGACCGAGGAGCGACCACTTCACCCTTCCGGCCGTCGTTGACGGGATCGAGCCTTCTGCCCCCGATCGCAGGAATGACGCCGGCCCCGTTCGCCCCAATCCACCTCCCGGCCCGATCCACGAACCTCACATCGTCCTGCAATGGGCCCCTCGCCCCTCGCGCCGCCTGCGGTCGTTGACCGCATATCGAAGCAATGCTAGACTTCCATATAGAGAACATGAGTTCCATATACAGAACAAAAGGAATGGCAATGCAGGCTTGCAAATTCCGCGGCGTGTTTCCCCCGGTGCCAACCGTGGTCGACGCGGCGGGTCGGCTGGACAAAAAGGGAATGGCGGCCCTGATCGACAAACTGATCGCCGACGGCGTCAACGGCATGCTGTTCCTCGGAAGCGGCGGAGAATTCTGCCACATGCCCAAGGAGATGCGTTTCGAGGTCGCGGCCTTCGCGGTTCGCCACACGGATGGCCGGGTTCCCGTGCTGCTGGGAATTTCCAGCCCCAGCACAGCAGAAACCATCGAATTCGGCATTCATGCCGATACGCTCGGCGTCGACGGCGTCCTGGTGGTCAACCCCTATTACGCGCTGCTCGGCCAGGACAGCCTTTACCACCATTTCCGCAGTGTCGCGGAAGCGGTCCGGACCCCGGTCATCCTTTACAACTTTCCGGCCTTGACCAAGCAGAACCTGGAGGTCGACCTTGTCGCGCGTCTGGCGGACGATGTTTCAAACATCATCGGCATCAAGGATACCGTGGACAATGCCAGCCACGTCCGGGAAATCATCAATATTGTCCGGCCGCGTCATCCGGATTTCGTAATTTTCACCGGCTTCGACGAATACATGATGGATGCCCTGGTGCTTGGCGCCAACGGCGGCATCCCGGCCACCGCCAATTTCGCCCCGGCGGTCACCTGCGGACTTTACAAGGCGTTCATCGAAAAGGATTTCGAGGGGATGTTCGCCCGTCAGCGCCAGTTGGCCCGGCTGTCCCGTATCTATGAACTGGACCGCCCGTTCTTCGGGGCCATCAAGCAGGCCATCCGCCTCTGCGGGCTCGATATTTCGACCGAAGTCCTGGCTCCGGTGCAAAAGCTGTCCGCCGCCAAGACGAAACTGCTGGTCGACATTCTCGACAAGGCCGGCGTTCTGCCCCAACCGGCGCCAAAGAGAACCGCCACCGCTTAAAGGACCATCGGTCGCCAGGTGGCCGGCGATGGGCGCCGCCACCGCGCCGAAAACGGAAAAACCTCGCCGCGCGGAAGAACGACGGGATTATCGCGCCCCGCGGCCCCGCGTCAGCAAAAGGAGACAGGGAGGAAATGGAAAACTCGCAGGTTATGTCCGCGCCGCTCGAATCGGTGCCGCGCGGACGGTGGATGCGCATCATCCCCGCGGTCATCATCGTCTATATCGTGGCCTATATGGACCGGACGAACATTGCGATCGCCATGGCCGGCGGCATGAACGCCGATCTTGGCATGACCGCCTCCTTCGCCGGTCTTGCCGCCGGAATTTTCTTCGTCGGCTATATCTTTCTCCAGATTCCCGGCGGCCAGATCGCCGAACGGCTCAGCGCCAAGAAGTTCATCGCCTGGACCATCGTCGCCTGGGGCGGCTTTGCCGCGCTGACCGGCTTTGTCCAGAGCCAGAATCAGATGCTGGCGATCCGTTTCATTCTCGGCGTCGCGGAAGGCGGCGTCTACCCGGCCATCCTGGCCCTGATCGGGCACTGGTTCCCCAACCAGGAGAAAGCCCGCGCCATCGCCTTCTTTCAGATGAATCTGGCTATTGCCTCGATCATTACCGCGCCGCTCTCCGGCTGGCTGATCGAATCGCACGGATGGCGACAGATGTTCGTCATCGAGGGCGTCCTGTCCCTGGCCCTTCTCCTGATCTGGATTCCCCTGGTCTCCGATACTCCGGCCAAGGCCAGATGGCTCTCCTCCGAAGAACGCGCCTGGCTCGACGCGCGGTTCGCCGAGGACAAGGCCAAGGCCGTCGTCGCCGAAAATGTCTCGGTGCGCACCGTCGCCGGCGATATCAATCTCTGGCGGCTGATCGCGATTTACTTCTTCTTCCAGGTCGGCTTTTACGGTTTCGCCCTCTGGATGCCGGCGATTATCAAGCAGTTGACCGGAAGCGGCATGGCGACCGTGGGATTGTTGTCGGCGCTGCCCTATGTCCTTTGCATCGCCGGCCAGTATGTGATCGCGGACCGGTGCGACAAGACGATGAACCGCCGGCTGTTTACAGCCGTTCCGATGATCGGTTTCGCCCTCTGCCTCTCCCTGTCGATCCTGCTGGAAGGGCAGGTCTGGGTCTCCTACGCCATGATCGTGTGCTGCGGATTTTTCCTCCAGGCCTACGCCGGACCGTTCTGGACCCTGCCCCCCCTGCTGTTCGCCTCCAACGTCGTCGGCGGCGTTCGCGGAACCATCAACGCACTCGGGAATCTCGGCGGCTTCATCGGACCGTTCCTGGTCGGTTATCTGACCACGACATTCAGCAAGAACGTCGGCCTGTCGGTTCTGATCGGCTCTCTGCTGATCGCCGTGGCCCTGCTGTTCACGCTGCCCCGGATCACCGCCAAGGCGCCGCGATAACCCCTGCCCCCACGAAAATCGTAATCGGAAGACACTGAAATGTCACAGAAATGCCATTTTGCCAGAGACCTGTGGTCTCAACTCGATGCCCTGAGACTGGGGATGAACTATTCGATCGAGGATACCGAAAAACCGCAGGTCCTGATCGACGACTGCTTCGGCGAAAGCCACCCCGGCAGCTTCCATCTGGAAAAGCTGGGTTATGAGGCCATGCTCGGGGTCCACGAGACCGGCGGCCGGGCCGTCCGCCACCATGTGACGGATATCTGCGACGGATGGGGTCAGGGGCATGACGGGATGAACTTCATCCTGGCGTCGCGCGAGGCGATCGCCAACATGGTCGAACTCCACGCCTCCGTCGTGCCCTACGACGCCGCCGTGCTGATTTCGAGCTGCGACAAGTCGGTACCGGCCCATCTGATCGCCGCCGCCCGCCTCGACATGCCGATTGTCCATGTTCCCGGTGGCTCGATGCGTCCCGCCCCCAATATGACGACATCCGATCTTGGTGGAGCGACGGCCCAGTTCAAAAAGGGCGAAATCGGCGCTGATGTGATTTCGCATCTGCAACGGTGCGGCTGCCCGACCGCGGGCGCCTGCCAGTTCATGGGAACGGCCAGCACCATGCAATGCATGTCCGAAGCCCTCGGCATGGCCCTTCCGGGCAGCGCGCTGGCGCCCTCCACCATGTCGGAGATCGCGCGCTACGCCAGGACCGCCGGGCAATACGCCCTCAAACTGGCGGAACGAGGAATCACGTCCGGAAAGATCCTCACGAAGGCGGCCTTCGAAAACGCCATCAAGGTCCATGCCGCCATTTCCGGCAGCACCAACGCGCTGATCCATCTTCCCGCGATCGCCCATGCCCTGGGATGGGAACTGTCGCCGGACGTCTTCGACCGGATCAACCACGAGATTCCCTATCTGACCAACGTTCAGCCCAGCGGCCGCTATGTCACCGAACTCCTCTGGTTCGCCGGCGGCATCCCGATGGTGCAATGGATGATCCGGGATCACCTGGATCTCAACGTCATGACCGTCACGGGCCGGACGCTGGGCGAAAATCTCGACATCCTGAAGGCGTCCGGGTTCTTCGAGAACAATCTCGGCTATCTCGCCAATTTCCAACTGAAGCGGGAGGATCTGATCCGCGATCCGGACAAGTCCCGGATCGGCGCGATCGCGGTTCTCAAAGGCAATATCGCGCCCGAGGGCGCCGTCATCAAATATTCGGCCTGCAGTCCCTCGATGCACCGGCACACCGGCCCGGCGAAGGTCTTCAATTCCGAAGAGGCGGCCCAGGAAGCGATCATCGCCAACAAGATCAATCCCGGGGATGTCATCGTCATCCGTTACGAGGGCCCCCGGGGATCCGGCGCGCCGGAAATGCTGATGACCACCGATGCCATCGTGTTCGACAAACGGCTCAACGGATCCGTCGCGCTCGTCACCGACGGCCGGTTCTCCGGGGCGACCCACGGCCCCTGTATCGGCCATGTGTCTCCGGAGGCGGCCGATGGCGGGCCCATCGCGCTGATCGAGGACGGCGATCTGATCGAACTTGACGTCGCGGCAAGACGCCTGACCCTGGTCGGGCTGGCTGGCCGCAAGGCGGATGAAAAAGAGATCGCGGCCGCCCTGGCCCGGCGCAAGACCGGCTGGACCCCACCCGATCTGTCGTCGCGCAAGGGGGTGTTCGGTCAATACACCCGTCAGGCCGCCTCGCTCATGGCCGGCGCCTACATCCGGTAAAGGCGCCCCCTCGCCGCACCGGGCCGGACGGTCGCGGCCGTCCGGCGTCCCGGCCGGGACACAGGATCGGTGAAAGACTCTGACAGGCGTCTTTCACCGATCATCCCATCCGCTCAATTCTCCTGCGGCTCAGTGGCTCGTCGCCACCAGACCATACATCAGCGGGATCCGGGCCATTCCCTCCGGGGCGGCCATGCGTCGCCCGCCGAGA
This sequence comes from Telmatospirillum sp., assembly GCA_009712185.1. Taxonomy (GTDB): domain Bacteria; phylum Pseudomonadota; class Alphaproteobacteria; order Rhodospirillales; family Magnetospirillaceae; genus Telmatospirillum. Next base: position 28,327 of record WASQ01000002.1, on the reverse strand, counting down.
TCGCGCATCCCCTCGAACGGACGCCAGCCGTTGGCGTAGGGATATTCCACAAGCCGCGCGATCCGCAGGCCAGCGCCGGCCAGCGCGGTCACGACGTCACCCACACCCCACTGGAATTCGAAGGAGGGATGCGGGTTGCGGAAATCGACGACACCTGTCTTGAAGCCGTCGGGGGTCAGGCCCTCCCCCGACAGGGCGACATAATCCCCGACCCCCGTCTCGGCCATCGGAGAGCGGTTGAAATAGTCATAGGCGAACCGCCAGTCCGGCCCGAAAACCATGGCGATCGGATGAAACTCCACCAGGACGAAGCGTCCGCCGGGTCTCAGAACGGAGGCAATGCCGTCTGCCCAGGCCGCGAGGTCGGACAGCCAGCAGAGCGCCCCATAGGAGCTGAACACAACGTCGAAGCGGCGTCCCGCCGAGGCGAACCAGTCATAGAGATCGGCGCGCTCGAACCGGGCGGACAGGCCGCTGTCCCTCGACAGGGCGCGGGCAAAGGCGATGGCCTCATCTGAGATGTCGACGCCGGTCACGCGCGCGCCACGCTGAACGAGACTGAGGCTGTCCTGCCCGGCGTTGCATTGCAGATGCGCGACATCCAGCCCTTCGAGATCCCCCAGAAGGGCGATTTCCTCGGGAAACAGGGTGGAGCCTCCCCGACGCAGGAAAGACGCCTGATCCCCCTTATGGCTGTTGTGGGCCATGGTCGCCGCGTTCCAGGATTGACGGTTGGCTTCATGAAGATCGGGGCGGGCTGTCATGGCGGTCTCCAACGTTCTCTTTCTCGACCGGCCGTTGCTATAACGGCTCTGCCATCATCGGGCCAGCGAAATGGTTCTGCCGGACCCGTCCGTTCTGACCGCGATGAACCATCGGCGGGGCGCCCCGCTCTATTTCAATCGGCGACGACAGACCCCAGATAAGATTGCGGGCGTTCTCCGGTCCTGCCGACACACCGTTCCGGACCGGGAACCGCCGGCGAGGAGACTGGACCATGACCCGCAATACTGTCGATGGAACCTTCGGGGCCCGCGCGCCTCTTGTCGTTGATGGCCGCCATCACATTCATTACTCCCTGACACAGGCCGAGGCGGCCGGTCTGGCCGGCGTATCCCGCCTGCCCTTCTCGCTGAAAGTCCTGCTGGAAAACCTGTTGCGCCACGAAGATGGAACAACCGTCACCGCCGACGATATCCGTGCCCTGGCGGCCTGGACCGAAAAGCGCGGTCGTGACGCGCGCGAGATCGCGTTCCGTCCCGCCCGGGTGCTGATGCAGGACTTCACCGGCGTTCCGGCGGTGGTCGATCTGGCGGCCATGCGGGATGCGGTGGCGGCGTTGGGCGGGGACCCGTCGCGGATCAATCCCCGGATCCCGGTCGATCTGGTCATCGATCATTCCGTGGTGGTCGACGTCTTCGGGAACGATCAGGCGCTGCGCCGGAATGTGGAGCGGGAATATGAACAGAACCACGAGCGCTACACCTTCCTGAAATGGGGCCGGCAGGCGTTCCGCGACTTCCGGGTGGTGCCGCCCGGTACCGGGATCTGCCATCAGGTCAATCTGGAATATCTGGCGAAGGTCACGTGGGTCGGCGACGCCACCGGTGACGGCCTTCTGCTTTATCCCGACAGTTGCGTCGGAACCGACAGCCACACCACCATGGTGAACGGGCTTGGCGTTCTGGGCTGGGGCGTCGGCGGCATCGAGGCCGAGGCCGCGATGCTGGGACAACCGGTCTCGATGCTGATCCCCGAGGTCATCGGTTTCCGGCTGTCCGGCCGTCTCCGCGAGGGCGTGACCGCGACGGATCTGGTGCTGACCATCACCCAGATGCTGCGACGCAAAGGCGTGGTGGGAAAATTCGTCGAGTTCTTCGGCTCCGGGCTCGGCGGCCTCTCGCTGGCCGATCGCGCCACCATCGCCAACATGGCTCCGGAATACGGCGCCACCTGCGGCTTTTTCCCCGTCGACGCCGAGACCCTGGCCTATCTGCGGCTGTCGGGCCGGCCGGAGGAACAGGTCGCCCTGGTCGAAGCCTACAGCAGGGCGCAGGGCCTGTTCCGCGACGACCGGACAGCCGATCCCCTGTTCACCGACACGCTGGACCTGGATCTGGGATCGGTGGAACCGTCGGTCGCCGGCCCCCAGCGGCCGGAGGGACGGGTGGCGCGGGGGCAGGTGCCGGAAGTCTTTGCAAAGGCCCTGGACACGGACTATCGCAAGCCGGGCGAACGGGGCCGGCGCTGGCCGGTCGCCGGTCGGAACTTCGACCTGGGCCATGGCGACGTGGTGATCGCCGCCATCACCTCCTGCACCAACACGTCGAACCCGTCGGTGCTGATCGCCGCCGGCCTGCTGGCCCGCAAGGCCCGCGCCAGGGGCCTGAAACCGCGACCCTGGGTGAAGACGTCGCTGGCGCCCGGCAGCCAGGTGGTGGCCGCCTATCTGAAGGAGTCCGGACTCCTCGGGGATCTCGAAGCCCTGGGTTTTTCCATTGTCGGATTCGGCTGCACCACCTGCATCGGCAATTCCGGCCCGTTGGCGCCCGAGATCTCCGCCGCCATCGCGGACCATGGCATCGTCGCCAGCGCGGTCCTGTCGGGCAACCGCAATTTCGAGGGGCGCGTTTCGCCCGACGTCCAGGCCAACTGGCTGGCCTCGCCGCCACTGGTGGTCGCCCATGCGCTTGCCGGCTCCACCCTCGTGGATCTGACGCAGGATCCCCTGGGGACCGGGTCCGACGGCCGTCCCGTCCACCTTGCCGATATCTGGCCCACCACCGACGAAATCCGGGCCATCGCGGAACGCCACGTCAACGGCCCGCTGTTCCGGGAAAAATACGCCCGGGTCTTCGAGGGTGACGACCGCTGGCGGGCGGTGACGGTCAATGCCGGCGACACCTATGCGTGGGACGACGGCTCGACCTATGTCCGCAATCCCCCCTATTTCGCCGGCATGTCCCTGACCCCGCCCGCTGTCAGCGATATCAGGGCCGCGCGCATCCTGGCGCTGTTCGGCGACAAGATCACCACCGACCATATTTCGCCGGCGGGCTCTATCAAGGCCCAATCGCCGGCCGGCCGCTACCTGACCGGACTGGGCGTCGAACAGCGGGACTTCAACCAGTATGGAACCCGTCGCGGCAATCACGAGGTCATGATGCGGGGCACCTTCGCCAATATCCGCATCAAGAATGCCATGGTCCGGGACGAAGCCGGCGCCATCGTCGAGGGCGGATGGACCATTCACCATCCCAGCGGCGAGCGCGTTTCCATCTTCGACGCCGCCCGCCGTTACGCCGAAGAGGAGGTGCCGCTGGTGGTCTTCGCCGGCGTCGAATATGGCAATGGGTCGTCCAGGGACTGGGCGGCCAAGGGAACGCGCCTGCTGGGTGTCAGGGCGGTCGTCGCCCGGTCCTATGAACGGATCCACCGGTCCAATCTGGTCGGCATGGGCGTTCTGCCGCTGCAATTCGAGGATGGGACCGGTTGGGAGAGTCTGGGCCTGACCGGCACCGAACAGGTGTCCGTCGGCGGCCTCAGGGACCGGCTTGCGCCCCGGGCGGCGCTGGAGCTGGAGATTATCAGCCCCGACGGCGCGACGACCCGGGTTCCGGTCCGGGCGCGTATCGACACGGCGGAGGAACTGGAGTACTGGCGTCATGGCGGCATCCTGCCCTTCGTTCTGCGCCGCATGCTGACCGAAAAGACCTGACCCCCCGCGACACCGTCCGGCCGTTTTTTTTCCGGCCGGACGGCCGCCCCCGCCGACGGAGCTCCCCGCACCGATGTTCTCCCTGCCTAAAACCGCCACGGCCCCTTTCTGCCCGTCCGAAGTCAGCGGAACCGTCACAGTCCCCGCCGGTGCGTCCTTCCCGCGAAAGCTGGCGGCTTTCATGGGGCCCGGACTCCTGGTGTCGGTGGGCTATGTCGATCCCGGCAACTGGGCGACCGATATCGCGGCCGGTTCGAAATATGGCTATGACCTGCTGTGGGTCGTTGTTCTGTCGAGTCTGGCCGCGATGCTGCTCCAGATTCTCTGTCTGCGCCTGGGGCTGGCGACGGGCAGGGATCTGGCCCGGCTCTGCCGCGACCGCTATGGCCGCCGGGTCCGGCTGTTCCTGTGGATCACGGCGGAACTTGCCATCGTCGCCTGCGATCTGGCCGAAGTGCTGGGGGCGGCGCTCGCCCTCAATCTGCTGTTCGGACTTCCTTTGCTTTGGGCGGTCGGGGTGACGGCGTTCGACACCATGATCGTGCTGGGGCTCAAGGGGCACGGGTTTCGCCAGTTGGAGGCGATCGTGGTCGGACTCATGGGCACCATCGCCCTCTGCTTCGCCATCCAACTGGTCCTGATCGGCCCGGACTGGCCGGCGGTGGCCCGCGCCCTGGCTCCGGACCCCGGGAGACTGGCCTCCCCGGACGCCCTTTACATCGCCGTCGGGATCCTGGGGGCCACCGTGATGCCCCACAATCTCTATCTCCACTCCTCCATCGTGCTGACGCGCCTTGTCGGCCGCGATGAGGGCAGCCGGCGCGAGGCCATCGCCCTGTCCACCGCCGACGCGGTGGCCTCGCTGCTTCTGGCGCTGGTCATCAACGCAGCCATCCTGGTTCTGGCCGGCGCCGCCTTTCACGCCACCGGCCACGACGGGGTCGAGGATATCGAAACCGCCCACCGGCTTCTCGGGCCGGTCGTCGGCATGACGCTGGCCCCCCTGTTGTTCGGGATCGCCCTTCTGGCCTCGGGCCAGAGCTCCACCTTTACCGGCACCATCGCCGGGCAGATCCTGATGGAGGGCTTTCTCGATCTCAAGATCCCCTGCTGGCAGCGGCGTCTCGCCACCCGGTTCCTGGCCCTGGTCCCCGCCGTCCTGGGGATCGCCTGGCTGGGGGATGGCGCGGTCGGCAAAATGCTGGTGGCAAGCCAGGTGGTGCTCAGCCTGCAATTGCCCTTCGCCATCTGGCCGCTGCTGCGGTCCACGGGCGATGCCGGACTGATGGGACGGTTCGCCAGCGGCCCCGCTTTGAAGGCCACCGGCCTGGCGCTGTTTCTGGTGATCACCGGCGCCAATCTCTGGCTGCTGACGGCGCTCTGAGCGCTCCCCGGGCGGCGGCCGGGATCACCGCCCCCGGCCGC
>WASQ01000002.1:0-23174 GCA_009712185.1 Telmatospirillum sp. | reverse complement strand
GGGGGGGGGGGGCCCCCCCCCCCCCCGCCCCCCCCGGGCTCCCGCCATCCGGGCCTGAAGCCGGGGAATCATGAAATCAAGGAACAGACGGATCCGCTGAGGCATGCGCCCGCCTCCGGGATACAGCGCATGAACCTCCTCCTCGTCGGCGAAACCGGCGTCGCCCAGCACTTCGACCAGCGTTCCCTCCGCGATGTCCTCCGCGACATGGAAGTCGGCCAGACGGGCCAATCCGGCCCCGGCCAGAGCGAGCCTGCGCACCGTTTCCCCGTTGTTGGCGCGCAAGCGGCCAACCGTCCCGGCCCCCCTCCCCCCGTCTCCGACCGGCCAGGTCGGCCGGGCGCGTCGGAAGTTGAACCCGAGACAGGCATGATGACCGAGATCGGCGATGGTGGCGGGTGTGCCGGCGCGCTGGAGATAGGCTGGCGATGCGACGATCATGCGACGGGCGGCGCCCACCCGGCGCGCGATCAGGCTGCTGTCGGCCAATGCGCCCACCCGGAAAGCGACGTCTGTGCGGTCGAGATAAAGATCGACGACCTCGTCGGACAGGGACAGATCGATCTCCACATTGGGATGGGCCGACCAGAACCCGGGCAGCAAAGGTTCGATGCAATGAGCACCGAACGCCACCGACGCGTTCACGCGGACCGTTCCCCCTGCGGCGCCGGCGCCACGGCTGACCTCCCGTTCGATATCGCCAAGGTCGGCCAGCAGGGCGACGCTGCGCTCGAAAAACAGCCGGCCCTCATCGGACAGCGCCAGCCGCCGCGTCGATCGTTCGATGAGGCGGACACCCAGCCGGTCCTCAAGCCGCCCGATCAGTTTGCTGACGGTGGAGGGCGTCATCTGAAGCTGGCGCGCCGCCTCGGAAAAACTGCCGGCCTCGACGACCCGGACAAAAACCTGCATTTCGCCCGCGCGATTATCCACAGCGCCTCCGGATTTATGAATTCAATTCCAAAAATATATGCCGGCTGAGGCCATTCTCAAGTTCGCCGGGGGAGCCCATTTTGACGACCGGACACGGCCACCGGAGCCGTGTTTCCCCATATCATCCATCCGATAGACGCTCTGAAAAGGAGCCCCCGACCATGAGCACCCTGTTCCAGCCTTTCACAATGAGAGGACACCGGCTCGCCAATCGCGTGGCGATGGCGCCGATGACGCGGGCCCGCACCCCCGATGGCGTCCCCGGCGACCTCACCGCCCTTTACTACGGCCAGCGGGCCGGAGCCGGCCTGATCATCACCGAAGGCACCCCCATCTCGCCTTCCGCCGAAGGCTTCCTGTCTATTCCCGGGCTTTACACGCCACGGCAGATCGACGGCTGGCGCAAGGTGACGGATGCCGTGCATGGCCGTGGCGCCGTCATCTTTGCCCAGTTGTGGCATGTCGGCCGGGTCAGCCATGTGTCGATCCAGCCGGGAGGCATTGCCCCGGTCAGTTCCACCAGCCGGATCGCCCGGAACTCCAAGGCCTGGGGATGGACCGCCGACGGCACGGCGGGGGCGGTCGAGGTGTCCGCGCCGCGCGCCTTGTCGACCGGCGAGGTCTATGGCGTCATTGCCGATTTCGCCGACGCCGCCGCCAACGCCGTCCGGGCCGGATTCGACGGAATAGAACTGCATGGGGCGAATGGCTATCTGATCGAACAGTTCCTCAATCCCGGTGTCAATGACCGGACTGACGAGTTCCGGGGCGACACGCTGGCGGGCCGCTGCCGCTTCCTGCTGGAAACCGTGGACGCGGTCATCGACCGAATCGGCGCGGACCGCACCGCCCTTCGCCTGTCGCCCTATGGCGGCCTGTTCGATATGCCGGTTTATCCGGAAATCGGGGAAACCTATCTCCATCTGGCCGAAGAGCTGTCGAGGCGGGACGTCGCCTATGTCCATCTCATGGATCAGGCCTCCCGGGGCAGCCATTCGCTGCCGCCGGCGTTCCTGGACGCGTTCCGTGCGCGCTACAAGGGCGTGATGGTCCTGGCCGGAGGCATGACCCGGTCCCGGGCGGAAGAGTTGATCGCGCGGGGAACGATCGATATCGCGGCCTTTGGCGAACCCTTTATCGCCAATCCCGATCTGGTGGACCGTCTGCGCAACGGCTGGCCTCTGACGCCGTCGAACCGCGCCCTGCATTACGGCGGTGGCGCCGAGGGCTATACCGATTACCCGGTGTTCCGGGAAGGAGACGCGGCATGAGGATCTTCGTAACCGGGGCGAGCGGCTATATCGGCGGTTCAGTGGCTGCGCTGCTGGCCGGAAAGGGCCATGAAATTCGCGGTCTGGTCCGTTCGCCGGTCAAGGCCGGGGCCGTCCGGGCCAAGGGCATCGTCCCCGTGATTGGCACATTGGACGACCGTGACCTGCTGATCGCCGAGGCGCGCGCCGCGGATGCCGTCATCAATGCCGCCGACAGCGACCATGCCGGCGCCGTCGACGCCCTGCTGGCCGGTCTCGCCGGATCGGCGAAACCCTTCCTTCACACCAGTGGCAGCAGTCTGGTGGGCGACGAGGCGATGGGGGAGCCCTCCGACCGGATTTTCACCGAGGACACTCCCGTGATCCCCGCACCGGACAAGGAGCATCGCGTCCGGCTGAACCGGCGCATCCGGGAGGCGGCGCCGGACGTCCGGACCGTCGTTCTGTGCAACAGTCTGATCTATGGACACAGCCTCGGCATTCCGGCGCAAAGCGTCCAGATCCCGCCCCTGGTCGCTGAGGCACGGGAAAGCGGCATCGCCCGCTATATCGGCCGGGGGCTCAATGTCTGGTCGACCGTCCATGTCGCCGACATGGCGGACCTCTATCTCCTGGCTCTCGAAAAGGCGCCGCCGGGAAGCTTCTACTATGTCGAGAATGGGGAGGCGTCCTTCGGCGACATGGTCCGCGCCATCGCCGACCGCCTCGGGCTGGGGCCGGCGCAAAGCTGGCCGGCCGCCGCCGCCATCGCCCGATGGGGACGCGAACTGGCGGTATTCGCCCTCGGCTCCAACAGCCGCGTCCGCGCCGACAAGGCGCGGTCCGGGCTGGGCTGGACCCCGGCACGCCCGCCGGTCCTCGACTGGATCAGGACCGAACTGGCCTGAAAACAGGAGCAGACGGCCGAAGCCTCCGTCGGCCGTCACAAAAGGCTCGACCGGGAGGCATGGCCGCGACCGCCCGCGAAACCTCAGCCGCCGGCCAGGGCATCTAGGAAGTCCCGGTCGGAAAAGACCTTCGCCATGGCATCCTTCAGCGCCGCCGACACTGCCTCGGCGGCGTTTGACCCGCTGTAAACCAGAATGCCCAGAGACGACGTCCCCTGATATTGGCGAGAAAAAACCGGCTGTCCCGCAGGATTGCGGATGGTGATGTCGAGACCGACCTGCCCCTCGGCGGAGGTAGTGTGGAACTGGGAATAAAAGCGCTTGACGGTGACGGAGATCGGCAAGCCCGCCGCCGTCCGCCCGACCCCGCGGGCCGCCAACTCCGACGACATGGCGCTTTCGACGACCTCGACGACGCTTCTGCTGGGTCGGATCGCCCCCATCTCCGCCCCATAGCCGTTAGTTTTCGTGGAAATTCTCGTCCGATCCTCGGTGCGTCCGTCGATCACGGAAAGATTGACAGGCTTTGCACCGGAGATAGAGGCCGCCTCATCCTGGACATAAGGAATGTCGACAACCGCCTCAGTCATCGCGCAACCGCCAAAGGCGACGCTGCAAAGAACGATCAATGCCGAATATCTCATTTCCCCCTCACGGAACTGAATGGAGACGGAAAAATGCGCAAAAGTTTCTTATTTGTCAACTTTTGTGGGAAATTATATCATCCATACTGAATACGATATCCTGTCAGGGGGATCCTTATGCACTTCAAGAAAGCCGTTATTGCGACCGCTCTACTGTTCTTGGCAGCCTGCTCATCCTCGTCGTCCGAAATAGTCAAAGGCCTTCCCGGAGACGTAATGCACAACTCTTACGTCAATGATGTCACCATCAGTTCCGTTCCGGACAATGTAACCGGCGAATTTCGCTCGACATTGGACATGGCCCTGAGAACCGAGCTCCAGAAATGCGCCAAGGGGACGATCCCTCTGCGGCTGGAGGTCGCGGTCACGCTTTATTCCCCGCAAAACGCATTCCAGACGATCATGATCGGCGATTCGAACAAGATCAAAGGAACCGCGAAACTGGTCGATCCCCGCGCGAACACCGTCCTCGGCGATTATGATATCAACGCGTCCCAGGGCGGCGGCGGCATCATCGGTGCCCTGGCGATGTCCGGGGCCGAAGGACAGATGTCGACAGCATTCGCATCGGAAATCTGTTCCAAGGCGTTTCAGCCGGACTGATCCGCGAGGGACAACAATCAAGACTGTGTTCCGGTAAGCTGTCCCGGGCACCTGCCCCAGGTGTCCGGGACAAATTTCCTATTTTTGAAACCCAACCCAACGATCCGTCCCTCTGGCGGAGCATCTTTGCCGCCAGACTGAAGCCTCCTCCGGACAAGCCGGGGCGCGACTGATCGCGCAGCGGTCCGACCCACGGTCACGTCGAAATTTTCTTCAAGAAAAACAATCAATAACTGTTCACCAAATTGTCGTCGAAGTCCGGCGATCTGTTCGGGACAGAGACGGGGGATTGTGTGCAGAATAGGCGGTGTGGATGGGCGGAGCCCGCTCACGGCGAACTGCATCGCCTGGGACGGATGTCTCCCCATGACCCGACCCGAGAGTATCGCGCTCCGACATCTTCCAAACGGCAACGCGACCGGCGTTTCCGGCCCGTCGGCGGAGTGTGGGGGCTCTCCGGAACGGCTGGCGGCGCCAGGGCGCATCACCGGTATTCTGGAGGCCATCTTGGTCACACCAACCACACATCTCCGACCATTCCCGAGACGACCGATCACCACGCGACCGCTGCGACATGGCGTCGAAGCGCTGGGCGCCTATGCGGGCTGGTTCCTTTTCGCCGCACTGCCGCTCGACTGGGCATCCGCACTGGGGGGATGGCTGGCGCGAAGCGTCGGACGGCATTTGCGGGTCAATGACATGGCCCGGCGCAACCTGCGCCGAAGCTTTCCCGAAATGTCGGAGGAGGATCTGGCTCTGACCCTGACCGAGGTCTGGGACAACCTGGGGCGGGTGGTGGGTGAGTTCCCTCACCTTAAGGAGATCGTCGCCCAACGGCTTGAAATCATCGGCGCGGAACATGTCGAAGCCATGCGGGTCGATGGCAAACCGGGCATCCTGATCGCGGCTCATTTCGGCGGATGGGAACTCTCGGGACCGATCGCGCAGCATCTTGGCCTGCCGGTTCATGTCATTTACCGCGCCGCCAATAATCCCTGGGTCGAAAATCTCTACCGCAAGGGCCGCGGAGTTGCGGCGGAGAGCTTCATCGCCAAGGGGTCGAAGGGCGCCCGCCAGGCCCTGGACGTCCTGAAACGGGGGGGACACCTCGGCATGCTGGTCGACCAGAAGATGAATGACGGGATCGCGGTCCCCTTCATGGGCCGGGACGCCATGACGGCTCCGGCGGTCGCCAGCTTCGCGCTGAAATTCCGTTGCCCCGTCGTGGCCGGTCGGATCGAACGGCTGCCGGGCGCGCGGTTCCGCGTCACCTTCGAACCGCCACTGACATTGCCGGAGACCGACGACCGCCTCCGCGCCACGCATGAAATCATGGGGACCATCAACCAGATGATCGAAGGATGGGTGCGGGAACGTCCCGGCCAGTGGCTGTGGTTGCATCAGCGGTGGCCCAAGGACTCCGGGGTGCAGGGGCCGCAGGTGCAATAGTCACGTCTCATCGCATCCGGCCCAGGCCCGGTGCGCCAGAAAGAGGGAGAGCCCGGCCGCCCGATCCGCGGCCGGGCTCCGTTCCCGGCGACACGCCCACGTCGGCACCGGAACCGGCCGGCGGTTGGCCCGCTATCGACCGGATTTCGGCGCCGAACCGGACACGAGATCCCGGATGACCGACGTTTCGGGGAGATTTCTCCAATATCTCCCGGGCATTTCCCGCATCATCGCCCTGGTTCCCAGGCGCGCGGGATTGAACGTGGCCGCGTAATAGGTTTTCCAGACCGCCTCGACGGTATCCGCATCCGGTCCGTCCTGGCGCCGGGCGGGCGGCCCCTCCAGCAGACGCCCCCCGTCCCAATGCAGGGATCCCTTAGGGGTCAGGATGGACCAGGTCATCGCCGCAAACCGGTTGACGAAGAACGCCGCGCTGGCGCGGAGAATGTGATGATCGGGTTCGAACCACGCGACACAACGACAGACGCCCTCTTCCTGGACTTCGCGGAAGCGCACGAACCCCTGCATTTTATGGATGTCCCGCAGCACGGCCTGCGACAACGCACCCACCTTATGGACCAGCCCGTCGGTCCGGTCGCGCACAAGCGAGGGGCGATCCAGGACCTTGAGAAAGAGGTCGTAAAGCAGGGCGAAACGCTGAGGTTCGCTGTGCAGAAGGGCGCACCGGGCGATCCGGACGAAATCCCCGGGTACCATGATGGGCCGGGTTGTCGCCAGATCGACGGGCGCGCCCGCAAAAAGATCGGTCCGCTGGTCTCCGACCTGCCAGACCACCTGATGGGCGGGAACTGCCGACGCGGCCAGTGACCGCGCGGCATTGCGCCAACCCTCGAAATCGTCCTCACGGTCCAGTGTGACCAGACGGGGCGTCATCGGGAAAACAGGTCCAACTGAGTGGCACGCGGCCTGACCAGCGCCGCGAGATCGGCACGGTCGGTCAGCAGCGTCGGCCTCCAATCGGCGGTAACGATGAAAGGCCGGATCTTGGTCAGGGAAACGGTGATCCGGGCGACATCCTCCAGGCGGAGTGTGTGCCACCGCCGCGCGGCAAGGATCGACTGCACGGCCCTGGGGCCGAGGCCCGGAACCCGCAGCAGCAGGGTCCGGGGCGCCCGGTTGATATCCACGGGAAAACAGTCGCGCCGCCGCAGTGCCCAGGCCAGCTTGGGATCCATATCGAGAGGAAGCATTCCGGACAGCGGGTCCAGGGCGGCGGCGAGATCGTCCGGAGAAAATTCGTAGAACCGCATCATCCAGTCGGACTGATAGAGCCGGTGTTCGCGCAACAGGGGAGGCCGTCCCGCCGGCAGGGCCGAGCCGGCATCGGGGATCGGGCTGAAGGCCGAATAGTAGACCCGGCGAAGCCCGTAGCGGTCGTAAAGAGTGGCGGCCCGGCTCACGATGTCGCGATCGGTCGCGGCATCGGCCCCGATGATCATCTGCGTCGACTGGCCGGCGGGGGCGAACGCGGGTGCCGAGCGGAACCGCCGCCGCGCGTCTTTGCCATCCTCAATGGCCCCACGCATCCGCCCCATCGCCCCTTCGATCCTGTCCCGGGACTTTTCCGGCGCCAGGTCACGCAATCCCGGATCGGTGGGCAGTTCGACATTGATGGACACGCGGTCGGCGTGAAGACCGGCGCGGGTGACGAGGTCGGGATCGGCGTCGGGAATCGTCTTCAGATGGATATAGCCGTGAAAGTGATGATCCTGCCGAAGCGAGCGGGCCACGTCGATCAACTGCTCCATCGTGTAATTGGGGTCACGGATGATACCGGACGACAGAAACAACCCCTCAATGTAGTTCCGCTTGTAGAAATCGATGGTCAGATCGACCAGTTCCCGTACGGTGAACCGGGCGCGACGGACATTGGAGCCCGCGCGATTGATGCAGTATTGGCAGTTAAAGACACAACTGTTGGTCAGCAAGACCTTCAGCAGGCTGATGCAGCGTCCGTCCGGTGTGTAGGCGTGGCAGATGCCGGCCCCCGTTGTGGAACCGATCCCCTTGCCTTTCCGCGAATCCCGGCGCGCGCCCCCGGAGGAGGAACAGGACGCGTCATATTTCGCCGCGTCAGCCAGGATCGCCAGCTTTTCAGAAAGGTCGAGTTGCGCCATCCGTGCCGAACCTCTGGGATCACAGAACCACGAAGTCTTTTACACCGCAAAAAGTGCCGTCAAAGCGACACCACCGCAAGGGAAAAGTTCTTCTTTCGTTCCTCCGCCCGGGACTCTGCGGTTGTGCCGGGACCGATTGATCCGCCGCCCGCTCCCGTGCTATTCGCGGTCTTCATGGTGGGTCCGGGCCGCCGCCGGGACGACCACCAGGAAGGAGAGAACCGATGACGCATGCGGCCACCACCCCGGGCGACATCGCCGCCGTTGCCAAACACTATGAGACCCTGCTTGCCGGGCACTACACCTGGATGTCGGGCGGCTTTCCCGGCAAGGTCGCCGAACAGACGGCGCTGCTGACGCGTCTCGGCCTGGCGCCGCGACGGTCGGGACATGCCCTGGACCTCGGCTGCGGGCCGGGTTTCCAGTCCGTGGCGTTGGCCGACCTCGGCTATGACGTGACAGCCTTCGACATCAACCGGCGCCTGCTGGCCGAACTGACGCAGCAAAGGGAACAGCGGCCCATCGTCGTCCGGGAAGCCGATATCCGGACCTTTGCATCGTCGGTCTCGCAGGACGTCGAACTGATCGTCTGCATGGGCGATACCCTCACCCATCTGCCATCCCGCGACGATGTGGAACGCCTGTTCCGCGACGCCGCCCGAACGCTCGAGCCGGGTGGCGGGTTCGTTCTGACCTATCGCGACCTGTCCGCCGAACTGACTGGAACCGATCGTTTCATCCCGGTGCGCGCCGATAGCGACCGTATCATGACCTGCTTTCTCGACTATGAGGCCGAAGCCGTTGTCGTCCACGACCTGATCCATGTCCGGGATAATGGGGAATGGACGTTGCATAAAAGCAGCTATCGCAAGCTCCGCCTGCCCGTGCACTGGGTTCGCGACCGGATGACCGGATGCGGACTGATCCTGCGTCACGAGGAGACGGTCAAAGGAATGACCATTCTTGTGGGCGGTCGTCCGGATCACTGAAAATCGCGCTTTGACCGCCGGAGGCAGACTCTGATCCTGCGCGGCGACACCCTGGGGCTCTCGCGATACCGCCACCTCACCGTCGGCAGGCGGTGCACCGGAGGCGTGCGGTCGAAGGCTCACTCCGAGTTTGGAACGTTACCAGTTTCGCGCTATGGTCGGCCCTGGCAGCCGTTATCCATCGAGAAAGCGGTACCGCGAAAGAGCGCTCTCCTGGGACAACGACGGTGGAGATGAACGGGGTTCCGTTAGCCGAGGCATACTGCATCATTGCTGCCACAGCCCTGCTGATGGGGTTGGTGCTGGCCACCTCATCGTCGCGGCGGGATGGCAATGTCAGTTGGGCCGCCGCGTTCTTCCTGCACGCGAGCACATATCTGGTGCTGCTGGTGTGTCCCGCCGACCAGGCCCCTCTCGGCCTGCTGCTGGCCTCCATCAGTTGCTCCGCCGGCTCCGCCTGCATGCTGTGGGGGCTGGCCCGGTTGGCGGATCGGCCGCTCGACAGCCGGGCCCTATGGCTGCCCCTCCTGCTGATCCTGCTCACCGCTCCCGTCATCGACGCCTGGCCGACCGCGCGGGTCCTGTGCCGCGGCCTGATCCTGTCGTCACAACTGGCCCTGCTGCTGTGGTTCCTGGTCAAGCACCGCCACGCCTTGCCGGGCAACGGAAAGTACTGGCTGGCTTTCGGCCTCGGCCTGATCGTCGCCATCCACATGGCGCGCGTCGGATACGCCGTGCGAAACGGCGCGGAAGGGTGGCCGATGGTGTCCCTTGTCGGAACCCGACCGGTGGCAATCAGCGGATTTCGGCAAATCGCCGCCCTCGCCGCCGCTGTTCTCCTGCCCATGATCGTCGGCACCAGCTCACTGGTCATCGTCAAGGACCGGCTTGGACGCCAGGCGGTCACCACCCAGGCCTTCATGCAGAAGATCTTCGATGCCATTCCGCATCAGTTCTGCGTCATCGACAGTTCCGGGGTGATCATCACCGTCAACCGGGCGTGGCTGGACTTCGCAGCGGCAAACGGCGGCGATCCTGCCCTCATCGGCGTCGGAGCCAACTACCTGGCGGTAACCTCCGGGCACGAAAGCCGTATCGCAAAAGGCATTCGGGACGTGATCGAGCATCGGCTCGACCACTTTTCCACCGACTATCCGTGCCACGGGCCCGACCACAGGCATTGGTTCGTGATGCGGGTCGCACCGCTGGACGGGCCACGGGGACGGGCCGTCATCAGTCATACCGAGATCACAGGGCAAAAGGAGCTGGAGCTTCTTCGCGAGCGAAACCTGACCCTGTTCCGTAACATCGCCAGTTCGGTGCCGGGCATCCTCTATAAGGTCCGCGATCAGGGAAGCGGTAAGCCGGCGTTCGAATTCATGAGCCCGCGGATCGCCGACCTGGGACTCGACGCCGAGGCGGTGGTCGAGGACGCCGCCCAATTCCTGTCGCGGGTGCACCCGGCCGACGTTCAGGGCATGGTATCGTCGGTACAGCGGTGCGCGGCGGCGCGATCAGCGTGGCAGGCCGAGTTCAGACTGCGCCACCGGGACGGGACCTATCGCTGGTATGAGGGCCGGGCCATATGCGAACCGGAGGGCAGCGACGTCGTCTGG
Source organism: Telmatospirillum sp. (assembly GCA_009712185.1). Taxonomy (GTDB): domain Bacteria; phylum Pseudomonadota; class Alphaproteobacteria; order Rhodospirillales; family Magnetospirillaceae; genus Telmatospirillum. Next base: position 12,644 of record WASQ01000002.1, on the reverse strand, counting down.
TACGGCCATTTCCAGGACATTCAGGCCAGCAAGGATGCCGAGGAACGCATCCGGATCATGGCCCAGCAGGACTCGCTGACCGGTCTTCCCAACCGGTACCTGTTCAATGACCGGCTGCATCAGGCCATCGCCATCGCCAGCCGCGAGGGAACCAAGCTGGCCCTGCTGTTCATCGATCTCGACCACTTCAAGCCGGTCAACGACCAGCACGGGCACGAGATGGGCGATTTGCTGTTGCGCCAGGTCGCCGACCGTCTGCGCGGCAGCCTGCGGGAAGCGGACACGCCGGCCCGGATCGGCGGCGACGAATTCATCGTCATGCTGCACCGGATCGGCAGTGAAAGCGACATCAAAGGTGTGGCCGCCAAGATCGCGGCCACGCTGGCCGAGCCGTATCTGATCAACGGGGTGTTCCTGCGGATTTCCGCCAGCATCGGCTTCGCTGTTTTCCCCGACGACGGAAACGAGGCGGCGCCATTGATGGCCCGCGCCGACCATCGGATGTACGCGGCCAAACACAGTGCCCACCAGGCGGAAACACCCGCTTATTCCAGGCTGCGCTGATCGCTTCCGGTCAGCGCAGCCTGGTATTATTCCTGGGCGGCCATCCGCACCCAGGACGCCGTTCTCCGGTACAAAAACACCAGCACCACAGTCCCCAGAGCCAACAGTCCTCCCGATATCAGCGTACCAGGGTATCCGATCCGGGCGGCGACCATGGTCGCCAGAGCCGACACCAGGATCATTCCCAAATTGCCGCCACCACGCAGCGCCGACAGATCCGTTGCCGGCTGAACACCGGTTTGGGAATAGCGCATCAGCAGAGTGTAGGTTGCGGTCGTCACAATCCCGACCCCGACTCCCCCCAGGATGGCGACGGCCCAAATTCCTTCCGCGGCCACATCCTTGGGCGCATGGGCGATACCGCTCCAGAAGGTGCTGGTTCCCGCGCCCAGCACCAAACCGATGCCCAGCGCGTTCCACCACGCCATCCTGTTCAGAAGAATCGCCGCGAAGGCGCACCCCACCAGCACGGCAATCGAATTGCCAACCCCTGACAGAGTGCCCACTTCGGTCAATGACCAACCGGCATCGACCAGGACCAGTTTGGACAGCGCCTGGAAGGTGGATCCGCTCGCCGTGGCGAGGGTTCCCAGAAACAGCAGGCGAAGCGCCTGTTCCCGGCAAAAAAACGCCGCAACGAGGCTGGACGGACATCACTCAGGACGGGCGGAGGCGGCTCACGCCAGAACAGAAGCGGGATTCCGCTGAGGAGGACCGCAACAGACAATGTCATCATCGTTACAGTCTGTCCGACGACATCGATTCCCACCATCGTACCCGTGCCACCGACAAGTATCCCCAGCATGAAACAGGCAACCTGCAAGGCGTTGACATGCGCGATGTCGCGACCTTGCAATCGTTCAGCCGCGGTGCCGTCGGTGGCAATATCCTGCACGGCCCCTGACAGGGACGAAACCCCCAGCAGGACAAGCAAAATATCGGCATTGTTCGCGGCAAAGGGAACACAGCCCATCCCCCCCAGGATCCCTCCCTGAACCAGTTGAAGAGGCAGCAGCCAGCTTTTGCGGCGGCCAAGACGGGCGATCCAATGGTTCTCGACCCAGGGGGCGAGGAATAACTTCAACACCCACGGCAATGTCACCAGAGGAATCATGGCAACCAGATCAAGCGAGGCCCCGGCCTGCCGCAACAGGACGGGAAAGGCCTGAAACGCCAATCCCAACGGGACCCCTTGCACGAAGTACAAGGCCGCGATCATCCCCAGTAGTTTCCATCGTGCGGCACGGGACGGCATCAACATCCTTGCCATCTCTCACCACCGCGCCGTCAGAGTCAGACCGAATGTCTGAGGATCGCCGGCGATTCCGGCGTATCTTTCGGCAAGTCCCGAATCGAATGCCCGAGTCACATAGACTTTATCCAGGGCGTTCCTGACCCAAAGGGACGCTTCATAATTTCCATATCTGTAGCCGGTCTTGAGATTCAGCAGGCCATAGCTGGATTGTTTATGCTCATTTGCGGAGTCGAAATACACGCCCCCCGTTCCAAGCCAATCGGCACGGGCATAGAAGTTTTCAGAAAAATTATAATCGGCGGCAATACCATAGGTATAAGCGGGGGAGTTTGGCGGCCGCTTATCGGCATAATTTCTGGTCCCATACATATATTCCACAAAATGCGCGTCATTCCATCCGGCATTCGCTTTCAGAACCAGGGCATTGGTTGCCTGCCATGTCCCTTCCCACTCCACACCCCGACTGACGCTTTTACCGGCATTGGAAATATTGGCCTGGGTCAGGATCAACTGGTCCACCTGCTGGTCCGTCCAATCGATCCAAAACAAGGAAAGCTTGTTTTCGGTCCGATTATCAAAGCCCGTATGCTTTAGTCCGACTTCGTAATTCTTGGTATACTCGGCCCGGAATGTTTCTTTTCCCTGCGTGCCGAGGTTATTGAACCCACCGGCCTTATACCCCTCAGAGTAGGTGGCATAGGTCATCAGGTTCGACAGAGGCCGGTACTCCAATCCCACTTTGGGAAGCCAGGCATGAAATGCCATATCCGGACTGGAGCCATATCGGGGATAATAGGCCGAATAGGACCGATTGTTCTGAACGTTTTTCGTCTCAAAGTCGTAGCGCAGCCCCGTGATGAGGTCGACAGAATCCAGAAGCGGCCATGTCGCTTGTCCAAAAACGGCGGCGTTCCTGGTGTCCGTATCTGTCCTGATGTGCTGCACATAATAATTGCGCACATCGACATCGACATTATTGTGTCCGCTTTGGTCGAAATAATAAATGCCCCCCACCCAGCGAGGCCCGGTTGTATTGTCCGGAGAGCTGAAACGCAGTTCCTCCGTCGCCCGGGTATAAGCGACATCCGTGTAAAGACGCATCATATCGGCAGACGTAAAGTCGATATCATATGCGTTTTTGTTTTCTTCCGACGTGACGGCCGACAGCGATGTGACAGTGAAGGAGCGAGCTTTGTAAATTGCCCTCAGGCTACCGGTATGGAGATCGGTATCGCTGGAGCCGATGTAATCGGACTCCACCTTTCCCCGGTTGGAAGAAATCTTGTCGAGAAAGGCGATGCTGGTCGCGCCATCCCGGTACCGCTGCCCATCGTAACTCATCATCAGATCCCAGTTCCCGGTCGGCTGCCAGCGGACCTTCAAACGGGCGTTGATGTCCTCAGTCCTATCAACATCATCTTGTCCCCCGGGTTCCCGGGTGAAATACCCGTTGCTGTCCTTGACGCGCAACGTGGCCCGATAAGACCAGTCCCGGTTCCATAGCGCACCGCCGGAAATCAGGCTGCCGACTTTTTCATCGTAGTTACCGTAACCGATGGAGGCCATGCCCTCCCGGTACGGTTCCGGGTCGCGTGTGATGATGTTGATGGCCCCGGCCTCGGTATTGCGGCCATACAGAGTTGATTGAGGTCCGCGCAGAACCTCGATCCGATCGATATCCAGCAACTCCATGTCGACATTATCGTAATGAACACCATCAACAAAGAAACCGACAGGCTGTTCACCTTCCATGAAAGGAGTAACCCCTCTCATTGAAATCATGTCCGCCGTAGAATGTTGCCCAGCTTTTGTCATATACATATTAGGAACATGTCTGATGACATCAAGCGTCTGTCCGGAATTGGAACGATCAAGATCGTCACCTGATATGACGGTCATACTTACCGGCGTATCCTGGTCGGTAGAAGATACTTTTTCGGCCGTTACCGAGACCGGCTTCAACTGCACCTCATTTGTTTTGGATGAGTGGACAGAGTTGTCCGCCTCTTGCGCGATGGCGCCGCCCCAACACACCATCTGGGAAACCACCAGACTGGCGACCGACATCGCCGTGTAATGGCGCTTCGCAGTAATCTCCAACGTCATCCTCCGCCCCCTAACATTCGCCAATCACAAAAGGCGAATGAGAGTCATAATCATATCCGGGCGGTGTTTCTCCCCGATTTGGGCAACAAAATCCCCGAAACGGAATCTTTTGATGTGTTCGCCGAGACGCGGCCAGCGCTGTCAAGGAAAATGGCCGCAAAAACGACTGTCAATCAATTATTGATTGAATTTTAGCAACAGTTTCTTCCACAAATAGTTCGACAGCAATTGCCAATTCATCAATTGGATCAAAGTCGATCCTGGCCATTTCCGGGATGAAGCGACGACCCGGCCGGCGCAATCAACGATCATTACGCAGGTCATGAAACAAGGGCTTATTCCAACCCGGGCTGATCGGAACCGGTCCGCGCCGCCTCGACTGCTGTCCCCGGTCAGGCTTCTCCGAAACCCTTGGTCCGCAGCGCCAACGATGGCGCGCGGCCGGGGCGGACCAGCCAACCGGCAGATGTGTCATCCCCGGGGCTGACCGCCATCTCAAATCGACGTGTTTTCAGCATTCTCCTCAGCCGGAGCGGACATCACGTCCTGCTCCCGCCAAAGACCGGCATAAAGCCCGTTTCCGGCCAGCAAAGCCTCGTGCTTTCCTCGCTCCACCACGCGACCTTGATCAAGCACGATGATCTGATCGGCGTGACGGATCGTTTGCAGACGATGGGCGATCATCACCACCGTGCGGCCAGCCATCAGACGCGACAAGGCCTGCTGGATTTCGAATTGGGATTGCAGATCGACTGAAGCGGTGGCCTCGTCGAGCAGCAGCACCGGCGCATCCTTCAGAAGCGCCCGGGCGATGGACAGGCGCTGACGTTCGCCGCCGGAAAGCTGTTGCCCGTTCTCACCGATGCGCGTCGCATAGCCTTCCGGCAGTTTTTCGATGAAAGTATCGCAACAGGCCGCCCGGCAGGCGGCGAACACCTCTTCGTCCCCCGCTCCCTCACGGCCGATCCGGACGTTGTCGAGTATGCTGCCGTCAAAAAGCTGCACATCCTGGAAGACGAATCCCAACTGACGATAAAGAGCGTCGCTGCTAAAGGCGCGCAAGTCGATTCCCCCCAGGGTGATCCGTCCGTCTTGCGGATCATAAAAACGGGCGATCAACTGCAACAGGCTGCTTTTGCCGGCTCCGGACGGTCCGACAATCGCCGTGACACCCCGATCCGGTATTACGATGTCGATATCGTGCAGCACACGCTTCGCGCCGTAGGCGAAACCCACATGGTGAAACGCCACGTCGAAGCCCGGAGGCGCTTCCTTGCGGTTTCCCTCCGTCAGCACCGGCTCATCCAGAATGTGCTGCAGGCGAGCCTCCCCCTGCACCATCGCCCGCAGTTCCACGAGAAAGGCCGCCGCGTCCATCAGCGGATCGAACACCTTGTAGGCCGTCAGAACGAACAGCAGCCATGTGACCGGCGCCAGTGCCCCCTGATCGAGCCGGTCCCCGGCCACGGCAAGCAGCAGCAGCCCGCCCCCTTCGAGGACCAGACGATAGGCCTGGACGGACCCGCCCCCCCACGCTTCCACCCCCATGCTATCCCGCCGTATCTGGCCGAAATACCCGTCCAGTTTTGTCAGCCATGCCTGTGCGCGGCCGAAAAGGCGCAGAGTCTGCAAGCCGGCGATGAACTCCACAATGAGACCGCTGGTTTCGAGAAACAGCATCTGCTTGCGGGAGCCTCGGGCCAGAAAGAAACGGTTGGCGCCATTGAGCACCGCGAAAGCCACCGGCAACATCGCCAGCAGAGCAAGACTTAAACGCCAGTCAATCCAAATCAGCACCAGGGCGAACAGCACCGGCACCGACGCGGCCGCCACAAGTTCGGCAGTGAGATGGGTGAAGACGTCTTCCACCCTCTTGGCATCATCCGTCACCACCGACGCCAGATGTCCGATCCGCTCCCGCCCGAACCGTCCCAGCGGCAGTTGCTGCAGATGGTCGATCACCTGGGCCCGATAAGGAATGGTCAGGGCGTAACTGCCGACGAAGCTGTTCATCTGACTGAGATAGGAGAAAACCATCTGCCCGCACAACAGGAGCAGGAGACATGGCAACGGGGCCTCCCACGACCCCGACGCCGCCGGCGACATCCCGAAAAGAGGGATTTGCGACACCCAGACCCATGCCAGGAAATAGGGCGCGATGGCAAAAGCCCGTTCGATCATCCGAAAAGCCAATCCGCAATAAACGCGCTTCGGCGACCGGCCACTGGCACGGATTACGCGTCGGCTGGCCTGAATGAAATCAGCCATGGGCGACCTCCCGAATCGCGGAGCCGGCATCCCCGCCGGCAACGTTCCAAATCTCCTGACAGGACTGGACGTCCCACATCCGGCGATACAAGGCGCAACGATGCAGCAGGCTCTCGTGATCACCGGCGTCCACAGGACTCCCGGCCTGCAGGACCACGATCTGGTCGGCGTCCTTCACGGAATAGAGCCGGTGGGCGACAATCAACAACGTCTTATCGGGGCATGTCTCCCGCAACGCCTTGAAAAACCGCCGCTCGGTGCGGCTATCGGCGAAAGCCGTGCTCTCATCCAGAACCAGGACCGGCGTATCGGCGAGAATCGCCCGTGCGACGCCGAGGCGCTGCCGTTCGCCCCCCGAAAGGGTTACCCCTCGTTCACCGATCTGCGTCAGCCAGCCGTCGGGCAAGGCGTCGACGAAAGCTTCGGCCCCGGCAATTCGCAGAGACCGGCGGATTTGGGTTTCGTCCGCCTCCGGCCGAGCCAGCCGAAGATTGTCCAAGACGCTGCCGCGGAACAAAAAAGTATCCTGCCCCGCCACAGCGATCAGGCTGGAACGCTGGGCCTCCCCCATGTCCGCCAGAGGGACGCCTCCGATACGAACGATACCCTGGTCCGGTTCGATCAGTCCGCCCAACAGGTTCACCACGGTTGTTTTGCCGCCCCCCGAAGGCCCCACCAGCGCAGTCACCCGCCCGGCGGGAATGGTAAACGACGCCGCCCGCAAGACCTGGATCTCACCATGACTGAAACCAACCCCGTCGACCATGAGATCAAACCCCGAAACCGTGGCGATCGCGCGCACCCCCGGCTCAGTCATCGCCAACAGCGGCTGCAACCTCCGCACTCCATTCAGGATTTCCCGGATTTGCACCTGAAACCGCATCACCTTGAACAGGGGTCTCAACATGCCGTTGCCCAGCACCAAAGCCAGCAGCAACTGGGTGAATGTGACGCGCCCGGTCTGGCCCAGCCACAGTCCGACCGGCAGCAGGAACACGATGTTCGCGTTCAGCAGAACCATAAACACCGACCATCCCGGCACCGTGCGCCGTGTCACCCGCAGAATCAGGGCGTGATAGAGCTCCAACCCCTCGCGCATCGTTTGAAACGATCTTGCATCCTGGCGGAAGACCTTCATCACCGGCATGTTCCGCAGATACTCGACCGTCGCGCTGTTCAGTTGGCCGACCACCTGCTGATGCTCGGCAATGCGCCGGTCCATGCCCCGCATCGCGATGGACTGGAACAGCACGGCCAGGGGAAGGGTGACCATGGCCGCGGCGGCCAGTCTCCAGTCGATCCACAGCAACACGATGGCCACGAGAACTGGAGCGATGACAGCCGCCGTCATTTCCACCAGGTGATGAGCGATGAATTGCTCAAGTCGCTCGACATCCTGCATCACCAGAGTCTTCAATGCGCCCGCCCCCTGACGCTGAAGCCAGGGCAGGGGCGCCCAAACCAGACGCCGCACCAACATTTGGCGCACCTGCATCAGGATGTGATAAGCCTCCCGATGACTGAAATAGTAGGCCAGCGAATAGAGAACGTACTTCCCCAACAGGGCCAAAGCCATCCAACCAAGCAATCGCCGGAAATCCGCCCCTGTGGCCCGCTCCATCAATAAGGTCATCGACCGGCACAGCAATGCGTAAGGAATCAACTCCAGCGCAGCGGCGATAATGGTCAGCAACATCGCCACACCCAATAACCATCGATGACCACGCAACAACATCGTCAGGGTGGACCACGCCGCCTCGGCACGGTTGCTCGCCATTCCGGAACCTCCGTCAATCGGACGAGAGACGCGACCCGCCTCAACGCCGGTTCCGATGTTGTATGTCGCTTCCGAAAGACAAAACCACCCGGATCGGGAGCACGATCACCCTCATCGGGATATTTTAAAAATCCTCCAATTATTCAGAATGGTCCCGTCCACAAATAGGCCAGGCATGTTGTTCCTGTGACGTCAAATGGCCGGAACGAATACCCCCACTCGCGCGGATCGGAACCGATCAGCGCGGGCCTCATACCAACCGGCGGCGAGGATTGCTCACCGACGGTCGCGATAAAGCGGCGACGTGATCGGCGACGTGCAGCAACAGGGACAGCCCATCAAATCCATCAGGGTCGTAACGACGCGAGAGGAATATTGCTTGATATAAAAATGACCGCCCGGAAATTGGTGCAGTTGAAAGCCGCCCGAACAGAACGTGCTCCAATCGGCCGCCTGTGCCGCCGTGAGCTCGGTATCGTCTCTCCCGACGAAGGCCCGGATCGGTGTGGGAAGACATGCCCGAACCGGAGCCGGCCGGTAGGTCTCGATCAGGCGATAGTCGCTTCGAATAGCCGGCAACAGCAGATCGCGCAGATCGTCGAAGTCCAACAACTCTGGCGACATCCCTCCCAAACGCCCCAGTTCGCGCCACAGGACGGCATCCGAGGCACGATGCCAGGACCCTTCCTGATGATGGATCGGCGCCTCTTTCGCCGATACGACCAGATGGGACGGCAAGGGCTTGCCGCAGTGCGCCAACGCGAGGCAAAGCTCATGGGCGACCGTCGCCCCCATACTATGGCCGAACAACAGATAGGGCCGATCCAGAATCGGCGACATTTCGTCCATCAGCGCATCGATCAACACGGGCATGGTGTCGATCAAAGGGTCATCGATCCGATTCTCGCGACCGGGATATTGGACGACCACCAGTTCCACCATGTCGGAAAGATGGTCGAGCCATCGCCGAAAGAAACTTGCCGATCCCCCGGCATGAGGCAGACACACCAGGCGCGCACGGGCGTCCGGACGTGGCTGAAAGAGTCGCAACCAGGGGGACTCCGGCAATGAGCGGCTTCCCCCCGTCATGCCAACGGCTCCCGCACCTGCGCCGCGATGCTCTCCGCGGCAAGAGGTGACGCTTCCGGCGGCATGACTTCCTCGGGCGGGCCGAGCTGCGCCCCCAGATCCCCCCAAGCCCGGGCGGCACTGAGCATCGACTGTTGACTCCGCGCATCCTGGACCCCCGCGATAATGGCGTCGCGGAAACGCAGCAGGCAGCGCGCCACCGCTTCAGTCCAGCCATGATTGAAGACCTCGTGATAGGACGGCACCGCCGGCGGTCCGATGATCGAACTGACCGGAAGCGTCAACGGCTGGTGCTCTGCGGACAGGTCGATGACGCCGTCATTTCGCCGCAACAAATGCATTCGCGGATGCCATAACAACTGACCATGGCTGTCGGCCAGATTTAACGTCCCGCCTTCGGTTCCCAGGCTGATCTGGTGGAACAGGTGAATGTTGTTGTCAGGATCACGAGGGTCCAGCTGATTTTGGACGCGCAGCGTCAAAGGCACCCCGCCGATACGCCCCGCGATGCAGGTAAACGGCCCGGCATCCGCCTTCGCCACCGGCAGCGCGGCAAAGGACCAGGGTCTCAGGCTCCCAAGCACATGGGCGATTATATCAATCAGTGGATACAACACATGGATGCTGCAAGCCGCATCAAGAAAAATTGCACGCCGCCTCCCCAGAATAAATCGTGAAGCCTGGATGAAACGTGCCACCTGCTCCACGTCTGGATAAAAACCGTTCAAACGATATTGGCATCTGTTTTTACGCGATGTGCGTAGAATGGCTGACAATTCGTCGTGATGTAACGGTTGTTCTTGAATCACATGAATGCCACGTTCGAGCAAGGATAACGCCAACAGCGTCCCGGCGCCGCCGACCACGCCGGACCGCACCACCACGCAGGCCATATCAATGTCGGGCGGCAAATGCTCCACGGCGGTGTACAGCGGGACTCCGTACCGTCGGGCGCACGCCTGGGCGAACGCGCTGCCTCGCGCCACGATGCCGGCCAGTTCGAATTGGTCGGGCAGGCTCGCCAGGCCGTTGAGATAGGTCTGCCCGAAGGTGACGCCACAGACGACGGCGCGCAGGCGCGAAGGTGGTTTCATATCCCCCCCTCCTCAACGGACACTGTTTCGTCGCCACTTTCCGTGACAGGCACATCGACCACATCGAAACCATCGATCACACGCCAGAGCCTCAGGCGCTCCAATACGCTGGCGAAATCCAGGACATCGGCAGCGCCGAGGATGCCCGTCCGGGGTGGAACTGCGGGAAGCTGAAGGACGGCGCTTACGGCAATGGCAGCGCTGAGACGATAGCTGTCCGGCGCGCGCAAAACGGCACGGAGGCGGCGTGACCGCCCCGCCCGATCGCCATCCATCTCCAGAACGAGACGATAGTAAGGTTCCTGTCCCGCGATTTCCGTCTCGGCAGCCGCCACGATTTCGGAAACGGCCTGGCGCAGGGTGGTGTGATCGGCGGCTCCGCGGAGCGTCAATAAGCCGCACCAACGGCTCAGAAGGCCGGATATGCGGGAACCCGGCATGACGTTGTTCCAGCACAGGTCGCGCAGGCCCAGGTCCATGGCGAGACGCGCCTGTTCCTCGCCAAGAAAGGGCTGGACATGGATGGGACCCGGGAAGCCCGCGCCCGGGATGGCATTGCCCGGCGCGGGAACGCCGGTTCGGCGGCTACCGTTGATCCAGACCGCCCCGGCTTGTCCGAAACCTTGCAGCGTGCTGAGCAGCACATCGGCGGCGGCCGCGGGCGTGCACCGTTCACGCCCGCCCGCCCAGGCGCGCAACGCCCGGATATGGTCAAAATGGTCCGCCAGCCACCGCGGCAACAGATCGGACAATCCCGGATAGACACCGGCAGAATGGACGAGACATATTCCAGGCGGCAGGGTAGAGGCGGAAAGCGTTCGAAGAAGCGCGCCGCCGCCAAAGGCATCGACATAATCCGCTCCGGCAAGAATGGCCGCGCGCGCCACCCGGTCGCCAATCCGGCAGGAAGGCCCCGCGGCATTCAGCACGATCCCGCATCCGTCACAGAAACGGGCCAAAGAATCGGCGTCGTCGGCGTCCACATGTCGCCACTGGCATCCCGAAGCGGCGTCCGATCGCTTCGCGTTCGAATGGTATCCGGCACGCACGGATCGTCCTTCCGAAACAAGGATACTGAGCGCCGCCCCGCCGACTGCCCCGGTTGCGCCGACGATACCGATCAAAGAGGCCGTCATGCCGCCAGACCCGCAAAAATGCGGCTGACCACCGCCCCGACATGAGGGCTCTGGAGGCAGGACAAATGGTTCCCGGCGATGCATTCCAGCCGGCGCAACTCATTCCACGCCGGCGGTGCCAGCCGATGGATACGCCGGTGGAAGCGCGGCTGTTTCATCTCTTCCGGCAAACGCGCCAGCGGCAAAGCCGGCCCGCCCGCGACGTCCGCCAATCGCGCGTGCCAATAGGCGCGGTCGGCGTCGCGGGTGGCCGCCTTCCTCTTTTCCTCTCTCGTGAGAGTACGGGCGAAGCTCCAATTGGACGCGACCGGTGGCTCGGCGCCGCGCGCATAAGCCGCTGCCAGATCCCGTAAGATGACTTGCAGGCTTTGGACGTCCGCCACCAGCAGGTCGAGGTCGAAGTGGATCCGGGTTGTCCCATCGGGCAACAGAGTGAGCTCAAGCCCCGCCACCTCGCCCTTTTCGATCCTGAGGCGGCGGTGGGACAGGCGGCCCCGGATACCGTCCAGGGCCTCGGCCAACCGGTCCGGGCCAGCCTGCCGCAGGTCATGGACCGCGATCATGGGGGGGACGGCATCCGCGTCTATGCGCTGGGCGCCATCCTCATCAAAGACGGCCCGCAGCATGCCATGATGCCGGACCAGCAGGCGCCATGCGGCTTCCAGCCGGCGAGGCTCGACGCCGCGACCGTCCAGTTCCAGATAGGCATGGCAGCCTATTCCGCCGAGGGGCTGATCGTCACGACGGCCGATCCAGTAGGCATGCTGCACGTCGGTCAGGGGAAAGGACGCGGCCGCCTCCCCCGGTTCCGGCTCAGGAGCCTCCCGCTGCACCGGGGCGTTCATCGCCGGCGTCACCAGCGCCCACCAGGCGGCCAGGGTCGGCCGCGCGATCAGCGCCGAGAACGTCACCGCCACCCCGATCCGCCGCAGGCAGGCCACCAGACGCATGACATGCAACGAATCCAGGCCGGATTCGATCAGATTGTCATCGTCCGAAAGCGCCCTGCCGGGCTCAGGCAACAGCGCGCGAACCTGAAGACGCAGCGCGTCCAGGGAAAGCCCGCATTCCAAAGCGTTGGCATGACCTTGCATGCCCGCAACCGGAACATCCAAGGTCATGCGCAGGTCCTCTCAGCCTTGCGACCGGCATCGCCGCGACGATCCGTCTCCATTGGAATCAGATGCAACGACACGCTTTGCAGCTTTTCGCAGGTTTCACGGAATTCCCGCTCAGGGGTGGAGGGCGCGACCAGACCGGCCCCGGCGTGCAGCCATGCCTGCCCGCCGCGCTGATAGAACGCCCTCAGCAACTGTCTTGTCAGGCGACAGCATTCCGCCACGGTTTGCCGTCCC
>WASQ01000050.1 GCA_009712185.1 Telmatospirillum sp. | reverse complement strand
GGCGGAGGGGGAGGCGGAGGGGGAGACCGGTCGGCAGGATCCCTTTCGCCGCGATCCCCGTCGCCCGATCCGAACAGCCCGAACCGTCGACGCCCCTGCGTCTCCCGGTCCCGATCACCGCCAGAGGCGCGGTCGCCCTCACGGGCACCGTCGCGGGCACCGTCCCGGGCACGCGTACGGGGGCGCGGTCCGGAAGAAATCCGGACACGATCATCGGGAGAAACCCAAAGACCAGGAGACCCGTTATCTGGTGTTCGCGAAGACATGGCGCGGCTTATATCACAAACATACCGTTATAGGCACATAGCCATAAACGCCAATCGCGGCTAGAATGGGACTCTTCTCTGTTTTTTTCAATTAAGGTCATCCCCGATGAGTGATCTGGATCTGACGCTGACGCTGACGCCGGAGGTCCGGGACAAACTGCAAGGCATTGCGGCCCAGCTCAACCGGCCGGTGGAAGAGTGTGTCCGCCAGGCGATCACCGAATTTCTCGACAACTGGGATGACTATATGCGGACCGTGCGGGAATTGGAAATCGGCGAGGACGGCCGGCCGGTCCTGCGCGCGGTGAACGACTGAGCGCTCCCCCGGATCCGGCCCGCCCGGTTTTCCGTGTGTCATGGCCGGGGGGATCACATCTGCCGGCCGACCGGCTGTCCGGTCAGCAGGGAAATGAGATGGGCGGCCATGCCAAGGATGACCACCAGGCAGATCATCATCACGGGAATGTAGGGAAACAGCCTTACGCGTCCCAGCGACCGCGGGCGCCGCTCCAACGCCCAGCACACTCCGAACAGGGCGACCGCCGCGACAAAGATGGAAAGCGTGGTGGCAAGGTCCATGGGTGGTCGGATCTCCGGTGACCGGGCAGGGCCTGCGCCTGTGGCCCGCACCCGTTCGGGCGTGTGAAAAAATCCATCGGCGGGTCCGGCATTCCGGCAGGACGCCGGCGCGAAAGCGGAGGAATTGCCGACCGAATACCGGCTCCCTCGCGCCAACGCCGTCATCATCGAGCGCCGGTAAAATCAAGATACAAGGCCGGAGGTCCTGATTTTTCCCACCGTCGTCGCGGACGGGCGATGGGGTGTCATTCGATGAATTCGCTCTGGTAGACGCCCCAGAACTCGTCCCTTTTCAGCCAGCCCTGAATATTTTCGATGTCGACCCGGCAATAGACCTTCGCGCGAGGGCATCCCAGCAGCCGTCCCGTGACGTCGGGATCGACCAGGGCCAGCGTCGGCGCCTGCTCGTCCGGATCGGCGCGCAGCCGGCGCTGCCGGCCGGTGACGACGACCATCCGCCGGGCCGCCAGCATGCTTTGATGCACCCAGCCCTCGGTGCCCTGCCAGTCCCTGATCTTGCGCCAGGTCTCGAACTCCGCGATGACCTCGACCGGCAGATCGCGCCGGGAATAGATCCAGTCGACCGGATAGCGGGTCCCCGGACCGGTCCGCAGATTGACCTCGTCGGATCGCAGCGAGACGAAGCGCGGCAGGGGCAAACCGCTGCTTTCGGCCGCCTGCGAGGGCCCGGCCACGACCGAAGACGCCAGGCAAAGGGCGCCGATGAGAGAGAGGCAACGGACCAGTCGCGCCGTGGATGGCATATCAGGGACCTTCATTTCGGTAAGGGAATATTTGACAGGGTCGGGACGATGGGTCAAGGCGGCCGGAGACCGGAAGCCGTTGACGGATCACAACCCTTTGGCGGCAGCCCCGTTTTACATCCTCTTCTTTAAGACATACTCCTCTGGACAACCGATGCGGGGCTTGGTACGCCTCTCACCGAGGAATGTCCAAGACAGCGGAGGCTCCCCGATGGCACCCAAGAAGCCCCTTGTTTTCGTCACCCGTAAGTTGCCGGACGCCATCGAGACACGGATGATGGAATTGTTCGACGCGCGGCTGAACGTCGACGACCGACCACTGACCAAATCCGAGCTGATCGATGCCGTTCGCGAGGCCGATGTCCTGGTCCCCACCGTGACCGACCGCATCGACGCAGCGATCCTGTCGCAGGCATCTCCCAATCTGCGGCTGATCGCCAATTTCGGTGCCGGGGTCGATCATATCGATCTGGCGAGCGCGCGTGAGCGCGGCATCACCGTGACCAACACCCCCGATGTCCTGACCGAGGACACGGCCGACATGACCATGGCGCTGATCCTGGCCGTGCCGCGCCGCCTGGCGGAAGGCGAGCGTCTGGTCCGCGCCGGACGCTGGCAGGGATGGAGCCCCACCTTCATGATGGGCCACCGGATCTGGGGCAAGCGTCTCGGCATCATCGGCATGGGCCGGATCGGCCAGGCCGTGGCGCGCCGGGCCAAGGGCTTCGGGCTGTCGGTGCATTACCACAACCGCAAGCGCCTGTACCCCGAGCTGGAGCAGGAGCTGGAGGCCACCTACTGGGAGAGCCTGGACCAGATGCTGGCCCGCATGGACGTGATCTCCGTCCATTGTCCGCATACGCCGGCGACCTATCATCTGTTGTCGGCACGGCGTCTCAAGCTGTTGCAGCCGCACGCCTATCTCGTCAACACCGCCCGCGGCGAGGTGGTGGACGAGGTGGCCCTGACGCGCATGCTGCAAAACCGCGAGATCGCGGGCGCCGGCCTCGACGTGTTCGAGCATGAGCCGGCGGTCAATCCCCGTCTGCTGGAAATGGACAATGTGGTCCTGCTGCCCCATCTCGGATCCGCCACGCTGGAGGGGCGCGTCGACATGGGCGAAAAGGTGCTGATCAACATCAAGACCCATATCGACGGGCACAATCCGCCGGACCGGGTCTTAGCCAGCATGCTGTAATCGGGGGCGCGCGGGTCAGGAGGAAGCGCTGATCCGCGCCTCGACGGTGTCGTCGAAGGGACCATCGTCAAGGACGCGCCGCCCGTCGGGCAGATCGCGGAAGATGTCGGCGAACCGGGCGCCCCAGACGATGTCCCGGGCACTATAGGCCCGTCTGGCATGCACGGCCTGCCGGAACCCCTCATGGTGCCCGGACAGAAGGACCATGAATTCGGCGCGGATCCGGCCCAGATCCTGACAGCCCAGTCCTTTCAGCGGGCTCTGGCCGTCGATCCGGTGCATCACCGTCCAGGAGAGCGCGAAGGCCGGGTTGAACGACCGCACCAGATCAAGATCAAGCAGGCGACGGACATCCTCGCCCTCGGCGGTCCGGTCATGGCGCAGCATGATGAGATGGACGCGCGCCTCGTTGATCAGGTCGTTGCGCTGGTTGGCCAGCCGGATCATCAGGGTGGGAACACCGTCCACGTCCGAGACCACCATGTCCCGGGAAAATCTCACCCCGGCCGTCGGACGGGTGAAACGGGCGAACATCAGGGCCGCTGTCATGGCCACCCCCATCAGGCCGACCCCGGCCTCCAGCGTGACCAGCAGATTGGCGGCGGTGCTGATCGGCACCATCCGTCCATAGCCGATGGTCGCCATGGTCTGCACCGAAAAGAAGAAGGCGTCCTCGAACGATCCCGGCCGCATATTGTCGATGCCGTCGCCACACCCCAGATAGCCGAGGGCGAACAGCGTATTGACCCCGAGATAACCGGCCAGCAGCACCGTGAGAAAGATCCCGCGCCGGCTCGTCAGCAGCCAGTGATAAAGGTCGCCGGTAAAGGGATGCCTGCCGTTCGGCCTGAGGACCGCGACGCCGCCATCGGGATGCAGCATGCGGGGAACCGGGTCGGACCGTTCCATCAGATGAACACCACGGCCCCGTCGGCGGCCGCGTCCTCAAGAAAGGTCACCAGCCCGCCAGCCGTGACCGGCACATCGTCGCGCAACTGACCGGCGTCGATTCCCATGGCCCGGAGGCCCATCTCGCAGACCATCACGGTGGCGCCCAGGGCCACGGAGGCCGACAGCAGTTCCTCGAACCCGCCCATGCCCCCGTCGGTCAGGGCGGCATCGGCGGCCAGCGGATCGACCCCGGTCTCGGTCGGCAGCAGCCGCCGCCAACCCGGCCCGGCCGCGGCGCCGGCCACCAGCGCCCCCAGGGCTCCCATGGTGAAGAACAGCGTCGCCTGCCGGTTGCTCGCCACGGCCGCCGCCGCCATGGCAAGACCGTAGTGAACCTTGTCGAAGGCGCCGGAGAACATCACCAGCGACAGTTTCCCCGGGGACCCCGCCCGGTCCTCAGCCGCAGGCATGGGACGCCTGCCCGTCGGCCGAGCGGCTATGCTCCGACAGGTCATGGATGGAAGGCGAGCGGCCGCACAGAGGACAAGCCGGATCGACGGGAAGCCTGAGCTTGCGGATGGTGGTCGACAGCGCGTCGATGATCAGCAGATGCCCGGCAAGGCTGTCGCCGATCCCCAGGATCTCCTTCAGCACCTCGGTCGCCTGCAGCGATCCCATGACCCCCGCCATGGCGCCCAGAACGCCCGCCTGGGCGCAGGACGGAATTTCGTCCTCGGGAGGCGGCGCATTGTAGAGGCAGCGGTAGCAGGGACCGCCCGCCTTGAAGGTGGCGAGCTGGCCGTCGAAGCGCAGCACCGCCGCCGACACCAGGGTCCGGCCGGCCAGGCGGCAGGCATCATTCACCAGGAAGCGGGTCGGGAAATTGTCGCTGCCGTCGGCGACGATGTCATAGTCGCCGATCAGGGCGAGCGCGTTCCCCGCGTCCAGCCGCAGGCGGTGGGGAACGACCGTCACATCGGGGTTGACCGAGGCCACGGCGGCGGCGGCGCTCTCCACCTTCGGCCAGCCGACGCGGGCGGTATCATGCAGGACCTGACGCTGAAGATTGGTGAGGTCGACGGTATCGTCGTCGACGACCCCGATGGTGCCGACGCCGGCCGCCGCCAGATAAAGAATGAGGGGGGAGCCCAGGCCGCCGGCGCCGACCACCAGCACCCGCGCGCCCAGAAGCCTGGCCTGTCCGGTGCCGCCGACCTCGGGCAGGATGATGTGGCGCGCATAGCGCCGGATCTGATCTTCGGTAAAATCCATCCCGGTCTTCCCAGTGCGTTGTGTGAGACAGAAGCTACACGCCGCCGCGCGCCCCGTCACCCACGCCGTCACCCACGCCGTCACCCCCGGGAAACCGTGATGGCAGACACCCCCCGCGAAGAGAGAGGGGCACCGGGTTCGCCCCCGGATACCGCGCCGCCCACAAGCATCCACCGGAAGGGCCGCCGGCAGGGCCCCCCAGGGCCATCGGGGGACCGTGTGACGGTTGATCTGATTGCCTCCGCCATCCGCGCGCTGGCGCGTTCTACGCCCCCTAGTGGTCGGAATCTAACATTTGGATCCCTTGCGAATGGGGCGGACACCCTGCCCGCCTCCGACGCGAAAGCGGCGAAAATGCTGGCTTTTCGGCTTTCGCCGAATGGCGGGCGGGAGGCTTGGCCCTACTCCTGAGTCAGGGACTCATCTGTTGAATTTTGACCACTAGCGAAGCGGAGGAAAGCCAAGCGGGGCGGAGACCCGCGCCCGGCGTTTCGTGTCTTGAAAATCAGCTAAAACAGTTCCATCCGGAAGGATGAACGCGGGGG
>WASQ01000019.1:47712-87223 GCA_009712185.1 Telmatospirillum sp. | reverse complement strand
GCCCCCTGCTCCCGCCCCTGGCAACTTATCGGACGCGCGGTGAGGCAGCCGGATGCCCGTCGCCGGATGGAGCTTTGACGCCGGAACCGGCCTCGCGTTCCAGCAGGGTCCGCTTGCGCTCGACGCCCCAGCGATACCCCGACAATCCGCCGTCGTGGCGAACGACGCGATGGCAGGGAATGGCGACCGCCAGCGCGTTGGACGCACAGGCGCGGGCCACGGCGCGCGCAGCCGCCGGCAGGCCGATCCGTTGCGCGATCTCGCTATAGCTGGCGGTCGTGCCGGCCGGAATGGCGCGCAGGGCTTTCCAGACTCTTTGCTGAAAAGCGGTGCCGCGGACGTCCAGGGGCAGGTCGAGTCCCGTTCCCGGCGCCTCGACGAAGGCGACCACCGTTGCCACCGTCCGATCGAAATCGGGATCTCCGCCGACCAGTTCGGCCCTGGGGAAACGATCCTCCAGATCGTGGATCAATGCGTCCGGATCGTCTCCCAGCAAGATCGCGCAAAGCCCCTTGGCGGTGGCGGCAACCACAATTGACCCGAGCGAGCAGTCGCCCGCCGCGAACCGGATCAGCTCCCCCGCGCCGCCGCTGCGGAAAGCGGTGGGCGTCATCCCCAGAAGCTCGTGCGACGCGGCATAGAACCGGCCATTGGAATTGAAACCGGCATTATAGATCGCTTCCGTCACCGGGACCCCGGCGGCCAGTTCCTCCCGGACCCGGCGTGACCGGTGGGCCACGGCATAGGCCTTGGGCGTCACGCCGGTCGCCTCCTTGAACAGACGGTGAAAATGAAACCGGCTCAGTCCGACGGCGGCCGCCAGGGATTCAAGCGACGGGGGCTCCTCCGACGCCTCGATGATCCGGCAGGCTTCCACGATGGCGGCCCCATGGGGCGACAAGGGGAGCCTCCGGTCCGGCCGGCACCGTTTGCAGGGCCTGAACCCCAGCGCCCCGGCCTCTTCCGGACCGGAATGGAACCGGACATTGTCCCGTTTTGCCGTCCGCGACGGACAGGAGGGACGGCAATAAACCCCGGTCGTCCGCACCGAATAGACGAAGAGACCATCGGCCCCCGCATCCCTCCCGACAACCGCGGTCCATTTCTCGTCGTCGGAGACATAGGCCGACCTCCCCGCCCCCTGACCCGACGCGTCCGTCAACGGCGTTCCGTCAGCAGAACCTTGCGATACCATGGCCGTTTTTCCTTTCGCGCCGGGACCCATTGTCACGCGCAGTATCCTGGACCACCCGGCAAGACGCACTCCGGTTCTTGTGGACGAATAGAGCCGGAAAATCCGGACGACGTCGCAAAAAGAAGGAAAAACGATCCCCAACAGGGCACCGGCATTACCCATCACATCAGATCACCCGGGCACCGCCACAACGCCGGCGCAACAGCGCCAACCCCGCAAGCCCGACGACGAAGGAAAGCCATGTCGCCGGTTCCGGCACCGCTGCACCGGGACCTTTAGGATCGTTCAGCGTGAGGACAAAGTTAGAAAGGTGGTCGCTTTCGGGGCCTCCATGTATATCCATATTTATCCCCAAGGCAACCACATCCTTAACATTGGCACCAAAACTAGAAAGATCAAAATCAAAATGCGTCCATCCATTATGAATATTTATATATGGAGTGAAATAAATGCCATTAGCAGAAACCACATCTACAAGACGCGCAGTATCATTATTATTTGAATAATAATCAAAACTCAACTTACCCCCAACACTCCAATCACCCAGAAATTTTGTCGGAGCAAAAACCCAATCAGGACTTCCCTCGGCGGCATCATACAGTACGAGACTATGATCACTCGACCATCCTATGCGGCTATCCCAATCCCCTGAACCGACACCGGGCAGGGACCGGGGATAATTGCGTGTCCAGCCATCGAGATCGTTCGGCCGATCCCATGTCGAGGAAATGGTTGTGCTGGCGGAGGCAGGTGCGATCGACAAAGCAATTCCCATTGGGACAACGATTGCGGCAATAACGCGATCAAAAAGATTCTTTTTCATGTTAATCACCATGTTTTTGAAAAAATTTTATTTATATAATAGCAAAAATCAGGTCAATAAACGTTTTTACGGTGGTAAATTTAATATTTTTCTACCAATAATTATTAATTACTCATGTTTCATCGGAGATTTATGCGTATTAATACCAAAAATTGTGAGATATTCACGACATTTGGCATAAATTAATATTTTAAATTGATCAGAGCCTTAATGAAGGTGATTACTGGTTTAAGTCAAACCACAAGACACCGTCGCCAAATCGATGGGACGTGTTCAAAAAAATGTTTTTCGAGGCGGGACAGACTATTCCCCGGCCGCGACACCGTGCCGGCCCGGGGCCCGCCGCCCGGTCTCCGACAGCACCGCGTTCCCCCCGGTATCCACCGGATTTCAGATCGCCAGACCGTCGATGGCGAGCAGGGCGAAACTCGCCAGCCAGTGTTCGCCGACGAAATCGCCACTGTCGATATGGGGGAGACTGGCGTCGAGGTGGGCCTTCGCCGCCGACCGCAGGGAGGGACCTGCCGCCCCGGCCGGCGGAAGGACCGCCGCGATGGCGCGCAGGCACCAGCACCGGCTGAGGTTCAGACCGTCCAGATGAACGATCTTGGCGTCGGAGCGATCCGATACCGTGGCCGGGCGGTAGGGCCCGACCCCCCCGGCCGCATAGGCGGGCAGGAAGCGCCGGAACCAGGCCGCGAACTCCCCGGGCGGCAGACAGGCCGCCAGCAGCATCGCTTCCGTCAATCCGCCAGAGAGAAAATCGTCACCTCCTGGTTCGTAATGGGCAGGATAGTCGGCATCCCCCAGATAATAGCGCCGCGCCGCCGCGCCGATGGCCGATGCCAGGGCCGGGTCGCCGGTCCGGCGGGCATAATGAAGCGCCAGGATCAGCGCGAAGGCGGTGTTGGAATGAACTCCGGCGCGAACGGGATAGCTGAGACGGTTCAGATAATCCGGGAGAGCCCGGGCCACGAACTGCTCCAGCGGCGCCAGAGCCGTCCTCCAGGCGGCGGCGCCCTCCCCCGCCTCGCAGGCGGCATCGACCTCCGCCACCAGGGCCAGCAGCCAGCCCCAGCCATAGGGCCTCTCGAAACCGGCCCGGCCGGGAGCCTTGAAATAGGCGGCTTCGGCCCGCCCGGCGTCCTCGGTCAACAGGCTGTTCAGAAGATCGCGGATCTCGCCGGCGACCGGAAGGTCGGGATGACGGCGCAGGCAGCGGACCAGAAGCCAGACCCCATGCACGGCGGAATGCCAGTCATAGCAGCCGTGGAACATGGGGTGAAGCGCGACCGGCGTCCCAAAATCGTCGGGACCGGTCATCAGATGCATCAGGTGGTTGGGATAGATCCGGCGCAGGCCGGCCAGGGGAAGACGGGCGAACCGGAGGGCCTGGGATGGGGACAGGGATGGAGACTGGTCCGGAAACGGGATCTGGGACGGGGTCATGACACTCTTTCCTGAAAGGGACCGGATCACCGGAATGCCAGCAGAAACATCAGCAGAATGTTGACGGCCAGCAACGGGATGGCGGTGGGGATCTGGGCACGGATGACGCCATATTTGTCGCGCAGCTCCAGCAGCGCGGCCGGAACGATGTTGAAGTTGGCGGCCATTGGCGTCATCAGGGTGCCGCAATAGCCGCAGACCATGCCGATGGCGACCAGCGGAGCGGGATCCGCGCCGAAGTCGCGCACCAGAATCGGCAGGGCGATACCGGCGGTCATCACCGGAAAGGCGGCGAAGGCATTGCCCATGACCATGGTGAACGCCGCCATTCCCAGGCCGTAAACCGCCACCATGGCGAACCGGCTGTCGTGCGGCGCCACCAGCAGGGTCAGTGTCCGCACCGATTGTCCGGTTCCGGCAACGACGAAGATTCCCCCCAGAAGCGCCAGCATCTGCGGCAGCATCGCGGCCCAACCGATGCTGTCCAACAGGCGCCGCGACTCACGGACACCCTGCAACGGCGATCCGCCAAGGATGGGCCAGGCGGTCAGCGATGCGGCGACGACGGCCCGCCCCAGGGCCGCGACGGTCGGGGTGCCGGAATCGAGGAGCGGCAGCCCGGAGACGGTTGCCCCCTTCAGCACCACGGTCGCCAGCACGGTCACCAGAGGGATGAGCAGCGCGGGCAGGAACAGCCGGTTGCCATGCCGCGCGGCCTCGGCCGTCAGACAGTCCGTCGGGATGACGGGCCGCCGTCCGGCGCCCAGCCCCCGGCAACCGGCGATCAGCGCCATCAGAAGGACCGACACGCCGACCATGCGGTGGCAGGCGGCCGGACCGAAGGTCGCGGACAGCGGACGGTCCAGCAGAAAATCGGCGGCGACCAGCCCCCAGAACAGGGCGGTCGTCCAGCGTTGCGGGTTGGTGGCGTCACGCAGGGTCATGCCCGCCACCAGCAACAGGATGGCGCCGATCAGCAGATAGACGGATGGAAGGGTGACGATCGCGCTCATGACGACGGCTCCTCTCCGGCCTCGCCGGCATCGCCGGTCCCGCCCCGGTCCCCGGCCGGACAGCCGGTCCGGGAAGCGCGGGCCAGGGCGCGGTCCAGGCGCGCAAGCCGGACCATCTGGATCCCCAGCGCGGAAACCGCCGTTGGAATGGCCCACAATCCGATCTGCAACGGCTCGATGCCCGTTATGCCGTTGTCCTTCAGAAAGGCGTCCATCAGAAGCACGCCGCCGAAAGCGATAAAAATATCCTCCCCGAAAAAGGCGCCGATATTGTCGGTGGCCGCCGCCTGGGCGCGGATACGCTCACGCCATTCGGCGGCAAGTCCCGGATAGCGGGCTTCGGCGGCCCCTTCCGCCATGGGGGCCAACAGGGGCCGGACCGTCTGGACCTGACCGCCAAGGGACAGCAGTCCCACCCCGGCGGCTCCCTCGCGCAGCACCAGATACAGCATCAGAATGCGGCCGGCGCTGGCCTCGCGGATGCCGGCGATCCAGGTCTCGGCGCGCTGCCGCAGGCCATGGCGTTCCAGCACCCCGCTCACCGGCAGGATCAGAACGAAAATGGCAAGCTGGCGGCTGGCTAAGAACTTCTCGCCGATCAATTGCAGCAACTGGTCCGGCGACAGACCGGCGGCAAGACCGGTGACAACGCCGCTTCCCACCACCACCGCCAGGGGATTGAAACCGAATGCGAAGCCTCCGATGATCAGAGGCAGTCCAACCAAAGGCAGGATTTCCGTCAGGGTCATCAAGGGCTCCCCGGTCTGTCGATCCCGACCGGATCCGTCCCCCGTCACCTCCGCGTCCCGGTGCGGACCGGTCATTGTCCATTCGATTCCCGTGGATCCCTGTCGTCAACCGGACGTTGGAACCACCCGTCGAATTCTCAGAACCACGATCGCCTCCTCCATCCCGCCCCTTCGTGACACCAGCGCAACCCGGACCGGGGAAATGAATGGAACTCTTTCTTCTCAGGGAAACCGACCCCGACCTTCTGGTCCGGGTTCGCCATGACGTCCTGACACGTCTGCGGCGGATCGTCGCGCATGCCGAAATTTCGGAGGTGGGCAGCACGGCCCTTGCCGGTGTCATCGGAAAAGGCGATGTGGACTTCGGCGTCCGCGTCCGACGCCAGGACTTCGAACGGACGAGAGCCTTGCTGGATCGCGCCTTTTCGCGCAACCCGCGGCAACTCTCCAACGAACAGTTTCAAGGCTACACCGTCGACGCGGCGATCGACGTCGCGATCCAGTTGTTCGTCGCCGATGGAGACCACGATGTCTTCGACCGCTTCCTGTCCGCCTTGCGATCGGACCGGTCCCTCGTCGACGCCTACAACGCCCTCAAACGGCAATGGAACGGCCGCCCCATGGACGATTACAGGGCGGCCAAGGATGCGTTCATCGACGGCGTCCTGAGGCGGACGCGCGAACCGCCGGCGGGCTGACCGGACTGGCCGGCCGCGCCCCGGAGCTCCGCCCCTGTGCCATCGTCGGCGCGAAAATCCGGGCGATCGGATGCCCGCGCCGGTCCCTCAGCTCCGGTGCTTTTCCGGATCAGGAATTCCACATTCCCGCGCCTCGGCGTCGAAAGCCTCACGGTAAAGGGGAAGTGCTCTGGTTTTGGTCATGGGCTGGCCGGTCCGGCTGTCGATATATTCGACGCGCTCCACCAGCGGATGGGCAGTTTTGTCGGGGCAGGCCTCGCTCTCGGCGATCAGGGCCTTGATCTGCGCGGTCAGCCCGGCAATGTGGCAGGAATCCAGATCAGCCTCCGCCCTCAGGTCCTCGATTTCCCGGCGCAGTTCCGCGATCTCGCGACGCAACGCGTCGGTTTCGATTTCATTCATAAGGCTGGCCTGATCCTCGGCCGCGGTCTTTTGGTGGTCCATGTCTTAAATCCTGACGTAGATGATGGCGGACGCGCCAGGGTCCGCGCGTCCGCGAGGTATTGTGACCTCTGGGCTGCGATGATGCCCATGGCGTCGCCGCCCGTCCAGAAGGACAAACTCCCGCAGTCCGAAAAACGATACGATTCCGGGGGAGATCAAGATCCCTCCCCGCCGTGGCCGGACCGTCCGGGCACCGCTTTCCCGAGTTCGTCCTATACCAACCTGCCTTGATCGGATCCGATCAGCGCGGCTCCTAATCGGCCCAAGCGGATTTCTCCGGAACCCTTGGGCCTCCGCCTACTATCCACTCGCGGGCACAGGGGCGGGCCAGCCAACTGACGATGAGCGCTCCTCATCGCCGGTCGGTATTCTTCCATCACCGCTATAAAAAACTGGTGAATCTCACAGAAATATCACAGGACAGAAGAGCGGATGAACTCTATGACTCCTGGATAATTCATTAAATTACAAACAAAACGGCACTGCATTGTGTTGTCGCAATCGCGATCTCATGACCTTGGCCGACGAGACCACCATCCGGACGAGTTGCAATGAGTGCACGGTCTGGTTCATGCCAAAACGTCGAACAGGATACGGGCATCGGACGGGGATTTCAGGAAGACTTAACCATATGACACTCAACGGATTTGCCACCTTCTACAGCTTGCCGGGAGCGATCACCGCCTATGGTGAACGGTTTGATCCCGGCCAGATGACGGCCGCGATGACAGCTGATCGGGCGAAACGGAATACTCTTGTCACGGTAAAACTGGTCAACAGCCCCGACAAACAGGTTATCGTACGCGTCAATGACACGGGACCTTTTGCAAGAGG
This sequence comes from Telmatospirillum sp., assembly GCA_009712185.1. Taxonomy (GTDB): domain Bacteria; phylum Pseudomonadota; class Alphaproteobacteria; order Rhodospirillales; family Magnetospirillaceae; genus Telmatospirillum. The sequence goes on along the minus strand of WASQ01000019.1, from coordinate 80,018 downwards.
GGCGGACGGACGGCCGTTAAAACCGTTGCAACCGGATCCGGATATTATCATCGATCTCACTCCCGCCGCATTCAGAGCTCTGACCGGCGGATTGGACGACGGAAAGGTCAGAGTGACCGTGGCGGTATCATGAAGAAGAAAATTTTTTTCACTACCATTTTATCACTCTTTTTCTGTTTAACGGTTCCACAAAATCAATCATTTGCCCAACAAGAAAGAATAATAACTGTAACTTTTCCGGAAATTGAACTGAGAAACGGCGAAAGAATTGTCAATTTTAGTTTATTGGTGAAAGGAGGATATTTTCCATCCATATCCAATATTCCCCCAGGATGGTCCTTGACCATCAACAATGCGGCGAATCTGTGGTCGACGATAGAAGCCGGCGCGGAGTTGGGCTCGTCCGCTTTACAGGGACCTGAATTTCGCGCACTCCGATTCACGATCTCTCAAAGCGAAATCGATGGGATAAAGTTCGATATACACCTAAAACTGGACGTCACAAGCGACTTCATTAACACAAGAGAAATCAACATTGGAATGGAACGTGCATCATTACAATGAAAAGCACGATGTCAACCATAAAAAGATCGGCACGCCACGCCTCTTTTCGGCACTCATGAGCCGGAATTCGTTCCATCACGTTTCAAAATGATGTCCAGCCTCTACCTCAGCCCGATCAAACCACCGGATGAGGTCCCGCAAGAGGTCTTCGCCGAGGCCCGCAATACCAGGCCAAACGGAATCCGTTCCTGCTCGAGCCTCACCCGGTCGCCCAGACGATCGGCTTTGAGATCATCGAACAGGCTTCGCTCCTCGACCGTGAGGTGGGGCAGCTCGCCGTCGACGGGCATACCGCCAACAGCACAGCGCTCCCCTGGTCGAGGCCCTTGAGGTTTTTATGCGGGACGCCTGCACCAAACTCTCGCGGAATCATGATCTGTTCAAGGCGATGAACTACCTGCTCAAACGCTGGCCCTCGTTCACCCGGTTCCTCGATGACGGGCGGGTCTGCCTCTCCAACAATGCCGCCGAACGGGCGCTGAGAGGGATCGCTCTGGGCAGAAAATCCTGGCTGTTCTGCGGTTCCGACCGCGGTGGACAACGGGCAGCGGCCATGTACAGCCTCATCGTCACCGCCAAGATGAACGACGTCGATCCGCAAGCCTGGCTGGCCGACGTCCTGGCGCGCATCGCCGAACATCCGGCCCATCGGCTGGACGAGCTCCTCCCATGGAACTGGGCACCGCGGAGCGGCGCCGTCCTGGCAGCCTGATGAGCACGCAACGCAACAAGATCCACAGTGTCACGACCATCGCGCGCGTCGCCATCGACCTGGGCGTCGACGAAGACTGGCTCTGGGACATTGCCAACGGGATGGAGCCCGAAGACGGCTTGATCTGGGTCTATGGACCGGGCGACGAAGGCGTCATGGCCTTCTCCGAGGACGGTATCGAGTGCCTCCGGGACCTCATCGAGATCCACAAGGAAATCCCGCAAACCAATCAGGAATAGAGCCCTCCGGCGGTCTACGCCGGATGGGTACGCCTGCACTGCCGCATCCTTTGTTCCAAGGTGAGGCAGCTCGCTAAGAAAAACTCGTATCGCCAACGCAGAAGGAATCGACAACTGTGTCAAACAAGCCGTTCTCTTCTCTTTCGCAGCATTGCAATCACTGAGGGACAAACAGTGTCCAGACTGTTTCCCTTTGGAGCGTCAAGACAAGAGAACACTGCCGACAAAGGCTATTCGTCAAAAATGTGGTCGAACTTCACGAATAGCGTCGAATTCACCCGCTCGATCCAATCGAGCGTGGCGGAAATGTCTTCATTATAAGCATTTATCCGCTGGAGCCAAAGGCGGAAAGGCCTGTTGGTGAATTTGAGGGTGGGTGTCACAAAGCGAATGTCGGCCGGATAATGGAATGGGTTCGCCGAATAAGTTCCGTCCTCGTTTCTCGTGAGGCACCAGTCAATTGATTCGTTCCACGAGCCATGGATAGATTCCGACAGTGGCTTATCCCCTTCTTCCGGTGACCGCCACACCTTGATTGGCCGATCTCGGCTTGGCTAGTGATCCGACATGTTGATGTAATTTTCCAGTCGGTACCAGACGGTCAAATCGCCAAGAATAGCTGCCGCATAAAACCCGGCCGTCATGATGGCGGGAATTGCGAGAACTATCAGAACAGCGAGCACGACCATACGGGCGATCGTGACCGGCCATTTCCAAAGAGGTCTTTTCTTGGCCGCATCCTCTGGGGGACGCCGCATCATCAAGCTGCCTGTTTCATAATTTCTGTTCTGGTCGCAGGAATGATCATTACGCCGATTCCTATCAGCCTGTCGAACGCCGACTTGTAGCTGCGTCGGCGGTTCCAGCGGAACACGAACTCGCCCAGGTAGGCATTGAGGTATTTCTCGCGGAAGCCATGGAAGACGCCTAGCCCCCATCGCTTGAGGTTCGAGAAGACGCGGTGAATCCATGGCATAACGACATGGGCCGCCATGTTCTTGATGGTCCTCGCCGTGTGTTGGTAACCGCGCAGGCCAGAATACGAGGCGAGGGCGTCGGTCCAGATGTGGCTGCCGCGTTCGACATTCCGCTCAATGAAGCCCTTCAACGTCGGCCCCTTGTAGTCGGGGATGACCTCCAGGCGGATGCGGCCGGGCTTGTTACCCTCCAGCAGCTCGACCGCCCCGATGACAGTGATCTTGCCGTCATGGCTGCGGCCCTGGCCTCCGACGACCGGGTCGTCCAGCGTTCGGAAGGGGATGATCGTCTCGTCGACCTCGACGTCGCCGAACAGCGTCGACCGGCCTGGGTCAACCATCGCCCGGCGGAGCTTGTGGAGCAGCAGCCAGGCGGTCTTGTAACTGCCCAGGCCGAGCTTGGCCTGAAGCTGGAGAGCCGACATCCCGTTGGAATGGGTTGCCAGCAGGTGGGTGGCGAGGAACCAAGTCCGCAGCGGCACATGCGAGCCGTGCATCACCGTCCCGGCGGTCACTGAGGTCTGGCGGCCACAGTCACGACATTCCCAGGTCCAGCGCTTTGTCTCAAGCCGCCAGCCCGTGCAGGAGCCGCAGGAGGGGCAGACAAAGCCGTTCGGCCAGCGGCGCGCCTCCAGATAGGCGGCGCAGGCGTGGTCGTCAGGGAAGCGCTCCTTGAACTGTTGGAGCGAGGGCGGGCGGTTGTCTTTCTTCCAACGGGCTGGCATGCCCTGGAATCTGCCGCATTCCGGCGACTACGTCAACGAATTGTTCACGATACGTTCGCTACGGGTTGGGTGCACCGGAGCCAGGGGGATAAGCCACTTCCGACATCATACCGTAAGTAGAGGCATAAAGGTTGGCATGCTCCACCTCTGCAAAAATTTCGTAGAAACTCTTGCCCTGAACTTTCCATCGATTTTTCTTTTGCTCGCCAAAATCATGCTGCGTCAAGCCTTCGAAATCCAGTTTCTCGCGGACAGATTTGAGCAAGCGCTGACCTGCCTTTGTATTGAAAAAAGGCGAGCCGCTTTCTAGGTCTCGTAAGATACGCAAACGGTCCTTGTATGAGCATTTTCGGTAGTCACCCATGACTTCGGGTGCGCTGGTCAGCAAATATGTCGCTACGGTAGAGGCTTCGATTAACGGCCGCTCAAGAATGCCAATTATCTCGGTATTGCTTTGCTCGTAATATTTTATTATTTCCTTCAGCAACTTCCAGATACGAACCAGAAGACCAAGAACGGGCGCATCATCCATTGAAAAGCCGATGGGATTGCGCTCGACATTCCTCAGGCGCGTCAGGCAGTCATATATTTCTGCCACATCTTTGTAGAAGACTAAGGCAAACTGGTTGATACTTTCCAGACAAGTCAGACCATCCCGAATATACTCAGGATGATATTTTTTTGTTATGGCTTGAAGCTCTTCCATATCCAAATTTTAATTCACGTTTGTCGCAAACCGCCGGCCTGGCCGCCCATCCCCTTCTGACGCCTCAACCCTGCGCCACGCCAAAGTCGTCCGTCGGATTGGGCCGAACATCTTCTCGAATTGGCGGTATCCTTGCTCCGACAGAATAACCCTCTGTCCCTCAGCACGCCGTTCATCTTTGTCGACCGGTTGCGGCAACCCCTCTCGCCACAATTGGGTCCATGCCATTTCTCGGCCGGAGCCGTCGCGGTAAATATGCACCGCCCTTTTATCTCTAGACCAACCAAGCTGCGCGGCCGTCAAAGGACACATCACGAGCAAGCTGATGGGGTGCCCCTGAAGCATATGGGGGTCAAAGACCGCAGTACGCGAAGGATGGATCTCGTCCTTTTTGTACAAGGGTATAGTGGAAGAAATGTGCCTGACCCGGGGCAAACCGTCTAGAAAATCCGCCACGCTCGATGGCTGGGAAGCCGTGTCGTTTATGGCTCGCCACCGCTCAATTGAGGCTGTGACACGGATTTCTCGCGATGTCGCGACTTGCCATTCGGCGAGTACTCTCGCCTCGTCGTCATCCGCAGAACTGACATCATCCGCAACGGCGTCAAGCCACTTCAATTGATCGTCGCCCCACATCATCCGCGGCACCGCAGGAATGAGCACACAGCTTGGGCGCGGTTCCGGGTTGGGTAGCAGTGGCAGGTCAGGGTCAACCCGCAACTTGTGTAACAGAATGCGAAAGTCCTGAAAGCCTATGCGACCCGCTCGCCAAAGCTCGCAAGTGACATGGCGAAGCGCACGGAGAGAAGCTTCTGTCTGAGGGCGGCGGTACGCCATCTTTAACTCGACCAATTTGAGTTCGGCCTCGAGACGCTTGGATCCCGCATGGCCGAACTGAGCCACGCCGCCCCAAGAAAGAATGAGTTGCCCCACGCGCCTGCGAATATGCTCGATCGAGACATCGGACGCGCGTGCCAAGTGCTCGACCAAACTCATCCATGCCTCGGTCCAACCCAACGCATCCTCAATTACCATTCCGCGCGTTCGTTGGTCTGAAGCAACATGGCCTCGCACCACCACAAGATCAGGTAGATGAAGCTGGTAGAATTGGGGTAGCTCGCGCTGTTCAAGCATAACTGGATTGTGCCATCGTTCAGCCAGGAAGGTAGCTGCCGCTGAAACCCCAATATCAGCGTCCTCAGCAAGCAGCGCCAACCGATCCTCAAAGTGATCGGCAACATCGTGGTTGTTGATGGCCTGAAGAAGTAATTCCATGCCCAATATGGTAGGTTCTGGGCCCCTTTCGAGCAGGCGTTCGATAATCCCGATGAAAATCGCCTGATAGCCGCGGTTCAGGAGTTCAACGGCACCACGGACCGCTTGATCGTGCAGATGGGGAACACCAAAAGTAAGCGCCCAGCAGAAGAGTTCAGCTATTAATCCACTGTCATCTTCTACTCCGGTTAACGGCGCCATCTGAATGCCGAGTCGATAATCACGCATCGACTGAATTTGGGCAGCCAACCGATCCCACATCTGTGGCCATGGCACTTGTTCGAATAGCAAAGGGAAAATCTGCTCAGTCGACCAGAGCGTCGCAGAGACGCCGTATTTTGCAGCCGCGATATCATCAATGAAGTCCGATTGCGCGGCCACAAACGCATCTGGCTCGCCTAACAAACGCCTAATCTCATGGAAACGTACGCGGCCTCGTCCCTCCGACCAACTCCACCCTTCCGATTGTTCGTCTACCATATGGGCGACCAGCGTACGTGCTTCCGCCTTACATCCTGCGGCGACGGCAACTCGCGCTGCGGCCATCGCCACATCAGGTTCAGAGACAAAGTCTGGCTGCTCTTTGGCGAAGGCAGAGACCTCTGCCCAATTCGATGAGGAGATCACCCGGATTGCTTCGCGCCGCAAATTATAGGTCGTGTGACCTCGTGGGGCATCATCACTCTGGTTCTTACGATAAGCTCGCTCGTCCGCGATGGCTCTCAAAATGCCAGCAAAGTCGATTACGTGCCGGTAAGAGCGGTTCTCAGGATCAACCTTGGTATCTTGCGATCGGTCCATTTCCCAACGTGTCGCTGCGGCCTCCGCACACTCCCCGACACCCCGCTTTGCGCCCCCCTCTTGAAGGATACGCAGTAGCTCAACTTTGTAGATGGGCTGGGCGACAACTTCGATTGCTTCCACAGCAGCTTGTTCAATGCGCGTAAGGTGCTTGCTTTCCGTCCTCGCGATCAGGTCGTTCAAGAACTGGCCCGTTTCCGTAGTGCTTCCGTGCGGCTCTCCGTACCAGGGGAGAGATAAGCACGACCAGGCAATGAGCGCTGGTTCGGCTAAATTGGAACCATGTGCGAGAACTCCACGCAGCGTCGCGTCAATGATGCCATCCCAACCGAATGTTCCTGTACCTGCCGCCCATTTAGCTGCGCTCCAGGCAGTGGCGGCATCCGAAGCGGCCGCCTCGAATAGAACCTGGCGCCCAATTCGCCAAGCCATGTTGCTGCCCTCGCTGTGCTTGAGCCCATCCACCAATGGCAACGCGATGGCCGCTCTTGCTTGTCTTCCGGTCGAATCGACGGCATTCGCGTGGGCTAACGTGTCCACCCACAATATGTATTGTCCGTCTTTTTTTGCCGGCCGATCCGTTCCAAGCGATATCCCGCGCAGTTCAGACATGACGGTTTGAGCTTTGCCGGTTGCACCGATCTCGGCCATCGCAATTGCGAATTTTGCCCTTTCTTCGAGTTCCTCGCCAGGACTCGACACACTTATATCGGCGAGGCCTGCTTCGAGGCGCAAAAGCGCAGCATCAGCATTTTTGTTGATGTGAAATGTTCGAACCGCAACCACACGGCGGAATTGAGGCCACCAGCGAAACGCCGCCCTATCACCAACAATGAGTTCGTCGCAGAGATGGGCTGTTTCCTCCGCGTCCATGAGGGTCATTTCAAGAAGCTTGAAGAGAGATTCCCCGACGACTTCAGCAATAGGGGGCATAAGATGGCTGGTAAACCAATCGTCACCTTCACCTATTTTTGCTCCGGCGAGAAAATTGATTGTCGCGGACGACAATCTCTGAATTTCCCCCTCGCCAAGTGGCTTTCCGCAACGAACAGCGCCGATAGCCGAAGCGAGCGCAACCAAATAGTGTTGCGCACCTTTGAGTAAACGCTCGTCTGGTTTGGCGAGTTCGGGAATGGGTGCGCCTATTGAGGCTCGAAGAACAATCCCCGACACGAGTGCATGGCAGGCAGGTGCCATCTGTTCGATTCTGTTCGCCTTATCAACGGCACCCAGGCCTTCAAGCGGCACATGGATGATAAGCCGCTTGGCAAGATCATGCTCTCCAATCCGCACCGCTAGGCGGCACGCAGCCTGCGTCCACGAGGGATGCAGCTTAATCATTGCTGCATGGTCCGCGGCTTGGGCCACCAACCTACGCACTCTCTCGTATTCGCCCTCGTCAAACGCCCGGTCAGCCGCCTCAATCAGGAGCATCGGAACATCATCTGGATTCACTGACCAACGAGCGGTGACGCTCTCAAGATCCACGTCCAGACTCCCGCCGGCGATCGCTCGGGCAATTTGGAACTTTATGCTTCGTGGGAAACTCTCTCGATTAACGGCATCCTCATCGTCGCCGCTGTCCCGTTTGTCGACACTTTCCGAGATGTACCGCTCAAGTTGGTCGTCATCGAGAAAGAGGATCGCCCTACGTGCCCAGGGGAGAAAGCCCTTTGTGCCCGAAACGCCTGGGACATGATGGGAAGATGAACGAAACGGATTTTCGTGATCGAAGATCTGTCGTGCCTGTTCGATTCGGCCATTGTCAAGAAACGCGTCGATGACTAGCCACTGCTTCCCATCCTCATAGGGATCGGCCAGAGCCGCATATGCTGCATCGAGGTCACCAATTGCAAGGTAGGCATCGATCTCGGAAGGAACTTCCTCCATAGTTGCGGCGCGCCGATGAACCTCATCATCCGCGAGCATGAGATCAAAAAGCTTGACCGCGTCCATCCGAGATTTCAACGCGCGATATGCATCTGCAATATCACCACGTACAGCGTTGGAAGGCCGACAATCGTTATATTGTCCCACAAAATAGGCGCGATCTGCTGTAGCAAGAGCTTCATCAAAATCGTTCGCAAGGAATAGATAGCGGAAACGCAGCTATCGCTGGGGACTGTTAGGCGATGACAACGCTGTAAGGTCTGCGAGTTTTCGATAGAGCGCACGAGGAGCAAATTCCGGGTCAGCTTTTCCAAACCTCTCAACGCGTTTTTGGTGTAAGAATAGACGGAAGCTATTGTGAAACATGGCCCAACGTCCGTCGGAGACATCTAGCAAATAGCCGACTTCACGTAGCACCGATTCAACTGCTTCGTCCGATGTCGCCTTAGCAAGCAACTCAGGCTCGATCGCGCCCTGGACGCGAGCTATAAGGGCAAGAACTTGTTTCACTGCGGTACAGTCGCGCGCTTGCTCTACACTTCGCCATGCCGCGTCGTAGACGGACTGTAGATCGCCCCCAAAACCCAATTCACCGTTCAGAAGCGATTGCCGTTCGCTTGCCTCCACGACGATGAGTTTTTCGATCAGATAGCGGGTGACCAAAGGATGACCACTGGTCACGTCATAGAGCTTTTGCCGGTCAACCTCAACTGGGAGTCCAAGTGTCTCCGCCATCGACGCGACCGCCAGCTCTGACAGAGGCGCGATGTCGATCCTTCGGCCGTCCTCAACTGCCTGTTGCTGAACAGCTGTAGGCATGTCTTCGAGATCCAGGCGTTGCGTCCCGAGCAAGAAAAGCACACCGTCTGGTACGGCCTGCGGCAACGGTAGCGCCGCAAGCAAGGAACGATCCGGATGTTCCTCTCGCGAAATGTGGTCGAGCCCGTCGACGACGATGATGTAGCGGGTACCATCCAAGACGTGGCGCTCGCTGGCGCGTGCGAGCAAGTGCTCAAACTGTTGTTGCCGCGCCCAGGTCGAGTCGTCCTTCAGGCGGAGCAATTCCAAATTTGCAGAAGCCAGTTGGCAGTTCACATCATCATAAAAGCTGTCGGCCTCTCCACGACCTTGCCCTTGCGCGGTGCCGGGAACGAATGCCAGGTAGCGGACGACACGAAGGTGGGGTTGATCTCGAATCGCCCGCTGAAGTAATGTCGACTTGCCTGCGCCAGGCGGCCCGACCAAACTGAGGTAGCCGCTGCTATATGCAGAAATCGCTTTTGAAAGGTTGCCCTCAGTAACCTCGTTGCGCTGAACGTAGGCACCTACAGGGAATGTGTGCGCGAAGCGCAGGGAAAATCGGTCAGGCCAGCCCACTGCTTCAAGCAGTTCGGCACGAGACCAACGATCCTTTTGACTGTTGTCGGCCACCAATGTCGATAGCGCTCTGGCTAGACCCTCGATCTGATCCTGCTTGCTTTTGTCCTCGCTGAGATCGAATGCGGGAACCGCTCGTGGTCCGACGACTAGGTCAAAATTCATCCAAAAGGATTCGAAATCGGAGTCGCTGAGGCGTGATCGCTGCGCCAGTTCATTGATGACCGGCTTCCACCGCGTGGCGCGCCACTCCGCAAGAGTACGCCGCGGATGCGCCTCGCACTCTGCAATCAACTCTGCGGTATTGGAATGCCTGTCCCCTTTGATCAGCCGATCATTCTTGGATGGAAAATCATTGGTCAGATAACGCAGTCGCATCCGTAATTGCGGAAACTGCTTCCGCAGACAGGTATAGGCAGTCGCGAGTTCTGCGATTGCGCATCCTTCACCGAGCAGCAATGCAGTTAGCCCAATAGCTGCTGGCCGCAGCGATCGCTTGAATTGGTGAGCAACGACAACGTTATCCAAGCCGAGCACGAAGTCATCGGCGACGCCCGCGGCTCGATCCGCCAATCCCACCCACATCAGGGTTCGATTTGCTAGCGCTTCATAAATCAGCCGCGCCGAAGAGCGATCCTGATGGACATAACCACGCCGGGCGGCGCGTTCGCCTTCGCCTGGTGGTCTATTCCGCACCTTGCTTTTATTCGGCCCCATGGCAGCATTTTGAAGCTAATGGAGCGCATAAAACAGATCAAAATTACAACCGTCTGCGTGAACTCGATTGGCTATCCTCTGAGAGTCTGCCGTTCATTCCTTCTGCGTCTGCCCACTGCGGCCATCGGCAGAACGTCGCCGACATTCACATTCGCTTTCGAGAACTGGCCTAGTTTGGCTGGACGCCCACTATGAGCGCGAAATGAGAATTCAGCTGGCATTTCTTGGATAGCACTTCCATGGTGCTTTGGGCCGTTTGGCCCAAAGGTGGACCAGATCACTCCGAGCGATGGCGGCCGTCGACCATTCATGGCAATCGAAATGTGACACTGCTGATACGCTGGCTTTTTTTGCCCTACATATTTTTGAAGTGTCTGAGGGGGTGCCGGTAGGGGGGTGGTCTTGGGCAGATAGGGGTGGGATCGGCCCTGCCCCCCAACAATCCGGCCCATCACACCGTTACCTACCCAGGTAACCCGATTCCCGGCCTTCACAGTAGGTGCGGGGAAGAGGCAATACGCTGCCGACCGTCTTCTTGTCGGCGGAATCGGTAAGGCTGGGAAGGTCGCGCATTACCGGCACCGACAGTGGGGCCTGAGGTTGGTGAACCTTGCCGAGGATCATTACTTTCACAAATCCTCACCGGCCTTCACGTTCGGGCTAGGGACAGACTAGGGACAAATCCGCTACACGCCCAAGTAAGACAAAAGGGTTGTCGACCGATTTAATCGACAACCCCTTGAAAAGATTGGTAGCGGAGGAGGGACTTGAACCCCCGACACGCGGATTATGATTCCGCTGCTCTAACCAGCTGAGCTACTCCGCCATAAGCTTGGAGGCCGCTTTTTAGCCAGTTGGGGCGGGGAAGTCAAGGCAGGTTTTCGGATTCTCCGCGTTCGATCCATCCGCCGCCCAGGACGCGTTCGCCATCGTAGAACACGCAAGCCTGTCCGGGCGCCACGCCCTCCTCCGGCTGGAGGAAGGTCACCTCGGCCGCGGCGCCATCCCGCAACGACAGAAGGGCGGGAACGGGCTCGCGGGTTGAGCGGATCTTGACGTCGACCTGGACCGGTTCCGGCGGCGGACCGCGCCGCGATTCCGGCAGGGATGGTCCGTCCGATATCGCGGGGTCGCCCAGCCAGTTGACATCCCGGAGGCGGATGCGATGGCGGCCCAGAGCCTCCCTGGGGCCGACGATCACCCGGCGGGAGGGCGCGTCCAGGCGCACGACAAAGAGCGGCGGCCCGCCCCCCAGTCCCAGACCCTTGCGCTGGCCCACCGTGTAATGAATCACGCCCTGATGCCGTCCCAGCACGCGGCCATCCACATGCACGATGTCGCCGGGCTCCACCGCGCCGGGACGCATCCGGCCCACCAGTCCGGCATAGTCGCCGTCCGGCACGAAACAGATGTCCTGACTGTCGGGCTTCACCGCCACCGGCAGATTGAACCGGCGGGCAATGGCCCGGGTTTCGTCCTTCGAGGTCATGCCGCCCAGGGGAAAGCGCAGGAACCGAAGTTGTTCCCGTGTCGTCGCGAACAGGAAATAGCTCTGGTCGCGGCCATGATCGGCGCCGCGCAGCATGCGGGCGCCGTCCGGCCCGTCCTCGCGCCGGACATAATGACCGGTCGCCAGGGCTTCCGCCCCCAGGTCCTTCGCCACCGCCACCAGATCGCGGAACTTCACGGTCTGATTGCACAAAACGCAGGGAATCGGCGTTTCCCCCGCCGCGTAGGAATCGGCAAAGCGCTCGATCACGTCGGCGCGGAAGGTGTCCTCGTAATTCACCACATAATGGGGAATGCCAAGACAGTCGGCGACCCGGCGGGCATCGAGGATGTCCTTGCCGGCACAGCAGCTTCCGGGCCGGCCGACGGCACAGCCGTGGTCGTAAAGCTGCATGGTGACGCCCACGCCCTCCCAGCCCTGTTCCTGCAACAAGGCGGCGGTGGCGGACGAATCCACGCCGCCCGACATGGCAACGACAATGCGGCCGGCCATCAGCGCCTCACCACCGGCCACAGGCATCGGCGGAGCGACGGAGTCCCCTCCGGTACGGTCAGAACAACGGTCATGCACATCCTGGTCAACGCGTCAGCGAAAGGCCCATGGCCCAGAAATCGATCTCCAGCCGCACCGCCTGACGGAAGGTCGCGGCCAGCCGGTCGAACCGCCCGGCGCCGCCCCGTTCTGCCATCAGATGGTCAAGATGCGCCGCCAGGCCGCCGGCCAGCGACTGATACTCCTCCCCGGCATAGGAGTCGATCCAGGCCTGATAGGGATTGTCCACCACGGGCCGGCCACGGCCGGCCCGTCCGGCCTTCTCCTTCAGTCTCCGTCCGATCTCCGCATAGCCCATGACACCGGGCGCCATGGCCACATGCAGATCGAGCAGATCCCCCGCCGCGCCGCAATCCAGGACAAAACGGGTATAGGCGGTGGTGGCCGGCGCCTCCGCCACTACCGCCATCTCGTCGCTGGACAGGCTCCAGTCATGGCAATATTTCACATGCAGGCCCATCTCATCGAGGATGCCCGCCATGCCGGCGGCGGCCTGCCGCATGTCCTCCAGACTGTCGCTTTTGTAAACCGCGAGCCCGTAGGCCCGGGCAAACTGCTTCAGAAACAGATAGTCCTGGCTGAGATAATGGCGGAAACAATCCTCGGGCAGGGTTCCGTCGCCCAGCCGGCGAACGAACTCGTGCCCGACGAAACCGTCCCAGTCCTCTCCGGCCGCCTGACGCAGGCGGACGAACAACGCTTGACGAATCGCGGTCATATCGTCACCTCAAGCAGTTCCCGGCCGGCGGAATCCCGGTCGCGGCCCGGTCCCGGGCGCTCCCCTCCGGGACGGCCGCCTTCCCGGCACCGGCCTATTTGTCCACCATCATGTTGCGCGTGGCGGCCGGCAGAGTCACCTCCAGACCGTCGAACTCTTTCTTCATGATGATCTGGCAGCCCAGACGGGATGTCGGCGCCAGACCGAAGGCCAGATCCAGCATGTCCTCCTCGTCGTCACTGGCGGCGGGCAGGCGGCCGGCCCATTCCGGCGACACGATGACATGGCAGGTCGAACAGGCCAGCGACCCCTCGCAGGCTCCCTCCAGGTCGATCTTGTTGCGGTGGGCGATCTCCAGAACCGACAGCCCTTCGGGCGCCTCCACCTCATGGCGGGTCCCGTTGGGTTCGACGAAGGTCATTTTGGGCATCTCAAAGCCTCTCCTTTCGCATAGGCATTTCTTTTGGCGCGCCGCCCTCTTCTGGCGGGCGACGGCCGTTTTCGTTGACTGGTGAAGGCTGGTGGCCGACGCCGTGCCGGCAAGCCCCCCGCCGCCCTTAAGGGGCGAAAGGATGTGCCGGCGGCCCGTGGTCAGACGTGGAAGGACTCACCACAGCCGCACCGCCCCTTTTCATTGGGATTGCGGAACACGAACCCGGACTGCATGCGGTCCTCGACATAATCCATGACCGTGCCGACGATGAACATGGTCGCCTTGGGGTCGATCAGCACCGTCACCCCCTGGGTCTCCACCACTTCATCCAGCGGCTGGCGCTCCTCGGCGAAGTCCATGGTATAGCTGAGACCCGAGCATCCCTTGTTCTGCACCCCGATGCGGATGCCGATGGCCGGCTGGTCCCGGCCTTCCATAAGCGTCTTGACCCGCTGGGCGGCCGCGTCGGTCAGGGTCAGGGGGGGCATACGTTCGGTCATTGCTCTCTACCTCTTGCATCTTCGGGGACCGCCGGCTACCGGCCGCACGCCCCCCGGGGAAAAACAGGGATTGAACCGGAAAGGGAGGGCGCCGGAGGAGGTCCCGGTGCCGCGCCCGTCCTTCCGGGGACGGCCCCTTAACGGTCCGCCCACTCGATGGATTTAATGTCGATCCCTTCCTGATGCATCTCCCACAGGGGGCTGATTTCTCTCAGGCGGGTGACGGCCTCGCAGATATGGTTGGCGGCGAAATCCACCTCCTCGACGGTGGTGAAGCGGCCGAGCCCGATGCGCAGGCTGCTGTGCGCCATCTCGGCGTCGAGCCCCAGCGCCTTCAGGACGTAGGAGGGTTCCAGCGACGCCGAGGTGCAGGCCGATCCGGAGGAGACCGCAATGTCCTTCACCCCCATCATCAGACCCTCGCCCTCGACATAGGCGAAGCTGATATTGAGATTGCCGGGCAGGCGCCTCCTGGCGTCGCCGTTCAGGCGAATTTCGGGCAACCGCGACGATATGGCATCGAACAGGCGGTCGCGCAATCCGGTCAGGCGCTCTGCCTCCTCCTCCATTTCCAACCGGGCGATGCGGCAGGCCTCGCCGATTCCGACGCACAGCGGCGTCGACAGCGTTCCCGACCGCAGACCCTTTTCCTGTCCACCTCCACTGACCAGGGCTTCCAGCCGGACGCGGGGGCGGCGGCGCACGTAAAGGGCGCCAACCCCTTTCGGACCATAGATCTTGTGTCCGGAAATGCTCATCAGGTCGATGTTCATCGCCTCGACGTCGAGCGGAATCTTGCCCACCGCCTGCGCCGCGTCGGTATGGAAGAACACGCCCCGCGCGCGGCACAGAGCTCCGATCTCGGCCAGCGGCTGGATCACGCCGATCTCGTTGTTGGCGGCCATCACCGACACCAGCACAGTCCGGCCGGTCAGCGCCGCCTCAAGATCCTGAAGGCGGATCAGGCCGTCCTCTCCGACCGGCAGAACGGTGACGGAAAACCCCTCCCGCTCCATCTGGCGGCAGGACTCGAGCACGCATTTGTGCTCCGTCGCCACGGTGACGATATGGTCCTTCGCGCCCCGATGGAAACGCGCCACGCCCTTGATCGCCAGATTGTTGGATTCGGTCGCGCCGGAGGTAAAGACGATCTCCTTGGCGTCGGCGCCGATGATGGCCCCGACCTCCTCGCGCGCCTTCTCCACCGCCTCCTCGGCTTCCCACCCGTAATAGTGATTGCGGGAATGGGGATTGCCGAAGCGCTCGGTGAAATAGGGCAGCATCGCCTCGACAACGCGGGGGTCGCAGGGGGTGGTTGCCTGATAGTCGAGATAGATCGGCCGGGCCGGTCCGTTGCCCCTGGCGCCTGTCACTGCGGTCATGTCACTCACTTCCTCACTGTCCCGGCCGGATTGAACACCCCTCGCCCCGCCGGCACCACCGTTCTCCGCCCGCCCATTCCCGGGCGCCCGACATCAGGAGCCGGTCCCAGGGGCCCCGTGATCCGGCCTCCGTCATCCCGCCAGCGCGGCCGGACGACAAAGCCGGCCGGCCAGGGTACCGAACGCCTCCAGGAACCGGTCGACGTCCAGGTCCGTGCTGGCCCAACCGAGGCTGATGCGGATCGCCTGGCGCGCCAGATCCCCCGCGCCCATGGCCTCCAGCACATGGCTGGCGGCAACCCGGCCCGAACTGCAGGCCGAGCCGGAACTGACAGCCACGCCCGCGAGATCGAGCCCCATCAGAAGCGTCTGCGCCGCCACCCCGGGGATCGCCAGACAGCAGGTGTTGCCGACACGGGGGGCATCCGCCCCCATCACGACGGCGGAGGATACCATTGTCCGGGCCCCGTCCTCCAGCCGGTTGCGCAACCGGGAGAGGCGCGTTTCCTCCCCCTGCTCGCCCAGGACCGCCCCGGCGGCGGCACCGAATCCCGCTATTCCCGGCAGATTTTCGGTTCCCGGCCGCCGGCTCCGCTCCTGCCCGCCGCCCCGGACCATCGGGGCCAGCGGGCCGTCGGGATCGGCCAGAACCAGGGCACCGACTCCGGTCGGCGCCCCCAGCTTGTGTCCCGACAAGGACAGGGAATCGACACCGAGCGCACCGATGTCCAGCGGGATGCGCCCCGCCGCCTGAACCGCGTCGCAATGGACGAGGGCTCCGTGGTCATGGGCGATGCGGGCGATCTCCGCCACGGGCTGAATGACGCCGGTCTCATTGTTGACCAGCATCACCGCCACCAGTGGCGGCGTTTCCCGGCGGGAGAGGATCTCCGCGACCTGGACCGGATCGACACGTCCGTCCGCGCCCACGGCGATGGGATCACCGCGACCGGCCTTCAGAACCGAGGGATGTTCGATCGCCGACACCAGGACCGGACGGCCCCACCCTGCAAGCGCCAGGGCGTTTGACTCCGTCCCTCCCGAGGTGAAAATGACACCCTCCGGCCGGGCGCCGGCCAGGGCCGCCACATGGTCGCGGGCATCCTCGACAAGACGACGCGCCCTGCGGCCAAATCCGTGCACCGACGACGGATTGCCCGGTTCCGCGAGGGCGTCCAGAACCGCCGCGCGAGCCTCGGGCCGGATCGGCGCCGTGGCGTTGTAGTCCAGATAGGCGGCGGCCAAAGCCATTCGAAACGTCCGGGCTCCGCGCTGTCCTACTGCGCCGCAGCCACGCTGCCGCCGGTCACGGGGCCGCCGTGGAACACACCGCTGCTGCCCAGAAGACGCCGGTCGACCACGTCGCCCAGCGACACCGAGCTGAGGTAAAGATAAATCTGATTGCCCAGTTCCTCCCACAGATCGTGGGTCAGGCACCGGCCCTTGTGATTGTGGCAGCCGGCCGGCGAGCCGGGCGTACACCGGGTCGTCTGGATCGGCTCATCGACCGCCAGGATGATGTCGGACACCCGGGTCTGTGGCGCCGGGCGGGCCAGCAGATAGCCGCCGCCGGGGCCGCGCACGCTTTTCACCAGTCCGCCCTTGCGCAGCTTGCCGAACAGTTGCTCAAGATAGGACAGGGAAATCTCCTGTCGATCCGCGATGTCGGCGAGCGCGACAGGACTGCCGTTGCTGTTGCAGGCCAGATCGACCATCGCCATGACGGCATAGCGCCCTTTGGTGCTGAGTTTCACGTCGGTCCACTCCCCTTCCTAATCAGGTCAGATTGCTCACGCCCTTACGCGTGGAACGTGTTGCAGCCCTTACATCGACATTGGGCCGCCGGGTTTCAATGTCCGTCCCGTCGACATCCACGGTCGGATTTTGCATATGGGCCACCTGATCGCGCAAATCCTCGATCTCCTGGTGCAGGCCTTCTATCAGACGCAGCAGGGGGTCGGGAAGTTCGGCGTCGCAGGCATAGGCCAAGAACTCTTTCGTATGACGGCCCGGACCGACGGCGCGCGCCGGAATGCCGACCATCGTGACACCGGCCGGCACATCGGACAGAACCACCGCATTGGCGCCGATACGGGCGTCGTCCGCCACCGTGATCGGCCCCAGAATCTGCGCCCCCGATCCGACGATCACACGATCGCCCAGCGTCGGATGGCGCTTTCCCTTGTGCAGCGAGGTACCGCCCAGCGTCACCCCCTGATAGAGGGTCACGTCGTCGCCCACCACCGCCGTCTCTCCGATCACGACGCCGGTGCCATGGTCGATGAACAGACGCTGGCCGATCGTCGCCCCGGGATGGATCTCGATGCCGCTCACCATTTTTCCGACATGCGAGAGAAACCGGCCCGCCAAGGTGAAACCATGGATCCAGGCCCAACGCGCGATGCGATAAAAGAAAAGAGCGTGCAACCCTGGATAGCACAGCAAAATTTCAAGACGGGAGCGGGCCGCCGGGTCGCGGACTCTGATCGATTCGATTTCTTCCCGAAGTCTCTTGAAAACCATAGTCGTCAATATGTTATTGTACGTCGCTTGCGCAAAGGGGGTCCCCGGGCCGGCAGTGACCGCCCGGGATGGCCGGTGTTTGAAGGTGAATATAGGATGCCCGACAAGGCTGGTCAAGAATGGCTACGCGCAGGAATCCGCACGTTTTTATTTAATTCACACCGGAAAGGTCGAGATTGCCCGACCGGTCAGCCAGTGGGTCCGACATAACACGATGCCAGAAGTCATTTTCAACGGACCGGATGGGCGGCTGGAAGGCCGCTACCATCACGGCAAGGAGCCCAATGCGCCGATCGCGCTCCTGCTCCATCCTCAACCCCAGCACGGCGGCACGATGAACAACAAGGTGGTATATGCGATGTACCATGCCTTCGTTCGCCGCGGTTTCTCCACCCTGCGTTTCAACTTCCGCGGCGTCGGCCGGTCCCAGGGGCGGTTCGACAATGGACAGGGGGAGCTGTCGGACGCGGCGTCGGCGCTCGACTGGATGCAGTCCTTCAACCCCAACGCGGCCAGTTGCTGGGTTGGCGGCTTCTCTTTCGGCGCCTGGATCGGCATGCAGCTTCTGATGCGCCGGCCCGAGATCGACGGCTTCGTGTCCGTCGCGCCGCCGGCCAACGTCTATGATTTCTCCTTCCTGGCGCCCTGCCCGTCATCAGGGCTGATCCTGCATGGCTCGCATGATGAACTGGTACCGGAGGCCAGCGTGGCGAAACTCGCCAACAAGCTTTCGAACCAGCGCAACATCACGGTGAACTACCAGACCATTTCCGGCGCCAACCACTTCTTCGCGACCAAGCTGGATGACCTCAACACCGCGCTTGACGGATATCTCGCCGGGATTTCCCTCGAACGCAATCTGGCCCCGGCCGGCTGACCACCCGGGGACCGGACCGGGATCGCCTCGATCCCGGTCGGGGCCTCAGCACAGGCCCCGGGCGCGTTTTCTCAGGCGGGGCGATGCAGTCGCCCCCCGGCCAGCGGCCGGGCCACACCTGTGGTGCCGGGCCAGGTCAGCGCCATTCCCCGCAAAGAGCGCACGGCCAGATAAGCGAACGCCTCCGCCTCCAACGCGTCTCCATTCCAGCCGAGCATGTCGACCGGCTCGACCGGCGCCATGAGGGCCGCCGCCAGACCCTGCATGATGGCACCGTTCTGGCGGCCGCCGCCGCAGACCAGCCACCGTGTCGGCGGCGCCGGCAGATGGCGCGCCGCCGCCCGGACGGCGGCGACCGTAATGGCGGTCAGGGGCGCGGCGCCATCGGCCGGCGCCATCCCGGCGGTCAGGCGGGCGGCCAGGGCCGCAAAGTCGTCCCGATCAAGCGATTTCGGCGGACGCCGCGCAAAATAGGGATGATCGAGGAAGGTCGCGACGGCCCCGGCATCGATCCGCCCGTCCAGCGCCAGCGCCCCATCGCGGTCGAAGGGCCGCCCGGTCCGACGCAGCATCCAGTCATCGATCAGGGCGTTTCCCGGACCGGTATCGAAAGCGAGGATCTGTTCCTCCGCGTCCCGGCCGCCGATCCAGGTCACATTGCCGACCCCGCCCAGATTGAGAATGGCAACCGGACGATCAAGCGCCCCGGCCAGGGCCCTGTGATAGGCGGGAACCAGCGGCGCCCCTTCTCCGCCCGCCGCCACATCCGCGCTCCGGAAATCGTTCACCACCGGAATGCCAAGCGTCCGGGCCAGCAAGGCGCCATCGCCGATCTGCCAGGTCCGGTGCTGATCCGGACGATGCAGGATGGTATGGCCGTGAAACCCCACCACGTCCACATCGGTCACGGCGATGCCGCCCTGGTCCAGCAGCCGGCGCGCCACGTCGGCGTGGAACAGGGTGACGGCGCGCTCCACCTCCGCCACCGGCCCCACCCCGCCCAGAACCGATCGCAAGGCGCTCCTGAGAACATCGGGATAGGGCTCCGTCCGGGAGGGACCGTGATCGACGGCGGCGTCTCCGTCGGTGCGGATCAGCGCGGCGTCGACGCCGTCCAGCGAGGTTCCGGACATCAATCCAAGGCTTTGAAGCAGTTCAGGCAAGGCAGGGGCTCCGTTGTGCGCGAAGGCCAATCGTGATAAAGGCTCGGCCTCTCGGCAAGTCCTTCCTGCACACTGCGAACCCGGGCGATCAACCATGAGCGAATTCCGTTCCGACTTTCTGCGCACCGTCAGCGAGCGCGGCTATCTTCATCAATGCACCGATGCGCCCGGCCTGGACGCCCGGCTCGCCGCCGGCCCGGTGACCGCCTACATCGGCTTCGACTGCACGGCCGATTCCCTGCATGTCGGCAGCCTGCTGCCCATCATGCTGCTGCGCCATCTCCAGAAAAGCGGGCATAAGCCGATCGTCCTGATGGGCGGCGGCACCACCCGCATCGGCGACCCGTCCGGCAAGGATGAGGCGCGCAAATTGCTGGGGGACGACGACATCGACCGGAACATGGCCGGAATCCAGAAGATCTTCGGGAAATTCCTGACCTTTGGCGACGGACCCACCGACGCGGTGATGGTCAACAACGCCGACTGGCTGTCCGATCTCAACTACATCTCCTTCCTCCGGGATTTCGGGCGGCATTTCTCGGTCAACCGCATGCTGACCTTCGATTCGGTGAAGCTGCGCCTGGAGCGGGAACAACCGCTCAGCTTCCTCGAATTCAATTACATGATCCTCCAAGCCTACGATTTCCTCGAGCTGTCGCGCCGGTTCCGCTGCGCGCTTCAGATGGGCGGATCGGACCAGTGGGGCAATATCGTCAACGGCGTCGAACTGGGCCGCCGCGTGGATGGCGCCGAACTGTTCGGCCTGACCGCGCCTTTGATGACGACCGCGTCCGGCGCCAAGATGGGCAAGTCCGCGCAGGGCGCCGTCTGGCTCAACGCCGAACGCCTGTCCGACTGGGATTACTGGCAGTTCTGGCGCAATACCGAAGATGCCGACGTCGTCCGTTTCCTGAAGCTGTTCACCGAACTGCCGATGGACGAAATCGCCCGTCTGGGCGCGCTGGACGGCGCCGAGATCAACGATGCCAAGAAAATCCTCGCCAATGAGGCGACCCGTCTGGCCCGCGGCGCCGAAGCGGCGGAGCTGGCCGCCGAGACGGCCCGGCGCACCTTCGAGGAAGGGGCCGCCGCCGACACCCTGCCGACCATCACCGTTCCCGCGGCCGAATTCGCGGCCGGAATTCCGGCTTTCGCACTGTTCGTCCGGGCCGGCCTCGCGGCCTCGAACGGGGAGGCGCGCCGGTTGATCAAGGGTGGCGGCGCCCGCGTGAACGACCGCCCGGTGGCCGGCGAAACCGAAATGCTGTCCGCCGTCATGACCGTCGACGGCGCCATCAAGCTGTCGGCCGGCCGCAAGCGGCACGTCCTGGTCCGCGCCGGGTGAACCGGGATCTCCGGCGATCGGCCCCGATCGCCGGAGACCGGCGACAAATCAGGGATCGAGATGCGAGCCGTCGCAGAAGGGCGGCTTGTTCGTCTTCTTGCAACCACAGAAGCGGACTTTCGCCGTCGCGGTGGGCGTGAAGGGCATGGGTTCGATTCCCGTGCCGGCATGTGATCCGTCGCAGAACGGCTGGTTGGAACTTTTCCCGCAACGGCACCAGTGATAGGTCTGGCCGGCCGCGAGTTCGATCACGATCGGTCCCTTGCCCGCGCCAGCCGGTTGGTCAGCCATGGAATATCCCCCCTTTATGATAATCGGGGCCAGCCGCCACGCCATCCGGGGGCGGGCCCCGGGAATGGGGTCAGGATACACCCTCCGGCCGGGCTGTCATCTCCCCGATCGGAACAGCTCTGACGGAATGGCCCGCCCGGCACCGGTATCGTCAGTTCCGCGGCAACGGCGGGGCGGACGGCGGATCGGCGGGTTTTTCATGGGGACGGACCTCCGTCTCGCTGCCGTTATCGAAAATATTGAACAGACGCCGCAACATGCCCGGCGTCAGCGCCGATAAGGGATTGACCGTCACCGACGGATCCTTCGACGGGCCGTTCATGGAATAGTTCATGGCGAACACCCCGCCCCCCTTCTCGGTGGTGAACAAGTCTCCGAGGACGGGAAGCCGGCCCAGAACACTGTTCAGGGTGTAGATCGGAACGATCGTCCCTTCGAGGGCCAGCACGTCATTGTCGAGATCGACCTGCCCCTTGGCGGTGATACCGAGCGATGTGCCGGAAGCGCGCACGTCGCGCAATGTCAGGACGCCGTCAGCCAGGGTGAACGGGCTTTCCAGGGATGAGAAGGGGATGCCGCTGCCCTGGAGAACGTCGACGATCCCGGTCAGGCTGGCGACCGTCAGCAGGCGCGCCAGCGCCGGGGCGCGGACCAGCTGGAAGTCACTGACGGAAATCTGCCCGGACAACGGTTGACTGGGTTTCGCGTCGTCATAGGCGGCGTCGACCTGCAAGCGTCCGTGCACGACATTGTCATAGATATCGAAGCTTTTCAGCACCTGGCCGGCATCGCCGCTGGTCATCTTCAGGGATCGTCTGTCGGCCCCGGCGGGCGCCAGATCCACATGCAGCGGCTGGTCGCCCTCCAGCAGTCCGTCCAGCCGGACCTGCCGCCAGTCGCGATGGTCCCGCACCAGGGTGGCCGTCATCGTATGCAGCGCCCCTTCGTCCGAAACCCAGACCCGGCCGAATTTTCCCTGAATAGCCAGCGGCAGCAGATCGTCGCGCCGCGAATGGTCGCGCTTCTTCGGTGTGTCGGGCACCGGTTTCGCCTTGTCGGTGGCGTGGTCCGACGGCTCTCCGGATATGATTTCGCGGGCGTCGAAACTGGCCCCGCCGATCTCGATCCCCAAACCCTGATTGCCGGGATTGATGGTGATGGAACCGCGCGCATCCGTCCGGCCCCATTTCGCCCTGCCGAAGGTAAGGCGGCGCAACTGACCGGCGTCGAACGCCCCCTGGGCCTGCATGTCGAGCCCGTTGGCGGTTCCCACCTGAAGCTTTGGCATCTCGGTGATATGCCCACCGGCAAGCCGGAGCAGGATGGACGCCTGACCGGCGGTGGCCGCCGGCTTGTCCCAGTTGAGACCCGGCAGGGACATGGCGGCGTCCGTCAGCGACGCCTTCACCTCGACGTCGCCCTTCTGGCCGTCCGACAGCGTGACCGACAGATCGACGGGAACCGGTCCCGCCAGAAAGGGGGGCTGGAAGGGCGAGGCGTCCAACCCGACGGTCCGGCGGTCCGCATCCCCCAGGACCGCCGACACCTGATACCGGCTGCGGATGCCGCCTTTGGCGAAATTCTCATGCCATTTGATGTCGCTGGCGATGCCCCCGATCTGCCCCCGTCCGACGACATCGAGACCCGACGCATCGACATCGACCGAGAACTGGCCTTCGGTCAGATCGAGCCCCAGGGCGACCTCGGGCAGGCCGAAACGGGTTGTCTGTGCCGACGCATGGACCGCCACCTGATCGAAACTCAAACGGTTCAGCAGGGGAAAGCGCAATGCCAGCGTCGTGGTCTGCTCCCCCTTGATGCGGGATGGCTGCACCCCGAGAGCGCGCGCCCATTCCAGCGGCTTGCTGTCGATCAGACGCAAGACGTCCGCCACCGCGCCATTGACCGTCACCACGATGTCGGCGAACTGGTCGGGCGCCGAGAGGCCGCTCAGGACCACCTTGCCGCCGCCCAGCCTGAGCCCCGACACCTCTCCGCCCGACACATCGATGGTGAAGGCGTCGGCGTCGAAGGTCGCGACCGCGTCGACATGGCGGATGACCGGCATCGGCGCCAGATACTGAACACTGATCCCCTCCGGCCTCAGTTCCCCGCCGATCCGGTCGATCGTCAGATCCCCCCACCCCTTTCCCGCCGGCCGGTGGGCGGCCAGTTGCACGGAGCCGGTGCGGATGCGTCCGTCCGACAGATTGGCAAGGATCCAGGACCGCGGATTGGGAGCGACCTCCGGCGGCCACAGCCCCTTCAACAGATCGAGCGGCAGATCGTCGATGCGGGCCTGGGCGCGAAGATCGGTGGCGCCCGAAAGATTGGCCGCCTCCGCCGACAGCGTCACCAGAGGCCCGCCGAGGTCGATGCGCCCCTCCTCCAGCGTCACATGGTTCAGATGGTCGGTCAGTGCGCCTTTCAGCGCCACCGATTGAACCGGGATCGAGATCCCGAGGCTTGACGAGGCGTCGATCACCCCCTCGCCGCCCACCAGATCGAAGTGGACGTCGGACAGCCCCCGTCCCAGGGCGTACCGCATCGCCACGGAACCTCCGGTCGGCAGATGCAGGCCGGACAGGGGGGCAAGTTGCGGCACCAGATCGGCGAGAACGGTCGGACGGATGCCGCCGAAAGACAGGGTGGCCTCCACCGTCCGGCCGGCATTGACGTAAAGCCCCTCGGCGTCGAACCGCGCCTGCTCCCCCGCCAGATCGAGATCGATACGGGCATGCGCGACGATTCCGCGCAGGTCGCGGTTGAGGCGGATATCCGCCTTGGGAGCATGCCAGCGAACCTTCAGGACGCGGTCGTCGACACTGATATCGGCGCCTTCCACCTCGACCCGCTGGAGCTGACCGCCCGGCGTCTCCGCCCCCGGCGGCTCCAGAAGCGCCTGCAACGGCTCCTCGAAAGCGGCGGTGGACTTTTCCCCGGTCTCTTCCGCGGCGCCAAGGCCGACACTGATCTCGCCGTCGAAATCGCGCAACAGGCGGATCACCGGACGCCGCAGCAGGAGACGGCGGGGAACGATCCGCCCCTGAATCAGGGCGGGACCGGAGAAGGCGACGACGATTTCGGGAACCTCGGCGATCACCCCCTGGTCGCGGGACAGGGCCCGCACATTTTCGACGCGGATCTCGATGGTTCTGGTGTCGCGGCTCCAGGCCAGGATGGTCCGGTCCTGATGCACGGTGAATCCCTTGTCGGGAGAGCTGAGCGCGTCCTCGATATAGGGTCCGAGCAGGGACAGACTGAGCGGGCCTTCGGAAAGCCGGTAACCGAACCAGGCCAGCAGGACGAGGACGGTGACCCCAATGGCTCCGAGAAGCTGGAAAAAACTTCTGACGGTGCCGTGCACCACCCTTTGGATTCCCTGCGATGTAAGCTTGACCGGTGGCGGAGCTTTGCACCAGTCTGGACGAAAATACAATATCTGGATGGCCGGCCGTGCCTTTTATCGATATCCCCACCGACCTGCCCCTGCCCGCCGATCCCCACATGGCCGGCACCAATCATGACCACTGGCGGGACGCCGCCCGGCAATGGGAGGATCCGGCGCTGGCGGACTTCGCCCGCGCGGTCGTTGAGAGCCCCGCGCCCCGGCGCCTGGTAGACACCATTTTCGGCAACAGCCCCTTTCTGTCCTTTTGCCTGATCCGGGAACCCGGCCTGCTGCGGACGATCCTGACCGAAGGGTATGACGCGGCCGCCGATCTGCTGCGGTCCGATCTGGCCGGGATCGACGCTTTATCCGTCGATGGCGACACGCTGATGCGCCGCCTGCGCATCGCCAAGCGGCAATGGGCCCTGCTGATCGGACTGGCCGACATCGCGGGCGCCGGGGGGCTCGATCAGGTGACCGGAGCTCTGTCGGACCTCGCGGAACGGGCGGTGTCCCTGGTCGCCGCCCATCTTCTCGCCAAGGCCCATCAGAACGGTGATATCCACCTCGCACATCCGGACGACCCGGCCAGGGACAGCGGCCTCATCATCCTTGGCATGGGCAAGCTGGGGGCGCGCGAACTCAACTACTCCAGCGATATCGATCTGATCATCCTTTATGACGAGCCCCGGATCGATTACCGGGGACGGCGTTCGGTCCAGGACTTCGCGGTCCGACTGGCGCGCGAACTGGTCCGGATGATGGAGGAGCGCACGGCCGCCGGTTATGTGTTCCGCACGGATCTCCGGCTCCGCCCCGACCCGGGGTCGACGCCGCTGGCCGTGGCGCTGGAGGCGGCGGAAACCTACTACGAGGGATTTGGCCAGAACTGGGAGCGGGCCGCGATGATCAAAGCCCGTCCCGTCGCGGGCGATCTGGCGGCCGGAAAGTCCTTCATCCAGTTTCTGCGCCCTTTCATCTGGCGGAAATTCCTCGACTTCGCGGCCATTCAGGACATCCACTCGATCAAACGTCAGATCAACGCCCACAAAGGCGGCGGAAAAATCGCCGTGGCGGGACATAACATCAAGCTGGGACGGGGCGGCATCCGGGAAATCGAGTTTTTCGCGCAAACCCAGCAGTTGATCCGGGGCGGTCGGGAACCGGACTTGAGAACCGCCCGGACCGTCGACGCGCTCGCCGCCCTGGCCGCGGCCGGACATATCAGCGGTGCCGCGGCATCCGAGCTGACGGAGGCCTACGCCTTTCTGCGCAGGCTGGAACACCGGTTACAGATGACCGACGACCAGCAGACACAGACTCTGCCCGACGCTCCGGCCAAGCTGACGGCCCTGGCGCTGTTCATGGGATATTCCGATCCGGCCGCCTTCTCGGAGGCGCTGACGGCCGTGCTCAAAAGGGTCGAAACCCATTATGCCGGGCTGTTCGAGGACGCGCCGCCGCTGTCGGCCGGCGGCAATCTGGTGTTCACGGGCGGCGAAAACGACCCGGAGACCCTGAAAACCATCACCGGCCTCGGCTTCACCCAGGCGGGGGCCGTCTGCGGTCAGATCCGCGGCTGGCATCATGGCCGCGTGCGCGCGACCCGGAGCACGCGTGCGAGGGAGATGCTGACAGAACTGACCCCCGCCCTGCTGGCGGCCCTTGCCCGTACCGCCGACCCCGATGCCGCCTTTCACCGTTTCGATGACTTCCTGGGGCGTCTGCCGGCCGGTGTGCCCCTGTTCGCCCTGTTCGCCGCGAATCCCGGCCTGCTGGATCTGGTGGCGGAGGTCATGGGCGACGCGCCGCGACTGGCGGAAAGCCTGTCGGCCAACACGACCCTGCTCGACAGCGTCCTGTCCCACGACTTCTTCGATCCGCCGCCGCCCCGGGCCGATCTGGCCGCGGAGGTCGCCCGCGTCCTGGACGAGCCATCGGACTACCAGGAAATGCTCGATGTGGCGCGCCGCTGGACCAGCGAGCAGAAATTCCGGATCGGAATCCAGACTCTTCGCAATCTCCTGGATCCCGAGCAGGCCGGCCGGCATCTGTCGGACCTCGCCGAAGCCGTGCTGAACGCCCTGGCGCCCCGGGTCGAAGCGGAATTCGCCCTCCAGCACGGCCGCATCCCGGGCAGAGGCGCGGCCCTGATCGCCATGGGCAAGATGGGCAGCCGGGAGATGACAGCGACCTCCGATCTGGACCTGATCCTGGTCTATGACATGAAGGACGGACTCGATTCCTCAGACGGACCGAAGCCCCTGGCGCCCAGCGTTTATTACGGCCGCCTGACCCAGCGCATCATCAACGCCCTGACCGCGAAAAGCGGCGAAGGCGCCCTTTACGAGGTCGATATGCGGCTGCGGCCTTCGGGAAATGCCGGGCCGATCGCCACCAGCCTGGAAGGATTTGCCCGCTATCACGCGGAAATGGCCTGGACCTGGGAGCATATGGCCCTGACACGGGCCAGGGTGGTCACCGGGGATCCGGCCCTGCGCATCGCCATCGAAGAGGTGATCGCCCGCACGCTGTCAGCCCGCCGCGACCCCGACAAGCTTCTTCTCGACGTCGCCGACATGCGCCTTCGCATGGCGCGCGAGCACAAGGCCGACACCCCGTGGGAGGTCAAGCATCTCCGCGGCGGACTGGTCGATATCGATTTCATCGCCCAGTATCTGGAACTTCGCTGGGCGGCCGACGATCCCGGCATGATCCATACCGGAACGCCGGCCGTGCTGAACGCCGCCATGCGCCGTCAGCGTCTGGACCCCGCCATGGGAGACACCCTGATCGAGGCATTCCGCCTGTGGTCGGCGATCCAGCAGATCCTGCGGCAGACGGTGGAAGGGCATTTCAGCGAGGCCACGGCGCCGGGCCGCCTGAAAGAAATCCTGGTACGGGCGACCGGGAGCACCCATTTCGATGGATTGCGTGCGCGGATGAGCGACAGCGCCAACGCCGTGTGCGCCATCTATGACCAACTGATCGAACAGCCGGCTCAGATCTTGCGGGCTGCCCGGAACGACAAGGAGACATCGTCATGACCATCGAGGCCGGCTCGACCGCCCCGGACTTCACCCTGCCCACCGACGGCAACGGCACCTTCACGCTGTCCGCCGCAAAGGGACGCAAGGTCATTCTTTATTTTTACCCCAAGGACGATACGCCCGGCTGTACCCGCGAGGCCTGCGCCTTCCAGGAGGCCCTGCCCGACTTTTCCGGGTCCGACGCCCTGATCGTCGGCGTATCCAGGGACGATCCGGCGAAACACGACCGCTTCAAGGCGAAATACAACCTGGCCTTCCCGTTGCTGTCGGACAGCGACGGCGGCGTCTGCGAAGCCTATGGCGTCTGGGTCGAAAAGAGCAATTACGGGAAGAAATACATGGGCATCGAACGCTCCACCTTCCTGATCGACCAGAACGGAGTGATCGCCAAGGTCTGGCGCAAGGTCAAGGTCGACGGACATGCGGCCGCCGTCCTGGCCGAAGCACGATCCCTGTGACCGGCTCCGACCACCTGTCAGGACCTTTGCATGAGGCGGCGCTGGCGGTTCTTGCCGCCGCCGCCCCGGCGGAGAAGATCCGGCTGACGGCGGCGGCGGCCGACGCCTGGCGACGGGGTGATCTTGTTCCGGGCCCGACCGGCCGTCCGGAAACGCCGCCGCCGGCCCATCCCGCCCGCCCTGCCGCGCCGGGCACGATGGCGCCGAAATTCATGCCGCGACGGCGGTTGGGCGGAACCGCCGGACGCATCGCCATGCTGCATGCGCTCGCGCATATCGAATTGAATGCCATCGACCTGGCGTGGGACATCCTTGCCCGTTTCGGGTCCGGCCAACCGCGCGCCTTCCTCGACGACTGGGTCGGCGTGGCGCGTGAAGAGGCCCGCCATTTCGCCGATCTCGAACGCCTGTTGAATGGCCTGGGCTCCGGCTATGGCGCCCTGCCCGCCCATGCCGGCCTGTGGGAGGCGGCGACGAAGACCGCCGGCGATCTTGCCGGACGGCTGGCCGTAATCCCCATGACCCTGGAGGCACGGGCGCTGGACACCGCCCCGGCGACCATTCTGCGCCTGTCCGACAGCGGCGAAAGCGCCATGGCGGCGGTGATGGAACGGATCCTGGAAGACGAGATCTCGCATGTCGCCGCCGGTGTCCGATGGTTCGAAGCGCTCTGCCGGCAAACCGGGACCGATCCGGTGGCCCGTTACCACGCCATCGTCGGCGCCCATTTCCCGAAGGGACTGAAGGCGCCTTTCAACCGCCCGGCGCGAGACCGCGCCGGAATGGCGCCCGACTATTACGAACCCCTGGGACAGTGACGGAACCGGCGCCCCGGTCCCTCGCGGCCGGAACGTCAGCCGTCGCCGTCACGGGAAATGAATGTCGCCCTGCCGCAGGACCAGGGTCCGGACATCGCCCGGCTGATCGACGATCAGAACCACCTTGCCATCATGGAATTGCGGACCGCACCCCAGGGCCTTGCGCATCCGCCGGGTGGTGAAATCATCCCCCTTGGACAAATAATCGCAGGGCGCGTTGATCGCGGCCGTCAGAACGGCACGGGCATCGGCGTCAGCCAGAACCGCCGGGCTGGTCCGCAACGCCGGGCAGGGTCTGGCATAGGGCAGAAGGAAGGGGACATACAGCATCCATTGGCGGCAGACCTCGGTACTGTTGACACCGATCGCCAGCAGGCAATCGGGAGTCTTTCCCGATTTGAGATCCTCCGACGAACACAGATGGGACGCATGGCGGACGGCGACGGTGTCGCCCTGCGGATGCCAGTGATCCAGAACGGCATTGCGGACGCTTTCCTCCATCCCGGCCTCGACAGTCGAAAAAACCGCAGAGATGTCATCAGCCAGGAGACCGACACAGCCCCCCCAGAAGCCGATCATGCTTCCGGCGAAAAAGGCGATGCGGCGGCGCCCCTCCCGCAGGCCGCAGGCCGAGGCGAAACCAAAGCAGGCAATCCCGGAGACCAGCGCGATGACCATGGCAAAGAAGAGTACGGACGACATGATGCCTCCCCCTCATCCCGGCCGGGAACCGACGATCGCGGTCCCGCATGGAGGCTGGATCCGGCTGGATGGCCCCCTCGCCATCCGGCAGCGTCCCGCCAACACGAAAGAGTCCCGGGACCAACTCATCCTGACGTCCGGCCCTCAGGCGTCTGGATGAGCTGGCCCGAAGATCAGGATAGCCCAAACCGCCCGCCGGGTCATCCGAAGGGTTGAGCGGCCGGTGGGAGAGAGGGAAGCGCCTGCTCATACCATCCGGCGCCAAGACATGACTGATCGCCGGTTGGCTGGCCCGCCCGGGGGCCCCGCGAGCGGGGGGCGAGCGATGGCCCCGAGGGGGGCGGAGAAACTTGGCTCAGGGCCGCCTGAAGGCTGCGCTGATCGGTTCCGAACAGCGCAGGCCGGGATCAGTAGGCGGACAGAATGGAACGGCAGGCCGCCGGCATCTCGGGCCGGTGGTTATGCTGTTGCGGTAACGGGGGACGGGGGCGTCCCTTCCAGTCGCCGGTCGTGATCCAGGAGGTCAGTTCCTCGCCGCAGCCGTCTCCGGGCGGCAATGTTGCCCCGGGAATGCAGGCACCGTCGCCGTCGGGACAATGCAGGCGGACGTGGAAATGCTCCTGATGTCCCCACCAGGGGCGGATCACTCTCAACCAGGACCGGTCGCCCGCGACACTGTCGCAGAGCGCGCGCTTGATGGTTGGATTGACAAAGATCCGCTCAACCCGAGGATCAGCGGCGAAAGTCTTGAGCAGCGCCACCTGCGGAGCGCCCCATAATTCCGGGATCAGGCTGCCGTCGTCATTCACCACCCCGTCCATGACCGGATCGGCCCGTTCCGCGTCCGTCAGATCACGATCCGCGAGCCGGAACAGAATATCCGCGTCGAGGCCGGTCTGATGGCTGCCGTGGCCCGATGTCATGTGGCCGCCCCGGGGCTGGGCGATGTCGCCGATCAGGATCCGGCCCGGACGTTCGATGCGGGCCGCCATGTCGCGCAGGAACGCGATTGTCTCTGGATGTCCCCAGAACCGGTTGCGTTCCAGACGAAGCGTTTCCCAACCCGGCCCGCTCGGCGGCAATGCCTCCGCACCGGCAAGACAGCCGTTGGCGGCGCTGCCGATCGCCTGGGACCGTCCGGCGAACGGTGTTTCCGCCACCCGCCCGGTGATCGTCGGCGTCATGACCGATCCGCCGGCCATGGCGCCGACGGCCGGCCAGCACAGCAGGACCGCCACCGCGGCCCCCACCCACCCGGAAAGGCGGGGTGTCCGGGTCATTCTTCGCCGGACTGTCCGGATCCGCCGACGCCGCCCTGGATACGCGCGGCGAGCGAGGCCGCCATGAAGGCATCCAGATCGCCGTCCAGAACCCCTTGCGTGTCCGACGTTTCCACCCCGGTCCGCAGATCCTTCACCATCTGATAGGGCTGTAAAACATAGGACCGGATCTGATGGCCCCAGCCGATGTCGGTCTTGGCATCGGCCTCCGCCTGATGGGCGGCCTCCCGCTTTTGCAATTCCGCCTCATAGAGGCGGGCGCGCAGCATGTCCCAGGCGGTGGCGCGGTTGCGGTGCTGCGACCGGTCGGCCTGACAGCTCACCACGATTCCCGTGGGGACGTGGGTGATGCGGATCGCCGAGTCGGTTTTGTTGACGTGCTGGCCGCCGGCACCCGACGCGCGGAAGGTATCGATGCGGCAATCCGATTCGTTGATCTGGATGTCGATGCTGTCATCGATCACCGGATAGACCCAGACCGAACTGAAGCTGGTGTGACGGCGTGCCGCCGAATCGAAGGGCGAGATGCGCACCAGCCGGTGAACGCCGCTCTCGGTCTTCAGCCAGCCATAGGCGTTGCGTCCGGTGATCTGGATCGTCGCCGACTTGAGCCCCGCCTCTTCGCCCGCGTTCTCCTCAAGCCAGACCGCCTTGTAGCCATGCTGCTCGGCCCAGCGGGTATACATGCGAAGCAGAATCTCCGCCCAGTCCTGGGCCTCGGTGCCGCCGGCGCCGGCATGAACCTCAAGATAACAGTCGTTGGGGGCGGCCTCGCCGGAAAGAAGGCTTTCCAGCTCCATCTTATGGGCGCGATCCTTAAGGCTGCGCAAGGTCGCCTCGGCATCGCTCACGACGGTCTCGTCGCCTTCCATGTCGCCCAGTTCGATCAGTTCCAGACAGTCGTCGCGTTCGCGCTCGATCACGCGGACCGTGGAGATCGACTGTTCCAGATGAGTCCGTTCGCGCATCACTTTCTGCGCGGCCGCGGCGTCATTCCACAGATCGGGATTTTCCGAAACCGCATTCAGCTCATCGAGACGGCGCAAAGCGTTGTCCCAATCAAGATGCCGCCGCAGCAGTTCCAGGGATCCATTGATTTCGTTGGCGATCGCCTCGATTTCGGCGCGCATGTCCTGCTTCCTATGATCTCATCCGATGGGCGGGAGAGGCCGTTTTAGGGGAAACCCGCCCCCCTCGCAAGCCTCTCGCTCCGCCCCGCCTGTCAATAGAGCCCGCCCGCCTGCGGAATAGCCGGCTCCGCGGGCGGCCGTTGCGCGGCCGGTGCCGGACCGCCCCGCGCCCCCCCCCCCCCCCCCCCCCCCGCCGCCGC
>WASQ01000019.1:0-47702 GCA_009712185.1 Telmatospirillum sp. | reverse complement strand
GCTTTCCCGTCGCCCCCGGCACCGGACCGGCACCGGCCGGCGACGGGAAAGCGGTCGGCGGAACGCCCTGGGGGGGTAATCCCGACAACGACGCCCCGCCTTCGCCATCCGGGCCGGCGGCCCCGGCCGGCGCGCCGGGCTGATCCTCGGCCGCGTCGACGCCTGGCATGGCGCCATAGCCCAACCCCATGACTCCGGCACCGTTGTCCAGAACCTGTTCGTCCGTCGTCCCGCCGGACGGAACCTGATCGGGCTTGAAGGCCTCATAGATCACGTTGGCGTCGCCGGGCTGCGCCGGCCGGCCGGTGGCGGCAGCGACCCGCACCAGCCGGATC
Source organism: Telmatospirillum sp. (assembly GCA_009712185.1). Classification (GTDB taxonomy): domain Bacteria; phylum Pseudomonadota; class Alphaproteobacteria; order Rhodospirillales; family Magnetospirillaceae; genus Telmatospirillum. The sequence continues at coordinate 47,367 of WASQ01000019.1, read as the reverse complement.
CCCGGCGGCACGCGGAAGGGAGTCGGCGGCTTATCCTTCAGGGCCTCCGTCATGAAATCGCGGAAGATCGGGGCGGGAATGGTCGCGCCGAACTCATGGGCGCCCAGGCTCACCGGGTCGTCAAAGCCGACAAACACGCCGACGGCCAGATCGGGCGAGAATCCGACGAACCAGGTATCCTTGGAATCGTTGCTGGTCCCGGTCTTGCCGGCGAGAGGTTTGCCGACGGCCGACACGATCCGTCCGGTTCCCCGCTCGACCACACCTTCCAGGATATGAACCATCTGATAAGCGGTCATCGGATCCACCAGTTGCTCGCTGTCGTCCGGGACGTCCGGCATGTCCTGGTCGGTATAGAACGTTGCCTGGCAACCGTTGCAGGCTCTGGCGTCATGGCGGTAAATCGTGGCGCCGTTGCGGTCCTGGATGCGATCGATCAGGGTCGGCGTGATCTTCTTTCCGCCATTGACGATCTGAGCATAGGCGGCGGTGAGGCGCAGGGGCGTGGTCTCACCGGCCCCCAGAGCCATCGCCAGCTCATGCGGCAGTTTGTCGACCACTCCGAATTTCTCGGCATAGGCGGCCACCTTGGTGATGCCGATCGAGGCTGCCAGACGCACCGTCATGAGGTTGCGCGACTTCTCGACGCCAACCCGCAATGTCGTGGGCCCGAGATAGTCGTTGTGGTCGTTCTTCGGACGCCATTTCGGCAGTCCGGCCCCCTGCTCCAGTTCGATCGGGGCGTCCAGCACCAGCGACGACGGTGTGTAGCCGCTGTCCAGCGCGGCCATATAGACGAACGGTTTGAAGGCCGATCCCGGCTGGCGCAGAGCCTGGGTCGCACGGTTGAACTGGCTGCGGGAATAGGAGAAACCGCCCTGCATCGCGAGCACGCGGCCGGTATGGGGATCGATGGCCACCAGCGCCCCCTCGACCTTGGGCAGTTGGCGCAGCGTATAGGTATCGGCGCCGTAACGCTCCTTGCCATCGTCGCTTTTGGCGACCGCCTCCACGGCGATCACGTCCCCGGGCTGCAGCACATCCGCCGGCCGGCGCGGCACGGCGCCCATGGACTGACCGGAGACCGGCCGGGCCCAGCGCAGCTCGGCCATGGGAATGCGTCCCTTGCGGCCGTCGGCGAATCCGATTTCCGCGGCTCCCGGCTCGTTGACCGCCAGAACCATCGCCACGGGCCAGGGCGCCAGTTCGGGCCGGGGCGCCAGCGCCGCAAGACGGCGGTTCCAACCCGCCCCCGCCTCGATTCGCGTCACCGGGCCGCGCCAGCCATGGCGGCGGTCATAGGCGATCAGCCCGTTGCGCAGCACCCGTGTCGCGATTTCCTGCAAGGCCGGATCGAGGGTCGAGCGGACCGACAGCCCTCCCTTATAAAGAGAGTCCTCGCCATATTCACCCGCCAGTTCCCGGCGAATATCCTCGGCGAAATATTCGCCGCCGGACCCCAGAACGGACTCGGCGCGGGGGCGGGTCGAGATCGGCTCCGCCACGGCCGCACTGGCGTCCGCCGCGGAGATGTAACCGTCCTCCAGCATACGGTTGATCACATAGTCCCGCCGTTCGCGGAAGGCCTGGGGATTCCGGCTGGGCGCCTTCGGCAGGGAGGCAAGGAAGGCCGCCTCGGACACCGACAGCTCGTCAAGGCCCTTATTGAAATAGTTGAGCGCCGCCGCCGCGACGCCGTAAGACCCCTGCCCCAGATAGATCTCGTTCAGGTAAAGCTCAAGGATGTGCTGCTTGGTAAAGGCCTGCTCAATCCGGAAGGCCAGGATCGCCTCCTTGATCTTCCGCGAATAGGACACCTCGTTGTTGAGCAGGAAATTGCGGGCGACCTGCTGGGTGATGGTCGAGGCGCCAACCGGCCGGCGGTCGCTTCCCATGCCGCGGTTCTTGAGATTGGTGACCACCGCGCGGGCGATGCCCATGGGATCGATGCCCGAATGCAGGTAGAAGTTCTTGTCCTCGGCCGCCACAAAGGCATTGATGACCCGCTGGGGCATCGCGCCGATCGGAACGAAACTGCGCTTCTCGACCGCATATTCGGCCACCAGCCGGCCATCGCCGGCATAGACCCTGGTCGTGACCGCCGGCTCGTAATGGGCGAGCTGATGATAATCCGGCAGGTCGCGTCCGTAATGCCAGAACACGCCCAGAACGCCTGCCACGCCGATGATGGCAAACAGGATCAGCGTGCTGAAAACCAGGGCAAGGAACCTTAACATGACACCGCGTCATCCTTCGTTTCATCGGGCGTTTCATCGGGCATTTCATCGGGCCGCCCCACCCGCGCCTCATGCAGCCACCCGCCCCTCATGCGGCCACCCGCGCTTCGCGCGCCCTCCCGCCCCGGACCAGGTCGGAGGCACCGTTCCGGCGCCCCGACCGCCCGAACGGTGGACATGCGGGACAGGGCTTCGCTGACGCCCGAGGACCAGATTGCGACCCGTCAGGTTCGCCTTGCCTTACGCGTCTGCACGAAATACTGCTCGATCGCCCGCGCCATCGCGCCCGCCAATTTGGCGCGGTATTCGGGCCGGCGCAACATCTGCTCGTCCTTGGGGTTCGAGAGATATCCCGTCTCGACCAGGACCGAGGGCACATCAGGCGCCTTCAATACGGCGAAACCGGCGAAACGGTGGGTGTTCTGAAGAAGCTGCCGGGTCTCTCGCGAGACCTCGCGGATCAGCCGGTGTGCGAACACCGCGGACAGGTTCATCGATTCCCGTTGCACCAGATCGATCAGGATGTTGGTGACTTCGGGCGATTCATTGGAAAGATCGATTCCCGCCACGATGTCCGCCTTGTTTTCCTTGTCGGCCAGCGCCTGCGCCTCGGCGTCCGAGGCGGTCTGCGACAGCGTGTAGACCGACAACCCCCGGATGTCGCCATCGGTCACGGTGTCGGCGTGGAGCGACAGGAACAGATCGGCGTTGGCCGCCCGCGCAATGGCGACGCGCTCACGCAAGGGAATGAACACATCGCGGTCCCGGGTCAGAACGCATTTGACCTTGCCATCCTTGTCGAGCTGGGCCTTCACCGCGCGCGCCAGCGCCAGGACAATGTTCTTTTCGTAGGCGCCGGTGATGCTGGTGGCGCCCGGATCGACGCCGCCATGTCCCGGATCGATAACGACGACCGGCTTGCCGACGCGCGACGCCTTCCTTTCGGCCCCGCCCGGGACGGCCAGCGCGGCGGCGGACGGGATCGCAGCCTGGGCCTGAGCCGGCGCCGGAGGCGCCTTTGGCGCGGCCGGCGGCACCCGGCCGGTTCCCTTGGCGCCCTGCCCCTCGCGATGAGAGGGTTGGGCAGCCGCGGGAGACGCCGGAGGGACCGGCGCCGACGTCGGAACGACGGCGGATCCCTGCTGGCCCGCGCCCGCCGGGGAGGCCGCTCCCGGGGACACCGCTCCCTGGGACGTTGTGCCCTGGGACGTTGAGCCCTGGGACGTTGTGCCCTGGGGTGCGGAAGCCTGGGCGGCCGTTCTGGGACTGGCCGCGCCGGGCGGCGTCGCGGTGGCCATGACGCCGACATCGCCGCCCAGCCGGAAATTGCCCCCCGCGGCGGGCGGAATCAGAAAGGCCTTGTTCACCGTGGCGGGATGGCGGGTTTCGAGAACCAGCCGTCCCGCCTCCCCGCCCGGTTCCTCGAAGCGGAAATTCCGGACCAGTCCGACGGGCCGCGCCAGCGAGCGGATTCCGGCCGACCAGCCGAGATCCGAAAAATCGACAATGATGCGCCGGGGATCGGACTGGGCCTCCACCTGAAACTGGGCCGCCGCCGACAGTTCCATCACGAACCGCGTCACGCCGTCATGGTCGGCGACGCGAACAGCCGTCACCGCCGGCCGCTCGGCGCCGAAGGCGGCCGCAAACGGCGTCAGCAGAACAATCATGAGGATGCGGAGGAGCAAACCGCAACAACGCCCCATCTTTGCATCTTCCTTCAGCAAAGGCGCCCCCATATAGCCGATTCGATTCCCCCTGTTCAATGTTAAACCCTTTGTATTCGATCGCGCATAAAGGATCGGGACAGGCATCCCGGCGGCCATTGGGGCCTCCCGGACGGATTGTCGGCACCTAACATTGGAATCATTCGAATAATCCACCCGAAATCGGAAGAAGATCATTGCCGTAACAATGCGCTGCGGGTATGGTGTTGACGCGAAACCTGCGGTCGGATCCCCTCCCATGGGAGAGGTGACTCGGGGGTGGGTGCTGTGTTTGAGGGCCGGTGACGTTTCCGGCCGGCGACGCAGGGCCAGTCGGCCGTTATCCGCCAAACGGTTTCGTTTGTACAGTTTTCAGAACCGGGCGTGCAGCCCGCCAGGATTCCTCCCTCCATGCCCTTCGTCTCTCACATGACCAAGACGCTGAACCAGGAAACCGCAGGCGCCGCCGGTTTTGTCGGATCATTTTGCTGCGTGACGGCGCCAACTGCGCCAACGACAGCGTCTTGGAGCTCTGAGTTTTATGGTCAAACGCATGTTGATCGACGCGACGCACGCGGAAGAAACCCGCGTCGTCGTCATGAATGGGACGCGTCTCGAAGAATTTGACGTCGAAACATCCACGAAGAAGCAACTGAAGGGGAATATCTACCTGGCGAAGATCGTCCGGGTTGAACCCTCGTTGCAGGCCGCCTTCGTCGATTACGGCGGGAACCGCCACGGTTTCCTGGCTTTCAGCGAAATTCACCCCGACTATTATCAGATCCCCGTCGCCGACCGGCAGGCCCTGCTGGCCGAGCAGCGCGAGGTGATGAAGCATGGCGGCGGCGAGGACGCGGATGCCGATGACGAGGCGCAGAAGCCCGTCGACGCGCCGGAAGGCGACGCCGGCCCGGCGGCCGAGGCACAGCCGGTCGACCAGGTCGGCGGCGAAGAGGGCGAGGAGGAGGAACGGCGCCGGCCCCGCAGCCTGCGCAACTACAAGATCCAGGAAGTCATCAAGCGCCGGCAGATTGTCCTGGTCCAGGTCGTCAAGGAGGAGCGCGGCAACAAGGGGGCGGCCCTTACGACCTATCTGTCGCTGGCGGGCCGCTATTGCGTCCTGATGCCCAACACCGCCCGGGGCGGCGGGGTCTCGCGCAAGATCACCAATCCGCAGGATCGCAAGCGCCTGAAGGCGATCACCGGCGAAATGGACATTCCCGACGGCATGGCCGTCATCGTCCGCACCGCCGGATCGGAACGCACCAAGCCCGAAATCAAGCGCGATTACGAATATCTCCTGCGGCTCTGGGACAGCGTGCGCGATTTGACGCTGCGCTCGATCTCTCCCGCCCTGGTCTATGAAGAGGCCAATCTGATCAAACGCTCGATCCGCGATCTCTACAGCCGCGACATCGAGGAAATTCTGGTCGACGGCGAGGAGGGATACCGTCTCGCCAAGGACTTCATGCGCATGCTGACGCCGAGCCATGCGCGGCGCGTGCAGTTGTTCAAAGACCCGGCGATGCCGCTGTTCCAGCGCTATCAGGTCGAATCGCAGCTCGATTCCATGCACAGCCCGGTCGTCCAGTTGAAATCCGGCGGCTATCTGGTGATCAATCAGACGGAAGCCCTGGTGGCGATCGACGTCAACTCCGGCCGCGCCACGAAGGAGCGCCACATCGAGGAGACGGCGCTCAAAACGAATTGCGAGGCCGCCGATGAGGTGGCTCGCCAGTTGCGGCTGCGCGATCTGGCCGGCCTTATTGTCATCGACTTCATCGATATGGAGGAGAGCCGCAACAATCACACGGTCGAGCGACGCCTGAAAGAGGCGCTGCGGTTCGACCGTGCCCGCATCCAGATGGGCAAGATCAGCGCCTTCGGCCTGATGGAGATGTCGCGTCAGCGGCTGCGGCCCAGCCTGATGGAAACCAGCTTCCTCCCCTGCCCCCACTGCGGCGGCACCGGATCGGTCCGTTCGGTCGAATCGGCCTCCATGCATGTCCTGCGCGCGATCGAGGAGGAAGGCGTCCGCCGTCGCTCAAGCGAGGTCACGGTGACGGTCCATTCGTCCATCGCGCTCTACATCCTCAACCAGAAGCGCAAGGATCTGGCCGATATCGAGGCACGGTACGGCTTCCGCGTGTATCTGACCAATGACGACGGCCTTATCCCGCCCGCCATCCGGATGGAAAAGGTGAAGTCGGAGACCCCGATCGAGGCGCCGAAAGGCCGGCCCGTCAGCGCCGAACCCGTCGCGCCGGAGGATGCCGCCGAGGAGGAAATCGACGTCGAGGAGATCGAAGTCGAGACGGAAACCGCAACGGAGACCGCGGTCGAGGAGGAGGCGCAGCCCGACGCCGAAAGCCGCGCCGCGCCCGCCGAGAGTGACGATGGAGAGGGAGGCCGCCGCCGCCGCCGCCGCCGCCGCCGCCGCGGTCGGCGGGAAGACGGCCTGCAGGCGAACGAAGAAATCCAGACCGACGAGGCCGTCGTCGACGGGCCGGACGAGGAGACCGACGCCGAGGAGCCGGCGAACATTCCGGCCGACAGCCCCGAGGACGCCGATGACGACGCGCCGGGCGAAGGGGACGGCGCCGACGCCATCCAGGTCGCCGAAGGGGATCCGGCACCGCGCCGTCGTCGCCGTGGCAAGCGGGGCGGCCGCCGCCGTCACCGCCGGACGGAAGGCCTGACGGAGGTCGAGGCGGACGGGTTGCCGGAAGATGCCGCCACCGGCGAGGACGGCGTGGTCGGGGCACTGGAACCGGCGGAAACCTCTGACATCCTGCCGGCGACACCGCCAGCAGACGAGCCCGCGACCGATCACCCGGTTGCGGTCGATCAGACCAGCGCGCCGGAGGAGACCCCGGTGACGGCCATCGAAACCGCGGATGCGTCCGCGCCGGCCGTCGCGCCTGAGGCCGAGCCGGAAGCCCCGGCAAAGCCCAAGCGGACCCGCAGCCGTAAGAAGGCGGTTGAACCGGCAGCCGACGCGGCACCGGAGGCTTCCGCCCCGGCTGAGGAGCCGGCGGCCAAGCCGAAACGGACCCGCGCCACCCGCCGGAAAGCCGCAGCGCAGCCTGTGGAAGAAGCTGTGGCGCCAGAGGCGACAGTCCCGGAGGCCGCGTCTGATGTCCAGCCGGAGGCCGGTCAGGCCGGGACCGGAACCCCGGAACTCTCCGCGGCGCCGGACACCAACCGGGCGGAGGACGTCGTCATGACGCCGGACAACACCCCGTCCGACGCACCGTCCCAGCCGCCCCGGCGTGGCTGGTGGAACCGCTGACGGATCCCGTACGACCGAAGCTGATCCCCTGTGACGAGAGCCTCGTCGCAGGGGATTGACCTGAATGGGAAAAAAGCCGTCCCGGGCCTGGGCTTTGTCGGGGCCGGGCTTTGTCGGGGCCGGGCGATCTGGGCCGATGGCCGACGACCTCGCAGGATGCTCGGCCGCCCCCGTGGTTGGCCGAGGGGCAATCCGCGCCGACGGTGACGTCCCCTACGGCCCGTTGAGCAAAAAGTGACTCAACGGACTCTCAAGCCCCTCGCGGCGGTTGAGCAGGGCCTCCGCAGAGTGGACGCGCCGCCGGAAAACCAAGGACTTGAGAAAATCCAAGGGCTTGGAACGATGACGTCGCACCAGGCCCAGACGCCCGCGTCACAGATCCGGACAATGGGGCGCCAGACGGCCGCCCAGGCGAACCGGATCGACCCGCCGGGCAAGACCTGTGGCGTCGTCCGTTTCGACGAAGACACCACAAAACGTCCCCGGCCCTTCGGCGGGGCTGAGCCGTTCTCCGGGAACCTTGCGAATGAAACGGGCGGTGGCCACGTCCTTTTTCATTCCGATCACCGAATCGTAATCGCCGCACATGCCCGCATCGGTCTGATAGGCCGTCCCTCCGGGAAGAATCTGAGCATCCGCGGTGGGGATATGGCTGTGACTGCCGACCACCAGCGACATGCGCCCGTCCGCGTAATGGCCGAGCGCCATCTTCTCGCTGGTGGCTTCGCAGTGAACATCCAAAATGGCGGCATGAACAGTGGCGCCCAGTCTCTGGCGCGCCAGCTCAGCCTCGACCGCCGCGAAGGGGTCATCGAGCGCATCCATGAAAAGCCGCCCCATGACCTGCATGACCATCACCTTCCGCCCGCGCGTCGCCGGAAAAATGCCGGTCCCCCGGCCGGGCGTGCCGGGAGGATAGTTGCGCGGACGCAGGACGCGCGGATCGGCGTCCAGGAAAGGAATGATCTCGCGCTGGTCCCATGTGTGGTTGCCCAGCGTGATGACATCGACACCGGCAGCGAAAAAATCCTCGCAGATCTTCGGAGTAATGCCGAAACCGTGGGCGGCGTTCTCGCCATTGACGACAACGAAATCGAGCTGAAGCCGGCGACGGAGATCGGGCACCGCTTCCAGAACGGCGTCCCGCCCCGACCGCCCCAGAACGTCGCCGCCAAACAGAAGCCTCATGACAGCGCCTCCAACGCCCAGTCCTCGGTCACAATCCAATCGAGCCGCTGATCATGCGGCTCCGTCGGCAGTTCGCTCATTTCCTGCGCCGCATAGGCGATCCCCACAGTCAAAATCTCCTTTTCAGACCGCAATGCGGCCATGGTCCGGTCGTAATATCCGCCTCCGTAGCCAAGCCGCCCTCCCCGGCGGTCAAACGCTAGCAAAGGCACCAGTACAAGGTCCGGCCGCAGGGACGGGCTTTCCCGCAGGGGATGGAATGTTCCATGGATCCCGGCCTCCAGCGGCGCGCCGGGACTCCAGCGACGAAAAATCAACGGCTGCTGGCGTCGCTCCACTTCCGGAAGCGCCAGCAGGCAGCCTTGTTCGGCCAGTGCGTCGAGCAGCGGACGAACGTCGACCTCGTCTGATATGGGCCAGTAACCGGCGATAACCGCGCGGGATCGCCAGGGCACGCCCTCCACAAAATTCCGGAGAATTCCGGCGGCGGCCCCGTCGGAGCGGCTATGGGCGGCCCGGCGCAGGGCACGCGCCTCGCGGCGGAGATCGGTTTTACCGCCGCCCCCGGATTGACCTCCCGAGGTCTCGCCTGATGGCAATGGAGACTGGGTGGGGACTGCCATCACCAACCGTGACGACATCCCGCCACGGACCGGTGGATCAGTCCCCGTCGATGAAACGAGTCCACGCCGACCGTCCGTTCAGAACAAAATGAAAGCAGGGCGGAGCCGCCTCGGCCGTCCGGTAGCATAATCCCTCCGTGGCCTGCACTTAGCAGGTGGGAACCATATACCGGAACCACGATTCCGGCAGGGACAGCTCCCTGGAGTTCATACATTGGCCCCGGGGATAAATTGACCGATCGCACCGTGCAGCGCCCGCCCCACCCAATACTTAGGCCTTCTCCAGCCTTTCTGCAATGGCCTCGATCTGACCGGCCAGAGCATCGATACGCGTCGACAGGGCATCGTCGGCCTCTTCCTGCGGCACCGACAGGACGGCGTCGCGGCGGCGCAACTCCGCGATCTCGTCGGCCATGGTCAGACAGACCATGACCAGCAGGCGGGCGTCGCCGACCTGTCCGACCGCGCGCAGAAGCTCGCCGGTCCGGCGATCCACCTCGGCCGCCAGAGCGCGGACGTCATCCTCCTGGCCCTCGTCGCAGCTGATTTCGTAGGTGCGACCGACCACCATGATATTGACGGTTGCGACCATCGGCTCAGTCCTCGAGAATAGTCTTGAGGCGGCCGATCACCGCGTCGAGACGGGCCTCGACGGCGAGCGATGCCTCTTCCAGCCGGGCGTAATCCTCCCGGCTGGCCTTGAGATCGGCATTGCCGAACAGATCAACGGCGGAACGCCCGACAACGCTTTCCAGGCGGCCTACCGCCTTTTCAAGCCGGTCGACGGCGCCGCGGCTACGCGGGAATGAAGTCGTTTCTTGAGTCAAGAACAAACCCTCCGCGGCGAAGTGTAGGGGGAGCACCCCCGTCTTGCAACAGGGCAATCGGTTGAACCCCGGCGCCGTCCGTCACCGCGAGAACGGATGGAGGGCGTTGGCGCCGGCGGCGCGCCCTTGGTCCGGCGGCGAACCGGGACCGGAAAAGTTCTCGCGCCGGGATTGATGGGGGGTGTCAGAGCCCCTCGCAATCGGGTTCCGATGATTATCCGGTCTTGCAATCCCCCTGGCAAGAATCGGACGATCGCGGTAAACAATGCCCCTCACCTCCTCTCGGAAGGATGAAGTTCTTGAAAGCCGCCGTCATCGTCTTCCCCGGATCGAACTGCGACCGTGACGCCGCAGTCGCTCTTGAAGCCGCCCTTGGTCACCCGCCCCTCATGGTCTGGCACCGCGAGACGGTCCTGCCGGATGTCGACCTGGTTGTCGTTCCCGGGGGGTTTTCCTATGGTGATTACCTTCGCTGCGGAGCCATGGCAGCCCAATCGCCGGTGATGCGCGAGGTCAAGGACAAGGCCGCGGGCGGCCTGCCCGTCCTGGGAATCTGCAACGGATTTCAGATCCTGACCGAGACCGGTTTGTTGCCGGGGGCACTGATCCGCAACGCCGGCCTCAAATTCATCTGTCGCGACGTCCATCTCAAGGTCGAAACCGCCGACAGCGTCTTCACGCGCAACTATGAGGCGGGTCAGATCGTGCGCTTCCCGATCGCCCATGCGGAAGGCAATTATTTCGCCGACGCGGCGACGCTGGACCGCCTTGAGGGCGAGGGCCTCGTCGCCTTCCGTTACGCGACCCCCGAGGGTGCCGTGACGGCGGAAGCCAACCCCAATGGCGCCGCGCGCAACATCGCGGGCATCTTCAACGAAAAGCGGACGGTGCTGGGCCTGATGCCGCACCCCGAACGCCTGGCGGACGACCTGCTGGGCGGTACCGATGGAAAGGCCATGTTCGACGGTCTGGTGGAGGCATTGTCGTGAGCAGCAAAACAACCCCCATCACCCCCGATGTGATCGCCGCCCACGGGCTGACCCCGGACGAGTATCAGCTTGTCCTTTCGATCATGGGTCGCGAGCCCAATATCACCGAGCTCGGCATTTTCTCGGTCATGTGGTCGGAGCATTGTTCTTACAAAAGCTCGAAGAAATGGCTGAAGACCCTGCCGACAACGGCGCCCTGGGTCATCTGCGGTCCGGGCGAGAACGCCGGTGTCATCGATATCGGCGACGGCCAGGCAGCCATCTTCAAGATGGAGAGCCATAACCACCCCAGTTATATCGAGCCTTATCAAGGCGCGGCGACGGGTGTCGGCGGCATTCTGCGCGACGTCTTCACCATGGGCGCGCGCCCCGTCGCCAATCTCAATGCGTTGCGGTTCGGCGATCCCTCACACGCCAAGACCCGTCATCTGGTGTCCGGCGTGGTCGCGGGCATCGGCGGCTACGGCAACTGCGTCGGCGTTCCCACGGTGGGCGGCGAGACCAATTTCCATGCCTCCTACAATGGCAATATCCTCGTCAACGCCATGACCGTGGGCATCGCCTCCGCCGACCGGATTTTCTATTCGGCCGCCGCGGGGGTCGGCAACCCGGTGGTCTATGTCGGATCGAAGACCGGACGCGACGGCATTCACGGCGCCACCATGGCCTCGGCCGAATTTTCCGAGGATTCGGAGGAGAAGCGTCCCACTGTGCAGGTCGGCGACCCCTTCACCGAGAAGCTGCTGATCGAGGCCTGCCTGGAACTCATGGCAACGGACAGCATCGTCGCGATCCAGGACATGGGCGCGGCCGGGCTCACGTCGTCCTCGTTCGAGATGGCGTCGAAGGGCGGCCTCGGCATCGCCATGGACCTGGACGCGGTACCCCAGCGTGAACGCGGCATGACTCCCTATGAGATCATGCTGTCGGAAAGCCAGGAGCGCATGCTGATGGTGCTGAAGCCGGGTCTTGAGGACAAGGCCCGGGCGATTTTCGAGAAATGGGAACTGGATTTCGCGGTGGTCGGACATCTGACCGACACCGGCCGCATGGTTCTGACCCACCAGGGCGAGGTGGTTGCGGATCTGCCGATCGATCCGCTGGCGAAAGCCAGTCCCGAATATGACCGCCCCTGGGTGCCCGGCGTCAAACAGCCGGTGATCGCACCTGAAGAGGTGCCGGCGCATCCCGTCATGGAGGCGCTGAAGACCCTGATCGCATGCCCGGATCTGGCCTCGAAGCGGTGGATCTACGAGCAGTATGACCATATGGTCATGAACGACACCATCGGCCGCCCGGGTGGCGACGCCGGAATCGTGCGTGTCCACGGAACGGGCAAGGCGCTGGCGATGACCACCGATTGCACGCCCCGCTATTGCCTGGCCGACCCGCATGAAGGGGGCCGCCAGGCGGTCGCCGAGGCCTACCGTAATCTGTCGGCGGTGGGGGCCCGCCCGCTCGCCGTGACCGACAATCTCAATTTCGGCAACCCGGAAAAGCCGGAAATCATGGGGCAGATCGTCGAGGCGGTTCAGGGAATGGGAGAGGCCTGCCGGTCCCTCTCCTTCCCCGTCGTCTCCGGGAATGTCTCGCTGTACAACGAGACCAACGGGATCGCCATCCTGCCGACCCCAACCATCGGCGCGGTGGGCCTGATCGAGGATGCGACGAAAACGGCGTCCGTGCCTTTCAAGAATGTCGGGGAGACGATCATCGTCCTCGGCGAAACGAAGGGGTGGCTGGGCTGTTCGCTCTATCTGCGCGAGCTATGCGGCCGCGAGGACGGGGCTCCTCCGCCGGTCGCCCTGCACCGGGAAAAGCGGGAGGGCGAGTTTGTGCGGCGGATGATCGCGCAGGGCGCCGTCACGGCGGTACATGACGTGTCCGATGGCGGCCTTCTGGTGGCACTGGCCGAAATGGCCTTAGCATCCGGAATCGGCGCCAGCATCGCGGCGCCGCAGACGCTGCCGGCCCATGCCTGGTGTTTCGGAGAGGATCAGGGCCGCTATATCCTGACGGCGACCGCGGCTGAGGCCATGGTCATTCTGGAGGCCGCTCAGCGGGCCTCCGTCACGGCGCGCGTCATCGGCCATACCGCTGGCGACTCCTTGACAGTGGAGGGGCAGGGCTCCATCTCCGTGCAGGATCTCCGGCAAAGGAACGAGGGGTGGCTGCCCGGCTATATGGCCGCCACCGCGACCGGCGCCTGAGGCCTCCGGGCTTGGCGGCATCAGGGGTTGGCGGCTTTCGTATGCCGCGCCCCGGGTGGCCGCCGCAGGCCGGACGAGAGACTGACTTTTCAAGGAGCCCCACGCCATGGCCATGGATGCCGCCCATATCACATCACTGATCAAGGAAGGGCTTCCCGACGCCCAGGTCACAATCGAAGATCTTCGGGGTGACGGAGACCACTACGCGGCTCTGGTTGTTTCGACCGCCTTCCGCGGCAAAAGCCGGGTTCAACAGCATCAGATGGTTTACGCCGCCCTGCAGGGCAAAATGGGGGGAGACCTGCACGCCCTTGCCCTGCAGACCGCCACGCCGGAGGATGCCCCGAAATTCTGAGCACCGAAGCCCGCAAGGGATGCTGGGCGGTCGTCTCCGCCTACGTCCTTTGGGGCGTATTCCCATTCTACTTCAAAGCCTTGAAAGATGTCCCCGCTTTTGAGGTCCTGGCCCACAGGATCCTCTGGAGCGCCTTGTTCATGATCGGGGTCGCCGTCGTCAGCGGCAAGGGACGGGCGCTCCTGGACATTTTCCGGGACCGGAGGCGGCTGGCGGGACTGACGGCCTCGGCCATCGCCATTTCGGCCAACTGGGTCTGCTTCATCTGGGCCGTGGGCAACGGCCATGCGCTTGATGCCAGCGTCGGTTATTTTATCTTCCCGCTGTTCGCGGTCCTGATCGGCGCCGTTGTGTTCAAGGAACGGCAGGGTCCGCGACAGATCGGCGCCATCGCCCTGGTCTGCCTGGGGGTTGGGGTTCTGGCGTCCGGAACAGAGTCCCTACCCTGGCTGGTTCTTTCCTTTCCGCTGACATTCGGCCTTTATTCGCTGTTGCGCAAAATCGTCCCTGTGGAGGCGATGGTGGGACTCGCGGTTGAGACGGCGATGGTTGCCCCGCTCGCTCTCGCCTATCTTGCCGTCCGTCCCGAAGGAGGCGCCATCCTTCTCGCGGACGGTCTGACCCGGTCACTCCTGATAGCGGCCGGTCCGGTCACGGCCATCCCCCTGGTCCTGTTCGCCTTCGGCGCGCGACGTCTGCCGCTTTCCACCGTCGGACTGTTGCAATATCTGAGCCCGACCATTCAGATGGCGATCGCGGTCCTTGCTTTCGGAGAGTCCTTCACCCCGGCCCACGGCGTCACCTTTGCCCTGATCTGGAGCGGACTGGCGCTTTATTCCCTGCCGCGGCGGCGAGCGCGGGCCGGTTGACAAGACCTGCCCCGGACGCCATATGCGGGGAGCGGACTGGACTTGCCGTCCGCGGCCTTGAAGGAATTGAGCGAATATGAGCGACAACCCCGTTTTTGACCGTATCCAGAAGGACCTGGAGGAGAACCCGGTCGTGCTGTACATGAAGGGCACGCCGATGTTTCCCCAGTGCGGTTTCTCTGCAGCGGTCGTGCAGATCCTTTCCGACATCGGCGTGAAATTCAAAGGTATCGACGTTCTGGTGGATCCAAGCCTGCGCGACGGGATCAAACAATTCACCAACTGGCCGACGATCCCCCAGCTTTACGTCCAGGGAGAGTTTGTGGGAGGATGCGACATCGTTCGCGAAATGGCCGCCACCGGTGAGCTGTCGACCCTTTTGCAGGACAAGGGTCTGCTGGCCCAGTGATGAGACCGGCAGGAGGGGGGCGCCGCCTCCCTCACCAGCCTTCAGCCATAAGGGCAAAAAAAGTCTTGCCCGGGAAGTTTTCACGCAGGTCTCGCGTGTGACGTCCATAGATATTCCGACACAGCCAGAAGCAGACACCATATATTGTCTGCACATGACATTATTCAGAATGGATTCTCTCCATTATTGAAGATGTCATATTGGGGAATATCTTCCGCCGATCGACTGAATGTCGACAGCGCATATCCCAGGGTGCTAGATTTTATCCATACGTTGATCTGACTTATTAATTAATCCACCCTTGGGTTATGGAGCGGAACAATGGCATCCATGCGTATCGCTGCCCACATCGCCGCAGAGACCTCCGCCCGGACATCGGCTCAAATCCTGACCAAAGCCGCTACAGAGATCACCGCCCGCGCGTCGGCCAAGGCGGCGCGCCAGACGGCGGTCGCCGCCCGCCTGGCGACCGAGGCCAGCGTGCGCCGGGCCGTCCGTCTTGCCACCGAGGCGGCCGCCAGGGCCGCCGCGGAAATGATCATCGAAAAAATGACGATGGTGATCGCCCGGTCGGTCACTGAGGCGGCGACACAGATGGACCTGATGCCCATGATCGCCGAGATTTCCGAACGCCTGGCCGAGCGCGCGTCCGCCGCCGTGACACAGGCGATCCATGACAAGGGACGCGATATCTCGCTGGCGGCCGCCCGAGAAGTCGAAGCCTCGGTACGCTTCGCCGGCGATGATGTCATTCCATCGGCCGTCGAGATCGCGCTCCGGGCCGCCCAGCGCAGCATTGCGGCGTCGCATGATGCCTCGCAGGAAGCCCTGGAATCGGCAGATGCCGCGGCCCGGAAAATCGTGCGCCGGCGCAACCGGGTGGACATCGAGGAGGACTACCTGGCCGTGGGGCCATTGCTTTATTGAGATCCGGACAGACCGCCGCCCCCTTCCGCCGCGATCCGTCATATCGTCGAAAAAGCTGGCGCGACGGCTCTCCGGCGCATGCAAAAAAGCCCGGCAGGGATCCTGCCGGGCTTTTTGTCAGTGTCTGGATCCGGTCGATTAGCGAGAGTAGAACTCGATGACCAGATTGGGTTCCATCTGAACCGGATAGGGCACGTCGGCGAGCTTCGGCGCGCGAACGAAGGTGCCCTTCATATCCTTGTGGTCGACACTGAGATAATCGGGCAGATCACGCTCGGTCGACTGGGCGGCCTCAACGATCAGGGCCATGTCGCGGGACTTGTCCTTGATCGACACCACGTCGTTATCCTTGACCTGATAGGACGCGATGTTGACGCGCTTGCCATTGACCCGGACATGACCGTGGTTGACGATCTGACGGGCGGCGAACGGGGTCGGCGCAAACTTCATGCGATAAACCACGGCGTCCAGACGGCGTTCCAGCAGCTCGATCAGATTCTCGGAGGTGTCGCCACGGCGGCGCACGGCCTCGTCATACAGCTTGCGGAACTGCTTTTCGCCGATGTTGCCGTAATAGCCCTTCAGCTTCTGCTTGGCCATCAGCTGGGTGCCGAAATCGGACGGCTTCTTGCGGCGCTGGCCATGCTGACCGGGGGGGTTCTCGTGACCCTTGTTCAGCGGGCTCTTGGAACGGCCCCACAGATTGACGCCGAGGCGGCGGTTGATCTTGAATTTCGCTTCAATACGCTTGCTCATGGTCTTTTCATATCCGTCGTTGTTGTCCCGATAGTCCCCAGGCGAAACGGCCGGTCAATCCTCTCCGGGATCGACATGCCACCGGGGCGGGGAACGGGTTGGCTACCGGCCCACATTCTCGGAAGAGGGGCGGATTATGCAAATCCTGGTGAAAGAGTCAAAGAAAAACGCCAATTTCGCCCCTCTCCACCAGGGCGCCGGATCCGACGGCGCCGACGGCGCGGTCGGGACCCGTCCGGCATGGCGGCGGGACCGGGGCCCGGGGCATCGCGAGACCGGCATTCGTCCGGGCAATCGGGCGGTTCCGATGACCCCGGACGGCCCCGCGTTTAAAGCCCCGCGTTTTAAGGTTGCCGCCCCCGCCCGGCCCGGTCATAGTCAATTCCATGGTTGAAAAGGACGACATCAGGACCTCCGCTGACGGCTGGCGGACCTTCCTCGACAAGTTGGCGCAGATCCGCGACGAGGCGGAAAAGCGCGGATTGTCCGATATTGTCGATTCGCTCACACAAACGTCGGCAGTCGTCGCCGAACGCCTCAAACAGAATACCCACTGAGTCCGCAATGCCCCGTCCCGCCGATGGCTCGAGCCTCACGATCGAAGAGGTGGCGCCTCAGAAATTCTCTTTGCGTGTGACCGTCGATAATGAAAGCTTCGACTGTGGATTTTATATCAGCCGGGCGGCGGCCGATCAGGCGGGGCGTCTGTTTCTGGCCCGCAAGGCGGCGGAGCGGGATGGGCGACGCAAGCGGCCCCGCCGCAAGATCTGATCCGCAAGCCCCCTCCCGTCACCATCTGCCGGCCTGCCTCCCGCCCCGGGACGGGAGGCAGGGTCCGGACAGGATCAGAGAGCCGCCAGCAGCGCGCCCAGCAGTTTCCAGCATTCGGCGACCGTCGCGATATCCACCCTCTCGCCGGGCGCATGGGCTCCCCGGATGGTCGGCCCCAGCGAGACCATGTCCAGACCGGGATATTTAGACCCGATCACCCCGCACTCCAGCCCGGCGTGGATGATTTTAACACTGGGGTCGCGACCGAATTCCCGCCGGAACACGTCCTGGCACAACGCCAGCAATGCCGAACCGGCGTCAGGCGTCCAGCCGGGATATTCCCCGCTGACCTCGACCCGGCAGCCCGCCAGCGCGAACAGGCTCGAGATCTCGTCGGCCAGCATCCTGGTTCCCGAACCGCGCAGCGAACGGACCATCAGATTGGCCGAAAAACGGCCGTCGGCGAGCGCCATCACCCCGAGATTGTTCGATGTCTCGACAATGTCCGGAAATGCGACGCTCATCCGGCGGACACCATGGGGAGCGGCATGCAGCGCGGCCATCAAATCGGACTGGTCGGCCAGCCCGACCGCTGGACTTTCCTCCGCCGGTTCCATGGACAGGCAGACGCCGTCATCGACCCCGGCCAGTTCGTCGCGATAAAGCGTCCCGGCGTCCCGCAGGACGGCCTCCACCGCCTCCTCGTCAGTGCCCGGAGGAAGGGCGATGACCGCCCAGGCTTCGCGGGCCAGGGCGTTGCGCGCCGTGCCGCCCGAAAAGGCGCATAACCGGAAATCGAACGATTTTTCAAGCTGACGCAGGACACGCACCAGCATCTTATTGGCGTTTCCCCGGCCGAGGTGGATATCTCCGCCGGAATGTCCGCCGACCAGCCCCGCCACCGTAATTCGCCGGAACCGGTAGTCGGACGGAACCATTTCGGTATGGCAGTGGCGGGATACGGTCACGTCGCACCCACCGGCGCAGCCGAGATAGAACTCCCCCCATTCCTCGGTATCGAGGTTCAGCATCCGCGTTCCGCGTAAGAGACCGGCTTCAAGCCCGTGCGCGCCCCCCATGCCGGCCTCTTCATCGACCGTCAGCAGGACCTCCAGGTCCGGATGGGCGAGTGTCTCATCCTCGAGGGCGGCCAGGGCCAGGGCCACGCCGATCCCGTTGTCCGCGCCAAGCGTTGTCTCTTCCGCAACCAGCCAGCCATCCCGCTCGACCGCGACGATGGGGTCGCGCAAAAAATCATGGGCGACCCCGCTGTTGGCCTGACACACCATGTCGAGATGCGCCTGAAGCACCACTCCCGGCCGGTTCTCGCGTCCCCGGGATGCCGGTTTACGGATCAACAGATTACCGACAGCGTCCGCGTGGACCGCAAGCCCCCTCGCCCCGGCCCAGGACGCGATATGATCCCGCAACGCCGCCTCGCTGAGGGACGGACGGGGAATGGCGCAGATCTCAGCGAAATGACGCCAGACGGAAGACGGTTCCAGTCGGTTGATAAAGGTCACGGATGTCGCCCGGAATTGTGAAAGACGGAGAAAAACCGGAGTCGGGAAGACAGCGGCGGATCCAGTATGGCCGGATCGCGGGACAGCATCAAGCGTCCCCGGCCTGACCGGCGGGGCAACCGGCAGCTCCGGCACCCGGGGCATCGGGATGGAACCATCGGCTTCGCGCCGGCGCGTTGACAAGGCACGCAACGGTCACCGGAGGGCAAAGTTCCGCGACATCCTGCCCTGCGGCATCCGGGACGGATGGTCGGCCCGGCCCGTCATAACAACCCGCGCCGATCGGAACCGATGAGCGCGGGCCTCATGCCGCATGAACGGGTTTCCCCGGAACCCTCGGGCCATCGCCCGCTATCCGCTCGCGCGACCAGGGATAAGCCGGCCAGCCCGCGATGAGCAATCCTCATCGCGGGCCGGTTTTACTCGGTGACTCCGGCGATACGCAGGAACTCCGGGAGGCTCAACCCTCCGACGGGAGATTTCGCCCAGATGGCGGCGTCAACGCCGTCGCCCAGTTCGCTGCCGCTCATGAAGGCCTGAAACAAGGGATCACTCAAACCGCCGATCGGGCTGTGCAGAAGGACAGCCTCGGTCAACATCTCACTATCTTTTGGCATTATCCGGATTCCTGAATGGGACGGCATTCTCGCGGCCCCGCACCGGACCCGATCCGCCATTTCTCGCATTGCAACATAATGGTCATAACCCGCCCTCCGCGAGGGAAATCACGGAATGCCAGACCGATACCATTTGCATATGTATCCGTTGATAAACCCTGGTATACATGTGGGTTCTCGGATGAGAAAGTGCCTGACCGGACGGACAGTCCCCCGCAGGACGCGAGATCTCCGTCGTGCCGGCCAGGGTATGCCCCCTCCAGCATCGTTGCGACGCCCTCAGTGGCTGCGCGCCCGCCAGAGAGCGCCGCGGGAACAGGGGCCCGTTCCGGACGGTCGTTGTGGACCGGATCCGGGACGGGCAAAAGTTGTACAGGCCGTTTTGGATAACTGAAAATTTATCTTTGTGGACTATTTTAGTGATGTGAACCAAACCTTTATAAGTCGCCCGACTTTTTATATGCCAATAAATTTAATTGGATGTTCCAGGGATATAACGTTTGTGTGTTAATTTCGTAAATTCAATGTAATTAAACAGAATTTCTATTTTTTATCCTTCTTGAACCCAGACTCAACGAGAACATATACCGGTAATTCAGGTCGTCGCCCCCTGACTTGAGTGGCTACCGAGAGGTTGCGATGGAAAATTGGAACGATGACGAGTGGCCGATCAATATTCGGCACAAGGACGAGACGCAAAAGCGGCTCCACAAGGCCGTATCTGCCGTGTTCTTCCTGATGATGGACTGTAACGACGAGGCCCTCTCCGTCGAGGAGATCCGTTCCATCTGCGGTGCACGGGATGATCTGGCGCCGGCCGGTGAAGGCCGCGAGGGGCCTGATGAGGACTATGCCCATATCCTCGACACCATGGAGGCGCTCAAAGTTGGCCTTCTTCAGGACATGATGGGACCGGACGACGCCGACCTTGCCGGCATCTCGCTGGCAGATGCGCTCGACGCCCATGACGACGATTTCGATGCGATGCCCGCCCATCCGGGAGACCGGCGGACCACCAAGCCATCCTGAGGGATTCCGGCAGGGCGAGGCCATTCCTTGTGGCGGGGATTTGCCGTAGTTGCGCCCCGGCATTTCCCGGGACATGAGTCCGATGCCGGAATCGGACGAGGAAACGGCGCGATACAGTCCGAAACGGACGCACGACAGACCGGCCATCCAATAGCCACTATTTCCTGATCAACTCCTGTTCAGGGCGACAGGATCGCCGGAGACGGATGGTTTCTGCCGGACGTGATCGCGGGACAGGACCGGAATCCGAACCCAACACGCCTTTGCGTTCGCGGCGGAGGACGCTATGACGACATGCCTTTCCAGGGTTGTTTTAATCACCGGTCTCGCGGCGGCGACGCTGGGTCTCGCCGGCTGCGCCGTCTACAGCCCCGCTCCGGTCGCTCCCTATCCCGGATATGGATATGTATACGCGCCGGCCGCAACCTATCCGGTCTACCCGGCACCGCCGGTTGTCGTCGCCCCGTCCTGGGGTTACGGCTGGGGTTACGGCTGGGGTCACGGTTGGGGACATGGCTGGGGCTATGGGGGGCATTGGCGCTGACAGGGGTCCACGCCACCGATTATGTCCCCCGGAGCGGGCGGGCCAACCGGCGGCGGGCCAACGCCGCCAAACCCGCCGCGGGCAGATATCACCCTTGCTGGATAGCGCTGAGCAGCCAGCCGCCGTTTCTTTGCCGAACCAGTGTCCACACCTCGGTGGTCGCGACCGGCGACCGGGGGTCCCCCGCAGCCCCCGCCCCATTGTCGATCCGGACCATGAAATCGCCCGCCTCCCAGCGCATGGTCACCGTGGCATATTCGGCGCCGCCTTCCCGCCAGGTTTCGTTCACGTCGCCCTGCAGGAGACGAACCTGCTGAACCTGATTGCTCAGCCCCCTCGCCGCGTTCCCGGCCAATTGCTCGGCCATGTAGCCGGCCATTTCCGGAGTGACAAGATGCCGCAGGCCATCGACGTCGTTACGACTCCAGGCGGCCTGAATTCCCGTCAAAATCCGTTCGAAGGAGGACAGATCTTCCTGGGTCAGCGGGAACTCCTGGGGCTGGCGGGCCTGCCCATGGGCCGGAGCCGGAGCCGGAGCCGGGCCGGGCGGCGACTGGGGCGCGGCGCCGGCAAAATCCGGGCGGCCACGGCCGGCAAACAGGCGCATGGCCCACCGCACCACGAAAAACAGCAGAAGCCCCTGAAGCACCAGACTGAGAACGCCGCCCAGGCCACCGCCGGCAAAACCATGTCCGCCGAAAATCAATGCGCCGAGGCCGGCCCCCAGGAAACCGGCCATCATACCGGTCATCAGGGGATTTCGTCGCGCCATGCTGGCCTGGGGCGCCATGGCAGGCGCTTCCGACCGCAGACCGGGCGCCGGTTGTGCCGCCATCGGCGGCGCCGACGGCTGGGCGGCCGGCGGCGGTGTCAGACTTCTCTGAACCGGCGCCCCCGTATTGGGCGTATAGGTCCTTGATCCGCGGCTGCCCATGCTGCTGCCGCCTCCCGCCTTGGCCTCCGCCAGCGCCGGCAGCAACGCCAGTCCGAGCGCCAATGACACCACCAAGGCCTTTGTCCATTTCCTCGACACGACACCCACCTTGTTCATCGCGAATTGTCACCATGCCCCGCCCCCGCTCCTGTCCGGAAGCGGAAAGACCTGACAAGCTGTACCTTACCCGGGGTGCCGGGTCAAAGGCCCAGAAATCCTTGTCTCACTGGCCCGGTCCCGACCATTTCCGACGAGCCGGCATGGCCTCAACCTCTGCGGCAGCCGGAAACAGAAGCGGAGCCTTGACATCGGCATCGGCCCGCCCCGCTTCGAAAAGACGGGTCACAAGTTCCGGTTTCGGATCCAGCGCGGAATCCCCGGTTTCGGAAAAGAAGGATGAACTGATCGCCACCTTGACCAGGGACAAATCCCGGAACCGTTTGAGATCCGGCGGCAGCAGGCTGGAGCGCCGCAACAACCTCTGCATCTCGGACAACGCGTCAAGGTCGCGCAGCAGGGGGGCATTGACCAGGATGCGCTTCAGCCGGGCCGAGATCTCCGGTGCCGAGGTCGGAACCTCGGGCTCCTCGTCGGCGGTCAGCTTCACCAGCATCAATGACCGGCATCCCGTTTCCAGTGCCAGAGGAAGCAGGGGCGGATTGGCGGAAAAACCGCCGTCCCAATAGGCCTGTCCGTCGATTTCGACCGCCTGATGAACCAGCGGGAGACAGGAGGATGCCATCAGGACATCGATGGAGATCTCCTGTTCCCGGAAAACCCTGAGCTCCCCGGTATTGACATTGGTCGCAGCAATGAACAGCGGCATCCGGCTTTCCGCCCTCAGCCGGTCGAAGTC
The DNA here is from genome assembly GCA_009712185.1 of Telmatospirillum sp. Taxonomy (GTDB): domain Bacteria; phylum Pseudomonadota; class Alphaproteobacteria; order Rhodospirillales; family Magnetospirillaceae; genus Telmatospirillum. Next base: position 24,705 of record WASQ01000019.1, on the reverse strand, counting down.
GATCATCCCCAGCAACAGATCCCGCAAGGGATTGATATTGAATGGGTTAAATTGATAAGGGGACAGGACGCGGGTCATCAGGTCGAACTGCAAACTGGCGCCCGGAAGTCCCAGGGGACTGAGAAGCGACATCTGCCCGAGCGACGTCCATAACCGGTTCAACGCCGCCCGGGCGCCTTCGGGTCCACCGTCCAGCAGGCCCCAGGCCGTCACGACCGCATTGATCGCCCCGGCGCTGGCTCCGCTCAAGCCCGCCACTTTCAGGGCGCGTTCCTCGAACAGACGATCGAGAACGCCCCAGGCATAGGCTCCGTAGGCACCGCCCCCCTGGAGCGCCAGGGACACCGGCTGCGCCGCCATTCCCGCTGTCGGGGACGCGCCCCCCGTCCGGTTTGACAAGATTTCCCATAACATCCTGATGTCACTCCTCTCCATAACCCAACTGTCGATTGCGAGGACAGGATTAATCCGCGGAATACGCGACCGGGGAAACCCGGTCTCCCGGCGAAAAAAGACAGGCCCGGCGAAGTTTTGAAAAGCAGGCTGATTTTCCCGGAACAGCGAGGTGACTGGAGCATCACATGAAATGCTGCAATGCAGCATAATAAGGACCAAAATTGGAACATTTCAAGTGCGGCCCTTCACCCGGGCAATTGCCGCTCATTACTTTTAACCCAAACATGTGCCGAGCCATTTGAAATTTCAGAGAATTGACAAAGCCGCAGCCGCTCACGCAGATGCGAAAGATGGATCAGGACAGCCGCCCCATGCATCTGATACGCTCCCAAAAAACGCGTAAAACATAAGGAGGATGCAACCATGGAAAGCAGGACCCCGGGTCCGTACGAAACCGGCCTCGACCGGACGGCCGCGAATTATGTCCCGCTCACTCCGATCACCTTCCTGGAGCGGTCGGCGGCGATCTATCCGGATCAGCTTGCCGTCATCCATGGTTCAATCCGCCGCAACTGGGCGGAAACCCTTCGCCGGTGCCGCCAACTGGCCTCCGCGCTGGTCGCGGCGGGAATCGGCAGGGGCGACACCGTGTCCGTCGTGGCAGCCAACACGCCGGAGCTGTTCGAGGCGCATTTCGGCGTTCCCATGAGCGGAGCCGTTCTGAACGCGATCAATACGCGTCTCGATGCGGCCAGCATCCAGTTCATCCTGGAACATGCCGACGCCCGCATCCTGTTTACGGACCGGGAGTTCTCCAAGGTCGTCCGGCAGGCCGTCGCCGCCATGGCGACCCCGCCCCGGGTGATCGACATCGACGATCCCGAGTTCGAAGGCGGCGAGTTGCTGGGCGATATGGATTATGAGGCGTTCCTCGCCGGCGGAGATCCCGATTACGTCTGGCAGCCGCCCGGGGACGAATGGCAGGCGATCGCCCTGAACTATACGTCGGGAACGACCGGAAATCCCAAGGGCGTGGTCTATCATCACCGCGGCGCCTATCTGAATGCCGTGTCCAACGCGCTGTCCTGGGAAATGGGATCAAACCCGACCTATCTCTGGACATTGCCGATGTTCCATTGCAACGGCTGGTGCTTTCCCTGGACCATGGCCGCCGTCGCGGGGGCCAGCGTTTGCCTCCGCCATGTCCGCCTGGAACCCATCGCGGCGGCCATCCGGGACGAGAAGGTGACCCATTTCTGCGGCGCGCCCATCGTGCTCAACATGATCTGCAACGCCCCCGCCGGATTGATGGACGGCATCACCCATACGGTCAAGGCGATGACCGCCGGAGCCGCGCCGCCGGCCGCGATCATTGAGACGATGGAACGTCGGGGATTCCAGGTGACGCATGTCTATGGACTGACGGAGACCTACGGGCCTGCGGTCCAATGCGTATGGAGAACCCGCTGGAACGATCTCCCGATCGAGGAGAAAGCCCGCCTGAAGGCGCGCCAGGGCGTCCGCGGCCCGATGCTGGAAGGTGTGATGGTGGCCGATCCGCTGTCACTGGAGCCGGTTCCGAAAGATGGCCGGACCATGGGCGAGATCTTCATGCGCGGCAATAACGTCATGAAGGGCTATCTCAAGAATCCGAAGGCGACGGCGGAATGCTTCGCGGGCGGCTGGTTTCACACCGGGGACCTCGCCGTCTGGCATGAGGATGGTTACGTCGAGATCAAGGACCGGTCAAAGGACATCATCATTTCCGGCGGGGAGAACATCTCAAGCCTGGAAGTCGAAGATACCCTCTACCGGCACCCCGCGGTTCTTGAGGCGGCGGTGGTCGCGAGGCCCGATCCGAAATGGGGGGAAACCCCTTGCGCCTTCATCACCCTGAAGCCCGGCGCAAAGATCACAAGGGATGAATTGACCGCCTACTGCCGGGACCATATGGCCCATTTCAAGGTGCCCCGCTCCATCATTTTCGGCCCCTTGCCCAAGACGTCGACCGGAAAGATCCAGAAGTTCGAACTGCGCCGTCAGGCGAAGGACCTGGACGACGGCAGGGACCTGTGATCCGAACGGCGTGACGGCGGTGACGCCGCCACGCCGCATAAAGAACGGCTCCACCGTGTCCCGCGAACACCGCGACGGCGGCGGCCGGCCAACCGGGGAGATCCGGGTTTCGGAACCCGCCCCTCCCAACGTCACATCGGAGAGAGAGAAACCGTTATGACAACCTACACCCCGCCCCTCAAAGACATGGAATTCGTCCTGCGCAACCTCGCCGGCCTGGACGACATCACCCGGCTGCCCGGCTTCGAGGAATGCTCGACCGATCTTGTCGGCAGCGTTCTGGAGGAGGCTGGCCGGATCGCTTCCGACGTTCTGGCCCCGATCAACCAGGATGGCGACAAGACCGGAGCCCAGCGTGTCGACGGAGCAGTCAAAACCGCCCCCGGCTGGTCGGGCGCCTATCAAACCCTGGTCGACGGCAACTGGATTGGACTGTCCTCTCCGCAGGAATTCGGCGGAATGGGCTTGCCTGGTGTCGTCAATGCCGCGGTCAGCGAGATGTGGCAGTCGGCCAACATGGCTTTTTCGCTCTGCCCGATGCTGACCCAGGGAGCGATCAACGCCATCGAATCCTGTGCCAGTCACGAACTGAAGGAATTGTTCCTTCCCAAGCTGGCTTCAGGCGAATGGGCCGGCACGATGGACCTGACCGAGGCCGGCGCGGGGTCGGATCTGGGCGCCATCCGCACCAAGGCCGTCAAGAACGGCGATCATTATCTGATCAGCGGCCAGAAGATCTTCATCACCTATGGCGATCACGATCTGACCAGCAACATCATCCATCTGGTGCTCGCCCGGACGCCGGACGCCCCTCCCGGCGTCAAGGGGATCTCGCTTTTCATCGTGCCGAAGATCAAGGTCGACGCGCAGGGCAATCTGCTGGAGCCCAACGATGTCGAGTGCGTCTCGATCGAACATAAGCTTGGCATCCACGCCAGCCCGACGGCGGTCCTGGCCTATGGCGACAAAGGCGGTGCCGTCGGCTATCTGGTGGGCGAGGAGAACCGGGGTCTCGAATATATGTTCGTGATGATGAATCACGCCCGCCTCAATGTCGGTCTCCAGGGGCTTGCGATTGCGGAGCGGGCCTACCAGCAGGCCAGGGCCTACGCCGGCGAGCGCATCCAGGGCAAACCCGTCGGCAGCGCGTCGCGCACGCCGATCGTCGACCACCCGGACGTCCGCCGTCTGCTCATGGAAATGAAGTCCGAAATCGAGGCCATGCGCGGTCTGGCCTATGTGGCCGCGGCCGCGCTGGACCGGGCCGAGGCCTCGCCTGACGAGGGAACCCGCGAGGAGGCGAAGCGGTTCGCCGAACTCCTCAATCCGATCGTGAAAGGCTGGTGCACCGAACGGGGCATCGATATCGCCTCCAAGGGCGTTCAGATCCATGGCGGCATGGGCTATGTCGAGGAGACCGGAGCCGCGCAGCATCTGAGGGATGCACGCATCACGACGATTTACGAGGGAACGACGGCCATTCAAGCCAACGACCTCGTCAATCGCAAAATCCTGCGTGACGGCGGGCAGTCGCTGCGCGCGCTGTTGACAGAGGTCGCCGATCTGGCCACCGAACTGGCCCGCGACAACGATCCGCTGCTGACCGACATCGGTGCCTCGCTGACAACCAGTGTCGAAGACGCCCGGAAAGCGACAACCTGGCTTCTCGAAACAGCGCCCACGGACGCGCGCCAGGCGGCGGCCGCCGGTGTTCCCCTGCTGATGCTTCTGGGAACCGTGCTCGGAGGTTACCAGCTTGCGCGCGCCGCCCGGCTGTCGACCGCCCGGGCCGGGGATGCCGGAGCCGACCAGGACTTCCTGGCCACCAAGGTCAAAACAGCCTGGCACTATGCCGAGGTTTTCCTGCCGCGCAGCGCCTCCCTGGCGGCGGCGGTGATCCGGGGATCCCGTACCGTGATGTCTCTCTCTCCCGAACAGCTCTAGTGGTCGGAATCCAACATTTGGATCCCTTGCGAGTGGGGCGGGCATCCTGCCCGCCTCAGACGCGAGAGCGGCGGAAATGCTGGCATTTCGGCTTTCGCCGAACGGCGGGCGGGACGCTTGGCCCCCCTCCTGATTCTAAGGACTCGTCTGTTGGATTTTGACCACAAGGTGACAGAAACCAGACAGATGGTACCACCCGGCGATGAGCATGGCTCGTCGCCGGGTGGCCGGCCCGGCGCCCCCCGCCCCCCCCCCCCCCCGGCCCGGCGCCCCCTGCCCCCCCTCCCGGCCAGCGATGGCTGCGCTGATCGGTTCCGATCAGCGCGGGTGAATATCAGCCTGTTGACAGGGGATCGGACAGATCGAAGCGCCCGACCTCCACGGACAGACTGGCCCCGCCCGGCAATTCGCCGGGTGGGGCCACCATCCATGACCAGCTTTCCCGGGGTGGTGGCAAAGTGAGACCAGACAGCGGGTCGGTCGCCTCGATCAGGTGCCGGTCCCTGTCATACCAGCGGCGGCGCCATTCGCTGATCAGACAGGACCGCCCCGGACCGTTCCTGAGATCGTCCACATGGGCCTGCATGATCCTGTCGGCCCAGGTCTTCGGATCCAGCCCCCGGTGGCGCAGCCCCTCGTCATCCCATGCCTTTCCCGGCACCAGCGGAAGCTGGGCCAGAAGATTGGCGGAAATCGTCAGATCGACGGCCCCCACCTTTTTGCGCCAGGCCGCCAGGATGACGGCCGGATTGTGACCGGGCCCCGGTCCTCCTCCCTCAAATCCCAACAGATCATGGTCGACCAGACGGACATTGGCGAAACGCCGGGCCAGCGCCCGCGCCCGTGGCGGGTGGAAAATATCGATCAGCAGAACCTCGTGGAATATCCCGGCCAGATCAGGCAGAGGAATATCGCAAAGCGGCCCGGACCCGAGGACCGCCACGCGCCCTTTTTGCGGGCAATCCGCGGCGATCGAGAGAATCGTCCTCTGACAGCGCCCGATATGCGGGTCCCAATCCGTATAACAACGACGGAAACGCGCTTCGATAGCGATGCCTTCATGGACATAACCAAGGCGTCGTGCGTGGCGGGTTGCCGGCGTCGTCAGGGCGGCGATCGCTTCTCGCAACATGGTTGTCCCCTGTCAGCTGTTTTAGAGGCTGTCACCTGGTCCGGAGGCTGTCATCTATTCTGGAAATCGCGGTTCAGGAGCATACTGACCAAGGTTTCCGGTGTTGAAAAGCAGAACGACCTTTCCTGACGACGGAATTGGAAACGGAGCACACCGATGATCACACCCGTTCAGCAGACGCCGATTCCGCTCGACCCCATTCGGCAGCAGATCACGCCGACACTGCCGATCGAGCCGCCGCCGCCGCCGCGCCCGGCCGATACTCCGGTCCAGCCCGGCGATTCGACACAAGACAACTTCAGCTCGCGCGATGGCGATGGAAAGAACCGGCGGGGACAGGCGCTGGATGATCAGCAGAAGGCCGAAACCGCCAACAAGCTGCGCAATGCCTATCTGCGGCTGAAGGATCTGAAGCGGGAGGCCGATGCCGCCGCGGCCAGCGGCAATGCCGCTCTTGCCCGGGATCTGGCGGCCGAGGCCGCCAATGTCGCCTCCACCATCCCGGCCTCGGTCGGAATTATGGGACAGGGGCCGGCCGCCACCTCCGAGTCGGCGAAACCCTTCGTCGCCTCGGCCGGCGGACCGTCTCCGGCCAAGGACGAAACCACGACACCGGACCTGCCGGCAGTGCTCGACATTGCACGGGCCGGCCTGGGATCGGCCAAGGAGACTGTCGACATCGCGGCCAACGTACCAACCCAACCGGTCGCCGACCGGATCGCCATCAATGAGATGCGCCAGCAGGTCCTGACCGCGATGGCGAATGTCGAGACCATCGCAAATCAGACGTCGTCGTCCGAACCCGCGCCTGTCACGACCGGCCACATCGACCTGAAGGCCTGACGGCAAGGCGTCCGCCCCCGGATGGTGCGTCCGGGCTGAGATATCCGGTCCGGGGCACACGGTTTGCGGCCCCGGTCGGGGCCCTCGGGCGACACCGGTTGCCCCGAAGGACGCGACAGGACCGCGCCAAGGTGATTGCCCGGAAGGACCGGGATGGGTACTTTAACCCCGTCCCGAATCCTGTGCCCCTCCGGAGCCAATGGCTAACCCGCCTTTTTCCATTCTTGTTTACGTCGGTCTCGATCTTGTGGGCGACGGGCTCATGAAGCTGCCGTTCCTCCGGGCTCTGCGCGCGGCGTACCCGGACGCCCATGTCACCTGGCTGGCGGGACAGGGGAAGACGGTCTACGCGGGAGTTCTGGCGCCGCTGGTGGCGGGACTGGTCGACGACGTCATCGAGGACGCGCGCATCGGCATCCGCTGGTGGGAACTTCTGCTTCCCCGTCCGCTGAAGGGCAGGCGGTTCGATCTGGTGATCGACACGCAAAGGCGGGTGATGACCACCCTCATCCTGCGCCGGATCCGGCATGGCTGCTTCATATCGGGGGCGGCCGACTGGCATCTGTCGGACCTCCGCCCCGCGAAGGGAACGCCGCGCCCGGCCGCGATGATCCGCCAGATGCTGGCGCTGCTCGAAATTGCGCATGGTCAGGCCGCCCGCCCGGACGCCCCGCTTCGTCTCGATCCCGCGATCCTGGCGGAGGCGGAGAGACGCCTGCCCGACGGCCCTCTTTACGTCGGACTGGCTCCCGGCGCCGGCGGAAAGCACAAATGCTGGCCGCTTGAAAACTATATCGCGCTGGCGATGCGACAGGTGAAGGCCGGACGGGTTCCGGTCATCTTCCTGGGCCCCGGGGAACGGGACTGGGAGGACGAAATCCGTGACGCCGTGCCCGGCGCTCTGCTGCCGCTCGACAAGGGTGCGTCGCCCGTCCTGACCATCGCCCTGGCGACCCGGCTGGCCGTCGCGGTTGCCAACGACAGTGGCGCCGGCCATATGCTGGCCGCGGCGGGGGTGCCGCAGATTTCCCTCTTCGGCCCCACGTCGCCGGAGAAGTTCGCGCCAGTCACGCCCAATCTCACGATCCTTCGCGCCCAGTCCTTCGGTGGCGAGGGAATGGAGAGCATTCCGCTCATCGCCGTGGCGGAAGCCATCGACGCGCAACTCCACCGCTCCCCGGCCTGACCTTTTCCTCTTTTTCCACCGGATCCGCCCGACATCCGCGCCCGTCATGACAGACCCCGGTTGAAGGATTGCCCCGGCATCCCAAAATGGAGGGATGCTTTCGTCATAAAGGAAACGGTTTTGCCAAGAATTGTCGCAGGCGACCTGCCCGACCCGGTCGCCCCTGTCATCGTCTGGTTCCGCCGGGATCTGCGCACATCCGACAATCCGGCGCTGTGCGAGGCTCTGCACAGCGGACGGCCGGTCCTTCCCCTCTATATCCTTGAGGAGGATGCCCCCCGGCCGCTGACGGGCGCGGCGCGCTGGTGGCTGCATCACAGCCTGAAGGCCCTGTCGCGGGACATCGAATCGCTTGGCAGCCGCCTCACCCTCCGGCGGGGTCGGGCGGCCGACGTTCTGAAGGCTCTCGCGGTGGAAACCGGGGCGCGGACCATCGTCTGGAACCGTCGTTACGAACGGCAGGAAACCGGCAAGGACTGCTCCATCACATCCGCCCTGGTGGCGGAAGGGTTGCAGGTCGAGGCCTTCGACGGCAATCTTCTGTTCTCTCCCAAGGATGTCCGCAACCGTGCGGGTGAACCGTTTCAGGTGTTCACCTCCTTCTGGCGCTGCTGCCTGCAAACCCACCCGGCGCCGGACCGCCCCCGCCCCCGGCCGGAGAGATTGCCGCCGCCGCCGGCCGCGGCCTCGGACCGCCTCACCGACTGGGCGTTGCTTCCCCGTCAGCCCGACTGGGCTGCGGGGATCGCCACGGCCTGGACACCCGGAGAGGATTCCGCCCGCGCGCGCCTTGCAGATTTTCTGGAGGACAGCTTTTGCTGTTATGACCGTCGCCGCGACCATCCGGACCAGGACGCCACGTCGCGCCTGTCGCCCCATCTGGCGTTCGGCGAAATCAGCCCCCGTCAGATCTGGCATACCGCGCGGATGGCCGGCGCGCATCCGTCCGAAGGTTTCCTGCGTCAACTGGGCTGGCGGGAATTCAGCCATCATACGCTTTATCATTTCCCGCATATGGCCACGACGCCGCTCCGGGCGGAGTTCGCCCGCTTTCCCTGGCGGGATGACCCGCAGGCATGGCAGGCGTTTGTTCGGGGGCGTACCGGATATCCGATTGTCGATGCCGGAATGAGGGCGTTATGGGAGACCGGCTGGCTCCATAACCGGGTTCGCATGATCGTCGCCTCTTTCCTGGTCAAGGATCTGATGATTCCCTGGCAAAAAGGCGAGGCATGGTTCTGGGATACCCTGGTCGACGCCGATCTCGCCAACAATGCCTGCAGTTGGCAATGGGTGGCCGGCTGTGGACTGGATTCCGCCCCTTATTTCCGGATTTTCAACCCGACTCTTCAGGGCGAGAAGTTCGATCCCCTGGGCGTGTATGTCCGTCGCTGGGTCCCCGAACTGGCGGGTTTGCCCGATCAGGCGATTCATCGTCCGTGGGAAGCGTCGGATTCGATTCTCGCCAAGGCCGGGGTCCAGTTGGGGCGGACCTACCCGCGGCCGATCGTCGACCACGATCAGGCGCGCCGGCGGGCACTGTCGGCCTATGAAGGGGTGAAAAGCGGCACACCGGTCAAAGCCGGCCCGGGCACGAAGAGGGAGGAATCCCCGGAACCGCTGCTGCCCGACCTGCTGTGATCCGATCCGAAGGTTACGCATGGATGGGGTATCGCCGGTTGGCCCCGCCCCGCCCCCGGGTCCCGTGCCATCGGTGGCGCGATGGCCCAAGGGTTTCGGAGAAACCGGGCACAGGGCGGCATGAGGGCTGCGTCGACCGGTGCCGGCCCGCTCAGATGAGGATAAGGGCCTGTTGATCAGCTCATAGATCAACAGGCCCTTCCCATTATTTTCCGGACCCCTTGATCTCCATTTTCCAGGTCTTGTGGCAGTCCGCGCAATAGACGGCGGATGCCTGATGACCGCGATGACAGGAGACGCAGGGAACGTCGGTTCCGAGATGCGAGGCATGCGGGTTGCGTTTCGGAAATTCGACGTTCTTCGTCTTGTCGATCAGCTTGTCCAGCGGACCGTGACAGGCAAGGCACCGATCATTGGCCACGGTGGCATCGGCCGGAGGCACCTCCTTGCCATGACAGCCGGCGCAGTCGATCGACGCCTTGGCATGGATATTGTCGTTGAACGGCGATGCGGTCCAGGAGGTGAAATCCTCCTTTATCGCCGACAGATCTCCTTCCGTCGGGGCTCCCCAGGAATGCGTCCCCCCGATCAGGCCGAAGCTCTTGCCGGCCACGATCTGATGGCAGGATGTGCAGTCCAGGGGTTTCTTCAGCGTTGTATGGGTCAGATGGAGCTGTGTGGAAAAGGCGTTGGCCTCGGCATTGCCGGTCTCGCCGGTGGAATGGCAGGATGTGCAGGACGCATATCCGGTCCCTTTCACCGCCTTGTGCCCTTTGGGCAGAAGCTTGGTGAGATCGGCATGGCAGGCAACACAAGGATCGCCTGCCGACGGTGCCGCGGCACGCGCCTCCGGCCACGCCAGAACCCCTGCCAGACACGCCAGCAGCGTGGCCAGGAAAAGCGGACTCCGCTTCATGATGTGTTTCTCCCCTCGGCCGGAGGAAGCGATTGTCCCGCGGCAAAGCGTCCGGAACCGGGATCCGGGCACGGGCCTCCGCGACTGCGGCGATGCCGTGACCGGAGGAGGTCTCCCCAGTCCCGATCCTGAACGCCTCTCCAACGGCCGGACAGGCTCCCCCTGGCCCCTTTACTCGACATGACAGACCAGTGGATGAACACCAACGTCCGAATGTGGGGCGGGCATCCAGGGGTGTGCAAAAATCTGTGGCACCGGCGTCCCTGCCGGTGGTCCGGCGAAGCCGGAGTTCGGCCATTCCGCCGCTTTCGCGGCGGAGTCCGGCAGGGCCACCGGACCCACCGAGGGATTTTTTCACACGCTCTCCCGCTCGCCTTTCCGGAAGGCGAGCGGACGCCCGCTCCTCTCTGCTCCAGATTCGATCCGTCAGAGGTTCAGCACCAGGATGGCCGGACCTGACAGACGACCGTCCGGTCCTCTGTCAGATCATCGCCCCGATCAAAGAACGGGGAGGCCGGATGGCCCGAACGCCGGAAATCCGGACGCCCGGGCCGGACCATTAATCCAGGACCGCGTTCCGTCCCGCCGTCCGTCCGAAGACGATGCAGGTTGGAATGGCGTTCGAGCCCAGACGGTTGGAACCGTGGACGCCGCCGACCACTTCGCCTGCCGCGTAAAGCTTCGGAATCGGGCTGCCGAAGACGTCGATCACCTGTGTCTTCGCGTTGGTCCTGAGACCACCCATGCAGAAATGCACGGCCGGCCATTGCGCGATGGCGTAATAGGGCCCCTTCTCCAGGCTGAACATCGCCGGAGTGATCGGCTTGTTGAATTCCGGATCCTTGCCGTCCTTGTGATACTGGATGTACTTGTTGACGGTATCGACCAGGGTATCGGACGGAATTTTGCACTTCTGGGCCAGTTCCGGAATGGTATCGGCCTTGACGAACCGTCCGCGCTTCAGCCCGTCCTCGATTTCCTCAGGTGCGCCGCCCATCGGCAGAATCATCGCCTCGGTGAAGATCGACCAGGTCGGCTTGGCGTCCTTTCCGAGATTGATCTGCGCATAGGCGACGACGTCGCGGCGTTCCAGCTCATTGACGAAGCGCTTGCCCTGCTTGCTGACATAGAGGATGCCATAGCCCGGGCCGTTGAACGGATAGACCGCCTGGGCATCCAGAAGGCCGGTTTCCGGCTCGGCATAGGGGTAGAGCTGGATGAAGTTCATTTGCAGGGTATCGGCGCCGACCGCCTGGGCGAACTTATGGATCTCGCCGGTCGCCCCTTTATGGTTGGTGCAATTGTAGTCCGAAGTCAGACGCGGATTGTGCGACATGCGCATGTCGACATTCTGGCTGAAACCACCGCTCGCCAGGATGACGGCCTTGTTGGCCTTGAGATTCATCACCTTCTTGCCACGCTTCACCTCAACGCCCAGAACCGGCGACTTGGGATCGGCATCCGCGCGCCAGATCCAGGTGACCTCGGTGCCGAGGGTGGGCTTCACACCATGCTTCTCGGCAATCTTACGCAAGGCTTCCGTGTACTCCCGACCGACACCGCTTTTGGCCGCGTGGGTCCGGTAGGCCGTATGGCCACCCGCCCGGGTAACCGTCGGACGCAGTTCGGCGCCGCCCTCGTCCACCACCCAGGCCAGGGCGTCGGCGGAACCGTCGGCCACCAGTTTGGCCAGTTCCGGAATGCTGTAATAGTCGCCGCCCTTCAGAATGTCCTGGAAATGCTGTTCCGGGCTGTCCGTGCCGAGGTTCAGTTTCTCGCGATAATGCCATTTGTCATCCCAGGCCGCGAATACGCCACCATTGATGATCGAATTACCGCCGTAGCTCGGCATTTTTTCGAGGAGAATGGTTTTAGCGCCTGCCGCGGCACTCTCGGCGGCGGCAGCCAGACCGGCAAAACCCGACCCGACGACTATGACATCCCAGGTCTCGTCCCAATTTCCCGGAAGCTTGCGCACCAGGGCCTCGGCGGTGCCCGGAACGGCCATGTTCAGGGCTGCGCCGCCCCCGACCGCGACGGCCCCGACGGTCACCGCCTGCAACAACGAGCGACGGCTAACTTCAGTCTTAGACATATCAGTCACCTCCACAGTTTATTATTATGTAAATAACCAAACAGATGAGTCTTCGGAAAACACTCAAAAAACCGGATGAAAATTGGAGAGATGATCAATTTTTATCGTTACAAAATTCTCTTTGAAACGTTGATACTATTTTAGAAAAGGAAATTTTTTAAAATTATTGAAATAATAAAACATCAATCGGCAAACCAATTTTTTCACGTTCAATAACTTTTGGTTTCATAACGCCACCCGTTAAAAATCAAATGATCAACACTATATGTTGTGTTAATTATAGCTTACGATATAGTGCTGTCAAGGAATTGACCATGCGCAACGCACGGTTATTCCTGACCCTGATTTCAACGGATGGGGGTCTCTGAGAACAATCTGCGACGGGTGCGGCTCACCGTCGAGGCCTGGCTGGCCCGACCCCGGTCCCGCGGGCGGATAACGGGCCCTGCTTTCGGGGCTTCGCAGACATATGATCGCACCGATCAGCGCGGACCGGTGCGATCGCAAGCCCGATCGACCGGTATCATGCCGATCGCCGGTGGCCGGAGAGGCGCCGCGGAGGCGCTCCCGGATCCCGCTGGAAGATCGTTCGACGTTTGGCCGGGCTCACTCCAGGCGGCCGAGGGCCCTCGCCAGCACGAGATAGAGTTTTCCCACTTCGGCGCTGGTAAAGGTGCCGGTCAGGACATCCGCGCGATCCGAGGTCTTGGCCTGATTGAGGAGGGCCTCGAACTCCGCGAGATAGCGGTTCACATAATCCCGGAACTGTCCGTCCTCCTCGTAGCGCGTCCGGATCGCGGCGATCTGGTGGCGGTCGAGATTCTTCAGAATTTTCCGGAGGAACACCGACTGGTCGCCGGAATGGAATTCCTTCCAGGTCTTGTCATCGATTCCCGACTGGAAGATGCGACTGATATCGACCGACAGCGATTGCAGTTTTTCGACCACATAGGCCGCTGTCTGCAGGAAGTTCTCGATACCCACGGCGCTACGGTTCTGTTCAAGCCGCGCGGCCTGTTCCTCCGCCTCCCGGGAGGCGGACAGGAGATCCTCCGCCTGCCGGGCAAAGGACTGCACCATGGCGTCGGTATGATGGGAGAGGCGCTCTCCGGTCAGGCCGAGATCGCCGGACTTCTGGCGGAGCATTTCGAAGACGCTCTCAAGCTGCGTCGCCGTATGTTCGGTAGCATCCGACAATTCCTGAGACTGACGGCGCAGACTCTCGCCGGCGCCACGCACCTGCGCCGTGATACGGTCCGAGGACGCCGCCAGATCGCGGATCCCGCCACGCAACTGGTCGGCCGTGGTGACCACCTGAGCGGTCGTTTTTCCCGCTGTTTCCTCGAATTCCAAGGCCAGTTGACGGAGCGAATCGCCCGACTCCCGCACCTGGAGTTGCGCCTGCTGAACCGTATCGGACAATTCGGCGGCATTCTGGCGCAACTGCTGGCCGAACGCCTTCAGCAAATCCGAAGAATCGCCGGCGACCCGCGTCAGTTCGCCGGTCTGGACCCGAACCGACTGACCGACCGCGCCGATCGCGGACTCGGCCTGGGCGCCGACCTGAGTGATCACCTCGCTCTGCCGGCGCAAGTCTTCGCCAACCGCCCGAAGGCGGACGCCAGCCTGTTCCGCCGACTGCGCAAGGTGGCCGCTGCGATCGTCGAACAGATCCGCAACCCGCTGCACATCCTCGACCGCCCTTTGCGAGGACTGGGCGACCTCCTCGCTGTGAAGCCGGAGCACCTCTCCCGCCGACTGGAGATCCGCGCTGACGCGGCTTGAAACCGCGACCAGATCGTTGACATTCTGCCGCAGGACGTCGGCGACGCCCTTGACCCGCGCCATGATCTGCTCCGACGTGGAGTGGAGATGGCGGGACTGCTGACCAAGCGAGGCCTCCGACAGTTTCGTCTGGGTCGCCACCAGATTGGCGATGTCCGCCAGTTCCGTGGCCTGTCCTTTGAGACTGAGGCGGATCGACTCGGCCTGTGCCGACGCCTTCTCCGCGGCCCGTCCCAACGCATCCACATGCGCCTGCAAGGCGTCGTTCAGCTCACGCGCGCGAACCGTCATCTGATCCGACGCCACGGCCAGCGACCTGTTCTGTCCCGAGAAGGCCTCGCCGGCTTCGCGGACGCGACCGATCGCGCGTTCCGCCGCGGTCTCGATCTCGTCGCGCCTTTGCAGGAACACTTCCCCGACATTCCCCAACTGCTGGCTGGCCTCATCGGATGCCGATCTCAAACTGTCCACATGCCGGACCATCTGTTCGGACAACTCGCGGAAGCGGACCATGGCCTGATCGGAAGCGGACGACAGCTCGCGCGTCTGCACGCCCAGCCCCTCCTCCACGATCTTGACCCGGGCCAACACCCTGTCGGTGACCTGATCGAGGCCGGAAGCCTGTTGCTCCAGGACCTCGCCCACGCGGCCGGCCTGTTCGGTGAGCCGCGAGGAGGCGTTGGCCAGTTCCGCACTCTGGCGGGAGAAAAGCTGATCCAGCGCCTCCGCTCTGCGGCGCAGATCCTCGGTCATTTCGGCGGCCCGCTGGCCTGACAGGGCGACAGACCGCGAAACGGTCTCGCTTTGCTGCGCGATCACGCGGGAAATCTCGTCCACCGACTGGGTGGCCGTGCCAACCGCGCGGCCCAGCGTGTCGACGGCGCGCCCGACATCCGCGCAAGCCTGTTCGGCCTTCCGGGCGGTGGAGGTCGATGCCTCCTCGAGACGGGCGATCTCGGCACCGATGCCGTCGCCGAACGTTCTGGCGCGCTCGACCGCCTCCCCCGTCGCCACGGTCAGATCGCGGGTCATATCGCGAATCTCGGCCACGCGCTGCAAGGCGCCCTCCGATGACGCGCCAAGAGCCTCGATTTCCGTCTTCAGGGCAGCCACGACGGATTGTGTCCCCGTCTCCAGCCGCGACGCCAGATCACCCAGCGTTCCGGCCTGCCGCGCCAGCTCCTCCCGGACCTGCTCGGCTTTCCGGATCGCCTGATCCGAGGCCTCGCTCAGGGCCTCGGACTGGTGGCGAAGGGATTCGGTAATGCGGGCGACACGCTCCTCCGCCCGGTCGGCCGGATAGGTCAGGCGGTCCAGATACCGGCGCAATTCCTGCGCCTCCCGCTTCATGATGGCGCCGCGGTCGATAAAGGCGATCACAAGCCACAGGATAGCCAGCGGCATCACCGCCGCCCCGACAGCGCCACCGAATTCGGGAGGTTGCAAATCGAACAGGTTGCTCCAGCCCAAAGCCTTGTCGATATAGGTAAAGCAGACGGCGAGCCAGGCGAGGCTCGCCAGGGCGCCCCCTCCATAGGTGAGACGGCCCCGCCATCCGCCATCTCCCTCGGAGTCCCGCGCCGGGATCGCCCCGCCTGCGGGATGCGGCTCCGCCGCCGGCGGCGGCGATTCGGGGGGCGTCGAGGGCGGCCACTCTACGGGAAAGGAGGGGGCCACCATGGTGTCATCCGATAAAACGGCGGTCTGCTTTTCCTCGGCCATCGCTCTTTCCACCCGGCTCGAAATTACACGCGGCGACGCCATGGCACCGATGGAAGGTCAACGGCCTGATGGCGTCCCGGAAAACCCGTTTTACTTCGATCTGTCGGCGCATTCCCAGGACTCGGCATAAAAATTTCGAGAATATCGGCGACGATCGTCTGTTTCATACTCTCATACTAACCAAGGAAGGACTACCCCGGCAGGTTTCTTTTCGTCATATCGTTTCCCACGCCAAAGGATCGAGGGGACGCCGTGCCGATCCGGTGGCCCCGGGTCATGACCGGACATAGAACTTTTGGTCACCATCCCCGTGATGGACTTGTGCCGGACATCAAACAACCCGTGAAATGCTATCGCCACATCCCGCCTTAAGGTAGAGTTGTCCGATTGACAGACCGACCCCTTAAGGAACAGCGCCCGAAAATGATGGAGACGACGATGGCGTCCACCCTGCCGCCTTTGCGGATCCTGCTGGCCGAGGACAATCTGATCAGCCAGAAGGTCGCGCAGGCCCTGCTGACGCGATTCGGCCATCAGGTGACGGTCGTGGGTGACGGCAAGGCGGCTTTCGAGGCGGTGGCGGAAGGAAGCTTCGATGCCGTCCTGATGGATATTCAGATGCCGGAGATGGACGGGCTGGAGGCCACGCGGGCGATCCGGTCGCTGGCCGGAGCCAGAGGTCTGCTGCCCATCATCGCGATGACGGCCGGTTCCGCCGAACATGATGAGGGGCGATGTCTGGCCGCCGGAATGGACGGCCATGTCACCAAACCGGTCGATACTCAGAAAGTGTTCGACCTGCTGGAACGATGCCTGTCCGGACGGGGCAGGCCGGCGCCGTGACCCGGTGCGACCGCATCACCCTGCCCCAGTGACCGAACACGGCCGCCGACGCCCTCGGTCGGCCCAGGCGCTTTTCCCCGCCCCCCGCGATGAAAATCTGACCGAAGGCACCGTCACCATTGGTTAGATTTCCGCCATAATTCAAATAGTTGGCGGGCCATCGCCCGCTATCCGCTAGTTGGCGGGCCCTCGCCCGCTATCCGCCCGCCGACCCCTTGCGTGGTCCTATCCGCATCGGGATCCGGTCTTATCCGCAACGGGATAATGGAAAGGCCCGACCGCAATTGGCGGCCGGGCCCCTTTCCTTTCCCCTGCGGTGACGAAGGTTTACTTCGGCGCCTTCAGGAATTTCGGCAGCTTGGAGTTGACGGCGGCGAGCGCCATCTTGCGCCGGAGCTTGCCCAGTTGCTCCTGCAACGGGATCTGCTTCGGGCACACATCTTCGCAACCCAGCAGGCCCATGCAGCCGAAGATGCCCTCGTCCGTGCCGACCACGTCGAAATATTCGTCGACGCTGCGTTCATCACGCGGATCGATCATGAACCGGGCGATACGGTTCAGCGCCACCGCCCCCAGGAAGTCCTCCCGCATGATCGCCGTGCCGCAGGCGGCCACGCAGCACCCGCATTCGATACACCGGTCGAGCTCGTAGATCTCCTCGGCCAGGGCATTGTCCATCCGCTCCTCCTGGGCATGCGGATCGAATTCCTTGTCCGTGTGGATCCACGATTCCACCTTCTGGTACATCTGGCGGAACCATGTTCCGGTGTCGACCGACAGGTCGGCAACCAGTTTGAACACCGGCAACGGCAGCAGCGTGATCTCGGTCGGAAGGTCCCGGGTCTTGGTCCGGCAGGCAAGGCCCGGCCGGCCGTTGATCACCATGGCGCAGGCGCCACAGATGCCGGCGCGGCAGCAGAAGTCGAACTGCAGCGACGGATCCTGCTCATTGCGGATCTTGTTGAGCGCGATGAACAGGGTCATCGACTCGGTTTCCTCCAGGATGAAGGGCTCCATATGGGGCTTGGAGTCCGGATCCTGGGGGTTGTAGCGGAAGACGTTCAGCGTAAGCGTTCTTGACATGATCAGGTCCTCGCTCCACTAGGCGCTTTTCTTGCCCGTTTTGGGCGGGGTGTCCATCGGGATGATCTTGCCGCCGCCGTAGCCGCGTTCGCCCGGGGGCAGTTCGAAGCTGGGCGTCGCCGCCTCATATCTCAGCGTCGGCAGGTCATCGCCGTCCTTGACCCAATAGGCCAGGGTCCGGTTCAGCCAGTCGCGATCGTTGCGGTCCGGATAGTCCTCGCGGGTATGGGCGCCGCGGGATTCGGTCCGCATCAGGGCGCCCTGGGTCACGCACAACGCCAGCTTGACCATGCCTTCGATCTTCAGCGCCAGGGCCAGTTCGGGATTGGCGCCGACGCCGTTGGAGGCCAGACCGGCGCGACGCGCCCGCGCCAGCGTCTCCTTCAGGCTTTCCACCGCCGCGGTCAGATCCTGGCCGTTGCGGAAGATGCCCGCGCCCTTGATCAACGCGTCATGCATGGCCTCGCGCAGCGCGAAGACATTCTCGCGGCCGTGGGTGCCGGAGATCAGGTCCCGGATCCGCTGCTGCTGCTTCGCGTAGGCGTCGCGCACGGCGCTCATCTTGATCGTGGTGTCGTCGCCCTTCAGATACTCCACCACCTTGGCACCGACGACCATGCCGGCCACCACCGTCTCGGACAGCGAATTGCCGCCCAGGCGGTTGAACCCGTGCATATCCCAGCAGGCCGCCTCGCCCGCCGAGAACAGGCCCTTCAGGCCATAGACGGCGCCGTCCTTATTGGTCCGGACGCCCGCCATGCAATAGTGCTGTGTCGGACGCACCGGGATCAACTGGGAGATCGGATCGACCCCGAGGAAGTTCTCGCAGATCTCCTTCACCTCGCGCAGGTTGGTATTGATGTGGTGGGCGCCGAGATGCCGGATGTCCAGCCACAGATGGTCGCCATAGGCGCTCTTCACGCCAAGACCCTTGCGCATATGCTCCGTCATGCGGCGCGACACCACGTCGCGCGACGCCAGTTCCGCCTTTTCCGGCTCATAGTCCGGCATGAAGCGGTACTGATTGACGTCCAGCAGCGTGCCGCCGTCACCGCGGCAACCTTCGGTCACCAGAATATCGCTGGGGACGATGCCCGTGGGGTGGAACTGGATGGCCTCGGGGTTGCCGATCGGAACCACACCGGTATCCAGCGCCGCGATATGGGCGCCGCCGTCATTGATCACGGCATTGGTCGACGCGCGATAGATGCGTCCGAACCCGCCGCTGGCGATCAGGGTGGCGCGCGCCAGATAAGCCCGCAGTTCGCCGGTCTTGAGACAGCGCACGATCGCGCCCATGCAGCTTTCGCCGTCATGGATCAGCGAAATCACCTCGGTCTTGTCGTGAACCTGAACCCCCCGCTGCGCCGCCACATTGTCGAGCGCGAACAGGACCGAATGGCCGGTGCCGTCCGAGGTATAGCAGGTGCGCCACTTCGCGGTGCCGCCGAACGAGCGCGAATGGATCAGCCCCTCGTTCTCTTTCTTTTCGACCGCGGTAAAGGGCTTGCCACCCTTGTAATAGGTCTGTTCGCCGGGAACGACGCGGTTCCAGGGAACGCCCCAGAACGCCATCTGGCGCATCGCGATCGGCGCATTTTCGACGAAAATCCGGGCCACTTCCTGGTCACAGCCCCAGTCGGAGCCTTTGACCGTATCCGCGAAATGAACGTCCGGGCAATCGCCCTCGCCCATCGCCGAATTGCCAAGGGCCGCCTGCATGCCGCCCTGCGCCGCCGAGGAATGGGACCGCCGGGCGGGAACCAGCGACAGGCACACCACCGAGAAGCCGCTGCCCGCCGCTTCGATGGCAACGCGCTCGCCCGCCAGGCCCGCCCCGATGCACAGGAGGTCGGTTTGGAAGATCTGCATGATCGTGTCCTTAGTGGATGGGGAGGAACAGGAAGCGCAACAGGGTCACAACGCCGATCCCGATCAGGATGATCGTCAGCATATTCTCCTTGGCATGGAACCCCTTGCGGGTCGACCGCTTGAGGAATCCCCACTTCACTGCGATGCGGTAGAAGCCGATCCCGACATGCAACTCGACCATCGGCAACAGGACCAGGTAGAACACCAGCCAGGCGCCGCCCTGAATACGCGCAGCGCTCTTGGCCGCGGTGATGGGAAGATCGGTCAGAACCACCCACATATGGGCCGCGCCCATGATCAGAATAACCATCGCGGTCCCGGCCTGGACAAGCCAGAGCCAGGTATCCTGGTGATGCATCCGTTTGGCATTGTCCCACATCGCCGTCTGCTGGCGCGTCACAAACGGTATCTTGCGCGCCGCAAGGACGAAGTGGGTGAGAAACACCAGGAAAATCCCGGGACCGACCAGATAGACGAGGCCGGTCACCTCAAAGAACCACGCGATCGCATTCATCACAGACGGGCTGATGATGACGCTGGACACCAGACAGAGGTGGGTCCACATGAAAATGATAAGCGCCGCCCCAGAAAGCATCTGCAACCAGTCAAGGTAGGCAGACAACTTCCGGGTGCCTTTGGCGGATTGAATGGTGACGGCAGGGCTGGGCATGAACGTCTCCGGTGAGGAATGATCCGTCCCGTCCCGACGGACGGAACCGGTCCCGCGTGCGGGCGGAACAGAGCAGCAGGGGCATTCCACCCGCTACTAATTTCAGTTGCGTACCAGATCGGCCAAACTAAATCCACAAAAAAATTATGACTTTAGAAAAGCGAGGCGCCACGCGGCTTTCACGCTGGCCATTTGATAAGCAAATCTCTCGGAAATGGCGCTGGCCGGATAAGCGGTCCTGTCCGGGAATCGCCCGGCTGTCCCATCCGGTTATTGTCGGCAACGGCGACAAGGCATGGTTCTCCCGTGCAGATGCGCGCCCTGGAGCGACGCGACCGTGACGAACCCCCGGTTTTGACATCGGCGATTGAACGGCAACACCGTCCCTCCACCCCGGAAATCCACACGAAAATCCGGACGGAAACCCGCCCCTCGGGGTACCGCCCTGGTTGTGCCACCTGGATCGTTTCAATCACTCGGAATTATGCCCAACGATACACGATCAAATCGGCAATGTCGCCCCTCGCCTGTCCTGCGCACCAGGCCTTCGGGCAAAAGCGCGAAAAAAGGCATCGGGATGGAGCCACCGGCTTCGCGGTGAACGCCCGGGCGCGGACACCGCGAAGCCGGCGAAGAAACCCGGGAGGCCGGCGGCCTCCGCCCGGGCGGCATAAGGTCATCCGGTCAGACAGGGCCCACCCGATGCCCCGGGGCCTGCCCGGCCGGCTCTGCGCCATCGGACCGCTTCAGTCATTTCTACTGAACCGCCCGGCGGGTTGCAATAAGTAATATATCGATAAATATACCCCTCACCACACACACCGGCGGATCACCATTCTGCGGGAAGCGGCGATCAGACGAGCCCGGCCTGGGCCAGCGCCCGGGCCTGCCGGTTCCGCATGGCATCCCGGTCGAAATCGCGAATCAGGTCGTGGAAAAGCTGGTACCAGTTGATTTCCGCTTTCAGCCGGAGAAATACCGATCCCAGCCCCACAGCGGCCCGATCGACCAGCACAAACTCACGCGGGGGTGCGACACCCCCGACACGGCGCAATTCCGCATGCACTTTTTCGGCAACGGAACGGCCGTAGCCACCCCCCTCCCCCTCCTGGATCAGCCGCTTGCGGTCCTCCAGCAGGGGACCGTAGACGAAGCGCGCCCAGAGATTAAGCACGTCGATCAGGTCGCGCGACAGGTTGGAGAACCCCCAGCTTTCATAGGCGGACACAGCCAGGTCGGGATCGTCATTCTGCAACGCGTTGTAAAGATCGATCACACCTCCGACAAAGCTGGCCGGGAATACGCGGATACAGCCGAAGTCCAGAAGATTGACGCCGAGATCGGCGCGCACAGTGTAATTGCCGGGATGGGGGTCTCCGTGAATGACACCATAATCGTAGAACGGCACATACCAGGCGCGGAACATGGTGTGGGCCAGACGGTTGCGAGCCTCCTGATGCTGTTCCACGAACCGGACCAGAGGCTCGCCATCCAGCCAGTCCATGGTCAGCAACCGGCGGGTCGACAGCGCGGTGTCCGGCTCCGGCACATGGATTTCCGTCTCCTTTTCCAGCATCAGCCGATAAAGCCGCATATTCGCGGCCTCCCGCGTATAGTCGACCTCCTCGCGCAGGCGTTCGGACAATTCGGCATGAGCATTGGAAGGATCGAGAGCCGTGTCATAACTGCGATACAGACTGAAGATCAGCTTCAACTGTTTCAGATCCGCCTCGACCGCCGACGCCATATCGGGATATTGCAGCTTGCAGGCAAGATCGCGCCCATCCGGAGTACGGGCGCGATGGACCTGCCCCAGCGAGGCCGCGGCCGCGGCGTCATGATCGAAATGGGCAAAGCGGCTTTGCCAGTCAGGCCCCAGTTCCGCCGCCATGCGCCGGCGCACGAACGGCCACCCCATCTGTGGCGCATTCGACTGCAACTGCGACAGTTCCTCGGCATATCCCGGCGGCAGCACATCGGGAATCGTGGACAGGATCTGCGCGACCTTCATCAGCGGGCCTTTCAAACCACCAAGCGCAACCCGCAGATCCGAGGCCATGCGGGAATTATCACCCCGGATGCCGAAGACCTTCTCACCCGCCAGCCGCGCGGCCAGCCCCCCGCCCGCCGTCGCCACCCGGGCGTAACGCTTTACCCGTCCGCCCAGCGTGTCGGCGGCGTCCAGGGGATCGGAAACATCGGAGGCTCTGGGGAGATCTGGCATGGCAAGGTCCACTATATCGGAGGGGCGAAAATACCCCCTTCCGTAAGTGAGGGGCACCCCCCATCAGATCAAGATGTTTGACCGCAGACCGTCCTTTCCGGACCACCGACCAAGTGCCGGTTTCGCCGATGCTCAACGGCGGCCATCGGAAAGAACGGTTACAGACCGCTCCCGAAATTGGCATGCGTCAGGGACGCCGTGGCAACCCCGACCAGTTTGGCCTCAAGAGTCAGGTCAGAAGCAGTCACCAGCCCCGTCCCTGATAGATCAGCATTTTGGTAAACACCTCCCGAACCGATATTAAAATAAGAATATACAATTGTATCTCCCGCATTAGCGATCGATGATGTTTGCGTAACTTGCCCAATCACGGTGAAGTGTTCAGATGCATTATGAGACAACACATAAACAGTGTTAATCGCTTGAGCAACTTCAGCGCTCGTCCCTCTCCCCACCCCCCCTAATTCCAGGATATAATTTGGATGCCCCCCACCATTAAGCATGCTCGTATTGAACGTCAAAGATGCCCCCACAAAATGAGATCCAGCAGAGGCATTTAAAATCACATAATTATTTGTCATCGACCCAGAGGAAGATGCACTTATATCAGAAATTATATTATTATAAGAATCAAGATTTAATTTAAAACCCGCAATGGATAACGGCCGATCATTTGCATGATTATATGAAGAAAATCCGATTGATGTCGCACCTGACCCTACTATTATTTCATCACTCGTTGAATTTACAACAATAGCACCGCCATTGAACGAAGAGCCATAAATAGTAACATTCGAACCATAAGCAGTTACATCTGGAATAGAATTACCTGCAATTATTATTTGATTGCTATTATATGTCATAAGAGATGCTGGAATATTTCCGTTTGCTGGATTAATTTCCGACCCACTAGTAACATGCCCCCAACTGTTAATGACCGCATCGGGTGAATATATTATATTTTCCGGAGCTGCGGCGAGAGTCAGATTGATTGTCGATCCAGCCTGGTTCAACACGGTTTGAGCAGGCATTAGCACTGCGTTATCAGCGTATCCTCCTTTTGTCGGATCGATCAGCCATGACGACGAATGGCTAATTTCTTCCGAGCTTCCCGCCAAGGCAACCAACAAGGAAGCGCGAGCCGCAGCCATTCCCATGATCGGCTCAATCGATCCCAGATAGGCTGTGTATCCGGCCTCCCCCGCCTTGTCGGCAGCCCGACCAAGGACATTGACGTAAAGCGCGTCGACAAACTGCTGGTCCGAACTGTTCACACCAAACAAGCTCTGGAACTCCGACGACTGAACGAAGGACTGCCCGATCTTCTGGAGCGACATCTGGCCGGAATCGAGTTGCGCCTTCCAACTTTCATACCCCACCGGATCGGGCATGCGGCCGAAAGAAGACTCATACATCCGCGCCAGAGTAGCGTCGTCACCCTTCTGAATCATAATCATCTGGCTGTAGACGCCGGGCGAGGCCGTGGCGCCACCATTGAAAATCGCATAGCTGGCCCCGGTCACGATGATGCTCTGACCATTGTTGATATCGCCAGCCCCGATGTCCTTGATCATCAATTGGCCGGTGCCATCGATCTGGACGCCATAATTGGCGCGCGTGCCGTCCAGCAGCACGACGTTGTTGCCGCCCATCCAGGGGGTGCTGGAGGTAGGCAACGCCGCCGACTGCCAGCCAATGACACTATTCACTGTAGCGGAGGTTTGCACGCCTTCAGCACAGAGGTTAGAGGACCAGCCCTGGGCATGACGAGCGACATTTTGATAATTGACGAAATTCAAAATATTTGAATTGGCAAACATTTGCGCTTCCCCATATGAAATAAATAATCTATAAAAAATCACCATTAATGCTGTAAAAATAAATATAAAATATAATATATTTTTATAATTCATTATCGACAGATGAATTCATTTGTGGTGGCTCGACAAGAGGAAAGACCTCCTGCATTAGCTGTCGGCCCACACTGCGCTCCGGTGTTAAAATCTGTTCCAGAAATGGATCTCACGAACGAACAGCCAGCGGGCACTGGTGACCAGGGGTTATAATTGCCTCCTGGCGCAGGTATACCGCTTGGGTGTGACGGATTTTTCGACCATGGAATGACAGGACAATCACACGTATATCCCGGTAAATTATAACAACCAGAGACAGCCTTACACGATGAATACGCTGTGTAATAACATGCTGAATAATTAACACATCGATTCCCGCAGTTATCGACGCCGACACCTCCACCGCATGCCCCGGAACAGGAGC
>WASQ01000071.1 GCA_009712185.1 Telmatospirillum sp. | reverse complement strand
GTTGCTCAACCCTGGACCATCATGTCCGTCGGACTCCGAGAATGGGCCCATGGGTGCTGATTACCGGGACCTAGTATAACTTCGCCAAACGGCTCAAGACCTTCAAGGGCCTCACCCCATATGAATACATCTGCAAAATATGGACGGCCGAGCCTGAACGCATCAGGTCGGCGACCAGTAGGCGGCCGCCGCTGGAGGGATACGACTGTACATCAAGGCGGCGCGTTGCCCGCCACGGTCCGATCCGGCGAAGAGCCAAGACTTTCTTCCGAGAGCAATGCCGCGCAGGGCGCGTTCGGCCGCATTGTTGGAGAGATCGATGCGCCCGTCCTCGAGGAAGCGGGTGAAGCCGGTCCAGCGCTTGAGCATGTAGTCCATGGCTTTGGCGACGGGGTTTTTGTTGGCGAGCTTGGCCCTGTTTTCCATCATCCAGACGTGAAGGTCATCGACCAGCGGCCGGCTGAGTTCCCTGCGGACCGCCAGACGGTCTTGCGCACTTTTGGCGTTGATGTCGCGCTCGATGGCGAAGATGGCGTCGATCCGGCGCACGCCTTCGAGCGCGAGCGGCGAGATGACGTGTTCCGACTTGCCGTGCGAGCGTCGCCGGGCGGTGGCTGCGATATCGGCCAGTTCGAACAGCTTGCGTCGCGAGTGCGCCCAGCACAGCGCTTCGGTCACTACACCCGGTTGTCGGGCGGGGTCGTAAGGCTTGCCATAGCCGCTGTAGGCGTCGGCCTGCAGGATGCCGGCGTAAACCGCCAGATGCGTTCGCGGGTGTTCTCCGGCGCGGTCGCGCGAGTAGTAGAATAAGCTCGCTGGCGGCGCCGTCCCGCCAAACGTTCGATCGTCACGGACGTAAACCCAACATCGGGAGGTCACGCAGCCGCCCTTGGCCAAGACCGGCACCGTGGTGTCGTCGCCATGCAATCGCTCGGCGGCCAGAACATGCGCCTCGATCCGCTTGAACAGCGGGGCCAGCGCGAAGGATGCGGCGCCGACGTGATCGGCCAGAGTGGACAGCGGGATCTCGACACCCTCGCGGGCATAGCGCTCGGCCTGCCGGTTCAGCGGTTGGTGCTGACCGAACTTCTCGAACAGCACCATCGCCAAAAGGCTGGGGCCGGCCAAGCCGCGCGGGATCGCATGGAACGGCGCAGGAGCCTGGCTGATCGTCTCGCAGTCCCGGCAGGTGAACTTCTCGCGCACCGTCTGGATCACCTTCCACTGGCGCGGGATCACGTCCAGTGTCTCGGTGATATCCTCGCCCAGCTTGGCCAGATGTGTGGAGCCACAGCAGGAGCAGGAGGTCGGGCCGGGAACAACCACCCGCTCGCGCGGCAGATGGGCCGGCAGCGGCTTTTTGACCGGGTGTTTGCGCTGATGGGCGGCAATCGCGGTGGTGCTCTGTGCCGCGGCCTGTTCGGCGGCCAGATCGTCTTCGCTGGCGGCGGCGCAGGCCTCTTCCAACTGCAGCTCCAGTTGATCGAGAAGACGGCTGGTTCGCTCCGCCCGGTGACCAAACATCTCCCGGCGCATCTTCTCGATCTGCAGCTGAAGATGGGCGATCAGAGCCGCATCTTCTGCGTTCCGCGCCCGCTCGGCCAGCACCATCGCCTTCAAGGCGTCGATGTCGTCGGGCAGATCGGCAGGCGTCGGTTCCATGCCGGAATCTTCGCCGAAAAATGGCGGAAAAGCACCGCTTTTATCTGCCATCGCATTGAATATGTTGATGGAATCCAGCATAATCAAAACGTTCGATGGCGCCCTATCCGGCAAGGCCGGGACGCCAGGTGTGGCGCGGGTTCCGCCAATCGATGCCGTCCAGCATGTAGCCGAGTTGCGCCGCCGAGATCGCCACAACCCCATCGGCCGGCGACGGCCATACGAAGCGGCCGCGATCCAATCGCTTCACATAAAGCGACATCCCAACGCCGTCGTGCCAGATGATCTTCACCATGTCGGCGCGGCAACCCCGGAAGACGAACAGATCGCCCGCATGCGGATCGCGGCCCAGCCCCTCCTGAACCTGCAAGGCCAGACCCGGCATGCCTCTTCGCATATCGGTGTGCCCAACGGCCAGCCACACCTTCGCCGCGCTCGGGATGGCGATCATCGCCGCACCAGCGCACCAATGACCGCCGCCGCCAAATCCGGCGAGATCGCCGATGGCAGGCGAAGCGATGTGCGGTCCGCCATGACAATCTCGATCATCGTCATATCCTGCACAACGGAGGTAATCGACGGAACCGGCGCCGTAAAACCCTCGGCAACGACAACTTCGGCGAACGCCGGCGAAAGCAGCCGAAGCTCCTGGCGCCATCGATAAAGCTGGTTCGGATGAACATCCTCGCGCCGCGCCACCGCCGAAACCACCGCGCCGGGGGCAAACGCCATGGACACCAGCCGACGCTTCTCTTCGGCGCTCCACCGCCGCCGACGTTCCATCCCGCTGATCACTTCGATCCGAGCCATCGCACCGTCCTTAACACCGGTGCAAACACCAGTGCTTGCACCGGTGCTATTGCGCCATAGCGCACGGAAAAATGTCAGGCGGTCCTGCCCGAAGGGTTACAGCTTGGCTGGCCGATGTGCTGGCCCGCATCGCCGAACACCCCGCACACAGGATCGATGAGCTGTTGCCTTGGCACTGGCGGCCCCGCGATGCCGCAGCCACCGTGGCAGCCTGATCATCGGCCATCACAAGGGTAGCATGCCTATGGAGGAAGACTGGGACGTTGATGCATGGGCAGAAGGTCATTGGACCGCCATGCGCGAGCGCGACTGGGAAACCCCAGACAACCCCTATGAACCGGGCACCATCGAACATCGGTCGTGGGCCGACGGCTATCGTTGCGGTGTCATCGACCGCGAAAGCTGCCGGGACTGACCGTTGCCGCGTGGTTCACCGGATGCTTACGATCCTCACGCCGGGGACCTTTTTGTTTTCCGCGGGCGCAGCATAAGCACCCGGTGAACCACGCGGCAACGGTCAACCGGTTCACTGACATCGCTGATGGTTAGGGGAATGAACGGCTCAACCACCGGCCCACCAAGATCGCCCCGCCGGAATTGTGCGCGCCATTGGAAAGGCTGGTTACGGTTCAGTTGGTGTCGGCGGGCGACCTCCGAAATCGATGTCATCGCCGAGTAGCTCTCGGCGACGATCGCCAGCTTCTCGTCGACCGACCAGGTGCGAGGGTTGCCACCCGATACGACAAGGACCCGCTCAACTTCCTCGCCGCCGTCAAGCTGATTGCCTGCCGGATCTGGTGTGCCGGTTAATGAGTCCACGCCCTAAACCTCATAGCCCGAGTTTGTCGCAAGAATCATTGGCACACAGGGGAGGGTTAACTATCTCCGGGAACGATTCCTGTCCCTTCGCCTTTGGCCAGACCGAGCGGCCATCATCCAGGCTTGCTGCGACGCATGGAACGCTCTCGCCGCCGGCACAGACCGAATCACAAGCCTGTCCCTCTATCCGTGGATCCAAGAAGTCATTTCATAAGGCGACCGGTATTACACGGCGTCTATGCGTAAAATCTCGTGAATAACGAGAACTACCTTGCGAATGTCTCGTCGAGGACACGCTCAATCACCTCGACCATCGGTTCCTGTTTTAGTAAGGCCAGAACCCTCTCCCCTTCCGTCATATATTCTTTGGCTCCGATCCAGGCTCGGCACCCCGTCACGAGTTCCTCCAAGGGGAAGACCCGTGCATATTTCAGATATCCCTCTGGATCGGCAGTAGGGAGACTGAGAGGGCAGATGCCGTTGTTCGCCATATACACGATCCTTTGAGGGCTAACATGGGTAAATGGGGGAAGGTGCGGTATGTCTAGATTAATTCTAGCCAGCCTGATAAAAGAATTTCTTGAATGAACTGATGTTCCGCACCCCTGGAAGTACACAGATAAACCAGACTCTTGTAAAAGTCGCAGTATGCCTCGACGAAATGTTTCTGTTTCACCGTCACCGCTGACGGTCCCGAAAAAGAACACGTCGATACCCTTCTCCTCCGCCTTAGGTATCTCAAATACTCTTTCGTGATATCCATACCGGATGTATGCTGTATTAGGATTAATTTCTCGATATTTTTCGTAATTTTCCCCCACCGCAGCCCAAATAAAAGATGCATTTTCAATAAATTTTTTTATAAAATCCTGCTCTTCCTTATTTAGAGGAAACACTCCATGATTAAAACTATCACCACTAAATATCTCATAATCCATTAGGCCATAAGGTATTTTAGCGTCAATTATTTCGTTAAAATCTCTTCTTTGATGTTTAGTAGCAAAAAGCGGGTTGATGACGATATTCACAAAGGGGGATGGAAGCCATTGCTTCTCGAATACAAGATTGTGTCCTAAATCTGAAAAAGAATGGAAAAGTAACATGTAATAATTTCTGAGATTACCTTCTGGCGTATCTCCATTCGAGAAGATATTGAAATTCATGTCATAGCTCCACGGAAATTTCGGTAACGATATATCAGAAAAGTTAAAATGACTTAAACAAGAAGTTTAGGGCGTAAACCCATAAAGGGGTTCCCAGCGTTTCCTTTTTATGATTCAAAGGCTTCAGTTTCTTTGGAGCCCTTGAATGACCCGTCGTCGCTACGAATTGACCGACTATGAATGGTCGATCATCCAGCCGCTGTTGCCGAACAAACCGCGCGGCGTGCCCCGTGTCGACGACCGTCGCGGATCGTGTCCCGTTGAGTGGTGTAACAGCGGACACCGTCTGATCTCCGGCGAGGTTGACCGCCGCCGCCAAATCCGGCGAGATCGCCGATGGCAGGCGAAGCGATGTGCGGTCCGCCATGACAATCTCGATCATCGTCATATCCTGCACAACGGAGGTAATCGACGGAACCGGCGCCGTAAAACCCTCGGCAACGACAACTTCGGCGAACGCCGGCGAAAGCAGCCGAAGCTCCTGGCGCCATCGATAAAGCTGGTTCGGATGAACATCCTCGCGCCGCGCCACCGCCGAAACCACCGCGCCGGGGGCAAACGCCATGGACACCAGCCGACGCTTCTCTTCGGCGCTCCACCGCCGCCGACGTTCCATCCCGCTGATCACTTCGATCCGAGCCATCGCACCGTCCTTAACACCGGTGCAAACACCAGTGCTTGCACCGGTGCTATTGCGCCATAGCGCACGGAAAAATGTCAGGCGGTCCTGCCCGAAGGGTTACGTACAGTCTGATCGTCTCGGCAAAAATGAACGACGTCGATCCCCAGGCCTGGCTGGCCGACGTGCTGACCCGCATCGCCGATCACCCAGCCAACAAGATCGACGATCTCCTGCCCTGGAACTGGAAAGCTCAGCGGCAGCTCCAAGAAAACGCCGCCTGACCAACCGCCTCAATGCCAGATCATCGATGCGGTACTCGGCGAATGCTTACGCACCAAGCTGCACTCCACCAATCCCATCGAGCGCCTCAATGGCGAGATCAAACGACGCACCGAGGTGGTCGGCATCTTCCCAAACGAAGCTGCAATCACCCGCCTGATCGGCGCTATCTTACTGAAGCAAAACGATGAATGGGCCGTCCAACGCTCCCGCTACATGACCCTGGAAACCGTCGCTCCTCTGAGCGATGATCCCTTGGCCTGCCTGCCGCCTGTCGCGGCCGCCTGATAGTCCCGGCCAGCCTCGCCGGAGATCAGACGGTGTCCGCTGTTACACCACTCAACGGGACACGATCCAGGCCAAAATCTTGATTTTGTCGCCCCGCTTGGATCTGAAGACGAACAGATCA
>WASQ01000011.1 GCA_009712185.1 Telmatospirillum sp. | reverse complement strand
GTCCATCTCGTCACCTGAAACGGGGGGGCGGGGCGATCGCTGCGGGCCGTGCCGCCGGGGGGGCGGGGAGGGGATGACGGCACGGTTGCCGATTGCGATCGCCCCGGGGAGGGGTGCCTTCTTGCGAGGCATTCCCATAAGTTCGGCCGGGAACGGTCAAATGTTGGGGGGCTGGTGCAGGACCGGGGACAGATCTGGGGCGCAGAAAATTCTTCTTCGCATCAGAAATATAGTCCTGTTTCTCACCATGTTTCACTTGACCAATCGTCGGCGCGTGTCAATAAAATGCTGACGAATAACGAAAATGAAAATCCGTTATTTGTTGCATTCGCTAGTGAGAGGAATTCAAGAGTGCGCCGCAGTGATTTCGCCGATCTGGCTGCCTTTGTCCTTGTGGCGGAACGGCTCAGTTTCCGGGCCGCCGCATCGCGGCTCGAGGTCACGCCCTCGGCTCTCAGCCATACGATCCGGCAACTGGAAGAGCGCCTCGGCGTCCGATTGCTCAACCGGACGACGCGCAGTGTGTCCCTGACCGATGCCGGCCAGCGTCTTTTCGAACGGCTGCGGCCGGCGATGGGCCAGATCGAGGATGCGCTGGAGGGCGTGAATGCGGAGCGTCAGAAGCCTTTCGGTCGGCTGCGGATCTGCGCCATCCACAATGCCGCGGCGGCCGTGATCGCGCCGATGTGGTGCCAGTTTCTCGGGACCTATCCGGAAGTGTCTTTGGAAATCTATGTGAATGAGAATCCCGTCGATATCGTCGCCAATGGTTTCGACGCCGGCATTGGTCCGCGGGAGTGGGGTGGTGCGGACATGATCGCGGGCCGGCTCTGGGGGCCGGGGAAGGTGGCCGTTGTGGGATCGCCCGAGTATTTCGCGAAGTCCCATGCCCCCAAAACACCCGACGATCTGTTGCGCCATCACTGCATTCAGTACCGCCACCCCGCCGGCGGCGGATTGTTCGAATGGCCGTTCGTCCGCGATGGTGTAACCTCAACGATTGCGGGAAACGGCCGGGTCATCGTGAACAATTTTGACCTGGCCGTTCGCGCGGCAATTGATGGAATTGGCGTGACCTATACCATCGAGGCGGTTGCGGAGCCTTATCTCAAAAGCGGGCAGCTCGTTCGGGTTTTGGAGGAATGGTCCCCATACTTCGACGGCTTCTTTCTTTACTATTCGGGACATCGACAAGTTCCGGCGGCATTGCGTGCCCTGATCGATATGGCGCGCGCCAATGGCGTTCGCGCAGATGGGGATCTGGCCCGCATTCCGGCGGCTTTCTGAATCCGCCTGTTGGCAGGGATGCCGGAATTACCTTTGATAGTTGCAGGAAATAGACGCTAAACTCTTTTCAAGAGCGTTGCCGGGGAGGAGACGGCCTGGTCGGTCGATGTCGCCGCCCAACTGCCGCCGGCAATCGCAGCGGCTTCTGGACAGCAGACGGGATCGGTCCTGTGACAGGCTGGCATCCCAGAGGACTTCCCGCGAAAAGGGAATGATCGGCGATGATCGACGAAAACAGGATTCGTCAGCGCGCGTTCGAGATCTGGCAGGCGCAGGGATGCCCCGAGGGGCGTGACCTTGATCATTGGCTTCAGGCGGAGGTTGAATTGCAGATCGCCGACAGCCGGCGGAGCCGGGGCGACTATGCGACCGTCTTCGGTCATCCCACCGGCGATCTGACCATGGCCCGCCGGGACGGAGACCGCTACCGTCTGGGCGAGGTGGAGGATTACTGATAACAAGGCAGGGTGGCCGACGCCGACCTCCATGCCGTCACGCAGCCCGACACCGACCGGCGATGAGTGACCCCATCGGGATTTGGGATGACGCCGATCCGTGCCGACCGGAACCGGTCCGTCCGGTCCCCTCCGCCCGCCGGACGGGCGTCACCCGAACCGCCGGCAGCCGGCGCAGGGCTCACCGGCGATCGCCTCCCGGGATTTGCCCGCGCCATGGGCCCGCCGGTCGGCGGGCGCGGCTGTCCGTCAGCCGGCTTTGGTCGCGGGGCGGGCCGTCACCGGGATGCCGTTGGCGCGGCACCAGTCGCGCAACGCCCGGGCTGCGGCCGCGGCCTCAAAAGCAAACCAGCGCTCCAGCAATCCCTCCTCATGGAGAAGGGATTTGAACTGCCCGAACGCGCCGCGATGATGAAAAATGCGCGATACCTGTTCATAGCGATCCGGCAGGACCTCGCTTGCGAACCGCAGCGCGAGCCTCGCCCCGAGATCGAGATCGCTGCGGTGGGGGACCGGGATGTAGCGGTCGCCGAAGTCCATATCAAAGTCGCCCGCGCCCTCTTCCGACCCTTCGATATCGACGTCCTCCCATTCGTCATGGTAGTGGATCGCGCCGGTCTCGACGGCAATGGCCGCCTTGTATTCCATGGGCTGACCGCTGCTGACGAAGACAAAGGCCTCCACCAGATCGTCAAAGGCGACAGGGGCGGACACCGGTTCAGCCGGAAGGGGGCTGTCCTCTTCGATGTCGGTCGCCGAGACCGGTTTCGCGCCGGGCACGATGGCAGCCAGACTGTCCAGCAGGAACCGCCATGTTCTCTCCTGGCGGTTCCTGGCGTCTTCGGTGGCAAATCCCTGATGGGTGAGACGGAGGTCGGTCTCCCGATCGCCGGCCTTCTCAAACCGGACCGAAAGCAGGGTCTCGGCCCCGTCGGTCCCCCCCGCTCCGCTCATCCAGGCCAGGTCGAGGGCGCGGTCGCGCTCCAGTCCGAGGATCCGGCCATAATGGGGCCGGCCGGCCGGGGCCGGCGCCTCACCGGATGTTTCCATGAGGTCAAAATAGAACGGCGCGCCTTTTTCGAACGACATGCGGGCGGAGCCCGGGGACGCCAGCCAGCGGTCGATATGGCGGGTCCAGGCATCGTAAAGGCGGTCCGGTGGTACCGGAAAACGCACCGTCAGGCCCAAAGCGAAGGGGCGACCGGTCAGATCGGGAGGATAGATCGTGTCACTCATCGGGCTCTCCTCCAATAATCGCATCACGAAACAAGGGGATACTATGACACGGGGGGCATGATTTGGCATCTCCGTTGGCGTTGGGTGAGGCAGGTCAAATGGGTGCCCCCGTCCGGCCAAAACAGGATGTCGGGACAGGTCCCTGTGCGCTCGACCGGGCCAGGCGGCTTTCTCCGGAGCCAGGATCGAAACGTCATGAGGCCCGCGCGGACCGGTTCCGATCCGCTCGAATGGTCCGGGACGAGCGGGGTCACCCGGGCGTCCCGCTTCGGAGCCATTCTTGACTTGACTATTTCGTGAATAGGGCCAATATAGTAGTCACCGTCCACTACAGTGGAGGTGGAAAGACAAGAATGACGCCACCGGATTTATATTAGGTTGCCGATTTACTTGGCACCGGCGACAACTCATCAAGCCCAAGAGATAACTCGGTGAGCCGAGTGCGGAATTTATTCTGCAAGACACCCCCGCGAGTCAGGAATGGCGTTTTTAGCGGGGGTGATGCGGATTTTCTTCTTTTAGGATTTCAACGTCCACACGGATCCGTCCGCAGGGTCGGTGTCTCGATGGAAATAAGCGATGTCAGGGATGTTGTGAGACCGGGGCGGCTTTTGTCGTCGATGCCGGCAACGGGGCTTGCGGGCTTGTTCGTCCGGGATTATGCCAACCGGCGATGAGGATTGCTCATCGCCGGTTGGCTGGCCCGATGAGGGCCGCGCCGACCGGTTCCGATCAGCGCGGATGCGTATTACGCCTCGCGGACGGCGCCAAGAAAGGTTGCCACCTCGGTTTCCAGTCTGTGGGATTGATCCAGAAGCTGTCCGGATGAGGCCAGGACTTTTCCCGACGTGTCCCTGACATCCGAACTGGACCGGCTGACCTGACCGATATGGGCTGTCACCACACGGGTTCCCTCGGCGGCCTGCTGGATGTTGCGGGAGATCTCGGACGATGCCGCATGCTGTTGCTCGACGGCGGCCGCGATGGCCGCCGAGATCGCGCTGAGGCGGCTGATGGTGGCGCCGATATCCCGGATGGCGCCGACCGCCCTGCCGGTCGCCTCCTGAACGGTTCCGATCTGGATGGCGATATCGCTGGTGGCTTTCGCGGTCTGATTGGCGAGATTTTTAACTTCTCCCGCGACCACGGCGAACCCCTTGCCGGCCTCTCCCGCCCGGGCGGCCTCGATCGTGGCGTTAAGGGCGAGAAGGTTGGTCTGGGCGGCGATGCTGTTGATCAGGTCCACCACTTCGCCGATCCGCCCGGTTTCGCTTGCAAGTCCCTCGATCAGCGCATTGGTTTCTTCCGCCTCGGAAACTGCCTGCGCCGATATTCCGGACGAGTCCTGAACCTGACGTCCTATCTCCTGGATCGACGAGGCCATTTCCTCGGCGGCGGCGGCCACCGTCTGCACATTGGCGGACGCCTGTTCCGCGGCCGCCGCCACATTGGTGGCCTCTTCGGAAGCGGCGTCCGCCATGCTGGAGAGGGACTGCGCGGCACTCCGCATTTCACCGGCGGCGTCCCCGATCGCGTCGGCAACCTGTTTGACGCTTCCTTCAAAGCTGTCGGCCATGCGGGCCGCGGTTTGCCGTCGGCTTGTTTCCGCCTCGACCTTGTGACGGTCCTGGGCTGCGCGCAATTCCTGCGATTCCCGGGCCGCGTCCCGCAGAACCAGGATGGACCGCGACAAGGCGCCGATTTCGTCGCCCCGTTCCGTGTCCTCGATCTCCACCTTGTAGTCGGCACGGGCGAGGCGTTCCGTCACGGTGCTGAGATGGACCAGCGGCCTTGCGATATGGCGCGACAGCAGCCAGACGCCGGTCGCGACGATCGCGATGACGACGAAGGCGATGCCCCCGAAGCGGGTTGCGGCGACCCGGAACTGGGTATCCACATCATCGATGTAGATGCCTGTGCCGATGACCCATCCCCAGGGTTCGAACGCCGCTGTGGTTGCGACCTTGTCGACCGGTTCGGCAGTCCCGGCCCTGGGGAATTTGTAGTAAACCGGCCGTTCATCGCCCCTGCCGGCGTCGATCAGGCGGCGGATGAAGGGAACGCCATTGCTGTCCTTCATGTCGATGACATTCTTCCCCTCCCTTTCCGGGACCGGAGGAAGCATCAGACAGATGCCGTCCGTGGAATAGATGAAGAAATATTCGACCTTGTCGAAGCGCAATTGGCGAATCGTATCCTTCGCCATGGACTGGGCGGTTGCCTCGTCCATTTCGCCCTTCAGGGCGCGCTGGTGAAATCCTTTTGCGATATCCCGCGCCGTTTCGCTGAGATTGCGGATCTTGATTTCGCGGTCCTCCAGCATGGAGGCTCTGAGAACGCTTAAGGCCAGTGCCACGACCACAAGAAAGCCGACGACACTGCCGGCAACCACCGACAGCAGTTTGACTGAGATACCTATCCGCCTTTTCACCTGTCCCCTCCCGGCGCAGTCCGCCTTGATTTTTGCGCCGCCCAGCCGTGACCCCGGCTCTGGTGGACCGGGCCGGAAGGTCGGTTCCCACGTCTTCGGATGCTGTGACCAACCGGCGTCCCGGACCGTGCCGGCGTTCTGACGGGCGGAGCGGCTCCTGCCGTTCAGAGTCAGTCCACCGTCTTGGAAGGGACTTGAGTCCGATGGTCTCTGTCGGGACGTGTTCTCCGGGGCGGCGTCCTTTCCTGGATGGACGTTTCTTGGGCCGCCGGGAATGCCTGGAGGCCTCCCCGACAGCCTTTTATGTGAAGAGATGGTAATTTATTATACCCATATTTAAAATGGGTTAATTTTCCGTACCAAGTGCGTGCCCGTGGTCAACTGAATGAGACAGTGGTTTTCCTCCGTCGCCTGGTGCATTGACACAAACAAAAGAGTCGCGTGGCAGATCAAAGCGCTTAAGCCCCAGCGGCGTTCGAGCATTGAAAAAAACAGAGCTTTTTCGCCCGTGCGGAGTCTCGGCATGGACCCTTTTGAATGAGTCGGTGCGCGAGGAGCCTGTCCGAGTAACGGCGACCAATAGACTCCCTCGCCCGCTTGCGG
>WASQ01000116.1:50500-97714 GCA_009712185.1 Telmatospirillum sp. | reverse complement strand
GGGGTGCCCGCCCGCCCGCCCGGCCCGGCCTTGTTCCGGCCGGGACGGCGGGCTTCCTTCACATGAGGCACCGGCACTGCCCCTGGGCGACCCGCCGGGCGTCCGCCCAAGGACCGACAGGAGAAAATGATGTCTGTACGTGTCGCCATCAACGGCTTTGGCCGGATCGGGCGCATGGTTCTGCGCGCCGCACGGACAGAGTTCCGAGATGTCGAGATCGTCGCGATCAACGACCTTTTGGAGGCCGATTATCTGGCGCATATGCTGCGCTACGATTCCGTCCATGGACGTTTTCCAGGCGAGGTTTCCGCTGAGACCGGACGGTTGCTGGTCGATGGCCGTCCGATCCGTCTGACGTCGTCGGCGGAGCCGTCGGGAGCCCGCTGGGGCGAGACCGGTGCAGACGTGGTCATCGAATCGACCGGCCGATTTCTCAATACCGCGGGGTGTCAGGGCCATGTGGAGGCGGGGGCGCCGAAGGTGGTCCTGTCGGCCACGCCGAAGGACGACATGCCGTTGTTCGTCTACGGTGTCAGCCACCGGCGCTATGCCGGGCAGACCATCGTCTCGGCGGCGGCCTGCACCACCAATTGCCTGGCACCGGGCGTGAAAGTTCTGAACGACCGCTGGGGGGTCCGGCGCGGCCTGATGACCACCGTCCATGCCGCGACACAATCCCAGAAGACCGTGGATTCCCCGTCGTCGAAAGACTGGCGCGCCGGGCGAAGCATAGAGGGCAACATCATTCCCTTCGCCACCGGGGCGGCCAATGCCATGGGAAAGGTCATTCCGGAGCTGACCGGCCGTCTGACCGGGATCTCCTTCAGGGTGCCGACATCGGATGTCTCCGCGGTCGACCTGACCGCCGAACTGATCCGCGAAACGAGCTATGATGCGGTCTGCGAGGCCATGCGG
Organism: Telmatospirillum sp.; assembly: GCA_009712185.1. Taxonomy (GTDB): domain Bacteria; phylum Pseudomonadota; class Alphaproteobacteria; order Rhodospirillales; family Magnetospirillaceae; genus Telmatospirillum. The sequence continues at coordinate 96,799 of WASQ01000116.1, read as the reverse complement.
GAGGCGTCCGCGGGCGAACTCAAGGATGTCCTCGGCTATACCGGGGATGCGATCGTTTCGACCGACATCCGGGGCTGCAACCGGCCGTCAACCTTCGACGCCAGCGCCGGCATGGGGCTCGATCCGACCTTTGTCAAACTTGTTGCCTGGTATGACAATGAATATGGCTATGCCTGCAATCTGCTTCGTTTTGTAAGGCATGTGGCGGGCGCCGCCGCTTTGTGACGGGACAGGCTTCGGATCCCGGTATCGCCGCCGGGATCCCGATCCTGTATGGTGGGCGGATGACGCTTCTTTCGCATAGTCAATGCCGCGCCTGTTTTACCGGACGGCGGTGTTTCCCATGATCCCGGTGACGCCACGGATCCTGCTGGACGAGGCAGAATTGTCGTTTGTCTTCGTACGCGCCGCCGGTCCCGGCGGGCAGAATGTCAACAAGGTGTCATCGGCGGTGCAGCTCCGGTTCGACGTCCGCAACTCCCCCTCGCTGCCCGACGCCGTGCGGGACCGGATGGAACGTCTGGCCGGCCGGCGCCTGACCAGGGAGGGCGTGCTGGTGATTTCCGCCCAACGGTTCCGCAGTCAGGACATGAACAAGGCCGATGCCCTGGAGCGTCTGCTGGATCTGATCCGCGAAGCCGCGGTGGTTCCCGTCTATCGCCGCCCGACCCGCCCGACCCTGGGATCGAAACGTCGCCGGCTTGAGGAAAAGAGTCACCGCTCGACGACAAAGGACCTGCGCGGACGCCCGAATCCGGCCGATTGACCGGCGTTATCGTCCCGACGCATCGCCAATCAGAAGACGGATGCGGGGTGCCGCCCGGCACGCGCGAGCGGGGCCAAGCGTCCGGGCATGGGAAAAATCAGGGACACAGGCCTCCGCGCCTGTGTTCCGGCGAAGCCGACGCTCAGCAATTCCACCGCTTTCGCGCCGGACTCCGGCAGGGACTCCGGAGCCGCCGGTGGAGTTCTTTCGCACGCTCCCCCCTGCGCCGTCGCCCGGCTTGAACCGCGTTAATCCGACTTCGGCGCCGCTCTCCCCTGGCGTTCCTGCAAAAGGACCGCCACAGGCCGACATAATAGGGTTGCGTCCGGCGCGCAGTTGCGCTTCGATGGGCGACGTTCTCCGGTCCCAGAGACGATTTGCGAAAAGGACCGGCCCATCCTGTCCGTCGCGTCCTGCATTTGACGGGGCGACCGCTTTCATACCACGGCATTAGTTCCGGGATCTCTCCCTCATGGAGTCCTTCCGGACTTGCGGCCCTGGCAGTAACCGGGCGGGATGCCAGGGTCCTCAGCGTCTCACTGTCCCGCTCTCCGGCTATGTCGCCCGGCATAGCCCCCGACCGAGAACGATCACGCCAGGATCAGGAATCACGGCCGCATCCCCCCAATTCGGAATTCCCCGTGTTGCGGGGGTCTCGGCAAGAAGTATAGTGGCTTGCATGGTGATTGGTTCCGGAACGCCCGCTGGGCGGGGCGCTGTCTCCATGCATTCTATGATGTTTCTGTTGCCGGCCATCCTTGTTCCCGGGGCGGCAACTCCCGGACGGGTGGCGGAACGAGGTGACACCATGGTTTCGCGGATAGAGCATGTGGCGGATGTGGCGGTGCAGGGGGCGGGACTGGCGGCAAGCGTCGTCGGGGTCGGAGTTCTGACCTATCTGGCGGCAACCTGGACCGATTCCGTGGCGACGGCGGCGGTGCTGACCTATGGTTTGACATTAGTCGCCATGTTCATCGCGTCGATCCTGAACGCGACACTGCGCCATCCGATGGTCCGCCTCGTTGATCACGCGGTCATCTATCTGCTGATCGCGGGAACTTATACGCCGTTCTGCCTGCTGGTCATCGGGGGGGACCGTGGCACCAGCCTGCTGATCGGGGTCTGGCTGGCGGCCGTGACCGGCGTCGCGGCGCGGATCCTGTTGCATCGCCGGCTGAAGGGGGCGGTGATCACCCTTTATGTTCTTATGGGATGGTGCGGGCTGATCCATATCGACGTGATTTTCCAGCGGTTGCAGTGGGGAGCGCTGGTTCTGCTGGGCGTGGGGGGCCTTCTCTATACCCTGGGGGCTCCTTTGCATCGTCTGTCGAAACTGAAGTATCACAGTGCCATCTGGCACGGTTGTGTTCTGGCGGCGGCGGCCTGCCACTACTCGGCCATTCTTCTTATCCTTGCCGCCGTCCACAGTCAGACTTCCGTTTAACCGGGCCGGAAAAAAGACGCGATATCGTTAACTAAGAACCGTTCTGTCAGAACGACACCAAGGGGTTTGTTGAGCGATGAAGACCGCGATCGCCATTCGCCATGTCAATTTCGAGGACCTGGGTCAGTTGGGGCCGCTGCTCTGGCGATCTGGCTACCAGGTGGCCTATCGTGACGCCGGAATTGACCCCCTCGACATCCATGACCTTGCCGATGCTGACCTGCTGGTGGTTCTGGGCGGGCCGATCAGCGCCAACCAGGACGATATCTACCCGTTTCTGACGGAGGAAATCGAGGCGGTTTACCGGCGTCTGGAGCGCGAGCGGCCGACGCTCGGCATATGTCTTGGCGCCCAGATCATGGCGCGGTCCTTCGGCAAGAGGGTCTATCCCGCCGAGGTCAGGGAAATCGGCTGGGCGCCGCTTTCCCTGACCGACGCCGGCGCTCATTCGGTGCTGGCGCCGATCGACGGATTGCCGGTTCTGCACTGGCATGGCGAAACCTTCGACCTGCCCGACCAGACGATCCGTCTGGCCGCCACTCCGGCCGTGCCCAACCAGGCCTTCGCCATCGAGGATTACGGTCTCGCTTTGCAGTTCCATCTGGAGGTCGATCCGCTGCAACTTGAACGGTGGTATGTGGGACACGCCGTTGAGATCGAGGCTGCGACGGGCGTCGATGTGCCGACGTTGCGGGCCCAGGCCGCGGAGCATGCCGCCAACATGTCCCTGGCGGCCCATGAGGTGTTCGTCCGCTGGCTGGAAGGGCTGCCGCCCGCAAGGACCGGCCGCCGCTGAGGCCCGCGTCAGGGGGCCGTTCGCCTGTGCCGGCGGGTCTGATAAAGGGTCAGTCCCGCCACGGCCAGATTGAGGGCGGCCATCCCGGCCAGCAGGGACCGCACGCCGACGCCGCCCGCCATGAGAGCGGCGGCCGCGGCGGCGGCCACCGTCATGAACAGCGCGTTCATCACATTGTTGCCGGCGATGACCCGGGCCCGGTGCGCCGGTTCCGCCCGTTGCTGCATGACGGTGTAGAGAGGCACCACATAGATGCCGGCGGCGATGGAGATGCCCAGAAGATCGGCCAGCAGCCTCCAGGACCCGGGGCTTGCCAGAAAGGTCCCGATTCCAACCGGATCATTGCCGGTGATCGCGGTTGCCGAGAGCGCGAAATCGAGGCCGAAGGCGGCCATGAGGAGTGCCCCGGCGGGAGCCAGATCAAGCGCGGCGCGACCGTGCAGCAGGCGCTGGCAGGCCAGGGATCCGATGGAAATGCCGATGCTGAACATGGTCAGAAACAGCGAAACGACAGGAGGGCCGGCATTGAGGACGTCTTTCGCGAAGGCCGGGAACTGGGTCAGATAGGTCGCTCCGGCCAGCCAGAACCAGGACACCCCCATCACCGTACCGGTCAGGCCGGTGGTCCGGCCCAGATCCCCCAGTAAACGGGCGGTCCCGGCCGCGATGTTCCAGCGGACCGGCAGATCCGGCGCCCGGGCGGCGACGGCCGGGACGGCCGTGCTGGCGGCCCACCCGGCGACGGCGGAGCCGATCAGCATGGCCTGAACGGCGGTGACGCCGCCATTGGTCAGAACTGTGAGGCTGCCGATCAATGTTCCGGCCAGGATCGCGAGAAAGGTCCCGGCCTCCACCAGCCCATTGGCGGCCAGCAGTTCGCCGGACGCCAGAAGATCGGGAAGAATGCCGTATTTCAGGGGGCCGAACAGGGCCGCCTGACATCCCAGCAGAAACAGGGTGGACAACAGCAATGCGGGAGTCCCCTGCTCGAGAGCGGCGACGCCAAGCACCGCCACCGCGATCTCAAACAGCTTCGTGGCCCGGATGACCCTGGCCTTATCCAGCCTGTCGGCCATCTCTCCCGCCACGGAGGAGAACAGGAAGAACGGCAGGACGAACAGGCCGACCGCGACCGTGGCGAGCACTTTCCCACCCGCAAGCTGTCCGGCGGACAGGCGGTAGAGGATCAGGACGATGGTGGCGTTCTTGAACAGGTTGCCATGGAAAGCGCCGAGAAACTGAACCACGAACAACGGCAGGAAGCGGCGCTGGGCGAACAGGGAAAAAGCGGTCATCGGAGGCCCCCGGATCCCGCCCGGGCGGGCGGCAGACCTTCCCTGTATCCGGAAAAGGCACGCCCCATCAAGTGACGCTTTTCGACATCACCGGTTCATCTACCGGGAAGCAGGCCTCCATCGGATCCGGCCCCCATCGGATCCTGCCCCGGGAAGGGAGCCGGCCGGACCCGACGGACGGGTCCGGCCGGACGAGATGCCGATCACCGGCGCTTTGCCGTGATCGCCGTCCGACAATGCGCCGTCAGGCGCTCTTGCGCTGGATCCCGACCGGAAGGTCGCTGATCCGCGCCCATTCCCCCTCTTTGAACAGCGAGGGGTTCTTGAGGTAGGAGATGAACAGGCCGGTGGCGTCCTCGCCCCAGAACAGTTCGCCATCAAGGTGGAAGGTCGGCACACCGAACACGCCCAGTTCGACGGCCCGGTCGGTATTGGCGCGCAAGCCCGCCTTCACCGCGTCGGTTCCGATCATCGCGTCGTCGCCGGCAACGCCCAGGCGGGAACACAGGTCCGCCCAGCCGTCCGGCGTGTTGACGTCGCCGCCGTCACGCCAGATGAAGCGCATGATCGTCCGGGTCGCCTCGACCGTCTGTCCCATCGCGATCGCCAGCCGCAGCGTGCGGATGGGGTTGAAGGGGTGGGCGGGCGGGGTCTTGTAGGGGACGTTGCGCTCGATCGCGCGCTGTTGGGCGATACGGTAGATGAACGTCCGCTTGGTCGGGATTTCGGCCGGACCCTTGGTCTTCCAGTGGTCCAGAATGGCACCGAGGACGATGGGGCGCGGCAGCACCTCGACATCCTTGGGGAGAAGATGAAATTCCTCCTGCTGGATATAGGCGAACGGCGAAATGACGTCAAAAAACCACTCAACGGCTACCATGATGACCCTCTTCAGTCCAATCCCAGTTGCATCGGCCGGAAGTCGGAGGCGACCTCGAAATCGGCCTCGGTGATGGCGCGGACATCGTCCACGGTCATGCCGGGGAACGCTTCGCGCAGGATCAGGCCGCCGCCCTCCTTGACATTGAACACGGCCTTGTCGGTCACAATGACCTTGGTGCAGCGTTTTCCGGTCAGGGGCAGGGTGGACCGTTTCTTCACCTTGCTGTCGCCGGCCTTGTCGACATGCTGAAGCGCGGCGATCACCCGCGACACGCCATAACACAGATCCATGGCGCCACCCGGACCCGGCCACCAGAGGCCCTTACGCTTGATCGCCCAGTTGGCGAGATTGCCTTCCTGGTCGACTTCAAGCGCGCCCAGAACCGTGATGTCGATGAAGCCGTTGCGCATGGCGCCGAACGAGGTCGTCAGATCCATCGTCGCCGCGCCGGGCAGGAGGGTGATCGGTTCGGTACCGGCATTGGTGATGTCGCTGTCGGCTTCAAGGGTGCCGGGCTTGGCGCCAAATCCGAAACAGCCGTTCTCCGCGTGGAAAATGACATTGACGCCTTTGGGCAGATAGTTCGACGTCAGCGTCGGAATGCCAAAGCCGAGATTGACGATTTCGCCGTCCTTGACTTCGAAGGCACAACGGCGGGCGATGATTTCCCGTGGGCTGAGACGGGCGAGAACTGCGGTATCCATGGACGGGACTCCCCTCAAGCGACCGGGGCCAGACGGCCGAGCTTGATCCAGTGATTGCGGTAATTGGCGTTCTGTTCCTCCAGGCTGTAGCCCTGGACGACGGCATCGACGAAGGGACCGGGAATGCCGACGCGATCCGGAGGAATGGTGCCAACGGGGACGATCTCGTTGACCTCGACGATGGCGAAATCGGCCGCCATTGCCACATCACGCTGGTTCTGCTGGCTCGTGTAACGGAATTCGACATTGCCGAGCGGGTCGGCGCGCCAGCCTTTGACCAGGGCGACGTCGGCGCGCAGGGCCTCCTCGACGAAATATTCCTTGCCGTTGAGAGTGATCTTCTGTTTCGGCTCATCGAGGTTCGGGAACAGGCCGGGTTCGTCAAGAATGCCGATACCGACAGGGATCAGGACACCGCCCAGACCCATCGCTCCGGCGCGGACCTTTTCCGCCCAGGTCCCCATCGGGAAAAGTTGCTTGACCAGCATCTGCCCGGACAGATAGGCGTCCGACGATTCGTTGGTCGTGGCGACGTGGCTTGAGATCAGTTCCCTGATCAGGCCGGCCGCAAACAGATGGCCCTTGCCGAAGCCACCGGTCATGCCGGGGGTCACGGTGATCAGGGTCAGGTCACCGACCTTGTGTTCGAGGATCCATTCCAGGCATTTCGCCGCCTCGGCCGCACCGACGAATTCTCCGGTCATCAACCGGCTGCCCGGCTTCAGGCGGGCCATCGCTTCGTCCAGCGGCATTACCTTGCTGCGTGGCATCGTTCATGTCTCCCATGTCTTCGGCGCGGTACCGTCATGCGACCGGGCGCCGGATCTCTAGTTTCCGCCGCGCCTCCGGTCGGAGCGGCGCGGCCGTTTCATCCCTCCGTCCGTTCTGTGCGGCGAAGAGGCCGCCGGCGGGTGATGTCCTCGGTCATCGTTCCCCAGGCGGCAGGGAGAATCCTGGGGGACGATATTTGATGAAATATTCGCGGCGTGTAAAAGAATGTAAATTCGCCTGAATAACGTGAGGTTGACAGCGCTCCGGGGAGGGAATGTCTCTGCCTGCCACAGAAAATGTTGCGGTGCAAAAAGAGCGGCGGGGTGCCACCCGTAATAACAAACAATTACAATCGGAGATTTTTCCGGAAAACTGTCCAAACAGTCGCTCTCCAGACTGCCGGGCTATCGGCAAACCGGTGTAAGGGGCGGGCCGGTGCGAGGGGTGGGCCGGCGTGAGCGCCCGGACTGCCGCCGACAGCAATGGCGGGATCCGGGACGCAGTCGCGCCGCCCGGGACCGGACGCCGGTTCCAGCAGGATCGGTCCGCCCCAAGCCCAGATCCCCAGATCATGGGGACAGTCTTCAGGAGGACGATCCAGATGTCGCAACTGCAATCATCGCCTTTTCCGATCGAAACCGCCGCTCTTGCGGCCATCAAGTCCGCCAACCCGGCGCCCGCCAACCCGGGTGTGGTCGGCCTTGCCGCGTTCGGGATGACCACTCTCTTGGCACAGGCTCACAGTTTTGGACTGGTCGGCGTGGGTCCGGTCATCTATCTCGCCATCTTTTTCGGAGGAACGGCGCAACTGGTGGCGGGAATCCAGGAACATCGGAACGGCAATAACTTTGGATATTGCGCCTTTTCGGCCTTCGGCTGTTTCTGGTTGTCCTTTGCCGGAATAGCGATCGGCAACCGCTACGAGATCTTCAAGACGGCGCCGGCCGACGTCGGCGTTTTTCTGATCGGCTGGACGCTGTTTTGCGCCCTTCTCTGGGTGGCGTCGCGGGGGGTGAGCCGTGCCATGTGCCTTTGCTTCACGACCCTGGTCCTGGGGCTGGCCTGCCTGTCCGCGGCTCATCTGGGACTGCCGGCGTTTGAAATTCCGGGGGCGCTGCTGATGGCCGTGACGGCCCTGATCGCGTGGTACATGCTGCTTCACATTCTTGTGAAGGACCTTTATGGCCGCGATCTGCTGCCGGTCGGGGCGCCGCTGGTGGTCAAGCCGTAACACTGTTCATGTCCCGTCGCGCCCGGCTCCCGGGGACATGACGGGCCGATGCGGGCGAATGCCCGGGCGGTCCGCGGATATCCGCCCCCCTTGCTGACAAGGGGGGCGGCTTCGCCTGCCGCGGCCCTTATCCGTTCCCGCCGCAGCTTTTTGCCGCCTTTTCCCGCAGTTCGAACTTCGGAATTTTGCCGGTGGCGGTTTTCGGCACCGGCGCGAAGATCACCCGGCGGGGACATTTGAAATGGGCGAGCCTTTTGCGGCAGTGCTCGATCATGTCCTCCGCCGTCACCTTGCCCTGCCAGTCGGCTTTCATTTCGATGAAGGCGAGAGGAACCTCGCCCCAGGTCTCGTCCTTGAGGGCGACCACGGCGGCACAGGCGACGCCGGGGTGCGTGTGGATGGCCTCCTCCACTTCGATCGAGGAGATGTTCTCGCCGCCGGAGATGATGAAGTCCTTGAGCCGGTCCTTGATTTCAAGATAGCCGTCGGGATGCATCACCGCGAGATCGCCGGTGTGATACCAGCCTCCCGCGAAAGCTTCCCGCGTGGCCTCGGGATCCTTGAGATAGCCGGTCATGCCAAGGTTGCCGCGGGTGAAGACCTCGCCCACGGTATGGCCGTCGGCGGGGACCGGCCGCAAAGTGGCGCTGTCGGCCACCATCAGTCCGTTCTGCACCACCAGCGGCATTCCCTGGCGGGCCACCAGCCGGGCCTGCTCCTCCGGCGGCGCCAGATCCCAGTCGTCGTGCCAGGCGCAGGAGGCGAAGATGCCGTGCATCTCGGTGATGCCATAGACATGCTGGACGACGAATCCCAGCTCTGTCATCCGCCGCCAGACCAGACTGGGGAGAAGGGCGCCGCCGCTCATCACGGAAACCGTGTGTTCCAGCGCGCGGGCGCGGTCCGCGGCATCGAGAATGAAGGTCAGAACCGTGGGGGCGCCGCAGAAATGGGTGACGCCGAAATCGTGAATGGCGTTCCAGATGATATCGCCATCGATCCGGCGCGCGCAGACGTGGGTCCCCACCACGGCCGCCAGTGCCCAGGAAAAGCACCAGCCGTTGCAGTGAAACATCGGCAGCGTCCAGAGATAGACCGGATGCGGGCCCATTCCGAAGGAGAGGATCTGCCCGAAGGAACTGAGATAGGCGCCGCGATGGTGGAAGATCACCCCCTTGGGGTTGCCGGTTGTTCCCGATGTGTAATTGAGCGCGATGGCGTCCCATTCGGTCCTGGGCCACTGCACGTCCTTGTCGTCGGCCCCGTCGCCGGTGGCGACGAAGGCGTCATAGTCGTCGCCCCAGGACGCGCCGCTCCGGTCCGCGACGATCACACGGATGTCGTCCCGGCCGGTCAGGGCCAGGGCCTCTTCGGCAAGATCGCGGAACTGGTCGTCGACGATCAGCATCCGGCTTTCGCTGTGGTTCAGGATGTAGGCGATCGCCGCGCCATTGAGGCGGATGTTGATGGTGCAGATGACCGCGCCCGCCATCGGAATCCCGTAATGCGCCTCCAGCATCGGCGCCGTATTGGGAAGCAGCACCGCCACCGCATCCCCGGGCCCCATGCCGGCCAGGGTCAGGGCGCGGGCCAGCATGCGGCAGCGTGTCGCGTACTGTTTCCAGGAGAGGCGCCGTCCGCCGTCGATGATGGCGGGATGGTCGGGAAAGGCCCGTTCCGCGCGGAACAGAAAATCGAGGGGCGTCAGGGCGGCGGAGTTGGCGGGTGTTCGCGGCGGAACGGCGAATTTGTTCGACATTATGCCTCCCTGGCGGTGCAAGTCTTGCGGGTGGATTCCCTGCCATCGTTCAGATTTGCAGCACAATACAAAGAGTTGGCCTGTCAGCGTTCTTCCGTTGACCGGCCGGAACAAGGCGATCGGCCCGGTTCAGGCAGTACGCGGAATAGGAGTGAAGATATATCCGATGCCGTAAATGGTCTTGATGATTTCCGGGTTGCGGGGATCCTTCTCGATCTTTCTGCGAATCTGGCTGATATGGACGTCAATGCTGCGGTCGAACGGCTCTGTCGAGCGATGGCGCGTGGCGTCCAGGATCTGGTCGCGTGACAGCACATGGTTCGGATGGGTGACAAAGGTCGCCAGGATGTCGAACTGGGCGGGCGTCAGCGTGACGAGGCCGTTGATGTTGTGCCGAAGTTCGCGTGCGCGAAGGTCCATCTGCCAGTCGCAGAACATGAGGACCGGCTCTGCGGCGGCGGGCTGGGACGTCGAAGACCGGGGGGCGGCGCGGCGGAGCACCGTTCGGACGCGCGCCAGCAGTTCGCGGGGCTCGAAGGGCTTGGCGATATAGTCGTCGGCCCCCAGTTCCAGCCCCACCACGGTATCCACATGTTCGCCGCGCGCCGACAGGATGATGACCGGGATGTCCTCGGTGGTGCGCAACTCCCGCAGGATATCGAGGCCGTCCTCCCCCTTCAGATTAAGATCCAGGATGATCATGTCGAACGTCTGCTGGCGCAGCAGCCGGCGCATGGTCGCGCCGTCGGTCGTGGTTTCGACATCGAAACCGCCGATGGCGAGGCAGCGTTTCAGAAGAACGCCGATCCCGGGATCGTCATCGATCACGAGGATGCGCTGGGACTTGCTCATCGGCCGGATTCCTTGCAGGCGTATTTGTGCTTGCCGTTGAGGGCGTTGGTGATGGCCCGGGCAAGATCGTCGTTTTCGAAGGGCTTTGGCAGGAACTGCCATTGGGGATTCCAGACATCGTGCCGGGACAGCACCCGGTCGGGATAACCCGACATGAGAACGATCCGGATGCCCGGAAAGCGGACGTCGACCTGGACGGCGAGATCGAGGCCCGACAGCCCTTCCGGCATTTCCATGTCGGTCAGCAGAAGGTCGAAGGCGCCGTCCTTCGACAGGATTTCCAGCGCCTGACGCCCGTTCGCCGCCTCGACCGCGTGATAGCCCAGGGACTGGAGACTGCGCAGGACGAAAGACCGAACCTTCGCCTCGTCCTCCACCAGCAGAATGCGTCCGGTTCCCGGCGTGGGGCGGGGCCGGTCCTGGACCGTCCTCGGCCGGCCCCGTTTTTCGACATGGCGCGGCAGATAGGTCTCGACGGTTGTTCCTTTGCCGATGTCGCTGACGATGCGCGCGCCGCCGCCCGAGCCGGCGGCGAAGCCGTAGACCATGCTGAGGCCCAGCCCGGTGCCGCGTCCCTGGCCCTTGCTGGTGAAAAACGGCTCGAAGGCATGTTCCTTGATGTCGGGAGGCATGCCACAGCCGGTATCGGAGACAGAGATGCGGACATAGTCCCGGGGCTTCAGCGCCAGCCCTTCGACCGCGCTTCCCTCCGTCACGCGGCAATTGTCGACCGAAACGGTCAGGCGGCCGCCCTCCGGCATGGCGGCGCGCGCATTGATCGCCATATTGAGAAGCGCGTTCTCAAGCTCGCTGGGGGCGGTGGCGACCCACCAGTCCGGACCGGAGAACTCGATCGAGAGGGCGATGTCGTCTCCCAGCGTCCGCGCCAGCAGCGCATGCATCCACTGGATGACCTTCTTCGGGTCATAGACCTGGGAGTGCAGTGGCCGGCGTCCGGAAAACGCGAGAAGACGCTTGACCAGATCGGCACCCAGGCGGGCGGCGCCGATGGCCTCGACAATCATCTCCCGTTCGTTGTCCGTGGGCGTGCCGAATTCCGACAATAACGCCAGATTGCCGATGATGATGGTCAGGAGATTGTTGAAATCGTGCGCGATGCCGCCGGTCAACTGACCGATCGCCTGCATCTTTTCAGCCTGACGCAGCGTGTGCTCGGTCTGTTTGCGCTCTGTGATGTCCTGGCCCAGGATGAAATATCCGAGGACCCTGCCGTCGTTGTCGAAGTGCGGCAGATAATTCATGATCACGTCGATCTGCTGGCCGTCCGGCTTTTCCAGCCGGTATTCCCGCGCGATCTGCTGGCCCGCCAGGGCGGCCGCCATATCCTCGAACTGTCCGGGATAGAGGGCGCGCTTGAACACCTCGTCGACACGCAGGCCCACAAGGCTTTGCACCTTGGTCGAGAACCAGTGTTCGTAATGGCGGTTGGCGAACCGGAACACGGTTTTTCTGTCGACATAGCCGATGACCGCCGGTACCGCGTCGGTCACCAGCCGGATCCAGCGGCCGTTCGCCTCCAGCGTTTCGATGGCCTTCCGCCGTTCCGCGATTTCGAGCGACATCTGCGCGTTGGCGGTCTCAAGCTGGGCGGTCCGCTGACGGACACGCTGTTCCAGCGTATCGACGCTTTCCTTCAGCGCCCGTTCCGCCAGCTTCTGTTCGGTCACGTCCTTGTAGACGGTGACGAAACCGACGCCGGGGATGGGATTGCCGCGGACTTCGAGAATCGTGCCGTCGGGGCGCGTGCGTTCGAAGACATGGGGAACGAACAGAAGTGCTTTTTCGACCCGTTCCCGGGCCAGCTCATCGGGGTCTCCGGGGCCATATTCTCCCCGATGGGCGTTGAACAGCATGAAGTCGACAAATGGGGCGCCGACATAGGCCAATGCCTTTGGAAGATCGAGCAGGTTGAAAAAACGCTCGTTCCATGCCAGCAACCGCAGTTGCTCGTCATAGACGGTAAAACCCTCGTCCATATGTTCGAGCGCCGTCTGAAGCAGGGCGACGCGATCGCCACCGATCAGCGGCGGGACGGTAAGACCATCGATTTCTGCCATCGCCTAGGATTTCCTGCCCCGATTTTTTGGAAGCACTTTAGCCAAACTGACCGGTCCAGAGAAGCGGCTTGACCATCCGGGGCTTTCGGGCGCCCCCGATCGGCCCGTCTTTTTTCTCCGGGAGCGGTCCGGTCCCCCGGACGCTCACAGGCAATCGATGGAAAAGGGCGGGCGGCGGGCCATCCGGTCCGCCGGCGTCACGCCGGCTGAGGCCCTCTCGGCAGCAGCCGGGACAGTCTGGCATCCTCCTGCTTCAGATGGTCGGGCAGCCATGAGAGAAGGAAGCCGAGAAGCTCGTGCTTCGCGACGATCGGATTGCGGTGCAACTGGCACCGGAACGCCTGAATCCGTTCTTGAAATTTCAAATGCTGGATCCGATGGGCGTCGGAATACTCATTTCCCCGATGACGCATCATGCGTTCCTCGGCATGAAACTGGGCGTTCACATAACCGGTCAGCCGGCGGATCAGCCGCACCGGGTCCAGCTCCGCGCCGTCGCGGACCACCGTCGCGACGAGATCATCGATCAGGGGAAGAAGATAGTGACGATGCTGGTCGGTCATCCCGATGCCGGTTCCCTGCTCTCCGGTCCAGCCCGGTCGGCGGTGATGGGACGGCAGGCCGGGCGGTGGAACCGCGGTCTCGTCGGCGCTGGCGGGGGCGTCGCGATAAAGATCCCGGATATCGCGGATTTCCGGTAGCGCTTGCAGAAACGCGTCCACGGCCCTGGGGTCGAAATGCAGCCCCGACTGCGACTGGATCCAGTCCCGGGCGTCCTCGACGGACCACGGGGTCTTGTAGGGCCGTTGCGAGACCAGGGCGTCAAACACGTCCGCGACGGCCGATATCCGGGCCAGAACCGGGATTTCATCCCCTTTGAGGCCGCGCGGATAACCGCTGCCGTCCCAGCGTTCATGGTGGGCGGCGGCGATTTCACGCGCGGTCAGCAGCAAAGGATCGTCACCCGCCAGAATGACTTCGCCGATGGTCGTATGTGTCTTGATGATGTCGAATTCCGCCGGCGTGAGTTTCCCAGGCTTCAACAGGATATGGTCGGGAATCCCGATCTTTCCGACATCATGCATCGGCGCGGCCAGGCGCAGCAATTCCCGTTGGTCCGGCGGCAGGCCCAACGCGTCGGCGATGGCAAGCGCGATCGCCGTCATCCGGGCAACATGCACGCCGGTCCCGTCGTCGCGATATTCCGAGGCGATGCCCAGTCGATGGAGAGTCTCGGCCTTGGCCTCATCCAGCTCATGCTTCCGGACCGCAAGGATTTCCTCGATCAGGATGTGGTCCACCTGTGCCGACAGGGTTCGGGCCAGACCGCGCAGAAGGCACATATCGCCACCCGTTAACGCGGCATCCGGACGGGCAAGCTGAACGACCGACCCGAGATCATGGTCCCGGTGGCGGAGAGGCAGCACCAGCAGGCGCACCTCCCGGCTTTCCTCCCCGGTATCGAGGCCGCCCGTGCAGAGGACGACGTCGCCGGACAGGCCCTTCCCGGGAGGATCGGTCCTCCAGCGGACGGGGTGTTCCCAGGGCGACGGAATATTCCACTGGGCCACCTGGAGAGGTTGCCTCGCGTCGTTGAACAGAAGAAGCGCGGACTGTGGGAGAAGCGGTATTTTCAGAACATCGATCAGAAGATGGCTGAACCGGCGCAGCAGGGACTCGAGATCGGCCCCCGACGATTGCAGGTCCGCCAACGCGGAGAGGGCGAGGACCACATCGGAGGAGTGACTGCTTCTGGTCATGCGGCGGACTTCGCTGGAAATAATCAAACAATTACACGGTCAGGAGCCGTGATTTTGTTTCTTGGAGTGTTTCTCCCGGGGTTTTTTTGGAAACCTTCCGTTTGCCGAAATATGCGTCAAAAAATAACGCATAGGAGATTTATATTTGCAAAAAATGAAACCTGCAAGATCGAACGCTATATTGAGCGCGGCATTGGCACGACGATTTTTTGACATGTAATTTTTACGTGTATATCTAACTGATTAGCATACGATAAATTGTTGTGTCCGCGCATGGCATCGGAAGAGGCGTCATCCTTGTCGCCGCTTCCGCCGCGTGATCAAAGGGGCGCTATCCCGTCCTCGAAGGCATCCGGGTCCGGAGGCGGTCAGGCGTCGATCATGGATCCCGTCTGTCCGGTCGCCGGATCCGGCGCCGCGGGGCCGGATGCATCGGCGGGCGCAGGCGGATCCTGGAGTCCGATGCGGAATTCTCCCTCGCCGGCGTCCCAGTCGATGACGGCGTTGCCAATCGGACGGCCCGCCGCCATCCGGTCCAGGATCTGGCGGGACAGGGTCGGCAGGACGATGCGTGCCAGCAGATCGTCGATCGCGCGCGCGCCGATGTCGCCGGACCCGCAGCACTGGACCAACTGATCGATCGCCAGCGGGTTGACCGAAAGGGCCGCACCATGTTCCGCAACCAGCCGGCGGCGCAGCCGGTCCAGTTTCAGGCCCGCCACGGCGGTGAGATCGCTCACGGTCAGGGGCAGATAGGGGATGACCGAAACCCGCCCCAGAAAGGCCGCCTTGAAAGACCGCAGCAGCTCCTCATGCAGGATCTGGGCGAGGTCGTCGAGCCCGACGGAGGGATCGGCCTCGACGGCGTCGCCCAGACGTCCGGCGCCGGCGGTCGACGCCATGACGATGGTGGTGTTGCGGAAATCCACATCGCGGCCTTCACTGTCGCGCAGGACGCCCTTGTCGAAAAGCTGGTAGAAAATGTCCTGCACACCCGGGTGGGCCTTTTCCATTTCATCGAGCAGCAGCACCCCATAGGGGCGCCGCCGCACCGCCTCGGTCAAAAGTCCGCCCTCGCCATAGCCGACATAGCCGGGCGGCGCTCCCAGCAGCAGTGAAACCTTATGTTCCTCCTTGAACTCCGACATATTGATGACGGTGAGACTTTGCTCTCCGCCGTAGATGGTGTCGGCCAGAGCGAGGGCGGTTTCGGTCTTGCCGACGCCGCTGGGACCGACCAGCAGGAAGACGGCCGGCGGTTTCGCCGGGTCGTTGAGTCCGGCCCGGGCGGCCTGCACCATGTCGGCGATGCGGGCGATCGCGCCGTCCTGGCCGATGACGCGCGCCTTCAGACGGTCTTCCAGCGCCAGCGTCGCCTCCAGGTCCGACACCAGCATCCGGCCAACCGGAATGCCGGTCCAGCGCGCCACCACCCTGGCGACGGTCTCGGCCGAAACGCGGTCGAAAACCAGCGGCGTCTCTCCCTGCACCCCGGCAAGCTCAAGGGCCAGAGCGGCGTGGCGGGTCCTGAGGCGTGCCATTCCGGCGGTGTCTGCGCCGCGTCCGATATCGGCGCGCAATGTCGCGATCTCTTCGACCAGCCCTTTTTCCCGCTCCCAGCGCGCCTCAAGTGCGGCCCGCCGGGCGCCGGCCGCTTGCAGTCTCTCCCGCAAGGCCGCCAGGGCTGTCCCGTGGTCGACGCCGAGACCGGCCTCGCGTTCCAGATGCGCCCTCTCGGTCTCGTCGCGCCGGATTGCCTCGATCACGTCCTCCAGGGCCTCCGGCCGTCCGTCTCGGCTCATCGCGACCATGGCGGCGGAGGTGTCGAGGAGGCTGACGCATTTGTCGGGCAGTTGCCGCCCGGCGATATAGCGTTTCGACAGCCGCACCGAGGCGCGGACGGCCTCGTCCGTGATGGATACGCCGTGATGGGCCTCAAGCGTGCCGACCAGACCGCGCATCATGGCGATCGCGGCCTCCTCGCCGGGCTCGTCGACCTTGACCGGCTGAAACCGGCGGGTCAGGGCGGCATCGGGCTCGATATGGCGCTTGTATTCGGCCCAGGTGGTGGCGGCGATCACCCGCAATTGACCGCGCGCCAGGTCCGGCTTCAGAAGATTGGCGGCGTCGCCCTGGCCCGGCTGTCCACCCGCGCCGATCAGAGTATGCGCCTCGTCGATGAACAGGACGATCGGGGTGGGGGAGCCCTTGACCTCGTCGATCACGCGCTTCAGCCGGTTTTCGAACTCGCCCTTCACTCCGGCCCCGGCTTGCAGAAGGCCGAGATCAAGGGTGCGAATCGAAAGGGCGCGCATGGCGGCCGGCACCTCGCCGGCGGCGATGCGCAAGGCCAGGGCCTCCACGATCGCCGTTTTTCCAACCCCGGCCTCGCCCACCAGGATCGGATTGTTTTGCCGCCTCCGTGTCAGGATGTCGATGGTCTGGCGGACCTCCGGGTCCCGGCCCAGGACCGGATCGATCCTGCCGGCCAGCGCCTCCCCGGTCAGATCGATGGTATAGGCGTCGAGGTCCGGCGTCCTGGTGTCCGTGGGCGGGGCGGGTGCCGGCAGGGCGGACGCATCCCGGATCGCCCGGTCCAGGGCGGCGTTGTCCAGCCGCTCCAGCGGCAGGGGCAGGTCGGCGAAAAGCTGGGTGTCGCCGTCCGGGCGGGTCAGCGCCGCCAGCAGATGCAGGGCTGAGACCTCGGCGGCGCCGTAATGCAGCGACGCCAGAAGCCAGGACTGGCGCAGCAGTGTCACGATCCGCGGTGAGAAGACGGGGGCCTGTCCGCATCCGGACCGGCAGCGGTGCAGGCCCCGCTCCAGACAATGGCGCAACCGGTCGACGTCGATCCCGAGGCCGGCGGCATCCCGGCCGAAGGCGGCACCCGGCAGGGCCAGAAGGGCCAGCAGCCAATGTTCGATTTCGATTTCGTAGTGGGTCTTGCCGAAGGCGTCGCCGGCGGCGGCGGCCAGGGCCTGCCGGGCCACCGGATCGAGACGCCCGACCAGAACCTTGAGGTCCGATGTGCTCATGGGGATGTCCGTTTCACGGGTGGGGGGAAAGAACGGTGTCGTCGGGATCGCGCGGCAGCGGCCGCGCCGCCAGCCAGCAGTCGTATCCCCGCCGGGGACTCGCGGCCGCCCGGTCCGGCGCGCATCGGGGAACATCCTCCCGGCGCAGGACAAGCTGGATATCGAAGTCGAGTTCCGGGCCGCAGAAAGCGCGGGCGAGATCGGTCAACCGGCGCAGGTCCGGTCCTCCCGGCAGGAAATCCAGGAAACGCCGTCGCGTCATCGGGCCGAGGACGATGCGGAACCGCCCCTGGGCGTCCCAGACGCGCGCTCCGGCCGTCGCCTCCACCGAGAGGCGGTGATAGGTACCATTGCGACCCACGACGGTCTGTTCGGACATGGCGAGGCCGACCCATCGTCCGACGAACTGACGGATGGTCACAGGCAGGCCGAAGACCTCCGCCAGCATCCGTTCCAGCGAGACCGCCGCCCTGGGTTGCTGGCTGAACAGGCCGGCGTAGAACAGCAGCAGAGTGTCATGGACGGAAAGACGGTCGCGGATCAGCCGCTGTCCGAAACCGGCGATGGAGAACAGGGCCTGTCCGGCGGCCGAGGTTCCGGCCCGGCCGTTCCGTTCCAGCAGTGCCGGCAGACGGTAGCGTTGCCAGGCGCGGTAGAACAGGGTGGCGATGCGATCGTTGAACAGATCGAAAAAGGCGGCCATGCCGGGAGAGCGGTCCCTGATGCTGCGGATCGCGACTTCGGTGTAGACCTGCGGCAGGGCGGAGGCGGGGCCGGTCAATGTCAGCAGATTAAGGGACAGACTGCCGGGTTCGTCGCCTGAGGGCAGGGACAGGCGATCAATCTCATGGGGGGGAAAGGCGAGGCTCTGATGCGCCGAAACGTGAAAGGCCGCATCGGCGCCGGCCCGATGCGGCGGCGACAGGCGTTCGAGAATCTGGATCGCGCGAAACAGGTCGAACCGCTGGGGATGGGCGCGCAGAGCGTCGCGAAGGGTCGGCGTCATCGTCACCTCACGCGATCAGCCGGTCGCCGATCCTGGCCGGCCATCGCTTCAGCGGTTCCGGCCGCCCTTTGTCGAGCAGAGTGACGCGGGTGAAGGAATTGATCGAGACGTAAAGCGCGAAGAACCGTTCGAGAATGGCGGCCGGCAGAAAGGCGCCGATCGCGCCGGATCTGGCGGCGTCGATGGTGAGAACGATATCGATCCCCCGGCAGAGCGCCGACGCTCCGGGCCGGGGCGACCGGGCGGTCACGGGATGCATGTCCACCGCCGTCACCGCATCGATCAGAGCGCGGCTTTCCGGCGTGTCCTTGAAATCGTAAAGCTTCAGGACCTCGCGCAGGGCGGCGGCGCCGTCCCGCCCGTCGACCAGCGACAGATGATTGAGCGACAGATGGGAGATCAGCCGCCAGCGGGCATGATCGCCGAGACGGGGGCGGACGACCGCCGTGGGCGGCGTCAGGCAGGCGGCGACGCCCACCGGCCCGCCCTCCACCAGAACAAAGGCGGGATGGCCTCCGCCAAACGGAAGTCCGGCAGGAAGGTCGCGGTTGAAGCACAGGGTGTCGACGCTGACGGTCCAGTCGGCGGGGGCCGACGTGTCGAGGTCGAGATCCACCAGCGACAGGAAGACCTCGGTGCCGGGATCCCGTCCGCCCCGGGCGCGCCGCGTCATATGCCAGAAATGGCGATGCCGGGCCGGGGCGATGCCGTGGTGATGGCCGTAGAGCGGCAGGAACTCGATGCGGGCGCCGTCGGGGGAGGTGGCGCTGACCCGTTCGATGGAAAAGATTTCCCGCGCATCCGGCCGGCGGGCGTCGGGCAGGACGTGATAGTCCGTGGCGTCGTGGCTCAGGATGATCGGTTCGGCGGGCTGGCGGAACAGATTGACCACCGGCACGCAGCCCAGGGCGAAGGTCTCCGGGCCGATCAGGCGTTCGCCCTCCGGCCAGGGCTGGTCGAGAAAGACATAGATGTCGAGGGTCCGGCTGTCCTGTCTCAGCGTCCGGGCGGTGAGGCCCGACAGATCGATGAACAGGAATTTTTCCGGAAAATTGAACATCTCGCTCAACAGCCGGTAGCCGATAAAGGATCGGGCCGGATAGGGCAGCATTCCCTCGTCGGGTTCGAACCCCACGGGATGCAGATGCGCCGCGTCGATTTCGACGGCCTGGGGATCCGAGGCCTCTTCCGCAAGGGCGATGCCGGTCACATGGTTGAGAAGCATGTCCCGCAGCCGGAACGTGAGATCGGGTCCGCCCGACAGGAAAAGGCGCAGCCGGTCGATGCCCAGGCTGCCGAAGGTCTGCCCCGGGGCCGTCGCGGCCCGCCGCAGGCGCAGGACCGCCGTGGCGCGGTGGGCGGCCGGGAGCCGGGGCGCGGCGGCCGGCATCGGAGCCAGGGCGGCATCGATCACCGCCACAGGCCAGACATCGGTTGGCTGGGTTGTTTGAAAGCGGCAGCTTTCGCCTTTGACGCTCTCGCTTTCCAGCAGGGCGCCGCGCGGGACGGTGTGGCGGCCGGCCAGCTCCGGGGCCGCGGCCATCCTGACGATCGCCATCGAGGGCGCGGGAGCGACGAAATGCGGATAGAGGACGCCCAGCATGGCGTCCGTCAGTTCGGGAAAATCGTCGTCCAGCTTCTGCCGCACGCGGGCGGTCAGGAAGGCGAAGGATTCGATCAGGCGCGCGACATGCGGATCGTCGACGGCGCTGGCGCTGAGGCGCAGATGCCCGGCAACCTTGGGGTGTTCCGCCGCGAACCCGGCGGCGGCGCGGCGGATCGCGGCAAGTTCCTGATTGTAGAGGGTGAGAAAGGCGTCAGCCATCGATCGTCCCCTTGATCGAGAAGGTCCGGCTGATGGGATCCAGCACGGACTCGAAAATGACCGGTTCCGGTGCGGGTTCGACGCGCAGCACCGCCTCGATGCGAAAACTGAGGCTGCGTTGCGGCGTCAGGGCCGGTGCCTGGGCCGGTGTCATAAGGGTCACGGACACATTGGCAAGCCGCGGCTCGAAATCCCGGATCACCCGTTCGAGGGTCTTGCCGAAGGCGGCCTGCCTTTCCTGCGCCGCCATATTGACGGCCACGAAGTCGGGGATGCCGTAGCGAATCGGCGAACGGGCCAGTTCCGGCAATCCGTCGCCGGGTGGCCCCGGCCGCCGCCGGGTATTGAGCAAAGCCTCCAGATCCCGCCGCAACGACTGTTTCAGATGATCGAGCGCGGCCCCGAACGACCGCGCGCCTTCCGGCGCCTGCGTCAGCCGGTCGAGCAGCGACGGCGTGATGGAGATGTTGCGGCTGTCAGGCGTCATGGCTCTTTTGTTCCTGCCCGGACGCGGGGCCTCGGGAGCTGTCGTCTGGGGGGCTGTCGTCGGGCAAATCGCGGTCCAGTGTCCCGGTGGTCCCGCCCCGCAAGGGGGCCGGGGAACGAAACGGGCCGGCGGCGGCCCCGCCGGCCCGGCCCGTTACCCCGCCTTGGTGGTGGCCAGATCGTAGGACGCGATGATCGGCGACTGCGGACTGTGCTGGGAGTCATAGGGCGTGTATTTCATCTCCACCTTGGTGAAGTTCAGGACGATCGTTTCCTCGGGGCGGTCGACGGCGGCCGCGATCGAATAGGACGAAATCAGCGTGTTCGTCAGGGTGTATTCCAGATAGGTGTCGCCGGGGTTGCCGCTGGTCACCATATGGATCTTGGCGGTCACGCCGGCATTGCCGCTGGTGGCCTGCTGGAACAATTTGACCGACGAGCTGTCGCTGGTCTTGGTCAGGGTGATCTCGCCGACCGACGGTTCCGATCCCTCGCGATTGGCCGTGGCGCCCGCCAGGGTGTTCATGGACCGGGAAACGCCCCAGGTCATCGTCTTGATGTCGGTCCATTTGGTGTGGTTCTGCTGGGTGGCGTCGCCGGGAATGCCGTCGATCTGAAGGTAAATGGGCATGGCTCTCTCCTCTTTGTTGATGGTTATGCCGGCAGGCCCACGAGTTCGGTCACCAGCCGGAAGCTGGTCTGGATCTCGTCGAGCTGGAAATGCGGCTTCAGGTGGATGGTGCAGCCGTAGGTGCCGGGCCGCCCCGCGACGTCTCTGACCTGGACATCGGCGTCACGCAGCGGATAGCGCACCTTGACCGCCATTGATGCGTCGTCACTGGCGACGCAGTAGCCCCGCAGCCATTGCCGCAGATGCTCCTCGAATTCGGTCGCCGTGGCGAAAGAGCCGATCCGGTCCCGACCGATGGTCTTGACGTAATGGGCAAAACGCGACGCGCACAGCACATATTGCATCATCGCCGACAGGCGGGCGTTGGCTGTCGCGGCGCCACGGTCGTAAGACCGGGGCTGGTGGACGGACTGGGTACTATAGAATACGCAGGCATGCCGGTAGCCGACCCGCGACAGCGGAATGATGCCAAGTTCGCTCAACTGCTTTTCCTGGCGATCCGTCAGATAGACGTCGAGCGGGGCGTTCAGCGGTCCCTCCGGTCCCAGGCTTCGGAAGGAATGGGCCGGCAATCCGCTGACCAGCCCCCCTCCGTCCAGGTCGTCCGGCGCGCCGCGCAGATCCGCGAACCAGCCGTAATGGTCGAAGGCCCGCATCGCGACGCTGGCGAAGGCGAAGGCCGCGTTGCCCCAAAGATAGGAGTCGACGTTGCCGGCCGGGCGCTCGCCATAGCGGAATCCATCGGTTCTGGCGGGATCGACCCCATAGGGTTCCCGCAACAGGATGCGGGGCAGGGCGATGCCCACGAACCGCGCGTCCTCGGTCTCGCGCAGGCTGCGCCAGCGGGCGAATTCCTGGCCGTCGAATGACCGCGACAGATCGACGTCGGCGGCGAAATCGGCAAAGCGGTCAAGGCCGAACAGGGCGGGCTGGCAACTGGTGACAAAGGGGCAGAACGAGGCCGCCGCCACCGCGGCGATGGCCTTCAGCGTTCCCACGTCGTCGATCGCGTGGCCTGCGCCCCGCTGATGGCGGACGTAATAGTCGCCGATCAGCAGGCCGAAGGGTTCTCCGCCAGGGCTGCCGAACTCGTCGCTGTAGACCTTGCCGAAAAGCTGGCTCTGATCGAACTCGATCGCCCGCTCGAAATCGCGGGCCAGGTCGCGCCAGGACACATCCAGAAGCCTGATCCTGATCCGGCGCATCGACCCCGCCGTTTCGGTCAGGAACATCAGGCCGCGCCAGGATGCCTCCAGCCGCTGGAAATCCGGATGGTGCAAAATGGCGTCGACCTGATCGGACAGCATCCTGTCGATTGCCGCGATCAGACGGTCGGCCAGACCGCGGTAATCGGCGGGCCGGGTTGCCGGCCCGCCGCGCCCCGGCGGCGCTTCCATGGTTCGTGCCGGCGCTTCCACGGTTCGTTCCGGCGTTTCCGGCGGGAGGGGCCGGACTCCGGCGGCAAGACGGGTGTCCTGGACCGCAGAGCGCATCAGAGCTTGCTCGGAATACGCGCGACCATGCGGAGCGAGGTGGTCAGCTCCTCCATCTGCAGCCACGGACGAAGCCAGGCGATGGCATTGTAGGCCCCCGGTTTGCCGGGGATTTCCTTGACCGTGATCCTCGCCTCGCGCAACGGGTAGGAGGCCTTCATCTCCTGTCCGGCGGCCTCATTGGCATTGACGTAATTGTTGATCCAACGATTGAGCCAGGCCTCGCAATCCTCTACTTCAAGAAAAGAGCCGATCTTGTCGCGCGCCATCACCTTCAGGTAATGGGCGAAGCGCGAGGTGGCCATCAGATAGGGCAGCCGCGCCGAGATGGCGGCGTTGGCCGTCGCCTCCGGGCGATCGTATTTTCTGGGTTTCTGCGTGGTCTGGGCGCCGAAGAACACCGCATAGTCGGTGTTTTTGTAATGGCACAGGGGCAGGAACCCCAGTTTGGCGAGCTCGGCATCACGGCGGTCGGTGATTCCCACTTCCGTCGGGCATTTCTGGTCGGGATCGCCGTCGTCGCTGATGAAGATGTGGGTGGGAAGCTGCTCGACCTTGCCGCCGCCCTCGGCGCCGCGGATCGCCGTGCACCAGCCATAGCGGGCGAAGGCGTCGCTGATGCGCGCCCCCAGGACATAGGCGGCGTTCGTCCAGCAGTAATGATCATGCGCCAGGGCCGGGGACTTGCCGTCGGCCCCGCGGGGCGCCTCCTCATAGTCGAACTCCTCGACCGCGAGGGTGGCGGAGCCGTAGGGGAGGCGGGCCAGGACCCGGGGCAGGGTCAGGGTGACGAAGCGCGAATCGTCGCTGTCGCGAAATCCCCGCCATTGGGTGTATTCGACCGAATCGAAGATTTTTTCGAGATCGCGCGGCTTGGCGAGTTCCCGATAGTCCTGGAAGCCGAACAGGCCGGGGCCGGCCGCCGAAATGAAGGGCGCGAACGCCGCCGCCGCGACGCCGGAAATGCCGGTCAGCATCTGGACGTCCTCGGGGTGGCTGGTGAACTCGTAATCTCCGATCAGGAGGCCGTAGGGCTCGCCGCCGGGCGTGCCGAATTCGTTTTCATAAAGCTTCTTGAACAGTTCGCTCTGATCGAATTCGACCGCCTTGGCCAGATCCTTCATCAGGTCGCGCTTGGTGGCATTGAGGACGCGGATCTTGAGCGTGTTGCCGGTCTCGGTATTCATCACCAGGTGGCGCAGGCCGCGCCAGCTTCCCTCCAGCTTCAGAAAGCCCTCGTGATGCATGATCGCCGCAAGCTGGTCCGACAGCTTTTCATCCAGCGCCTTTACCGCTTCTGTCAGCGTGACCGTCAGATTGCGGTCGAACGTGACGGTGCCGTTCAGGGCCTCGTCGGTCAGTGTGCGCAGCAGTTCCTGCACCCGGCCCGGATCGGTCTGCTTCGTCGCGCCGATCGCCTGATCAAGCAGGGATTGTTCCAGATCGGTTGGTGCCGTGCGGCCCATGGCCGATTGCGTCTGCATCATTTCGTCCCCCCGGCGGCTTGATCCAGTTGGCCGGCCAATTGGCGGACCAGATCGTCGTCCTGCAGAATTCCCTCCAGCAGGTCTTCCAGCCGGGTCGACCGGTCGGCCTTGGTCAGCAGGTCGCGAAGCTTGTTGCGGGTGTCGAGAAGCTTCTTCAGGGCCGGAACCTGCTCGACGATCCGGCCGGGCTCCATGTCCTCGATCGAGGAAAAGGTCAGCTCCACCGCCAGTTCCGAGGTCTCGTCGCCGGACAGCCGGTCGGGGACGCGCAGGGCAAGCCGGGGTTGCATGCGGGCCATGATCTCGTTGAAATTGTCACGGTCGATCTGGACGAATTTGCGATCCTTGAGGGGCTTGGCGTCGTCAGCCGGGTCTCCGGAAAAATCTCCCAGCACTCCGACCACGAAGGGCAGTTCCTTCTCCACAACGGCGCCTTCGGTCTCCACTTCGTACTTGATGTGAACCCGGGGCTTGCGCACCCGTTCCAGCTTGTCGTGAACGCTTGGCATGGATGATCTCCTTCGTCTCTCAGGATTGCGGCGGCCGGATTCCGGCGGCGGTGAGCAGGCTGTTGCGAGCCCCCTGGTCCTGGAGCAGCTCGGCCAGAAGATCGGGCCAGGACATGCGTCCGCGCCGGACCAGATCCTCGATGCTGTAGGACAGGGGGGAATGGGGTTCGGTCCTGCGGAAGAACCGGCCGATCGCTTCAAGCTGCCGCAAAGCCGTTTCGCGATCGGTGACGGTGTCGGGCGCCGGTACCGGCGTCGCCGCCGGAACCGGACGGGACGGGTCTTCGGCCCGTCCGGCATCAGGGTCCCGCTGGCCGGTGGCCGAGGGGGCGGCGATGGTGGCGCCCGTCAGAAACAGCAGGGCGTCCCCGATCTCCTCCAGGATGTGACCGATCGCTGAGCTGGGGGGTGCCTCCGCCCCGCAAAGATCCGTCAGGCGCCGGTCCAGACCGGCGAAGGCGGCGCGCGCCTCCCGGACGTCGTCGACCAGCCGCCGGCGGGCTTCTTCCGGAAGCGCGACCATGCGCGTCCGAAGCTCCTCGATATCGGGAGGTCGGGGCCGGTCCGGTCTTGGCGGACGCCCTTCGGCGGGCAGGGCCGCACGCTGCGCCAACTGATAATGCCAGTAGGTGATGGCGGGCTTTCCGTCCCCGGCGGGGACCAGCGGCACCATGCGGATGGGCTGGATCAGGGTGCCTTCGGTTCCGAACCCGTTGAGGCCGCCCAGCGGGGACAGGCGCGCGGCCAGTCCGTCCTGGTCCGGCCGGGGAAACAGGTCCGGCCAGAACCGCTCCACCAGGCCCGCCAGCAGGCCAAAGCCGTCCCGCAGGCCTCCGAATCCGGACAGACGGACCTCCGCCTCGGTCAGCCAGACGGCGACCTCCAGATCCTTGGTCCGCTGCTCCAGCAGCGTTATCGCCGACTGGCGGATCCGTTGCCAGTAGGGCAGGGCGGACTGGACGTCCTCATCGGCATCGGCCAGCCGCTCCAGGGACCGGGCGCTGGCGCGCCAGTCCTTCATCTGGAAATAGACGGCGTCGCCACCGTCCTGCTGACGCAAATCGACGCCGCAGGGGGGCAGGGCGGCCACGGGCTCCAGAAGATGGGAAAGGGACAGCGACATGTTACCGGTCTCCCCGCGTCCGCCGCCAGATCGGCCAGACGGGCCAGACGGGTGAGACGGGCGAAACGGGCCAGACGGGCCGCCGCCGGCGGGACGGTGTCGCATCGCCGTCAGCGAGCGTTGCCAGCAGGGCGCCAAGATCGGTGGGACGGCGGCGCGGGTCCGGGTGCAGCATCCGTTCGACCAGGGGGCGCAGACGGTCCGGGACATCGTCCAGCGGGGGCACCCGCCGGCGGGACGCGATCGCCTCGTCCGTCGTCTGTCCCATGGCCAGTCGTTCGCCCCGCGCCGCGGCGGCGATCAGAAGGCCGAAACTGTAAATGTCGGACGCGACGCCGATGCCGCCGCCCGCCAGCCCGAGTTGTTCGGGCGAGGCAAAGGAGTATTTCCCGGCGAAGTCCAGGCCGTCGCGGGATGCCAGCCCGTCCTTGAGTGCGCGGGCCAGGCCGAAATCGATGATCTTGGCGTGGGCCGGATTGTCCCCCGGCAGAAGGATATTGTCGGGCGAGATGTCGCGGTGGACCACGCCGGCGGCATGGATGGCGTCCAGGCCGGCGGCCAGACGCCGCGTCAGGGCCTCCAGGGCCGACAGGGGAAGGGGGCCGCGTCTCATGAGATCGGACAGTGACGGGCCGTCCAGGAATTCCAGAACCAGCATGGACCGCCCGTCGGCGTCGCGGAACAGGCCGGCGCAATCC
The DNA here is from genome assembly GCA_009712185.1 of Telmatospirillum sp. GTDB lineage: Bacteria > Pseudomonadota > Alphaproteobacteria > Rhodospirillales > Magnetospirillaceae > Telmatospirillum. The sequence continues at coordinate 70,167 of WASQ01000116.1, read as the reverse complement.
ACAACGGCCTCATGCCGGATCCGCGACAGAAGCCGCCCCTCCTCATGGAACAGCCGGACCACCTTGGGCTCGGCCCGGAACTCGGGGATGATCACCTTGATCGTATGATCGGTTTTCAGATCCCGGTGACGCACACGGTAGATCTCACCCATGCCTCCCCGCGCCAGCAGGGTCCGGACGACGAAACTGTTCAGCAGCAGCGCGCCGGGCGCGATGGACCCGCCGAGGCGCGGCCCGCATTCGGGGGCGTCGTCCGGCTGGCGGGCCAGGGCGTTCTCCACATATCGGTCGAGGATGGTCCGCGCCGTCCGCAGCAGCTCCAGGGTATCGGTCTCGGTCAGGCCGGTGCGCCTCGCCTCGCCGCGCAGGCCGGCGATCAGGCCCGCCAGTTGGCGTTCCAGCAGGGACCGGGTGGATGTTTCAGCGGCCAATGCGGGCAGAAGCTCGGTCGGCTCGATCGGGACCGGCTGTTCCGGATCCTGGCGCAGCGTTGTCGGTTCGTCGATCTCGGCCATGGCCTGGGCGGCGGGTTGCGTCATGCCTCTTCCCCCGACAGCGGACTGTCGACGACGACGGCGGTCAGATTGTCCGGGGCGCCGCCGACCAGGATGCCTTCGATGATGTCATCGACGGTTTCGCGCGGCGGGCGGCCGGACAGCAGAGCGGCCAGTTCGCCGTCCGTCAGCACCCTGCTGACGCCGTCACTGCACAGCAGGAAGCGGTCCCCGGGTTCCAGGGTGCCCTGCACCAGATCGATTTCGATGCGGTCGTCGGCCCCCACCGCGCGGGTGACCAGCGGCGGGCGGGTATGATCGGCCAGATCGAGGGCCACATGGTCGCGGGTCAGAAGGGAGAGCGCGCCGCCGCGCAGCAGATAGGCCCGGCTGTCGCCGACCCAGACGCAGATGTAGCGGTTGGCGTAGACCATCAACGCCACCGCGGTGGAGGCGATGGTCGCGTCGTCGTCCAGAAGCCGGGCGCGATCGCGCAGCTTGTCGTTCGCCCCGGTCAGCGCGTCGCGGACGTCGTCGATCAATCCGCCGAGAGACAGGGGCGGAAGGACGTCCTCCAGGGCTTCGATGACGGTCGCGCTGGCAACCTCTCCCGCCTCATGGCCGCCAAGCCCGTCGGCGACCGCCCACAGCCCGATATCGGCCCTGATCAGAAGGGCGTCCTGGTTGATGGCGCGCCTCGTTCCGACATGCGTTCTGCCGAAGGACGGCAGTTCCGACACCGGTCGCAGCATCAGGATGGGCAGGCCGTCGTCGGCCAGCGTGAGCGAACTGGCGGCCGGCCGTTCCCATCCCCACCGTTCCCACCGGCCGTCCAGGAAGGCGGCATAGTTCTGGGCCGCCGGCAGGCCCGGCGCGATCAGCAGGGACGCGGCCACCCGGTCCGATCCGGTGGTCCACCAGAGGCTGAAGCGGTTGTTGAAGCCGATCAGCACCTGATCCAGGAGATGCCCATAGGTGTTTCCCAGGCGCCCGTCGTCGTCGAGGCCGATGCGGAAGCCGCCGGTCTCCCGGTTGTCGCCGGCGGTGTCGAACGGGGGTGCGCCCAGGGCGCGGGTGGCCGCGTCGAAGGCCTCGAAATCGAAGACGTCGTCGAGCGAGCTCAAGGCCACGGCTTCGGCGCGGTCGAACCAGTCCCTGGCCCCCTCGATCAGCGCCACGGGCGCCGCGCAGCCGGGGAGCGGCGCCGCCAGGATCAGGGGGAAATACCGTCCGACACGGTCAACCGAGGGCATCAGCACGCCGGCGATGGTGTCGCCGCCGCAGAGGCCCGGCCCCAGCACGAATCGCCAGATCGGCGTTCCGAGGAAGGTCGGCAGCCATTCCTCGCCCAATTGGCGGCGGCTGGTCGCGAGGGACCGTTGCAGCCAGTCATCGAGCGGAGCGACGACGGGAGGATCGAGACGGCGGGTCACGAAGTCTCCCCGCGCCGGGATCTTTCCGAAAAAGCCCGCCTCGTGACGCTGGGGGGCTCCGCTCAGAAAGACGTCGGACACCGGAATCTCCTCAGATCCTGAAGAATGAAGGGATTGAGAGCGCTGTTGGACCGCACCTCATAGACGATGGAATGGCCGCCGGCCTGGAAGGCGACGCGAAAGCGGTCGGCGCTGTCCGGCGTCACGGCCCCGTCGTCGAACAGGCGGAACAGGGACCAGGCGCCGGTTTTCATCAGGGTCTGCGACGGGCCGTCCGGAACGTCGAACACGACCTTGCTGACCCCGGCGGGGTCCTGGTCGGGCCACTGGAAACTGCCCGGCCATTGCGGGCCGTGGCGGTATTCCAGGGTCTGTCCGGCGGTGACGAACAGGGCGCCGGTGGCCTTGGGGTCGAGGACGCCGGGCGTGACCTTGAAGGCGACGCGGGGCTGCTGGCCGCCGTCGGGAAAAAAGGCGTCGCGGATCCGGGCGGCGCGTTCGAAATCGGCCAGCACGGCCGGCGGGATGCCAAGCTGGGCCGGCCCCAGCGTCTGCCAGCGCCACTGCTTGCCGGAGGTGTTGACGAGGCTGCGAAGATGGCTGTTGAAAAAGGTGTCGATCAGTCCGCCGGGAGCGAACAGGCGGGTGAAGTCGCCGACCGAAATCTCGCGGTTGCCGGACTTGGAGAAAGGGTAGCTGCCATTCACCGCGCGCTGGCAGAAGCCGCCGGCCGACCCCGCCCAGACTTCGCCCAACTGGGCGCGCGCGCCCGATACCGAGGCGGTGGTGACGCCGCCGGCCAGATCGGCGATCCAGGAGGCGACGGGCTGGGGCAGACGCGGTGCCTCCAGCGCGAGTTGCTGGACGGGATCATTGCCGCCGCCTTCCGTCGTGCGCTTCAAAAGCGCGGCCTGACCGCCGGCGGGGGCATTCGCCAGGGTGCGCAATTCCTGGTAGGCCTGCCCCAGCGTTCTGATCAGGTCGTCGATGCGCGCCGGCGCCCCGTTGACCGGTGTGACCAGATCGGCAAGCGGCTGGAAATGCTGCGCGACGGCGGTGGCACCGGCGGGAACCGGGACCGTGGCGGAGGGGGCTTTGTCCAGCCGGGTTTCGGCGGCGACGCTGGTCAGCAGCTTCAGCAGAGGCATGTCCGGGCTCGACGCCAGATTAAGGAACTCCACCGTCTGCGCCATGTCGCCCCGTGCCCCGCCTGACCGCGCGGTGGTCCGCAGGTCGTTCAGCAGTCCGTCCCACTGGGTGACGAAATCGGCGAAATAAAGTTGCAGGACATCGTTTTCGAGACCGGTCATCGAGCCCGGTCTGCCGGCGGTATCGCCGCGCACCCATCCCTCGGACTCGACCTCCGCGATGACGGCGGCCAGCGAAGGCAGGAACGATCCGTAGAATCCCTGGTAGGTGTAGAGGCCGGGGATGCCCTCGGTGAGCGCCTTGCCGGAGCCCCGCGCGAAGACGCGTTCCGCCGTGGCGCCGCCATGGTCGACCGGGCGCCATTGCGGGGTCCGGTCGGCGCCGATCCTTTCCCGGGCCAGACTGTAGACGCGGGCGGCCGGCGTCATTTTCTCCAGGATCAGCCGCGACTGCGCGATCAGGTCGGCGTCGAGCGGGATCGCGTCGATGGACCCGGACATCAGCGCGTCCAGGTGATGCAGGAGCGAGTCCCGGAGCGGCCGGTTGCCTTCCCCCGGCCAGGCCGCCTGCCAGTCGGCGGTCATGAAGCGGCGAACCGCGTCGGGGTCGAGGGGGCCGCGTCCGCCCAGCATCAGATAGACCTTGAGCGCGCCCGTGACATAGTCGTTGTCGCCCTGGTGAGAACGGATCCGGTTCTGCAAATGGACCAGAAGGCGGGGCAGCAGAAGACCGTTCAGGGCGCGGTGGTAGTCCTCGCGATGCAGGCTGAGGAGCTTTCGGCCCTGATAAAGACCGAAGGTCAGCCAGCGGGCGGCGGAATCGTCCTTGTCCCCGGCATGGAGGCCGGTGGGCAGCGCGCGCAGCGTGTCAAGCGCCGGAACCAGCCGGGGCAGGTCGTCATCGGCGACGTTGCGCGCGGGAATGTCCGCCACCGCCTTGCGATAGGCGTCAAGCTCCACGTCGATCTGGGACACCAGCCGCTGGTTGGCGCGATAGCCGGCGGTCCAGGCATAGGCGAGGACTGCAAGGACAAGGGCCGCGGCCGTATAGGTGGCGATCCGAAGGCGACGCCGCCGGATCTCGACGGCCGGGTTGAGGCTGCCCACCGCCGCCTCCGCGAAGATCACGTCCTTGAACAGGCGCGTCAGGAAATAGCTTCGTCCCTCCCGGTTGTTGGCGGGCATGCGGACCGGTTCGATCGCGAAGGTGGCGGCGATGGCGGCCATGGTCCGGTCGATGGGGGTGCCAACCTGAAGGCTGCTCGAGAAATAGGCCCCGCGCAGGGTGGGGCGGGGTTCGTAGGGGCTGGTCCGGAAGATTTCGCCGACAATTTCGGTCAGCGCGTCGGCCAGACTGGCGATCTGGTTGGGGAACCCGAACACCAGGCCCCTGCGTTCGATATCGACCTCCTGCTGGATCCGTTCCAGCAGTTGTCCGTTCAGCCGGGCGACCAGTTGATCGAGTTCGCTTTCGAACGCCGCCGGAACGTCGTTCCCGTCGGCCCCGTCCTTCGCCAGAGGGAAGGTGGCGCCCCAGACCTGTTCGCGCTCCGTCCGTCCCAGTCCGTCGAAGAATTCGACGAAACCGGGCACCAGATCGATCTTGGTGAACAGCAAATAGACAGGTACGCGGATGCCGAACCGGTCATAAAGCTCGTTGAGACGCTGGCGGATGGCCCGGGCGTGGGCCAGTCGTTCGGTCGGGTCGGTCGCCATCAGATCCGCGACGCTCATCACCACCAGGGCGCCGTTGACGGGCTGGCGGGGGCGGTAGGTCTTCAGCAGATCGAGAAACCCCAGCCACGCGGTCTGGTCCTGGTGCGGATCGCTGTCCTGGGTGGTGTATCGGCCGGCCGTATCCAGCAGAATGGCGTCGTCGGTGAACCACCAGTCGCAGTTGCGGGTTCCGCCAATGCCTTTCAGAGGATCGCGGCCCATGGTTCCCGACAGGGGGAAATTCAGCCCCGATGTCATCAGGGCGGAGCTTTTCCCCGATCCCGGCGGACCGATCACGATGTACCAGGGAAGCTGGTAGAGATAGCCCCGGCCGCGGCCCAGTCCGGCCTTCTTGCGCAGCGTCGTCAAGGCGTCCTGCAAACGTTCGCGCAGTTGGCGCAACTCCTCCGCCGACGCCGCCTGCCTGTCCTGTTCGCTGGGACCGGTCAGGTCCTTGATCATGTCGCGGTTGGTTTTGTGCGCCTTGAAATTAATTTGAAGGTTGAGCGCCGCCCACACCGCGAAGATGACCGTGCAGGCAATCAGCCGGATGAAATCGGATTCAAGAGGCCGATGCCGTCCGACGGCCACCAGGGCACCGAAGAACCAGACCGTCAGGGCAAGTCCGAACGCCCAGATCAGCGACCACATCCAGCGGGTCCGGAACGATTGCAGCAGCGGTTGGAGAAGGGGTTGAACAGCGGCGATCATGGGGTCTGCGCTTTGTTGCGGGTGGAAAGGACGATGTCGATCCGGCGGTTGGCCTCGCGACCCTCCGGGGTGTCGTTGGCCGCCAGGGGGGCCGCGTCCGCCATGCCTTCGGTGGTCAGCCGCGACCGGTCCGCCAGCCGGCCGGCAAGAACGGCGCCGACCGCGTCGGCGCGCGCCTGCGACAGATGCCAGTTGGAGGGGAACCGGATGGTGCGGATCGGCATGGTGTCGGTATGGCCGACGATGGTCACACCGCCGCCGAGCGGGTTCAGCGCGTCGGCAATCCGCAGAAGCAGGGGAATGCAGGACGGATCCACGGTGGCGCTGCCCGATTCGAACATGCCGGCGTTGCGCAGGCGGACGACCGCGTCGGGCCCTTTCGCCAGCACGGTGACCTGTCCCCTGGCGATCTCGGGGGCCAGGAAGGCTCTCAACTGGTCCAGCCCGTTGGCGGCGGCGGGGGGCGGAACGGCGGAGGCGTCGCGAATGCTGGGGGTGTCGGCGGGCGGCAGACGGGCCATCTTGGCAAGGATCTCGTCCGATCCGGCGTTGAGGGCGAAACTGAATCCCGTCGCCATCAGGGTGGCGACGATCAGGCTGACCGCGACCACGGTCCAGAATTCGATGCCGGGCCGCAGCGGCCGGTAGGGCGCCGCCACGCCCTGCCAATGGGGCGACAGCTCGCGCTCGGTCTCCCCTTTCTGCTGGCCGAGCGTTCGGTAGAGGCGGTCGCGGATGCGCGCATGCTCGAGGGCGCCCTGGGGCAGAACGCGCAGCCGCCCCTCGAACCCCAGCGACAGGCACAGATACATCAGTTCCAGGGCCTGCCCGTTGGCAGCGGGGTCTCCCAGCAGGTGATTCAGCAGGTCGAAGAAGCGTTCCCCGCCGCTGACGTCCAGGTGGAACGTGCTGACCATGCCGCTGCGGGACCAGCCGCTGTTGCCACCCCAGGGTGTGTTGAGCACGATGTCGTCGACGGTGGCGCACAGCGCATAATGGGCGGCCCGTGCCGCCTCAGCCGGCAGATTGGCGCCCTGGGCGCGCTTCTCGAAGGTTTTGATCGCCTCGATGACCCGTCGCCGGAGGTCTTCGATATGGCCCTGCCCGGAGGACAGGCGCAGCCGGCGCACCAGACCGAGAAGCGGCGCGGCGGCGGCGACCAGCGGATTGAGACCGCCGACCGTCAGATCCAGACTGTCCTCGGGATGGTAGTCCGTGGGCGGCGGGGCCACCGGCGTGTTGCTGACCGGCCTCCGGCCTCCGGGGGTCGGCTTGACGATGGTCGGCTCGTAGGCGGCCTGGCCGTAGAAGGATTGGCTTTGCATGCGATCAGCCCCTGATGGCCCAGAGTTCCATCTCGACCCGGGCGAAGTCGCCGGCCAGATGGATGGCAAGACCGCCCGATTTCTGAAGTTGCTTGAAATGCGGGCTGCTGCGGTCCAGTTCGAAATAAACCTGCCCGCTGCGATAGGGCAGCTGGCGCGGCGCGACCGGCAGGGGGCGGACCGCGATGCCGGGAAGGGCGACATTGACCAGTTGGGCGATCTGCTCCACCGGGCCGATCTTGACCTGGTTCGGGAAGAGGCGGCGCAGATGCTCGACCGGAATATCGGCGCTGACCGCCAGCACGAAGTCGGCTCCGAACAGCAGGGCGCGGTCGGCGATCACGCCGACCTTGATACCGTGGCGACGGTCCTGCAGCGCAATCGGGACGGCGTTCTGTTCGAGAACGGCGCTGAGCGATGCGCGCAGATCGTCAAACAGTGGCCGGAAACTGGCCTGCAGGTCATCGTGCCGATAATCGGGAAAGACGGCGGCGCGTTTGCTTTCGGTCGTGAAGGTCGCCAGCTCTCCGGCGATTTCGACGCACAGCCGGTAAAAACGCTCGGGATGCAGCATCGGCCGGGTGGCGAACAGATGCCGGAGCAGCGGCTCATAACGGTTGACCGTCTGCAACAGAAGGAAATCGGCGATCTCGGCGGCGCCCTTGGCACTGGGGCCGGACAGCCTCGCGGCCAGGGCCTCGGCGCGATGCGACAGCAGGGCCTGCAATTCGATCAGCAGGGCGGCCAATGGCGGCTGGGCGGCAACGGTCAGGGAGGGGCCGATGAACTGGTCGTCGAGGATCACCGACCGGTCGCTGCGCACCTCGATCACGCGGGCCAGGGCCAGTTTCTCGTATCCTGACAGGGGCTGGGTTTCCGGCGCCAGCGCCAGCCTCAGGCGCGCCACGTCGATGGAGGCGGTGCCCCCGGCGCCGAAAGTGGCGTCTTCCGCCTCATAAAGGGTCGGCAGATAGCGGGTCAGGGTATCCGTGCCGGTTGCCGCCCCCACTTCCACGCCCCCCGGCTGGCGGACCGGCAGGGTCAGATAGATCAGACAGTTCCGGGTATTGTCGAACAGGTCGAGCGGGGCCGGATGGTCCGCCTGGTCCGGAATGGAAAAAGGCGTGCCGTCGGGCATCACGCCGGCACAGGTGGTCAGGGCGAATTTGCCGGTTCCCAGCAATTCGCGGTTGATGACAAGCTCCGTCAGCCCCCAGGCGAAGGGCGTCAGGTGATGGGTGCGCGCCTTCATCATCTGTTCCGCATGGCGGTCGGCCTGCTGAAAATGCTGGACCCGCAGGAACATCCCTTCCGTCCAGACGACGCGGTTGGTGGACCTCATCGCCATCACTTCCGGCCCTGGGCGACCGCCTGTTCGATCCTGATCCCGCCCGTGCCCAGCGTGACATCCAGGGTCAGGACCTGGTCACCGTCCGGGACGGCCACCAGCTGGCGCCAGTCGTTTCTGTCGATGGCGCGATAGGCGGCGACGATTCCCACGAAATGAACCTTGTCATTGCCGGGCAGCGTCAGGCTGCGTTTGGTGCCGGGCTCCAGGATCAGTTCGTCGCGCCCGAGGTTGTCCTCGCCCAGGGTCTGGGCGTCGTGCAGGATCAATTGCATCGGGTCGGCGACCAGGAAGCGGTCCTTGGACGCCAATTGATAGACCCGGGCGACGATGGGGGCCGGCTGGCCGTCGGGATTGGGGTTGACGGTCGGGGTGGCGGCCACCGCCACCGGGATGGCGGCGTGGTGACTGATCTCGGGGTCGCTCTGGCAGGCGCCGAGAAGGGCGCAGGCCGGCAATGCCAGCCAGACTGGCAGCCGGGGGGTGCGAAAAGCCATCATCAATCGGCCTCTTGGAATGATCAGAATCAATGTGCCCGGAATTGCCGGGTGTAGGCCTGGGCGAACCGGCCGCCCAAAGGCGGTCCGGACATCTGGTCGCCCGCAAGACGCTGGTGGGCCTGCTGATAGCGGTCCCAGCAACGGGCCTTGAACAGCGGGGGAAGCAGTCTGCCTTCGACCGACGACTGGACGGTTTCGGGGGAAAGCTGGTCGAGAAGATCGCCGATCACCGCTTTCATGCCGGCGATCAGGGCCACCTCATGGGCCTTGACGTCGCGCAGGCTTTCCCGGATCGCCTCGGGTGGCGTCATGAAGCCGGGAACCCGGCGCCCCAGAAGCACGGACAGCGTTCCATCCAGATTGGCGGAGAATTTGAGGGGATTGTTTTCCTTGGCGCGCAGGCGCGTATGTTCGATGTGGAATTCCGATTTCAGGAAGGCGCGCAGTTCCAGCAGTTCCCTGAGGCCGCCGACGGCTTCGCGAAACGCCTGTCCCAGCTTCAGCATGGTGTCGGCGGCGTCCTCGGCATCCACCGCGTCGGGCGGCAGACCGGCCCCTTCCAGAAAGACCGCCAGCAGATCGGCGCCGGGCGCCGGCGCTGTTCCGGGGGCGCCGGTTTTTGCCGCGACGGTCTTGCGCGCGGCGACCATCGCATCGATTTTCGCCGTTGCTCCGGGGCTGAGGGCCGTCCTCATGGGCGCGGCGGCCTCCGCGGTTCCGTCACCGGGGGGCGAAAGGGAGGCACCGAGGGGCGCAAGGGAGGAGACGACGCCGTCGTCCGCCTGCCAGTCCGCCGGAATGGTCGCATGGCGCGGGGCCGGCACCGGAAATGACGCGGCGATTGCCGGCGGCGGTTCCATCGGCGGAAAATCGCCCGATGCCGCCACCGGAGAGCCGGTCTCGAAACCATCGCCAACGGCTGCCCCGGCGGGGACGAACGGGCTTTCCGGCATCACCGCCACGGCCGCCGTCCAGGGGGTGATGTCGGACATTGGCCGGTCTGGTTCTGGCCGGTCTGGCTCTGGCCGGTCTGGCACCGTTCGGGCCGGCTGCGGCGGAAGGCCGAATTCGACCCGCAGGACGCAGGGCCCAAGATCGATATCGTCGCCATTTTTCAGCGCCTGATCCAGCCCGGCGCCCAGCGCGGTCGCCGCGCCTGAGACGAAAACGCCATTCCGGCTGGTGTCGACGATGTAGTAACCGTCGTCGCGCCGCTCGAAACGGCAATGCTGCTTGGACAGATGCCGGTCGGGATCCGCAATCACCCAGTCATTCTCGGCGCCGCGCCCGATCGTGAAACGGTCGCTGTCGCAGATTCGGGTTTCGCCCTCGGTAACGGGGCAGGAACCGGCGGTCACCACACGTAAAACGAGCGCCATAACGTCCTCATCCAGACTCGAACAATCCTTCGCGGCCGCCGGCAGCCGCAAAGGCGCCGGCGATCACGTTGCGGTCCGCCCCTTGGACCGGAGCCGTCGGATCCCAGGGGCGTCGATTTGACCCAAAAGAGAGGGACGGGGCCGCCGGCGAATCAGCCGAACCGTCATCCCAAATATTGTTTGTTGCGACAGGCGAATATGGAGGAGATGCTCCCTGCCTGTCGCGCAGTTTCCGTGAATATAGAAGAATAATTCTGAAAACATCAATAGTCTGTTTAATAAAAAAATATGGCATATGCCAATTGATATGCAGATATGTCATTTAATTTTGCGTAGTAACGGAAATATTATTTGTTAATCACAGAAATATCACAAGTAGTTGACTTAATTTGTGCGAAATTGAGGGGCGCGAGGAATTGGGACACGGGTCCTGTGCGCAGATTTTCCGCGAATGGAAACGGTTCCATCCGCGGCCCCGGCGCCGGCCGGCCGACACTGGTCGGGCCGGTGCCGGCAGGCACCCTATCGATTGAAAAAGTCGCTGATTGATCACAGCAATGTCACAAGGCGTTTTTCCCCATGGTTGTCTAAAGTGACCGGGTCGCCGACATCGCCGCGGGATCTGCGGCGGTTCCCCCGACCGGGGGACGACGTCATTGTGCCCGGGGGGGGGTTGCGTTTGATGCCCGATATGTCCGGAAAGGGCTGGTGGTGATGCTTGAGCCCGGATTGCTCATGGCTGTCCGCGCCGATATTGATCGATGGGAGAGGCCGGTGGCCTGGATGTATCTGGACAGCCTGGGCAATGTCACGGTCGGCGCCGGGTTGAAGCTGGCCACCCCCGGTCAGGCCGGCCAGCTTCCCTTTCACCATGAGGGGAGTGGCAAATCCGCCAGTCCCGGCGAAATCGGCAAAGTTTGGAAAACTCTGAACGCAGGTGCTCAGAAACAGAAATCTGCGGCGTTATCGAAGAAATTTTCCGCAGATCATTATAGTAACGACAGTGATTTAAGGATTGATCAGACGTTTTTTGATGGATATCGGGATCAACATATCAACGCTGACTATTATGAATTGAAAAATATATATCGATCGTTCGATGATTTTCCTGAGAATGCGAAACGGGCCTTGTTCGATATGATTTATAATCTGGGGGCGGGACGGATCGCGTCCGGGCATCACCCGGCCAGCGGTCTGCGACGGTTCTCCGCCATGAATGCGGCCATCGACGCCGGTCGTTGGGAGATCGCCGCAAAACTCAGCCTGCGTCACGGAATTCCGGCGGAGCGAAACCGGTGGACCGCTGATCTGTTTCGCAGTTGCGCGACGCAAATGGCGGGCCGATGAGCCGCCGGCGTCGCCTTCTCTCCGCCGTCGGCGGCCTGTTCCTATCGCTGACCCCGGTGTCCCCTCTGATCGTCGCGGCTCCGGCCCTGGCGGTGGATGCGGCCGACGCAAGATCCTCCCGGGTTTCGGGGGATTGGCAGGACATGCTGTGGGAACAGGACAGGATCGGGCCCCTTCGCGTCACCGATCGCGACATCCGTTTGGGCGCCGGCGGCCATTACCGTGTCCGGTTCCTGGGACGGACCGATGGCGCGGGGATGTCGTTCGACCTGTTCGAGGTCCGATCGGGCTCCGGCCCCCGCGATCCCAATGGCTGCGGACCATCGGGACGCGTGAGCTTTGTCCTGATCAGCGACACGGGCACGGATGCCCGGACGGGGGTCCGGTCGATCCTGACGCCCTTTTACGGCGGCACTGCGAGGCCCGATGCCGCGCCCCTGGCCGGTGACGCCGCCGTGTGTGCCGAACACGCCTTCGGCCGGCCGGCGGATGGCCAGCGGAAGCCGCCCTGAGACACCGCCGGGGATCGCCGGCATCGGGATTGTGCCCTGCCGCGAGGCGCTTGCCGGAGGGCGCGGCCCCCTTTGCCGGCGTGCCGCCGGCCAGAAAATGGAACGGGAGCATGGATGGTTTCGGGATAACCCAGGACGACCGCATTCTGGCGATCACCAGCCCGCTGGGGGACGACCGGTTGCTGCTGGAACGCCTGGACGGCATCGAGGGATTGTCGATGCTGTTCGACTTTACCGCAACGGTGCGGTCCCTGGACGACGATCTCGATCCCGCCTCGCTGCTCGCCCAGAACGTCACCATCCGCCTCAAGTTGCAGGAAGGCCGCTACCGGATGTTCAACGGGATCGTGGCAGCCCTGGACGGCGGTCATGCGGCGGCGCGCGGGCAACGCCACTACCAGCTTCAGATCGTTCCCTGGCTGTGGTCGCTGACGCGGACCAGCGACTGCCGCATCTTCCAGAACAAATCGACGCTGGACATCCTGTCGACGATCCTGGGCGAGTTCGGATATCGCGATGTCGATATGTCCAAGGCCGGACCGGCGCCGGTGCGCTCCTACTGCGTGCAATACCGCGAGACCGATTTCCAGTTCATCTCGCGGTTGCTGGAAGAGGACGGGATCTCCTATTTCTTCCGTCACGCGCAGGGACGGCACACCCTGGTCCTGGGCAGCCAGACCGCCGCCTACGAGACCGGCGACGAGCCCCGCGTCCTGTTCAGCGCCGGATCCCAGCACAGCAACCATCTGGACGAATGGCATCGGCGGCATGCCTATCGCGCGTCGGCATGGACGGTCAAGGACTACAATTTCGAAACCAGCCGGCTGCCGCTGGAACAGCGCAGCCCGACGTTGTCGGACTATCGCCAGCATCCATTGCATGAGCATTTCGACTATCCGGGTCTGCATGACGATGCGGGTGGCGGAGAGCGGCGGGCGAAGCTCGCCATGCAGGCCGAGGAGGTGGAGCGCGTCACGGTCCAGGCCGCCGGCGATTGCCGCTCGCTGGCCCCGGGCCGGCGGTTCCGCCTGTCCGGACATCCCGTGGCGGCGGAAAACGGCGACTATGTGGTGACGTCGGGGGCCCATCACGCCACCGACCTGAGCTATGAGAGCGGCGGGAAGTCGGAGACCGGCTATCGCAACAGCCTCACCTGTATTCCCGCGGCGACGCCTTTCGTGCCGGCCCGGGTGACGCCCCGCCCGGTGATCGCCGGATTGCAGACCGCGGTGGTGGTCGGACCGGCCGGGCAGGAGATCTATTGCGACAGTTTCGGCCGGGTGAAGGTGCAGTTCTTCTGGGACCGGCTGGGGGGCGGCGACGAGCAGAGTTCCTGCTGGATGCGTGTCGCCCAGCCCTGGGCGGGGCGCGGCTTTGGCGGACAGGTCATTCCCCGTGTCGGAATGGAGGTGGTGGTGGCCTTCCTGGAGGGCAATCCCGACCGTCCACTGGTGGTGGGGTCGGTCCCCAATGCGGAAACGTCGCCTCCCCTGCACCTGCCCGACGAACAGACCCGGACCAGCTTTCGCAGCGCCAGCTCACCCGGGGGCGGTGGCTTCAATCTCTTCACCATGGAGGATAAGGCAGGGGCCGAGGAAATCGCCTTCCACTCGCAAAAAGACATGTCCATGGTGGTCCGCAACAACCTGTTCAAGCAGGTGGGGCAGAACATGGTCGTGACCTCCGGCCAGCTTCTGGTGTTGCAGGTCGGCAACAGCCTGATCCAGATCACGGACCAGTCCATCCAGATCGTCAGCAACGGCAGTTCCATCGTTCTCGACAAGAACGGCATCAGCCAGAACGGCCAGACCATCTGGCTCAATCCGTAGCGGACCGGAGGAAACCCCATGCCCCTTTGCACTGCCGCGATCCAGCCCGGCGCCATCGGAGCCAGCCTCGGCATCGAACCTTTCACCCCGTCGGTGTTGTCGACGCCGTCCCTTGCCGGCCCGGGACCCGCCGGATCGTTCTTGCCGGCCGGGGCGTCTTTGCCGGTCGGATCGTTCTTGCCGGTTGGTGGGGCGTTGTCGGCGGGCGGGCAGGATCCGGCCGCTTTGCCGGCCGCGACCAACCTGACGGCCGCCAGTGGGTTCGCCGCCAATGAGATCGGCGTTCCGGCAGGCAATGGTCTGCCGTCCCCGGGCGTTTCTGCCACCGCCCCCCCGTCCGTCGCGCCCTCCCTCCTTTCCCCACTGCCCGTTCCGACTTTGCCGGGGCCACCGCCCGCTCCGGGGGCAGGCCCCGCGGCGGCTCCATGGCCGTCGTCACCTGCCGCTCCGCCACCCCCCGCCCTGACGGCGCCCGCCGGTCCGGATCCGGACGGCGCCGGGCCACTGGCAACGTTGATCGGAGACTGATGATGGGACGTTTTCGGGTCGATGAGGGCTGTTTCGATTTGCAGGGGGCCTGGCAGGACCGCAGCATCACCATGCTGGTCCCCGCGGGTCTGCCACAAGGGGTCAATCTGGTGCTGACCCGCGATCAACTGCCCCCTGGCGCCGGGCTTCAGGATCATCTGGCCCGGCAGATGATGTCCATGCGCAGGGATTTGACCGGGTTGACGGTGCTGGCCGATTCCGAAACGCGGTTGGACGGCCGTTCCGCGCATCTGCTGGAATTCCGCTGGGCCAACCGGTCGGTCCCGCTCTATCAGATGCTTCTGATCGTCGTCGACGGCGACCGCCTGTTGAATTTCACCGCCACCGCCCCCGGACAACTGGCGGATCAGCCCGTCCGGCAGGCCTTGTGGCAGGCCATTTCCAGTTTCACCTTCGCGGCGGAACAGGCGCCCGAATGAGCCTCCCTCCGGCCGCCCGCAAAGACGACCCCATTGTTCACGACTCTCTGCTGTCCGAGGTCGGTCAGGTCGGCGCCGGGCTGTTGACCGGATTGGCTGTGGGGGCGGCTGTCGGGCTGGCGGCCGCCTTTGTTGTCGGCACCGGCGGTCTTGGCGCCCTGGTGCTGGGGGCCGCGGTGGGGGCCGGGATGCAGTTCGGCGCCGATGCGCTGATGCATGCCGCCGGGCTGCATGGGCCGGGCGATCTCGCCAACGATGCCCGTGAGAAGGCGGGGCGGGCGCTGAACGGGCTGTTTCCGCCACAGGTGATGGGACAGATTGTTCAGGGCTCTCCCAATGTGATGATCAACGGCCGGCCGGCGGCGCGTGCGACACCGGGACCGGGCGACGACGATCTGGTGACCTGCGACCGCCATACGCCGCGCCAGCATGTGGCGGAAGGGTCGCGGATCGTCCTGATCAACGGCGCGCCCGCCCATCGTGTCGGCGACCGCATCGATTGTGGTGCCAAGGCGTCGGGCGGGTCGCCCAATGTGCTGATCGGCGGTCCCGCCGAAACCACGCGTGAGATCCGGCCGGACATGCCCTGGTGGCTGGACGCCATCGACCGGTATGGCGGCATCGCGCTGGCGCTCTGCACCCGGAACTGGAAATCGCTGCCGGGCAAGGTGGCCTGCCTGGGGGTCGGCATGGCGGTGGCCGCCGCCACCGACCGGGTTCTGACCGCCGCGTTTGGTCATCCGGTTCACGCGCCCCCGGGTGCGAAGTTCCTGGACGGGTCCCTGGATCTGGACTTCGCCCTGCCGGCGCGGTTGCCGTTGCGCTGGATCCGTCGTTACAACAGCCTCGATGGTGCCGATGGTCCCCTGGGGCCGGGCTGGCGGCTGCCGGTGTCGGTGACGCTGGAGCTTGGCGGCGCCGGCGCGGTGCTTACCGACGAACATGGCATCGACATCCCGTTCGGTTCCGTCGCCCCCAGGACCGCCACCGTGAACACCCTCTACGGCTGGACATTGGGTCTCGTCGCCGGTGACCGCTGGCTGGCCCGGGATCCCGCCGGGCTGATTTACGATTTCGGGCCGGATGGTCCGCCCGGCACGCGGCCGGTGCGCCGGATCGAGGATCGCAACGGCAACGCCCTGGTTCTGGACTATGACGAGGCCGGCCGGCTGGCCGCGATCCGGGATGGCGCCGGCCGGCGCTATGTCTGCCGCTATGACGGGACCCATCCCCGCCGCCTGTCGGAGGTGGCCTGGGACCGGGACGACGGAGCGCCGATCGTTCTGGTGCGCTATGACTATGACGGGGCGGGACGCCTGATTTCGGTCGGCGACCGGACCGGCGCGACGGTGCGGCGGTTCACCTGGCACGATCAGGGGCCGGGCCGGGGCCTGATGGCGTCGCAAACCCATCCCCTGGGGCTGGTCAGTCATTATGACTGGTCGGACTTACCCGGATCGCATCCCCGCGTGACGCGGCAATGGACCAGCCAGGGCGACGACTGGCGGGCGGACTATCGTCTGGATCCGGACGGCCGGAGCGGCAGGACGACGGTTATCGACCATCTGGGCCGGGCTCAGGTCTGGGAATGGTCCGGGCCCTTCCAGATCACCCGCCACCTGGACGCGGCCGGGCAGGAGTGGCAATGGAGCTATGACCCCGACGGCCGGTTGCTGTCCTGTGTCGAGCCGGACGGCGCGCGCTGGACCCATGCCTATGACGGTCATGGCAATGTGGCGGCGGTCACCGATCCCCTGGGCCGGATCGTCCGGACAAGGTGGCATCCGGACGACGCCCTCCCCCTGGCCGAGGTCGGGCCGGATGGCCGGGAGACACGCTATGACTACGACGGCCGCGGCAATCTGACGGCCGTCGAGGACGCCGGAGGCCGGGTTCGGTTCACCTATGACGAGGGCGGAGCCCTGGTGGCCCGGCGCGATCCGGTGGGCAAGACCAGCCGATGGCGCCGCCGGATGGATGGGCAGGCGTCGGCTTTCACCGACTGTTCGGGCAAGACGACGCGCTGGGACTATGACGGCGAGGGACGTCTGGTCAGCGAGACGGACGCGCTGGGGCAGGTCACGCGATTTGCCTGGGATGGCGCCGGACGGCCGGCGGCGCGGCTGCTGGCGGACGGGCAGGCCCTGTTCTGGCGCTGGCTGCCCGGGGGCTATCTGCAAAGCGCTGAGGCCGGCGGCGGCGTGCCCCGTTACGAATGGGACGGGGCGGGCCGGCTTGCCGCCTCCATCGCCCGGGCCGGCATCCGGGTCAGCCGGACCTTCGACGCGGCCGGCCGGGTGGCGGCCCTGTTCGACGGCGCCGGTCAGGCGACCCTGTTCGACTATGACGCCGCCGACCGTCTGCTGTCGCAGACCGGGATCGACGGGATCCGCACCGACTACCGGCTGGACGCCCGGGGTCTGCCGATATCGGTGGTGCGCCGGCCGCCCGCCGGCGCCGCGACGCCGGTGACGCTGCAGCGGGATCTGCTGGGCCGTCTGACGGAGAAACGGACCACGGACGCCGTGACCCGTTATGACTATGACGTCGCCGGACGGGTGGTCGCGGTGCGCCGGTTCGCCGCCACGCCCATGGCGGAGGGAGACGGCGGAGCACCGGTGGACGCGGTCCGCTTCGACTATGACGCGACCGGGCGTCTGATCGGGGAGCAGACCGACGTCCGGTGCCTGGGCCGTTTCGTGACCGGTCCGGGCGGACCGGTCTGGCGCTGGGAGGCGCTGGCGGAGCCCCGGCGGACGGAGATCCGCCACCGTCGCGACGCTATGGGGCATATCGTCGCGACGCAACTGCCGTCGGGGCCGGAGCTTCGCTATCTGCGCTATGGCGGGGCGGGCCATCTGTTGCAGGTCATGGCGGGCGGGATAACCCTGGCCGAGATGGAGCGCGACGACCTGCACCGCGAGGTCTCGCGCGGGCAGGGGGCGCTGACCAGCCGCTTCGGCCTGGACCCGCTGGGCCGCCGGCTGTGGTGCCGGTCCTATGCGGAAGCCGTTCCCGAATCACCGGCCGGGGCGCCGGTCGGGATGGTGGCCGGGAACCGGACCGGGACACCGGCCGCGGACGCCATGGGGCGCGGCATCCGTGCCCTGGCGAAGGACTATCGTTACGACCCGCGCGGCCTTCTGGCGGGGCGGCGCGACGGATGGTGGGGAGAACGCAGCTTCGATTATGACCCGGCCGGCCGGATTCTCTCGAACCGATCGGTTCCGCCGTCGCCGGACCTGGACGAGGCGTTTCTGTGGGACGGCGCGTCCAACATGCGGCCGTGGCAGGGGGCCGCCGGGGCGGCGCCGCCCGGGATGGGCCAGGGCCAGGGCCAGGGCCAGGGACTAGGCCGGGGACTGGGCCAGGGACTCGGACCGGGATCCGGCGCGGGATTGGGGCTGGTCCATGACGGCGCCGTGACCAACCGGGTAACGCGCTATGGCGATCATCTGTACCGCTATGACGCCCATGGACGCCTGGAGGCGAAACAGGGCCCGGTGGCCGGGCACCAGTTTTTCACCCTGGAACGACGAGCATCAGATGGTGGGCAGCGCCTCGCGACAGGGCGAATGGACCTACCATTACGATGCGTTGGGGCGGCGGATCGCGAAGCGCCGTCTGGTGGGGATCACGCCCGCGGCCGCGGTGTGGTTCGTGTGGGACGGGATGCGCATGGCGCAGGAGGAGGAGGGACAGCAGTGCGTCACCACGGTCTATGCCGACGGCAGCGGTTATGTGCCCCTGGCGCGGATCGAGCATGGCCGCTGGGAAAAGACGGTGACGGCGGAGCAGGTCGACTATTTCCACACAGATGTGAACGGCCTGCCGGAAGAGCTGACCGGCGCCGACGGGCGGATCCTGTGGCGGGCGCGGTATCGGACCTGGGGCGGACTGGCGGAGGAGGACTGGGACCGCGGCCGTGAATGGTCCGGCGGCCGTCACCGCCCGGCACAGAATCTGCGCTTTCAGGGTCAGTACCACGACGCCGGGACGGGGCTGCAATACAACACCTTCCGGTATTATGATCCCGATGCGGGCCGGTTCACCAGCCAGGACCCGATCGGACTGGCCGGCGGGCTGAACCTGTACCAGTATGCCCCGGAGCCCCTGTCGTGGATCGACCCGTGGGGATTGAGCTGCGGGTTTGACAGTCGTGCTAGTCGGTGGAGGGATAGTGCGACAGGGCGTTTTTCAGCGCCACCAAGTGTAGCGACCCCGTATGGCCGAGCTGTGCAAGGCGGTGGTGTTGACGCATTGATGGCGCGGACGCAAGTGGAAAGTGGCGCAAGATTGTATAGAATCGGAACGATGGGCAAAAGCCAAGCGGCAGAGGCGCAGTTCTGGGCGCTGGAAAGTCCAGATTCACCCGGCTATGCGGCCAGATATGGAATACCGCCAGAGAATGTTGCGAAGGCCGACTTTATTGAAACTGGTATCTTGAAGCCCGGTTCAGACTTTGTTACGCGCGTTGCTCCGCCTGTGGGAAAAAATCCAGGTGGTGGCATTGAAGTGGTTACGCCAGAAAACGGCGTCACCCTAAATTATTTTGGAACGAGGTGAGCTGTGAATGCACCGCCAAATTACTACGAAGAGGCAATGAAAATTATTGATGCATTAAAGGCAAACGATCACATTGATGATGCAGAAAAACTATCAGATGCGATCGAATATGGTTCGACGTCGACAGAAATATTGATGAAACTGCGCTATCATCTTATCAATATCATGAAAAATAATAATATACCTTCTGTGATAAAAGTGGATGCGCGCACTTTGTCTGAGAAAATTAATAATATTCTTACGTAGTTGTATTTATAAAATTATTTATCGTTCCGTTTTCGATTACGGTGACAGTTTACTAAACTAACAAGCGTATCTGGCTGGGAGGAGGAGGGTCAGCAGTGCGTCACCACGGTCTATGCCGACGGCAGCGGTTATGTGCCCCTGGCGC
>WASQ01000116.1:0-50490 GCA_009712185.1 Telmatospirillum sp. | reverse complement strand
CAGCAGTGCGTCACCACGGTCTATGCCGACGGCAGCGGTTATGTGCCCCTGGCGCGGATCGAGCATGGCCGCTGGGAAAAGACGGTGACGGCGGAGCAGGTCGACTATTTCCACACAGATGTGAACGGCCTGCCGGAAGAGCTGACCGGCGCCGACGGGCGGATCCTGTGGCGGGCGCGGTATCGGACCTGGGGCGGACTGGCGGAGGAGGACTGGGACCGCGGCCGTGAATGGTCCGGCGGCCGTCACCGCCCGGCACAGAATCTGCGCTTTCAGGGTCAGTACCACGACGCCGGGACGGGGCTGCAATACAACACCTTCCGGTATTATGATCCCGATGCGGGCCGGTTCACCAGCCAGGACCCGATCGGACTGGCCGGCGGGCTGAACCTGTACCAGTATGCCCCGGAGCCCCTGTCGTGGATCGACCCGTGGGGGTGGATGCCATGGCCTTGGAACCCCGAGGGAATGGGACATCATTTGGTGCCGCGAGGAAAAGCGAATAGCATTGGGTTGGATTCGTTGGGAACAGAAAGAGACACTCCCACGTTTTTTCCGGAGCCATATGAGGCAGGTATGCACGAAGAACTCCATCGTGCAATAAGGCGTGACGTGGGAAAACTACAAGGACCCTGGACCGGAACTTCGGAAGAGCTCTTCTTTGCGACAAGTAAAGGGCTGGATAATGTTGCTCATATCAAAGGAACTCTCCGTGTGCCGTCGAGTGGAGAAATATTAGCTGAAAATGTCACTCCAAAAGAAGCTCATGAAAAATTGTTGGAATGGCATAAATCAAATAATGGGAGTATCTGTAAATGATGATTGATTCTTTTATTGTTGATGTTGATTTTAACGGGATAGTTATGTTTGATTATCCTGGCATATGTAAATTTTTTGATAATAAAATTGTTGATGGTCAAAACATATTAAATGATTTTATAAAAACTGATATTGGTGACGTAATTGTAGACGCTGGCGTGGTAGTTCCTATTATTAATATCGACGATGGTTCGTATATTATTCGAATTTTTGATCAAGATTTTGTTGATTATACAGGTAGGAAATTAATTTTTTCCGACGATGGATATGTATTAAATGTATCGAATTCCATATTTATAGCCGATGCAGCGGTGTTTTTGGATTGGCAAGAATTTACTGGATGGAAAAAAATAGATATTTCTAGTGGATTTTATTCTGTTAGGATCGATGGGGTTCAGCATTTGAATGAAAATGGAAAGATTGAAAATGTGGGATATGATATTTTTTTGACTAAAATGAATGTCATGCCTCGCCGAACCGCCAAAATTCGTGTCAATAGTCGGGTAAAATAGTTTATTTATTTTTATAACTTGAGTTTTGATTGCGGTATTGTAGATCGCGGATTGTGGTGAAGATTACGACGAAAATTTAATTACGGTGACAGTTTACTAAACTAACGGACATATATGACCGAATTGCTAACTCTGTTTAGCGATGTCGCTTCCCGGGGCGGGGTCAGGGACAAGGGCTGGTTCATGACGGCGCCGTGACCAACCGGGTAACGCGCTATGGCGATCATCTGTACCGCTATGACGCCCATGGACGCCTGGAGGCGAAACAGGGCCCGGTGGCCGGGCACCAGTTTTTCACCCTGGAACGACGAGCATCAGATGGTGGGCAGCGCCTCGCGACAGGGCGAATGGACCTACCATTACGATGCGTTGGGGCGGCGGATCGCGAAGCGCCGTCTGGTGGGGATCACGCCCGCGGCCGCGGTGTGGTTCGTGTGGGACGGGATGCGCATGGCGCAGGAGGAGGAGGGACAGCAGTGCGTCACCACGGTCTATGCCGACGGCAGCGGTTATGTGCCCTTGGCACAGCACTCCGCCCGCCGCGTCCCCGGCGGTTGGCGGCGTCAGATCGGCGTCCCCCGTGTCCGTCCTGCTGATCCGGACCAGAAGTAAGTCAATATGGAAGACTTCCTGTTGTGGAAAGAGACAATTTTATCGAAAATAATTTCGTATGCTGACGGAGGAGGATTCGGAATGTTTGCGAAAACGCAAAAAATGCGCCGCCTCTTGATGATTGCCTCAATCCCTGTGGCGATGGCCGTCGCGACCGTGCCGGCCAAAGCGGGCACTTTCGTAAGTGCGTCGGGAGGCGGAACTGGATTTGTTATTCTCAATCAATCAAATGGCAACATTACCTATTGTCCCGCGGTTACCGTTAACGGCAGTGTTCCATCATCGGTATGCGGTAAAATCGGGACAATATCCGCAACAAATCTGGCCGGAAATGGCTCCGTTTCGATTCTCGGGAACATCGCGTTAGTGGTCAATACGGCCAATGGCGCCACGGCAATCTGCTCATTGAACTTCAACGGGGGAAATGGTCAGCCGACGGGAGGCTGTGTCTACAAAAACGCTTATTGAGATGATCCCGGAGTTCACGGCCTGATGCCGTCACCTTGGCGGGGCCGCCATATGGCGTGCCCCGTCATTTCGTTTCTGGCAGGCGCGTGGCGTGGTTCCGGTTGAGGCGGAATGTCAGAGCCGTCGCGACAGGCCTTAAGCGGAGTCAGGACGGGTGGCGCGGGGGCGGCCATCCGAAGGGCCTGCCGGGGACGCCGAAAGGTCAGCCGCCTCCCCTTGCCGAAGAGCTGTGTCCGCCGTCACTGCCGGTCCTGCCGCGCGGCGGGATAACCTACGTGGGCGTGCACCGGGATCAGGTCGACCCGCCGTCGCGGCCCCGGCGGCGGCAGGGCTTTTGGTCTGCCGGCCGCGATGGGTTGACAAAAGCGGCCGGCATGTCGCGCGGCAGGAGCGATTCCGATGGCGGAATTGAGAAAAATCGCCGTGGCCCCGGGGATCGTCTGGGTCGAAGCCCCTGATGCCGACCTCAGGGTCCTGTGCGGCTGTCCCGGCGATGCCGTGAAGCATCTCATGCACCAGGGCATGATTTCCGAGGTCCGCCGCGACGGCGTCCTGTTCGAGACGGGACCCAACGCCATCCTTCTGTCGGACGTGGCAATGCAAAACGGGGTCTTTTGCAATCTGGCGGAATTTCCGGTGCTGCAGATGCTCTATCGCCAGGGAACCTTTCTGCCCGGCCATCCCAACAATTCCGGCCGCCGCCCGCTGCTGATCGGACGCGCCGACCATGTGGCATCGCAGCTTCAGTATATTCATCGCGGCAACTATGGCCTGTCGTCCGACCGCGAACTGATCGGCGCCGGGGTCTCCCCGGATCTCGCCCGGGACCTCATGGCCTGCAAACTGCATTTCGCTTTCGGCCGCATCCGGCATCCCAGAGAACTTCTGGACGCGCGCGAACTGGGGGCGCGGCCCGTGATCCTCCGCGGCGGGGTGGCGCTGCGGCGGCTGGAGCCGAACCGGTTCGAATTCCGGCACAATGGCGGGCGTGTCGAGGTGGACCTGTCCATTGCACCCGGTGAAGGCTGCCCGCCACCCTATTCGTTGGGACTGCGGAAAATCGAGAGGGACTGTTTCTCGGTGGTCCATTCCGGCGGTGGCGACGGGTGGGACCCAGACCGCCCCAGCATGGCAAGCGTCGTCATTTTCCACGGCAAGGTCTATCTGGTCGATGCCGGTCCCAACGTCCTTTACAGCCTCCAGGCGTTGGGGATCGGTCGCGATGAAATCGACGGTCTGTTCCATACCCATTGCCATGACGACCATTTCGCCGGGTTGATCAGTTTGCTTGACCG
This sequence comes from Telmatospirillum sp., assembly GCA_009712185.1. Classification (GTDB taxonomy): domain Bacteria; phylum Pseudomonadota; class Alphaproteobacteria; order Rhodospirillales; family Magnetospirillaceae; genus Telmatospirillum. The sequence continues at coordinate 46,784 of WASQ01000116.1, read as the reverse complement.
CGAAAAGCCCCTGCGCTATTTCGCCACACCGTTGGTCCGGGCTTCGGTGATGAAAAAACTGGCGGCATTGCGCGCCCGGCCGGAAGACGAGGTTCAGCGGCTGTTCGATCGGAACGACCTTGCCTGCGACCGCTGGACCGACGTCGACGGGCTTGAGGGCAAAGCCCTGCTGTCTCCCCATCCGGTGGAAACCAGCGTATTGCTGTTCCGCGCGATGTGGCAGGGGCGCTATCGCAGCTATGCCCATTTCGCGGATATCGTGTCCTTGCAGGTTCTTCGGGACATGGTGGATGGCGCGGGCGGGTCGGGCGGGTTGTCGCGCGCGTTTTATGACAAGGTCGTGGAGGACTATGCGACCGAAGCCGACGTCAAGAAGATCGATATCGGCGGCGGCCTGATCCACGGATCGGCCGAGGATTTCCGCTATGACCGGTCCCGCAAGCTGGTACTCGCGCATGTCGCGCGGCCCCTGTCGCCGGCGGAACGGGGCGTGGGATGCGAGATGCCCTTCGGCGCGGTCGATGTCATGATCCCCGGCGCCTGCCGGTGCGGGGACACGCCGGCGGCATCCTGTCCGGCCTGAGCGCAGCGGAATCTGTCCTCAGGACCCGGCGCAGCGGAATCTGTCCTCAGGACCCGGCGCAGCGGAATCTGTCCTCAGGACCGGTGCCCGGCAATCCGGGTCAGCAGCGTGGACATCGCCTGGAGGTCGTCCGGGGGAACGCCCTGGGCGGCAAGTTCGGCGGCCAGCATCGAGACCACCAGGAACGCGTCGCGGCAGGACAGGCCGTCCTGCCGGGCGGTGGCTACGGCCATTCCCAGCGTCTTCGTCAACAGGGTCTTGCGTGACTGCGTCTGATCGGAACCATCGGTCATGGTGTTGCGTTCCTGTGGAACACCCCCGGGGCAGGGGTCCCATCATCATGGAGGGGGGCTTCGGGCGAAAAGATCCCAGGGGCGGCAGGAGCGCGCCGGCCGTCAGTCGGTGATGGCGATTATCACCAATTGCTTCGGACCATGCACCCCGAAGCAGAGGATGCCTTCGATGTCGGCGGTCTTGGAGGGACCGGAAATCAGCAGGCTGTTCCCCGGCGGCTTCTTGTTCCAGCCGAGCTTCGCCACCGCCTCGGTGAAGGAATCGAAGATCTTCGAGGTTTCGAGAACGGCGATGTGAAGCGGCGGCACCAGAGACATCAGCCGGGGCTCGTCGACGGAGGGCCAGACGATCAGCGACCCGGTGTCGGCGATGGCGCCCATGGTGCTGGTGATGCCGGCGTCGATGTTGTTGACGATGATCGCCTTCATCTCCTCGATCGGCTTGTCGTAGGCAACCAGTTGCGGGCCGGGCTCCGTCGCCCAGGCCGCGTCCAGTGCTTTGCCGATGGCGGTATTGGGCGCATAGAGCAGGTTGGCGGCCTGCTTTTCGGCCAGGACCTCGCGGATGGTCCGGGCCAGATCGGCGCGGGTCGTCTCGACGATCTGCCCTTTGACGGCCGTCATCAGACGGCGGAAGCGCTCAAAGGCGGGTTCCGTCGTCGTGGCGTAGGGTTTCCACGACGGAAGGTCGGGGACGGGTTTCTTCGGGGCCTTGCGCAGGCGGTCCAGGATGGCAGCACGGGCGTTACTCATCGCGAATGCCCCTTTCACGAGCCAGATCATAGATGGAACGGGATGCGAACTGAGGTTTGCTGCGGACCGAAGTCCACTGCTTCAGCAGCGGGATCCCTTCGGGCAGCAGATTGCCGATCTTGCGCAGCCACCAGGTGCCCCAGCGATAGAGGGTCGGCGACGCATACATGCTTTTCCAGCCGAACCAGATCACATTTTCCACCTGACTTTTGCGAGACCCGCCCCCCTTGACGGTATCGCCGGTCGGCCGGATGGCTTCGCGGCGCAGCCGCACGATCAGTTCCGCCAGGGGAATCTTGACCGGGCAGACCTCGGAACAGCGTCCGCAAAGCGACGAGGCGTGCAGCACGTCGCCCGCCTTCTCGATGCCCTGCATCTGCGGGTTCAGGATTTCGCCGATCGGGCCCGGATAGGTGTACTGATAGGCGTGCCCGCCGATCCGGGTGTAGACCGGGCAGTGGTTCATGCAGGCGGCGCAACGGATGCAGCGCAGCCCCTGGCGCAGTTCCGGATCCCGGTAGATCTTGGTGCGGCCATTGTCGAGCAGGACCAGATGGACCTCTTTCGGGCCGTCCTTCTCGTCGCCTTTGCGCGGTCCGCTGATAACGTTGACATAGGTCGTGATCGGCTGTCCGGTCGCCGACCGGCAGGCCAGACTGATCAGCGGGCCGACGTCCTCCAGCCTCTCGATCACCTTTTCGACCCCCATGAGGGCGATATGCATCGACGGCAGATGGGTCGACATGCGCCCGTTGCCCTCGTTCGAGATCAGCACCAGCGACCCGGTGTCGGCGGCGGCGAAGTTGACACCCGAAAAGCCGCAGTCGGCGTTGGCGAAAAGCTGGCGCAGGACGCGCCGCGCCGCGGCCGTCAGCTCGTCCGGATCCTCCGTGTATTTCTGGCCTTCGATCTTTTCCTCGAACAGGCGTCCGATCTCATCCTTGTTCTTGTGGATCGCCGGCATGACGATGTGCGAGGGGCCCTCGCCGGCCAACTGGATGATGTATTCGCCAAGGTCCGATTCCAGGGCCTTGATCCCGTTTTCCTCGAGGAAATGGTTGAAGTGCATTTCCTCGGACACCATCGACTTGCCCTTGATGACCGAGCGGGCGTTGGCCTTTTTCAGGATGTCGAGAATGATCCGGTTGCCTTCCTCGACCGTTTCCGCCCAATGGACGTGGAAGCCGTTGGCGATCAGGTTCTGTTCAAGTTGAACCAGCAGGTCCGGAAGCTTGGCAAGCGCCCGGTCCTTGATCGCCGCGCCCCGGGCGCGCAGCGCCTGAAGCTCGTCATAGTCGGGGAACTGCGCGGCACGCTTGTTGATGAGGCCGGTCATGACCCGGCGGAAGTTGGTGCGAAGCTGCTGATTGCCGAGCGCCTTTACGGCGGCATGCTCGAAATCGTGGCTGAGTTCAGGCATCACGCGTCTCCCTTTCCGATGCGCTCGAGCAGGAATTCGGCGATATGGCGGCCCTTCACCGGGGCTCTCTTTTTCTTCATCGCGCCGGAGATATTCATCATGCAGCCCATGTCGCCGGACACCACCTCCGTGGCTCCGGTGGCGACGATATTGTTGACCTTGTCGGTCACCATGGCGCCGGAGATTTCCGGCAGACGGACCGAGAAGGTGCCGCCGAAACCGCAGCATTCCTTTTCATAGTCGGCTTCGACCAGGGTAACGTTGGAGAGGCTGCGAAGAAGCTGCTTCGGTTCCTCGACCACGCCCATCTCGCGCATGGAGTGGCAGGAGCCGTGCCAGGTGACCTTCACCGGTTCCCCCTTGTCGACCAGCTTGATGTCCATCACATGGACCAGGAACCAGGTCAGTTCGAAGACGCGGTCGCAGAAGGCCTGGATCTTCGGCAGCTCCGGCATGCCGGCGAACAACTCGGGATAGTGCTTCTTCATCATGCCGGCGCACGAGCCGGACGGGACGACGATCGGCCAGTCGTTGGGAAATGCGGCCAACTGGGTACGGGCGACGGCACGCGCCTCCTCGTAATATCCGCAGTTGCGGGCGGGCTGTCCGCAACAGCTTTGGCGGCCGGGCATCACGACCTTCGTCCCGGCGCGCTGCAACAGCTCTATCCCCGCCATGCCGGCTTCGGGATAGAACAAATCGACCAGACAGGTCGGGAAGTAGTAGACGGTCTGTGGGCGACCCGGCAGAGGACTATTGCTCATGGGTGTTCACCTTCGATCTTGGACGGGCTCTGCTCTGCGCTAGTGGCGGCGATCCGACAGACAGCCCCCGGCCATCCGCCTGATTGTCAGCACAATTCAAGGAGTCCGTGGATCAACTTGTCCGCGCGTCCGGGTGACGGACGCTCAGCCTGATCCACATCGCTCCCCTAATCGGCTACATCTTTTTACCATACATGTAAAGTGGTAAAAAAAATTTACCGATTGGGAGTGGGGATCGGTCGGTGACGGGGTCGGCCCGTTTGCCGCATTCCGGCGGGTGGTGCAATCCGGCCCGCCCGGCGGCCGGTGAGATGGTTCTGTACCGATGTCTCCGCCTATCCCTCGCTGTCTCCCAACTGTACCAGATTGGCCCGGCCGCGGCGACGCTGCGCCACCGCCGATCTCTGTTCGGCGATCAGGCTTTCCTGAAGGGTGTCGCGAATGTAAAGGACGTGATTTTCTGCGGCCTTGCGCGCGCGATCCGGGTCGCGCGCCATGATGGCGTCGTAGATGGCCTTGTGCTGGCGCATCAAAAGTTCGCGGACACCGTCGCGGCCATGAAATTTCGCGCGATCGTAGAAGACGTCCTGGTGCAGCATCACAAAGATGTTGCGCATCACATGTTCCATCACCGCGTTATGGGACGCGGCATAGATGGACAGATGGAACTCCCGGTCCGCCTCCTGTTCGGCCATGATGTCCGTGCCCTCGGCGGCCGCGGCAACCGTCTCGAAAGCCCGGGTGATATGGGCGCGTTCCTTCTCGGTCGCCCGTTCGGCGGCCATCTGGGCCGACATGCCGGCGGCGATGAACCGGAATTCCAGATAATCGAAAGCGGTTTCCGGATGGGATTTCAAAAGAACGGCAAGCGGCACATCGGCGCTTTTGACGTCCGGGCTGGTGGGTGTTTCGAGGGACATGGTGCTTTCGGGTCCTTTGCTGCCGGGCCGTCCCGGCGCGGTTTCGCCTGTCGCGTGAGCCCGGCGCCGGTCAGCCGAGCACGGAGTGTTCGTCGGGACCGGACGCGGACATCTCCGCGTCGGCCTCGGTGTCGCCCGGGTGGCTGGAAATGATCCTGCGCAGCGATTTTTCAAGACGGCTGTCGGATTTGTCGATCTCGTGCAGCGCCGCCTTCGTGAAGATGACATGGGACTCCGCCGCCGTCCGCGCGGCCTCGGCGTCGCCGCTCATGATCGCGTCGTGAACGGCCCGGTGCTGGTCGAGAAGCAGACCGCGGACACCTTTTCGCGTATAGAGCTTGCTGCGGTTGTAAAGGACGTCGCGGTGCAGGACATCGGCAAGGCTGCTCATCACATGCAGCATCATGATGTTATGGCTGGCCTCGTAGATCGACAGGTGGAAGGCCGTGTCCACGTCGGCTTCACGGTCGCTGTCCGGGGCGATGTCGCTTTCCTGGTGGGCGGCCTCGATCGCCAGGAAATGGCTGTGCACCATCTCGCGGTCGATGTCGCTGGCGCGGAGGGCGGCGTAATAGGCGGCGGTTCCCTCGACGGTGCCGCGGAATTCCAGATAGTCGTAAGTGGACATGGGCTGGTTGGTTTCCAGCATTTCCAGCAGCGGGACGCTGAATTCCTCGCCGAGAAGGCGGGGAACGTAGGTGCCGCTGCGACCACTTTTCAGCAGGCCGCGCTGTTCCAGCAGGTCCAGGGCCTCGCGCAGGGACGGACGGGAGACGTCGAGCCTCTGAGCCAGATCGCGTTCCGCCAGCAACCGGTCTCCGGGCCGCAGGGATCCCTCCAGAATCAGGGATTCCAGATGCGCCGCAATGGCCTCTGCCAGCTTTGCCGGTCTAATTCGATCTCGTGACACTACATTTTCCCATAAAACGGGTTGTGGAGAACCTCCCCTGTGGCTCCGCCAGCCTGATTGAGTCCAATGCCCACGCTTCATATTTTACCACAACAATTTCATTGGTAAAGTCTGTTTACCAAAATATGGCGCGCCAGGAGTACGGGTTTCCGCCAGGAAATGGCCTTGGGGAACAGGGGTGCCAGCGGGTCGTGACGACGCGCGCGGACAGGTTCCCGGGATCCGATGCTCCCGGAAGGGATCAATATCGTTTCAATTTTCACAGATCAAGATGTCATAACAGGATTGTGACACGCCGAAGGCCGGTATCGGGCGGCACATACCATGTTATCTGCGGCGCCTGCTTGCCTGGGCCGGACAAAGTCCGTGCCGGCGGCACACAGACGGCCGTGTCAGGACATCACCGCAGCCCGTCAGCCGCCGAGAAGGGCGATTTTCTTGGATTTCACCCGGGTGTCGCCGGCGTCTGCCTCCGAGGGCGGGAGAAGGGCGGCCGGGGGCTCTCCGCCACTGGCGGCGGCGCCATCCGCCGGCAGACGGTTGAACCGGCCTTCGACGAAAGCCCCGACCTCGACGGCGAGGCTGTCATGGGCGATATCGCCGAGGATTCTCGCCGTTTTCGCAAGCGTCACAGTCTGGGCCGTGATCTGTCCGGTGACACTGCCCAGGATACTGACCATGGTCGCATTGATCTCGCCGGTAACGGATCCGTGCTCGCCCACGATCAGCGTCATGCATCGGATGTCACCGTCCAGGCGTCCGTCCACCTGGACTTCCCCCTGACTGTCGATGTCGCCCTTGAAGGCGCAATCGGCACCGATGATCGACGGCGCCGCGCGCCGGGCAGACGTTTTATTGCCCTTTGAGAACATTTTGCCCTGCCGTGATGAATTTCATCGGATTGGTCGGTTGATCGGACATGCGCACTTCGTAGTGCAGATGCGGGCCGGTGGTGCGGCCGGTGGCGCCGACAAGCCCCACCGGCGTACCTCGCGACACCTGCTGTCCCACGGTCACCAGCACCTTCGCGAGATGCGCATACCGGGTCCGCAGACCCAGGCCATGTTCGATTTCCACCGCCATGCCATAACGGTCGCGCCAGGCGGCGTAAACCACCTGCCCCTCGCCGGTGGCCAGGACCGGAGTCCCTGCCGGAGCGCCCATGTCGACGCCCTCATGGATGCCGGTCAGACCGTTCAGGGGGTCATTGCGGGCACCAAACGGACTGGTCACTTCATAGTCGGCAAGAGGTTCGCCCAGCGGCAGCGTCTTGATCGCCGCTGTCAGATTGTCCAGACGGTCGGCGTGGGTGTTGAACAGGGCGACCGGATTGAACCCGTCGGGCGGCAAATCACGGGCACCATTCCGGGCCGCGATGAAGGGGCCGCCCCGGCCATAGGAAACGGTCGGGCGTTCGTCGTCCGACTTGCGCTTGCGCCGGTCGACTTCCCCAAGGGCCTTGCTGTCGACCCCGACGGCGGTCAGGGCGCGTTCCAGTTCGTTGATCCGGATGGCGGCGATGCCGGCGGTCTGCTCCAGGAAAGCGCCATGGCTGGCCTTGAGGCGCGCCAGTTCCTCCTCGAGATGCGCCACGCGGAGGCGCAGCTTCTCCTGGTCGGTGCCGGCGGACGCCTTGGCGGAGATGTCGGACGGTGTCGTGGCTGCAAGCGATGCCGGATCCCCCGTCCGGCCGCGGCATCCGCTGGCGTCGGGGTCGAGTCGCGGCATGGGCGGCGCGGCAGTGCCGCGCTTTCCGCTGGCGACATTGCGTTCCGTCAGCTTCAGCAGGCTGTCCTGGATGTCGGAGATCTCGCAGGTGATCCCTGAGAACACGGTCTGGAACTCATCCAGGCGATTGAAGGCCGCCTTGTAATTTGCCCTGACGCCGTCCAACTCGGCGGATCGCTGGGCGATCTCGTCGTCCTTCGACGCCAGGACCGCCACGCCATCGAAATAGGCCGCCGTGGCTAACAGGGCCCAAAGGGCGCAACCCGCGATCACCCCGACCATTAAAAGCTGGTGAAAGGTGGTCAGCGAAAAGCACCGGATTTTTCCGTGATCGCGGATGAGGATCTGGCGATCGGGGAACATGCGGCGCACGGTTCCCGGGATGCCACCGAACCTGGATTTCAGAACTGATCGCCGATCAGCCAAGCGACACCCCCCTTACGAATGCCGATGCTCCCAAAAGCGGACACCGGCCACCGGAACGGAACAACGGGGCAATAAAGCATCCCGTCACGCGGATCGCACCGGATCCATCGCCGACAGTTCCTGACCCGAAACTGTATTCCCCGACCCGCGGCGGCCTCTCCGCGCGGTCTTAGCAATCCCGGTGCGGCCGATCTGGCGTTTCGAGCCCGAAAAACGGGACTCCGCCCCTTGAAAAAGACCGTTCACCCACCGGGGTTACCCCTGCGGCAAAGAAGGTAGCCCGTTCAGGGGGGGATTTTGAAGCGCAATTTTTACGATTCTCCCGATTCTGGACAATGGCACCTTAATGGAGGGTAACAACCTTTGGCGTTTATATCGTTGGTATGCAAAACGGGCGTTGCATATTGGCTACACTGCGACAAATAGCTCGGATTCCCGCGATTTTGGCCTGCTCGACTGGAGAACACTGATTCTGTTCTGATGACGCGGTTCCCCGCCCTCCGGCGCTCCCTCTCCGGAGGTGGCGGCGAGAAGGGCATCGACTTGCCGGCGGCGCTGTGTTTCAGTCGCGGCGACAGATGCAAAGGCGATTTCCGTTACCATGTCCTCCACGCCTCTTTCCCCGACGGCCTCGGGCGATCTTCCGCTGCACGGCGGCGATCTCGCCGGCGCCGCGGCCCGCTTCGGCCAGCCCGCCGCCGGATGGCTCGACCTCTCCACCGGCGTCAGCCCTTTTCCCTATCCCATGCCCGCGATCGATCCCGCGTCCTGGCAGCGGTTGCCGGACGCCGGACTGATGGCGTCCCTGCTGCAGGCCGCGGCCGGGACCTATGGGGTTCCCGACCCGGCATCCATCGTCGCCGGTGCGGGAAGCCAGGCGGTCATCCGCGCCCTGCCGCGTCTGCGTCCGCCGGGAAAGGTGGCCGTCGTCGGCCCTACCTACGCGGAGCACGCGGCCTGCTGGTCCGCGGCGGGGCATCAGGTCACGGCGGTTTCCGATCTCAAGGCCGGAAACGGGGCCGATGTCGTGGTGGTGGTTAATCCCAACAATCCCGACGGCCGCATGGTCGGGCGGGAGGATCTTCTGGCCGAGGCCGACCGGATGGCCGCAACGGGACGGCTGCTGGTGGTCGACGAGGCGTTTGGCGATCTGGTCCCCGGCCTGTCGGTGGCCCCGGACACCAGGGCCGGGCTTGTGGTTCTGCGCAGTTTCGGGAAATTTTTCGGCATGGCGGGGCTGCGACTGGGATTCGGTCTGGCCGAACCGGCCCTGGCGGAACGCCTGCGGGCCGAGCTCGGGCCCTGGCCGGTCAGCGTGCCGGCCCTGGTGGTCGGCACGGCGGCCTTGTCGGACAAAGCCTGGATCGATGAAACGCGCCGCCGGTTGCGGGCGGAGGGACGTCTGCTCGACCGCCTGCTGCGCGATGCCGGGCTTTGCGTCGCCGGTGGCACGGATCTGTTCCGGCTCGTCGAACACGGCGATGCCGTCGGGCTCTACGATCACCTGGGGCGCCAGGGAATCCTGGTGCGGCCGTTCGCGCAGATGCCCCGCTGGTTGAGGATCGGGCTGCCTCCCGGCGAGGAAGGGCGCCAGCGCCTCGTTTCGGCTCTGGCCGGAAGTCCGGGTCGCTGACGGGTCCTTATTTCAAGGGCATCATGTCCTCAAACCAGGTGTAAACGTCCGCATAGTCGAAAAGGACGCCGTCCAGTCCGAGGTCGATCATGCCCTGCAGATAGCGCCCGACGATGTCCTTCCAGGCCGCGTCCCAGAACTGGACGATCGTCTCGGACGAAATGTCGGGATCGGTGGCCGCGAGCCAGGGGGGGGATCCCACCTTCCATTCCTTTTTCCAGTAGGGGCGGGTGTCTTCCGCCCGCCCGACCGACAGCAGGGCATAAACCAGCCGGCGGCTGCCGATCCTTTTCTGTTTGAGCTGTTCGATATCGCGCGCGGTCAGCGGCTGGTTCCCGCGAAACAGCGGGTCGATGATCAGGAGGTCATAGTTGGTGGCCGCCATCGCCGCGACCCAGTCGCCGGGACTCCCGAAGGCGGTGGACCGGAACAGCGGCAGGAAATTGCGGGCGTCCTTCAGAGACGTGATGTGGTTGGGATTCTCCGCCGGCGGATATCCGTGCGGCACGCGCGAAAGGGTGCGCGTGCCCGACATGTCGACGTGGGTCAGGATTTTCGCGGTGCCGGCCCGGCGGGCCGCATCGGCAGCCTCCTTGCCGCCGCTCGCATACTCGATCGACATCGGCGTCCGCCCTTCCTTGCGCAGCACCTGGGCCGCGAAAAACGCCGCCTGTTCGCTGTCGGCGTCGGTGGGCTGGTTGGGCTTGTCTCGGCCGTAGAACAGCCCATCGGCCAGAATGCCGTCGATGGCGTTGAGATAGGGACGGATCACGGTGCCGACGGGCGTGTATTTCCCGTCCGACGCCCCATCGAGGTCGCGCCCGGTTTCCCAATCCCATTCCCGCTTGCCTTTGATCAGCAGTTCAGGGGCGTCGCGCACCAGGACGCCAAATCCGGGATTACGGGATTTCGCATAACCCGACAGGGCGACAATGATGTCGCGCATCATCTGGCGATGGTTGGGGATGTCCTCGAAATCGGTGATCGGGGCATCCTTGAACCGGTCCCGGTCCGGGGGCAGCAGATGGCCGTTGATCCGGATCTCGGCCCGGGCGGCCCCTGCAAGCAGGGAAAGCCCACCGCCCAGCAGGAGTGTTCTCCGGTCGATCATGCCACCATCTCCGTCACAAGCCGGGCGATGGCGAGCGATGCCGTCAGGCCCGGGGATTCCATGCCATAAAGATGGACCAGCCCGGGAACCCCGTGACTGTCCGGTCCGGCGATAAGGAAATCGGCCGCCGGCTGCCCGGCGGGCGCCAGCTTGGTCCGGATGCCGGCAAAACCCGGCCGCAGAGAGCCGGGTGCGAGATCCGGCCAATACCGGCGGATCGCATCATAGAAACAGTCCGCCCGTTCGGCACGCACGTCATAGGACTCTGTCTCGACCCATTCCACATCGGGGCCGAAACGGCCCTGACCGGCCAGATCGAGGGTGAAATGCACGCCGAGCCCGGCACTCTCGGGTGTCGGGTAGACGAGACGCGCGAAAGGCACTTTGCCGGACAGCAGAAAATAGTTTCCCTTGCAGAGATGCCGGGGCGGAACGACCGGACGCGGCATCCCGGCAAGCGCGCTTCCGATCGCCTGAGCCCCGAGGCCGGCGGCGTTGATCAGCCTTTTACAGAGGATCCGGCAGGGCTCGTCCCCGCCGACCGTCAGCAGAATTCCCTGATCCCCGACCTCGCCCCCCAGAACCGGACTTTTGAAGGCGACCATGCCGCCCGCCTCCTCAAGCTCGGCCTGCAACGACAACATATAGCCATGCGTGTCGAGGATGCCCGTCAGCGGAGAGTGGAGCGCGCCCGTGCAGCGGAGCGCCGGCTCCATGGCCCGGGCGGCGTCCGCGCCGATCCTCGCCAGCGTCTCGACGCCGTTGGCGTCCGCCCGCGCCAGGATCGCCTCCAGCTTTTCCTCCTCCTCCGGGGTCGTGGCGACGATCAGCTTGCCCACCAGACGGTGATCGATCCGCCGTTTCGCCAGATAGTCCCGCAACAGGCGGCTGCCGGTCACGCAAAGCGACGCCTTCAGGCTGCCGGTCGGATAATACATCCCGGCGTGGATGACCTCGCTGTTGCGCGAACTGGTGCCTGTGCCGATGGCGTCCGCCGCCTCGAGAACCAGGACATCGTGACCGGCCAGCGCCAGGGTGCGGGCGATAGCCAGTCCGATCACGCCGGCGCCGGCGACGACACAGTCCAACCTTTCGGACATGAAGGGAAGTCCTTGAAATAATGATAATTCCGGAGAGGAAGCATAGCATCCGGGTCGGGGCTGGAAAAGCCGCCGGTATGCGCCCGGGCCGAGGATCGACATGAATACCTGGGTCGGGTGGTGGCGCGGCGCGCCGGGGTTGTCTGCCCGGATCTGATGTTCGATGGGGCGGCGTGCCGGCCGTTCACGCGCAAAGCCTCATGGTGGCGGATCCCATGCCGGCGCCTTTGGCGCCCCCCGGTGAAAGCTCTGACGATGACAAGGTCTATGATAGCGCTTGACGCCGGCGCTGAAGGGGCCTTAACCCGAAAGCCTCGCCGACAGGGGCACGATCATGAGCAATAACGACCGGTCCATCGCCAAGCCGTCCTCCGCCTCCGCTGTGGATGCGTTTCTGCGGCGTCTTGACTCCGTTGCCCCGGTTTCGGGGGCGGGGCGCGGGCGGCTGGTGTTCGCCCTGGATGCGACGGCCAGCCGTGAAGCCACCTGGCAGGACGCGACCCGGATCCAGGAACGGATGTTCACCGAAACGGCGGCGCTGGGCGGGCTCGATCTTCAACTGGTCTATTACCGGGGATTGGCGGAATGCCGGGCGAGCCGCTGGCTGTCCGATGCCGACAGCTTAAGCCGCGCCATGCGCAAAGTCACCTGCGAGGCCGGCGAGACCCAGAGCGGGCGGGTTCTCGGGCATGTCATCGCGCAGACAAGGGCGGGCAGGGTGTCGGCCCTGGTGTTCGTGGGCGACAGTATGGAGGAGGACATCGCCCCGCTTCTTGAAAAGGCCGGGGAGCTCCGGATTCTGGGTGTCCCGGTCTTTCTGTTCCATGAGGGCGGTGACGGGCGGGCGGGCGATGCTTTCGCCCGGATCGCCACGATGACCGGCGGCGCCTGCTGTCATTTCGACCAGTCGAGCCCCGATCAGCTCCGGGCCCTGCTGACCGCCGTCGCGGTGTTCGCGGCGGGCGGGCGCAAGGCATTGTCCGACTATGCCGCCAGGGGCGGGGACATGGTCCGGCAATTGACCCGTCAGATTACGGATGGCCGCTGATGGGATTGCTGGCGGGCCTGCTGCTTCTCTTGCTGGTGATCCTGGGCGGACGATGGTTCGCCTCCACGCCTCCGCGCACGGTCCTGCGAAGTGGCGGATGGGCACTGGCCGTCCTTCTGGTGGCCGGCGTGATCGCCTTGGCCGCGACCGGGCGTCTTGGATGGGCGCTGGCGGCGTTGGCCGGTTTGCTGTCCTGGCTGGTCCGGTTGGGCAGCCTGCATGGTCTGCTCCGGCGGGTCTGGAGGCTCAGTCCGCGATCTGTCCGGTCGGCGCCACCCCCCAGATCCCGGGTGGAAACCCGGTTTCTCAGGATGTCGCTCGATCATGATACCGGCGCGATCGACGGGGAGGTCATCGCGGGGCCGTTCGCCGGGCGGCTGCTGTCCGGGCTTGATTATGACGAGGCCCTGGACCTGCGGCGGGCGTCGGCCGCCGATCCCCAGTCCCTGCAATTGCTGGAGGCCTGGCTCGACCGGACCTGGCCCGACTGGCGGAGCGCCGGTTCCGCCGCGGGGCACGACAACCGGACCGCGGCGCCGGGGCCGATGACCCGCGAGGAAGCTCTTGAGATCCTGGGGCTGGAGCCCGGGGCGGACCGCGAAGCCGTCCGGCGGGCGCACCGGAGCCTGATGACCAAAGTCCATCCCGATCACGGAGGATCGAATTATCTGGCCGCGAAAATAAATCAGGCCAAGGATGTTCTTTTGAAGATCGGCGAATAGAGCCCGATTCGGGAGTATTGGAATCGGCCCCGTTGCGTCCTGATCGCGGGCGTGGCACAAACAGTCCTCTATACCAACCGGTCGCAGGGCCGGCGGGTAATCGTCATCAAAAATAAAGGATTTTTCTGAATGTCGCGTCGGGTTCGCAAGTGCGTGTTTCCGGTGGGGGGTATGGGCACCCGGTTCCTGCCGGCGACCAAGGCCATGCCGAAGGAAATGCTTCCGGTTGTCGACAAGCCGTTGATCCAGTACGCCGTTGAGGAGGCGATTGCCGCCGGTATTGAGCATTTCATTTTCGTGACGGGGCGCGGCAAGACGGCGCTTGAGGATCATTTCGATCATGCGCCGGACCTCGAACGCACCCTGCGCGAACGTGGCAAGACCGTCGAGATCGAGGCCGTGACCTCCTGGATGCCGAAATCCGGTCAGGTCTCCTATACCCGTCAGCAGGAGCCGCTGGGCCTCGGCCATGCTGTCTGGTGCGCGCGCGATCTGGTGGACAACGAACCCTTCGCGGTGATCCTGCCGGACGATCTGATCCTGGCCCAGACTCCCTGCCTCAAGCAGCTCGTCGATGCCCATACCGAGGTCGGAGGCCATGTCGTGGCCGTTGCCGATGTCCCGCGGGAGCACACCAAGCGCTATGGCATCCTGGACGTGCAGGCCGACGATGGCCGGCTGGCCCGCGCCAAGGGGCTGGTCGAAAAGCCCGAGCCTGAAAAGGCGCCGTCGACGCTGTCGATCATCGGTCGCTATATCCTGCATCCCCGCGTGTTCGATCATCTGGACAAGCAGGTGCGTGGCGCCGGCAATGAGATCCAGTTGACCGATGCGATCGCCCGGACCATCGACAGCGTTCCGTTCCACGGTCTGCGCTTCGCCGGCCGCCGGTTCGACTGCGGCGACAAGGTGGGATGGCTGCATGCCAACCTGTCTTTCGCGCTGGCCCGGCCCGACATGCATGAACAGGTTGCCGAGCTCCTCAAGGAATTCAAATAGACCTGCCGTTGCATCCAGCCTTTCGTTAACGAGGACTTTCCCATGCGTATCGCCATGATCGGGACGGGTTACGTCGGTCTTGTTTCCGGCGCCTGCTTCTCCGAATTCGGTGTCGACGTCATTTGTGTCGACAAGGACGCTTCCAAGATCGAGGGCCTGCATCAGAACCGCATGCCCATCTATGAGCCCGGGCTCGATACCCTGGTGGCGGAGAATGTGAAGGCCGGCCGCCTGTCCTTCACCACCGACCTGAAGAGCGCCGTCGCCCAGTCGGACGCGGTCTTCATCGCCGTCGGCACGCCCAGCCGGCGGGGCGACGGCCACGCCGATCTCAGCTATGTCTATGACGCGGCGCGTGAAATCGCCCAGTCGCTGAACGGCTATACCGTGATCGTCACCAAGTCCACCGTTCCGGTCGGGACCGGCCGCGAGGTGGAGCGGATCATCCGTGAAACCCGCCCCGACGCCGATTTCGATGTGGTCTCCAATCCCGAGTTCCTGCGCGAGGGATCGGCCATCAACGATTTCATGCGGCCGGACCGCGTGGTCATCGGCGCCGAGACCGATCGGGCGCGGGCGGTGATGAAGCAGCTCTACCGGGTGCTCTATCTGATCGAGACGCCGATCGTTTTCACCTCGCTCGAGACGTCGGAGCTGATCAAATACGCGGCCAACACCTTCCTGGCCGCCAAGATCACCTTCATCAACGAGATCGCCGATCTGTGCGAGGCCGTCGGTGCCGATGTCCATGACGTCGCCCGCGGCATCGGTCTTGACGGACGCATCGGAAAGAAGTTCCTGCATCCGGGACCGGGTTACGGCGGGTCATGCTTCCCCAAAGACACCCTGGCGCTGGTGCGCACGGCGCGCGACCGTGGGGCCCCGTTGCGGATCATCGAGACTGTGGTGGCCATCAATGACGAGCGCAAGCGCAAGATGGCCGATAAGGTCGGCGCCGCCTGCGGCGGATCGGGCAAGGGGCGGACCATTGCCATTCTCGGCCTGACATTCAAGCCCAACACCGACGATATGCGCGATTCGCCCAGCCTGGAAATCGTGCCGGCCCTGCAGCAGGCCGGCGCCACCGTCCGTGCCTTCGACCCGGAAGGCATGGAGGAGGCGAAGCCGCTTCTGGGGGATGTGACCTTCTGCGAAAACGCCTATGACACGATGAAAGGGGCGGATGCGCTGGTCATTCTCACGGAGTGGAACGAATTCCGCGCTCTCGATCTTGATCGCGTGAAGTCGCTGCTGAAAAAGCCGGTTCTGGTCGATCTCCGGAATATCTACAGCCCGGCCGATATGATCGCCCAGGGCTTTCATTACACCTCGATCGGCCGGCCCGGCAGCGCCATCAGCCGGACAGAGTAACCCGTCCCGTCCAAAGGGATGCGCGACCGGTGGCGGGCTTGTCCCGCCACCTTTTTTATGGTGCGTTCGGGGCCGGTCCGTTCGGGAACCGGACTTTCGTCCGTCCATCTTTCCTGGCGCATGGGCTGTACTCGCAGGCGCAACTGCTGTAGATCCTTGTTATTCCAAAAATAAGCGGAGTTCCGCCATGCCCGTCGTCATCCGCCAGACCACACCATTTGCCGGACAGAAGCCCGGAACCTCAGGGTTGCGTAAGAAGGTCACGGTTTTCCAGCAGCCGCACTACCTTGAGAATTTCGTGCAGTCGATTTTCGATTCTCTCACGGATTACGCCGGGGCGACGCTGGTGCTGGGCGGGGACGGGCGCTATTTCAATCGCGAGGCCATCCAGGTGATCCTGCGCATGGCCGCGGCGAACGGTTTTGGCCGTGTGATGGTCGGGAGGGGGGGGATTCTTTCGACCCCGGCGGTGTCCTGCATCATCCGGAAGCATCGCACCTACGGCGGAATCATTTTGTCGGCCAGCCACAATCCCGGCGGGCCGACCGAGGATTTCGGCATCAAATACAATATCGGGGCGGGAGGACCTGCTCCTGAGAAGGTGACCGAGGCGATCCATTCCCGGACACAGGCCATTTCCGCCTATCGCATTGTCGAAGGGGGCGAACCGATCGATATCGACCGCCTTGGCACGCAGACGCTGGACGGGATGGCCGTCGACATTGTCGACCCTGTCGCCGATTATGCGGAGTTGATGGCGGAGCTGTTCGATTTTGCCGCCATCCGTTCCCTGTTCGCGTCCGGATTCAAGATCCGCTATGACGCCATGCATGCCGTGACCGGTCCCTATGCCAAGGCGATCCTGGAGGGACTGCTGGGGGCGCCGTCCGGAAGCGTGGTCAATGCCGTGCCGCTGCCCGATTTCGGCGGCGGCCATCCCGATCCCAATCTGGTTCACGCCCATGATCTGGTGGCGGCGATGAGCGGGGCCGATGCGCCCGACTTTGGCGCGGCCTCGGATGGCGATGGCGACCGGAATATGATCCTGGGGCGCGATTTCTACGTCACGCCATCGGACAGTCTGGCGGTTCTCGCCGCCAACGCGCCGCTGGCGCCCGGCTATGCGCGCGGGTTGGCCGGGGTCGCCCGGTCGATGCCGACCAGCCAGGCGGTCGATCGCGTCGCGCGGGAGCTTGGCATTCCGTTTTTCGAGACACCGACCGGCTGGAAATTTTTCGGCAATCTGCTCGACGCCGGGAAGGCCACGCTGTGCGGCGAGGAAAGTTTCGGCACCGGATCGGACCATGTGCGCGAGAAGGACGGATTGTGGGCGGTTCTCCTCTGGCTCAACATCCTGGCCCGGCGCAAGGAGCCGGTTGATGCGATCGTCCGGGGACATTGGGCGCGGTTTGGCCGGAACTATTATTCGCGACACGACTATGAGGGGGTGGACGCGGCGGCGGCGGAACGCCTGATGGCCGGACTGCGGGCCCGCCTCGGCAGTCTGCCGGGGACTGCGCTGGCTGGACTGGTCCTGTCCGCGGCGGACGACTTCTCCTACACCGATCCGGTCGACGGATCGGTCAGCAGCCAGCAGGGGATCCGGTTGCTGTTCGACGACGGCTCCCGCATCGTCTACCGCCTGTCGGGGACGGGGACCGAGGGAGCGACGCTGCGGGTTTATATCGAACGCTTCGACCTCGATCGCCATGACCGGGATACCCAGGAGGCGTTGGCGGATCTGATCGCACTCGCCCGCGACGTCGCGGATATCGAAGGGCATACCGGCCGGTCCGAACCGACGGTGATCACCTGAACCGTCGCCGGAAAGAAATCAGGCGCGGCCGGCGGCGGAGGGGTGTTCGCCGCAGGCCGTTGCCTCTCCGCAGGCCGCAAGGCGAGGCGCCAGGCCCTTCGCCGGTTTGTCCGGTGCCGGCGGACTGTCTGGTGCCGGACTGTCTGGCGTTCCGTCAGCGCCCCGGCGGGACGGGACGGGTGTAGCCGTTGACGAACAGGGTCAGAATTTCTTCGACCCATTCGGTGTATTGGACGGGTTGAAGGGCGCTTTCAAGCGCGAAGACCGCGCGGCTGAGAGGGGTCCATGCCAGCATATCGTGGTAGAGGCAGGCTCCCTGGACGGGGGTGACCCCCGCCAGCCTGTCTTCATGAATCGTCAGAAAATCCCGGATCACCCGGCGGCGCGCCTCGGGGCCATGGGCGACCCAGGCCCGGCCGATCGAGGGAAACCGTTCGGACTGGCTGACGACCTGCCGGTAAAGGCGGACGTGCCGCGGCGCGAGAATCGCCTCCAGCAGGGCATGCCCCATCCGGCGCAGGCCATCCTCGAAAGACAGATTTTTGAGATCGACGGCTTGAAGCGTGGCGACGATCAGATCGCACTGAGCCTCGATGACATCGATGAACAGCCCCTCCTTGCCTCCAAAGTGACTGTAGATATTGGTTTTGGATCCGCCCGCCCGGGCGATGATCTCGTCCAGGCTGACGGAGTCATATCCCCGTGCCAGAAAAAGCTCCGTCGCCACGTCGCGGACCCGGACACAGCGTTCCGTTCCCCGGCGGGTATAGCGGCACCGCCGGGCGGTCGGTTCTTCAGCTTTTTGCGGCGCCAAAGGCATTTCGGCCTGCTCCCCTGATCATGATAGTCATATTATCGGCCTGGAACAGGTGGCTGCAAGTGCCGGGCGACGGCGTCTTTCCGGATATGAGGCGATTGGTGAGTTCTCGGGTCTTCCGGGACAGGAGATATTGGCTCCGGCTTCGACAATTCGTCTTTCATCCGGAATAATCGTTAGGTCCCTATTGAATTCTCTTTTATTTGGACACGTGTCTTTATTGATGCACCCAGTGTCGGTGACGCAATGGTTGAACCGTCCGGCCGGGATGGTTAGGCTCTGAAGCCATGCGTTTGGAAGGACCGCCATTCATGGTCAGTTTTACGCTTGCCGATCTGCCGCTCTCGTTCGACAGCTTCGATCTCGCCGGCTCCACCGTCGGGTTGGTGATTGTCGACGAGATCAACGGCTTCGCCACGCCCGGCCAGGGGCCGCTGGCGCCTCCCGGCCCCGATGCGCGGGTCGATGCCATGATTGCCGAGACCGACAGGCTGGCCCGGCGATTCGACTCCGAAGGCCGGCCCATTCTGGTCTTCCTCGACAGCCACCGTCCCGGCCATCCGGAACCCCCCTATCCGC
Source organism: Telmatospirillum sp. (assembly GCA_009712185.1). Taxonomy (GTDB): domain Bacteria; phylum Pseudomonadota; class Alphaproteobacteria; order Rhodospirillales; family Magnetospirillaceae; genus Telmatospirillum. Next base: position 27,791 of record WASQ01000116.1, on the reverse strand, counting down.
CCCATTGTGAGATCGGGACCGGGCAGGAGCTGTTGGTTCCGGCATTGTCCTGGCTGGAGAACAGCCCCCGGTCGACACTGGTTCGCAAGGACTGTATCAACGGCTTCGTCGGCGCGATCGATCCCGCAACCGGCCGTAATGCGGTGGTGGACTGGGTCAACATCCATTCCCTCGTCTCGGTTCTGGTGGTGGGGATCTGCACCGATATTTGTGTGATGGACTTCGTTCTGACCTTGCTGTCGGCGCGCAATCACGGTCTGATGCCCAGCCTTCAGGAGGTTGCTGTCGACGAGCCGGGCTGCGCCACCTTCGATCTGTCCCGCGCCGAGGCCGAGGCGCAGGGACTGCCGCCCACCGCCACGCACCCCCGGGACCTCACCCATCACATGGGGCTTTACATGATGGCCGCGCGCGGGGCGCGGCTGATCGATACCGTGTCCTGAGTCCGTTTTCCTGCGTCGCAGGGAAAAAAGGGAGATGGGGCATGCCGGAAGCGTCATCGAGACAGCGGAGCACAGGCGTGTTCCCGGATGGTCTGCCGGACCGCCAGCGCCGGTGGGCGATGACAACGCTGGTGTTGGCGATCGCCCTCGCCACCCTCGACACCGCCATCGCCAACACGGCCCTTCCGACGATTGCCGCGGACTTGCGGGCGTCGGCCGATCAGGCGATCTGGATCATCAATGCCTATCAACTGGCGATGGTCGCCACACTGCTGCCTCTCGCCGCCTGGGGGGACGTTATCGGGCTCCGGCCGGTTTATGTCGGTGGCCTTCTTCTGTTCACCTTGGCGTCATTGGGGTGCGGTCTCGCGGAATCGCTTCCGACGCTGACCGCGGCCCGTGTCCTCCAGGGGGTGGGGGCCGCCGGAATCCTGAGCGTCACCAACGCGCTTATCAGGTTTATTCATCCGGCCGACAGACTGGGGCGGGCCCAGGGGGTGAACGCGCTGACCGTCGCGGTGTTTTTCGCGGTCGGGCCGACGGTCGCCTCCGCCGTGTTGTCCATTGCCGACTGGCCCTGGCTGTTTCTGATCAATATTCCGGCGGGCCTTGCGGCGGCTCTGCTGGCCTTGCGGACCATTCCGGCGAACCGGCAGCCGGTCGCGCACCGTTTCGATCTGGTGGCGGCGTTGCTGCTGGCGGGTATGTTCGGTCTTCTGATTCTGGGGCTGGGGGAGGCGGCCCACCGGACCGGCGTCCTCCGGTCGGCGGGTCCGCTTCTGGGCTCCGTTGCCTGTTGCGGGATCCTGCTGGTCCGTCAGCGGTCCCATCCGGCGCCGCTGTTTCCGGTCGATCTGTTCCGGCGCCCGGTCTTCGCCCTGTCGGTGGCGACCTCAGTCTGTTCCTACGCGGCGCAAGGGCTGGCGTTCGTGTCGCTGCCATTTCTGTTCCAGAACGTGCTCGGACGCTCTCTGGTTGAGACCGGTCTTCTGATGACGCCCTGGCCGGTCCTGGTGGCGATCGCGGCCCCTGTCGCCGGCCGTCTGTCGGATCGCCATCCGGTGGCGATGCTGAGTGGAGCCGGCCTCCTGGTCCTCAGCCTTGGAATGGCGCTGCTGGCGGCCATGCCCGACCAGCCGGGCTTGGCCGACATCTCCTGGAGGCTCGCCGTCTGCGGCGCCGGGTTCGGCTTTTTCCAGTCGCCCAACTTGAAGGCCCTGATGGCCAGTGCGCCGCGCGAGCGGAGCGGGGCCGCCAGCGGTCTGATACCCACCGCGCGGCTGATCGGTCAAGCGGGTGGGGCGGCGCTGGTGGCCGCCTGCTTTTCATGGGCGGGCGAGCCGGGAGCCGTGTTGGCGCTGTGGCTGGGTGCCGGGTTCGCGGCAATCGCCAGTGTCGCCAGCGTCCTGCGCCGCACCGCGCCGTCGTCGGCGAGGTGACGTCCTGCCCGGGTGACGGTCAGGCAAGGTGACTGATGCGTCAGGAGGAGTGGCCCATCAGGGAGACTGGCCCATCAGGGAGACTGGCGCGGACTGAGACGGGTCCGCGCCGGAAGCGGCTGGTCAGCCGGCGTTGATCACCGCGCAGGCGACGCGGCTTTTGCTGAGGCGGCGGCAAGCCTCGCGGGCCGTGTCTTCGGGCAGACCGATGAGACGGGCGCGATAGGTGGCGTGGCGGCCCTTGCCGTGGGCGATGCTGACGGAACCGTCCGATACCAGCTTGCCGAGTTTTTGTTTCGCCGAGGCGACGGCCTGACGGGCTTTGGCCTGCTGGCTGTAGGCGCCGACCTGGATTCCCCAGTTGTCGTCATCCGCATCACCCGACGCATCGTCATCGTCGTCATCGGCGGCGGCCTTCGCCCGTGATACCTTGGCCGTCTTGGCCGCGGCGACCTGGCGGGCCTGTTGCGATCGGGCCATGGCCTTCATGACGGCGCGCGTCTCTGCATGGGCGACCTGGGGCTTTTTCTTCGCGGCGGGCGCCGGCGCCGGGGTCTCGTCGGCGTCCTGCTGCAACGGCATGCTCGCCAACTCGACATTGGACGATCCGGGGGCGCGGGCAAAGGCCGCGTCCAGCAACTGGGCCATATGCCGATCGCGGGAGGCGGCACTCTCACCGCCAAAGATCACCCCGACCAGCCGGCGGCCATCCCGTTTGACCGACGCCACGAGATTGAACCCGGACGCGCCGATATAACCGGTCTTGATCCCGTCCGTTCCCTCGTACCACTCCATCAGATGGTTGTGGTTGCGCATGGTTTCGCCGTTGTAGCTGAACTGCTGGGTGGAAAAATAGTGGTAGTAACGGCTGTGATTGTGAATCAGGGCCCGGGCCAGGGTCGCCATGTCCCGCGCGGTGCTGTGCTGGCCCTTGTTGGGAAGACCCGACGCATTGCGGAAAACGGTTCCGCGCATTCCCAGCTCGCGGGCCTTGCGGGTCATCATATCGGCGAATCCGGTCTCGCTGCCGCCCAGATATTCCCCGACCGTGACGGCGGCGTCGTTGGCCGATTTGGTGCAGATGCCGAGGATCGCATCCTCGACCGAGATGGTCTGGCCCGGCCGGAGGCCGAGTTTCGAGGGCGCCTGCGCCGCCGCGTGAGACGATACCGGAATGCGGTCCACCGTCCGGATCTGGCCGCGATCCAGAGCGTCGAACAGCAAGTAAAGCGTCATCATCTTGGTGAGGGACGCCGGATAATTCTGCTGATCGACATTGGCCGCGTGCAAAACCTCGCCGGAGTCGGCGTCAACCACCATGGCAGCGTATTTTGCCTGTGCCGGTACAACCAATGCGACGAAGAAAAGGGTGAGGGTTAAGAGCAGAGTCGGGATCCCACGGCGCATTACAGCCGCAACATGGAACTCAGACAGAAACTTTTGATGTTTTAACTTCACGTCTTGTTGCCTTGCGCTGAGGCTGTCGAGAAACGGCACCCCGCAACAGTAAGAAATCCGCTCCGGCATGTCCACAGTCGGGATGCTGTGGCCCCGCATTTTTTCAAGATTCCCGCGGAAATGGCAATGGATCGCCCTCGATCGCGCCATGGGACAGTGAAGACTTCGAAGGCGAAGAATAGACTGTGGTCTCTTAGGGAGTCGTTAATATCCGACTGGGTCTCTTGGGAATATCAACTGCGAGTAGAGGCTATGACCAAAGCATGAAGATACCATGACGGACATGCTGCATCGCACAAAAATGATTGACGGAGCGGTTGTTTGGCAGGATATATTTTCCATATTGCGTTGCAAACATGCGCCTCCGGCTTGCTCCGGATGGCGGATCGGCCGACCCGTTGCCGGGTTCGTCGACCGTATGGTCGCGTCCCGGGATGGAGAGTGGTGGACCCAAGATCGAAGGAATAAGCCGAGATGACCACGCCAAAGTCCGTAAAAAGCGCTGCGACCCCCGCCGCCGACACCGCCAAGCAGATCGAGGAGGCCGTTGCCGTTCACCAGGAGACCATCGAGACGGTCGTCAAGGCGGGCGCCGACGTCGCGACCCAGGGCGTCCAGAAGGCGGTCGCCCTGTCGAAGGATCATGTCGAAGCCGCCGCCAAGGCCGGCGAGGACGCCTTCAAGGGGTATGAGGATCTCCTTCAGTTCAACAAGGACAATTTTGAGGCCTGGCTGAAGTCCGGCACGGTCGTCGCGCGGGGGGTCCAGGACCTTTCCAAGACCTTCGCCGTGCTGGCGCAGGAGACCCTGGAGCAGACCGTCGCGGCCAGCCGTGCGCTGGCGTCCGCCCGGACGCTGAAAGAGGTTATCGACACATCCTCCTCGCTCGCGCGGAGCAATTTCGACCGTCTGGTCGTCGAGGGATCCAGGATCCGCGAACTGTCGACCCGCCTGGCGGAGGAGGCCATCGCGCCGATCAACAGCCGCGTCGATGCCGCCGTGCAGCGGCTGACCCGTCACGCCGCCTGAGGGCGGACGCGGCGATCCCGGACCCCCGGGCCGGTTCCCGGATGGACGGGATGGTGGCTTTTGATAGAAAACATCATCGATCCCCGGTGCTTTTGCCGGTTAGGATGGGATCGGGCCCGGCGGAGGACTCCGCCGGGCTTTGTCTTTTTCGGGGTACTGGAAAACAACGATGATGACTCTTTGGCGAAAAGGGGACTTTTACCCGGCCGGGGCGAACCAATATGATAGAGGTGTCCCGACAACGACACCGATGAACCGAACCGTGCGAATGAGCGACAACGAGAACGAGAAGCCCAACGACGAAGGACCGCAGACCGGGGTCGTGATCAAAACCCGGCCCAAGACCAAACGGCCCTCGATGTACAAGGTGTTGATGCTGAACGACGACTACACGCCGATGGAGTTCGTCGTGCACGTCCTCGAGCGCTTCTTCAGCAAGAATCGCGAAGAAGCGACGCGCATCATGATGCATGTTCACCAGCGGGGCGTCGGTATCTGCGGCGTGTACACTTATGAAGTGGCGGAGACCAAGGTGACGCAGGTCATGGATCTGGCCCGGCAGAACCAGCACCCGCTGCAGTGTACTATCGAGAAGGAATAAAGCTGATGCTGTCGCGTAACCTGGAGCAGAGTTTACACCGTGCTCTCGCCTTGGCGTCGGAGCGCCGCCACGAATACGCGACGCTTGAACATCTGCTGATGGCGTTGACGGACGATCAGGACTCCGTCGCCGTATTGAGAGCCTGCAATGTCGATCTCGACCGCCTGAAGCGTGACCTGACCGATTTCATCGACACCGCCCTGGCCGATCTGGTAACGGGCCGGGTCGGGGATCCGAAACCGACCGCGGGATTCCAGCGCGTCGTGCAACGGGCGGCAATCCACGTCCAGTCCTCGGGCCGCGAGGAGGTGACGGGCGCCAATGTGATCGTCGCCCTGTTTTCCGAGCGGGAGAGCCACGCCGTCTATTTCCTGCAATTGCAGGACATGACCCGGCTCGACGCGGTCAACTACATTTCCCATGGCATCGCCAAGGCTCCGGGCCGTAACCAGCCTCGGCCCGTGCATGGGGCGGATGATGACTCGAAGGCGGAAACCGTCGTGAAAAAAGGCCAGGAAGCGCTGAATGCCTATTGCGTCAATCTGAACCGCAAGGCATCCCAGGGGAAGATCGATCCCCTGATCGGACGTGACCAGGAAATCGAGCGGACCATCCAGATTCTCTGCCGCCGCTCGAAGAACAATCCGCTTTATGTCGGCGATCCGGGGGTCGGCAAGACCGCCATCGCCGAAGGCCTTGCCCGGCGGATCGTCAAGGGCGAAGTGCCCGAGGTGCTTGCCAACGCCACCATCTTCTCGCTCGACATGGGGGCGCTGCTGGCCGGAACGCGCTATCGCGGCGACTTCGAGGAGCGCCTGAAGGCCGTCGTCTCCGAACTGGAGGCCCTGGAGGGGGCGATCCTCTTCATCGACGAGATCCACACGGTGATCGGCGCCGGCGCGACTTCCGGCGGGTCCATGGACGCGTCGAACCTGTTGAAACCGGCGCTGGCGTCCGGAAGCCTGCGCTGCATCGGGTCGACCACCTACAAGGAATTCCGCAATCATTTTGAAAAGGACCGCGCCCTGGTCCGCCGCTTCCAGAAGATCGATGTCAACGAACCGTCGGTCGAGGATGCTGTCAAGATCCTGCATGGCCTCAAGCCTTATTACGAGGCGCATCACCGGGTGCGCTACACCAATGACGCCATCCGGGCCTCGGTCGAACTGGCGGTTCGCTATATCGGTGACCGCAAATTGCCGGACAAGGCCATCGACGTGATCGACGAGGTGGGGGCGGCCCGCATGCTGCTGCCCGAATCGAAGCGCCGCAAGACCGTGACCGTGCGCGACGTCGAGGAAATCGTTGCCAAGATCGCCCGCGTCCCTCCGAAAAGCGTGTCGACCAACGACATGGAGGTTCTGCGCACGCTGGAGCGCGACCTGAAGACCCTGGTGTTTGGCCAGGACAGCGCCATCGAGGCGCTGTCCTCGGCGATCAAGCTGGCGAGGGCGGGGCTGCGTGAGCCTGAAAAGCCGATCGGATGCTATCTGTTCTCCGGCCCGACCGGTGTCGGCAAGACCGAGGTTGCGCGCCAGTTGGCGCGTATCCTGGGGATCGAGCTGACCCGCTTCGACATGTCCGAATATATGGAACGGCATTCCGTGTCGCGCCTGATCGGCGCTCCGCCCGGCTATGTCGGCTTCGACCAGGGCGGCCTGCTGACCGACGCCGTGGACCAGCATCCCCATTCGGTTCTGCTGCTGGACGAGATTGAGAAGGCCCATCCCGATCTGTTCAACATCCTGTTGCAGGTCATGGACCATGGAAAACTGACCGATCACAACGGCAAGACGGTGGATTTCCGCAATGTCATCCTGATCATGACGACCAACGCGGGGGCCAGCGATCTTGCCAAGCCGGCCATCGGGTTCAACCGCGAGGCCCGCGAAGGGGACGACCAGGAGGCCATCCAGCGTCTGTTCACGCCGGAATTCCGCAACCGTCTCGACTCCATCATTTCCTTCGCGGCGCTGGGACCTGAGGTTGTGTCGCGCGTCGTCGACAAATTCGTCATCCAGTTGGAGAGCCAGCTCGGGGATCGCGATGTCTCGATCGAACTTTCCGACAGCGCCCGCGCCTGGGTGGCGGAGAAAGGCTATGACAAGCTTTATGGCGCCCGGCCGCTGGCCCGGGTGATCCAGGAGCATATCAAGAAGCCGCTGGCGGAGGAGTTGCTGTTCGGCCGGCTCGCCAAAGGTGGCGTGGTCAAGGTCGACGTCAAGGACGGGGCCCTGTCCTTCGACTTCATCGAGGGCGGAGCCAAGGCCCACAAGGAAGAACCCGAAATGGTCGACTGACCCCGCCGGGGTCCGGTCAGAAAAAAGGCCCTCCGTTGCCGGCTGGCGACGGAGGGCTTCTTCTTTTTACGGAGGCCGGCGGTCTTCCGGCCGGCCACATCACGTCCTGCCGCCGTCAGCCGAGCGCGAGCTGGCTCGCGGCGAAAACCAGCAGACCTCCCGCCGTTCCCTCGACGTAACGGCGGCGGCGTTCGCTGAAACTGCCGTGACGGCCCATCGAGGCGACGGAAACGGCGACGATGCTGTACATCACGGCGCACATTCCGATGAAGATCGAGGACAGGGTCAACGCCTGAAGGGCGATGCCGAGGCTCGGCGTCATGAAGTTGGGCAGGATGGCAAAATAGACCATCAGTCCCTTGGGATTGAGGAAACTGGTGAGAAAGCCGCGTCGGACGAGGGCTGACCCGTCGGCGTCGGCCCGGAAGGACTGACCGTGGCTGCGAAGCGCCGACCGGATCATCTGTCCGGCAAGATAGACCAGATAGGCCACGCCCACCCAGCGGAGCAGTTCGAACAGAACGGGGGACGCCGCGACCACAGCGGCGACGCCGAGTGCGGACAGCACCGCATGCGCGACATACCCCGCGAGAACGCCCAGCGTGGCGCGCAGCGCCTGCGACGTCCGGCCGGACAATCCCTGGGAGGAGATAAAAAGAATGTCCGGACCGGGCGTGCAGACGATCGGCAGCACCGTCGCGGCAAAGACAAGCATGGTTTCGAGAGGCATCATACACCTGTGACGCCCGCCGGGCGGGGGAACGCGCGGGTGCGGGCGGGAACTTCCAAAACGCCCGGGAGTGTACGGCAAACAGTGAAAAATCGGGTTGCTAAGATGCCGAAAAATAGTTGAAAATTGGCATTGATAACAGGATTTTTCAAATATCTTGGAATTCTATGCCAATGACCCTGGATGAGATCGACCGCCGGATTCTTCGTGTCCTGCAACGGGATGGCCGCATCCAGAATGTCGATCTCGCCAAAGAGGTCGGCCTGTCGCCCTCGCCCTGCCTGCGCCGCGTCCGTCTGCTGGAGGAGGCGGGCATCATCGACCGCTATGTGGCGGTGCTCAACCCGTCCAAGGTCGGCGTCACACTCTCTCTGTTCGCACGGGTCTGGCTGACAGCCCAGGACGCCGACACGATCAACCATTTCATCGACGCGATGAAGCTGCTTCCCCAGGTCATGGAGTGCTACATCATGCTGGGCGAGAGCGATGCTCTGCTGCGGGTGGTGGTGGCCGATCTGGATGAGTATCGCCGCTTCCAGTCGACCCATCTGACCCGGGTGAACGGCATCCAGAACGTGAAGACCGACCTGCCCAGCCAGACCGTGAAGCAGACCTACGCCCTACCGGTATGACGCGGGGTCACCTTCGGACTGTCTCAACCGCTTGACCGGATGGGACGGCCTGTCCCGTCGCCCTTTTTTCTCGCGGCTTCCGGGCAAAGAGGAGGGGCTAATCAGTGACACGAGGCTCCGGGCCGGGGTTCAGGCGGCGGCGGCATACAGCAGTCGCGCCGCTTCACGGCACAGTCCGACGGGGACACCGACCCACTGAAAGACCGCAGGACTAACGTCCGAACAGCGCGGTAAGGCGCGCCTTGCCCAGCACATGTCCGTCGAATTGCCGTGCCAGATCGGCCGGTGCGAGGTTGTGGACATCCAGGCGGTCGACGTCCAGTGCCCAGATGGTCAGGACATAGTGATGGGATTTTCCCGCGGGCGGGCAGGGGCCGTCATAGCCGGCCTGGGCATAGTCGTTAGCGGACTGGCGGCTTCCCGGGGGAAGGCCGCCGTTGGCGGCGCCCCGGGGCAACCGGCGCGTCGGAGCCGGAAGATCGAATGCCAGCCAATGCCACCATCCGCCGGCCTTCGGCGCGTCCGGATCATGAAGCGTGATCGCCAGACTGCGGGTCCCGGCCGGCGGCGTGGTCCAGGCCAGCGCGGGTGACTGGTTGCCGCCGCCGCAGTCGCCGCGGACGGCTGCGGCGACAACCTTGGATCCATTGGGCATGTCCGTGCTGGAGACGGAAAAGTCAGTGGCCTGCGCCCGTCCGGAACCGGCGAAGAGGAGGATGAAGCCCGCCAGCAATCCCTGCCACAGGCGACGGTGGATCTGTCCGGTCACAACACCACCGGATGCAGGGCGCCATCCATCGCGACGGTGACGCCGGTGACATAAGAGGCGCGGGGAGACGCCAGAAACAGGATGGTGTCGGCGATTTCCTCGGGCGATGCCATGCGTCCGATCGGGATCCGTCCGATCGCTCTGCGCCGGGCCTCCTCCAGCGGAATGCCGGCCAGGCGGGCCTCGGTTTCCAGACGCCCGGCCACCCGTCCGGTTTCCGTCATGCCCGGGCTGACGCCGACGACCCGGACACCCTGGGCGGCGTAGGCCGTTGCCAGACCGGCGGTGGCCAGCATCAGGGCGGAGTTGGCCGCTCCGCCGGCGATATGAACCGGCGCCGCCACTTTCCCGCCGATGCCGATGACCGTCACGATGACGCCCCGCCCCCGCCGGGCCATCCGCTTGATCATCGGGTCGGTCGCATTGATGGTGGTGAAGAATTTCGTGTCCATGGCGTCACGCCAGACATCCGGGGTCAGATCGTTGGGGGCGCAGCGCCGGGCCGCACCGGCCGAATTGACCAGAACATCGACGGGCCCCATGTCGCGCTCCACGGCCTCAATCATGCCGGATGCCGCCCGGGCATCGGTCAGGTCCGCGTAAAAACCCTGCGCGCCGGGCAGTGTCGCGGCGGCCATGTCCACATTGTCGGCGGAACGGGAGCAGACCGCGACGCGCGCACCCTCCGCCGCGAAGGCCCGCGCGGCGGCCAGGCCGATTCCCTTGGAACCGCCGGTCACAAGAACGATCCTGCCCTTCAGGCCAAGATCCATCTCAGTCTCTTCAGTTCCTGTTTCCGGTCCTTCGGTCGGATATGATTACTCAACCTGCGGCGGTTCCGGCGCCTGGACGACGAAGCGATCGGGAGAGTCCGCAAGCAACTGGAGGGCAACGGTACCATGTGCCGAACGGATGATCACCTCGCAGAACCATTGATCATCCGCGATCTTCATGGGGGTGCCTGAATCTATTCCCATGACCTCCTCGACATCCATGCTGATGCTGCGGTTGTCGAGAAAGCAGACAGATGCCACGGGTTTCGCCTTTTCCATCGCGATGGCTCCTCACGTCCCTGACACCGCCACGCTGGCGTAAGTCAGGAGTATCGTCAAGGGGCGTCGGACAGCAAAATGCATTATTGGGGTATATTTATTTTAGGTCGAATTTCACCCAGCGTTGAATTCGAGGGATCAACGCTCTCCGAACAGTTCGCGCGCCCGATAGGCGAGGCCGTTGGCGACGGAAACAAACTCTCCGCCGGAGCTGACCTTCTCTTCGCCGAACCGCCTGGTGAAGATTGCGCGGACCGCGGGAACCAGGGAGGAGCCGCCGGTCATGAAGACTCGATCGACGCGTCCCGCGGCAATGGCCGTGGAGGCCAGCAGTCCGTCGACGCAGGCCTCGATGTCGGCCAGATCAGGGGCGATCCAGGACTCGAATTCCGCCCTGGTGATGGTCCTCTGGATGTGAACCGGGTCCTCATTGAACAGGAAGGTGGTCTCATCGGCATGTGACAGGTCGATTTTGACCTTTTCCACCGCGCGGTAAAGCAGATAGCCCAGATTGTGCTCGATCAGCGCCAGGAGGCGCAAGACCGGGTCCGCCCCGTCGGAATGACGGGCAATGTCGCGCAGCATCCGGAGAGTGGGGGGCGTGTCGAGGAAGGAGATATGGTGCCAACGGGCGAATTTCCCGAAGATCCAGGCGGGGACGGGCAGGGTCTTGCCTTCCGACCGGTAGGTGGCGTCGCGGCCGAAAAAGGGGGAGATACCCTGTTCGACGATTCTGCGATCGAAGGTGTCGCCGGCCAGGCCGACACCGCCGGTCCCGATGATGGCTTCCGACGGATCCGCGAGGCGCGCGCGTCCGGGGCCCAGGCGGACCAGGCAGAAGTCGCTGGTACCGCCGCCGAAGTCGGCGACAAGCACGGTTTCATCATGATCGAGCTGCTGCTCATAGTAATAGGCGGCGGCAATCGGTTCATACTCGAAGGACACGTCGGTGATGCCGGCGGCGGCGAATCCCTGTCGCAGCCGGTCAAGGGCGAAATCGTCTTCGCTCTGGCCGTCTTCCGCGACAAACCGGACCGGCCGTCCCGCCACCACCCTTGTCACGGGCGCGCCGGTCTCGCCTTCCGCCAGTGTCCGGAGCCGTCCGACGACAAAGGCGATCATCGCCTCCAGGCTGAAGGTCGTTCCGAAAATGGCGGCGCTGGTGAACGCCCGGCTGGTCAGATAGCTTTTGAAGGATTGCAGCAACCGGCTTTCGCCGTCGCCGGCGAGATAGGCCTCAATGGCGTCCTGTCCGACGTGGGGATGGAGGCGGCGCGATGCATCGCGGCGGAAGCGGTCGAACGCCAGGACGGAACGCAGGGTGTCCGACTGGCCGCTTGCCGTCAGGATCGTGACCGTGCGGGCGGATCCACCGTCCTTCGGGGTCAGGCTGACGGCGCTGTTGGTCGTCCCGAAATCAATTCCAGCGAACATGGGTCAGGTCCTTGAGGGGCGCCGATGGGCGGTCGATATCCGTTCCCCGGATCGTTCTCTCAGGATCGGGGGCGGGCCATCCATCGCCGGCCGGGGCGGCCGGGGCATTGCCCGGAGCGGAAAATAAGGATCCGGATTTCGAAAGGACGAAACCCGGACCGCCGCTGATTTACACAAAATGCCCCGGCCGGCAAAGACCTTTTCGTCGAGGCGGGCGGGATGCCGGTATGCGCTGCCCGGGACGCCGGGAGCCGTATCCGGTGAAACGGCTCGGCGCCGGCCAACCGGCGATAAGGATCCCCCCGCCGGTTGACCGGCCCTCTCACGGGTCCGCGCCGTCGCCGGCGCGACGCTTAAGGGGGGGATCAGAGGCCGAACAACCGCCGATGCAGCTTGATCACGATTTTGCGCACCGGCGCCGGCTCGCCGACGGCGCAGCAGGGGCGATGCAGTTCGCCGGGATAGAAGATGGCGAACATGCCGGGCGTCAGGTCGACAAAGGACTCTCCCCGCAGGGCCGGATAAAAGGCGATATCACGGTCATCGAAGTGTTCTTCCGCAGGGGGTAACGCCGCATCGGCAGGAGCAAAACCGAACCTCTCCCGGCCATCGAGGACCAGTTGCACGTCGGCATAGTCCCGGTGTGCTTCCGAACGGGTGTCGGGCAGGGCCCGGGTGGTCAGCTCCTGAACGAGGAAAAAGCTGTCGCTGCCGTCGATATCGTATCGGCCGGTGGGCAGGCCGGAGGTGTCGTGACGCCGAACCGCTTCGACGGCGGTCACCACGGCCGGAGGCAGGACCTTCTTTTGATCCGCCCAATTGGTCAGGGTCCCCAGAAACATGCGCGTTTTCTCCATAAAGCTCTGGTCAGCATACTCCGTTCCCGGCCATCCGCCAGGGTATGATGTCATATGTATGATGCCTTGACCGAACCCACTCCGCCCGGATCCCGTCAGGGATCCGGGCGGAGTGTTCTCTCGGATCCGCGGAGATGGTTACGCCGCCAGGGCTTCAATCATCACCTTTGCCGCCAGCATGCCGGGGTCGTCGAGACCGATCGATTTCTCCGCGAACATACGGGCCCGCCCCAGACCGTTCGGCCGGTCCCGGAACAGCCCGAGGGTCCGGGCGGCCGCCGCGAGGGCCGCGTCCGCCAGGGCCTTCGGTTCGGTGAGGCCGGCCGTCGCGGTGGAGAGCGCGTCCACCATGTCGAGGACGCTTTTCTGTCCCAGTTCTCCTTTCCCGCGCGCCATCATGGCGTCCCGGGCTTTGCCGAGAAGGGCGGAGGTCTCCGACCAGGGAACTTCCGTCCGGCCCTTGCAGACACCGGCCGCGCTCATCAGCGCGGTGGCCATCAGGGTTCCGAAGGAGGAGGGCGAGGCCGCCTGGAAAGCCTTGGCAAGTGCCAGGAACGCCATCCCGACATCCGGGGGCAGATCGCGATGCGACGCCTCCCGCCATCCTTCCGAAACGGTGATGCCGAGATCGCCATCCCCCAGCTTGCCGTCGGCGGCATTCAGGATGGGGGCTTTTGCCTCCGCGGCGGTCACCAGCAAGGCAACCGCGGATCGCAAAGAGGCGGTGGTGAGGACGGCGCTCATCTCAGACCCTCCAGAACGCGCATTCGGCCGGCGCTTTCAAAAGACCTTCCAGTTCCTCGTCCAGCCGGCAGAGAGTGATGCTGGCGCCCGCCATTTCCATCGACGTGGCGTAGCGTCCGACCAGTGGCTGCACGATTTTGACCCCCTGGTCAGCGAAGCGGGCCCTGGCGCGGCGATAGAGGATGTACAGTTCCTCCGGCGGCGTGGCGCCGAGAGAATTGACCAGCAGCGAAATGCGATCCCCCTTGCCCAGCGGCAGGTCGGCCAGCAGGCGGTCCACCATCTCGTCGGCGATGGCGTCGGCGGCCTTCAGGGGGCCGCGCCAGATTCCCGGCTCTCCATGGATGCCCATGCCCATTTCCATTTCATCCTCGCCGATGACGAAGGTCGGTTTTCCGGCCTGCGGCACCGTGCAGGGGGTGAGGGCCATGCCGATCGACCGGCATGCGTCGGCGGCCTTGCGCGCCGCGCGGGTGACGGCGGCGAGATCGCCGCCCTGGGCCGCCCGCGCTCCGGCGATCTTGAACGCATAGACCATCCCGGCGACACCGCGGCGCTTGGCGGCCTGTTCCGGCGGGGCGGAGCAGACGTCATCGGCCAGCAGGACGGTCGTGGTGGCGATGTCGTCCTCAAGCCCGACCATTTCGGCGGCCATGTCGAAGTTCATCACGTCGCCGCCATAGTTGCCGTAGAGCAGCAGCACGCCGGCGCCTCCATGGGCGTGCCGGATGGCCGACGCCATCTTCTCCGCCGAGGGGGAGGCGAAGACATTACCGATCGCCGCCGCCGACAGCAGGCCCGGGCCGACATAACCCGTGAACACGGGAAGATGGCCGGACCCGCCGCCGGTGACGATGCCGACCTGGCCCGCCGGTGTTCCCCCGGTGCGGACAATCACTCTGGATTCCGGCTGCTGATAGTATTGCGGATGGGCGGCGCAGAGGCCCTCCAGCATCTCATCGACGTATGTTTCCGGACTGTTCAGGATCTTTTTCACGGTTTCCTCCCCTTTTCTATGCTGTTCCGGGCCGGCTGCGGTCACAGCGCGGCAATGACCTTTCGATAATGGTCCGAACCGATCATGATCTTGTCCAGAATCGGTTCGCCCCCCCACCAGAAGCGTTCCCGGATGTCATAATCGATGACCCGGCATTTGATGGTGTCGAGAATCCCCAGCTTTTGCAGATAAAGCTTGGCGATGGCCGGATAGCCCATCAGTTCCGACACCGACGCCACGGCAAGGAAGGCCGACAGTTCCCGGGCGAGGTCGGGATGGGTTCGCCAGGACCGGTACATCCAGGCGTAAAGGTCGGGATGAATATTGGTGAAGACACCGCTATAGCCCTTCGATCCCGCCTGCATGGCTTCGAGAGCGATGGTCCCGTTGGCGTTGACCACGGACAGCGGCGTGCCGGCCGTCAGCCGGACGCGCCGGGCGACACGGTCGAGATCGCAGCAGACGTCCTTGAAGATGACGAACCGGCCGCTGTTGGCGCAGTAGGTCAATTCCTCGTCGGACAGCAGGCGGCGATAAGGGGCGGGACATTCATAGAGGCCAAGCGGCATCCCGGCCGGAAGGCGGGACATCAGGGCATCGAGATTGGCACGGAACGCGGCCTCGCCCTTATTGTCGGGATCCAGCCGGTTGGTGATCAGGATCAGGGCGTCCGGCCCGGTTCCGGCGATCGCGGCCAGTTCCGCCAACTGGTCGTCCGGCGTGTCGCTGACATGGCCGGACGACACCACCGGCACCCGGCCGCCTGTTTGTTCCACGACGAAGCGGGACAGGTCCACCCGTTCCTCAAGCGACAGGAACTGCATTTCGCTCGACTGACAGGCGGCGAACAGCACATCGACGCCGTTGGCGATGTACCAGTCGATCAGCCGCGCCAGGCTGGCGTAATCGATGGCCCCCTTGTTGTCGAAGGGGGTGAGCATGACGGCGACGATGCCGTCCATGGATTTCCCGGGCATGATGGTGTCTTCCCTGTTGTGATGACGACCCCCGTTCCGGCCGGCGGACGATCGCGATGTATGCGCATACATTGGCGGATCGCCTGAGAAAGTCAATTTGATAGTGACAGACTCTGGGGGGGCCTCCCGCCCCATGCCGCGACGCGATCGCCATCGTCAATGGAGGGGACAGGGGGCATCGAGCCGGTGCCTCGACCGGCGGCGATCGACGGGGGACGGGGAGGGGGCGGGGGCGTCGTTCCCGCCCGTCATCGTCAGGCCGGGCGGGCGCGCCTTTTGGCGAAAGAGACGATGGCGACGCCCGACAGCACGACGAGGCCGCCCAGGATCTCCCTGGCACCGACGCTTTCACCCAGCAGCAGGGTGCCGGCCAGGATCGTCCAGACAGGAATCAGATAGCCGACCATCGACCCCAGGGTCGGCCCGGCTTCCCGCAGAAGGTGCATGTAGGCGACAATGGGAAGCGCCGTCGCGAACAGGCCGAAGGCCAGAAGCACGGCCGCATGGTCGGGAACATGGGCAAAGCCGGACGGGCCTTCCAGAAAGAGGGCCAGGGCCAGCGACGGCAGGCCGGAGAACATCTGCTGGCCCAGGGCCAGCCGGGCCGGGTCGGCGGAGGGGATGGCGCGCACATAGAGATTGCCGATGGCATAGGCCACGGCCGCCCCGACAGCGGCCAGGATTCCGAGAGCGCTGCGACTGTTGTCGGCGAACGCCGCCGGAGCCAGCAGAATGGTCATGCCGGCGAAACCGACCAGAAGGCCCGTCAGGCGACGACGTCCCAGGCGTTCGTCGGTGAACAGGAAATGGGCCAGCGCCGCCACCATCAGGGGGCAGGACGCCTCGATCATCGAGGCCAGGCCGGTGGTGATGCGCGCCACCGAGACCGCGATCAGAATATTGGGGATCGCCCCTTCGAACAGGCCCAGCATGATCCAGTCGCGCCATTCGCGCCCGCGGGGCAGCAGCGACTGGCGGCGGCCGGTGATCCAGACCGCCAGGGCGAGGGTTCCCAGCACGCCGCGCACCGCCGCCAATGCGGGCGGCGACAGATCCTCGCCGATCACCCGGATCAGCGGGAAGGCCATCGCCCAGAGCAGCGAATTGAACAGCAGTTGAGCGAAGAACGAGGCGGAGGCAGCGGAACGCATGACGGAAACGGTCTGACGGCAAGGGGTGACGGGGGCGCTGGTGGGGCGCTTATAACAGATCAGTCCCCCGGCGCCCAATGCCCGAACGAAGGGGCCGCCATGATCTGTCTCTCTCTCGGGCCTTGGGGGGGCGGGAGACCACCGGGTCAGCGCCGGGGTGCGGATGCCGTGGTTCCTCGGGCGATGAAGCTGGGGATGATCGCGATCTTTCCGGGCGTCGCGATTCCTTCCAGCCGGGCGAGAAGATGCCCGGCCGCCAGACGCCCGATTTCGGCGCAGTCGACCCGCATGGTCGTGAGAGGCGGATCGAACTCGGCGGCCAGGGCGATGTCGTCGAATCCGGTGACCGACAGGTCTTGCGGGATCCGCAGACCCAAAGCCGGGGCCTCCAGGAGGGCGCCGACGGCCAGGAGGTCGGTCCCGCAGATAATCGCGGTGGGCCGGGGCGCCGGGCCTTCCATCATGGCCCGCAGGCTTTCGCGACCGAAGGCGATGTCGGCCCGGCCTTCCCGCAGATGCCCCGGGCGCAGGCCCAGCCCCTGGTCGGCCAGAGTCTCTCTGACGCCGGCCAGACGCGCGGCGACCCTGTCATTATTGCCCATCGGTTGCAGGATGCCGCCGAAGGTCTGATGGCCGAGATCCAGAAGGTGGCGGGTGATGACACGGAAGGCGTCACGGTTGTCGAAGCCGACGGAGGGATGCGGGCTGTCGGCGCGGTATCCGTAAGTCACGACATAGGGTACGCGCCGGGCTTCGATCATTTCGAAAAAGCCGTCGGCCTGGGATTCGCCGACGACCGCCAGGGCCTCGACACCGCGCGCCAGCATGGCGCGCGTCTGGCGCACCGCCTCGGCCGGATCGTAATTCGCGCAACCGATCAGCAAGGTGATACCCCGTTCCGCGAAGGCGGCCTGCATCGCCTCCACCTGAAAGGCGAACACCTCCTGGCCCAGATTGGGAATGACGACGCCGGCGATGGCGGTACGGCGCTTGGCAAGCGCGGCGCCGGCGGGGTGGGGCAGCCATCCCAGCGCGGCCGCAACCTCCAGAACGCGGTCGCGGACCGCCGGAGCGACCTTTTCCGGGGCGTTGAAGGCGCGCGACACGGTGGCCGTCGACACTCCGGCGGCGCGGGCCACGTCCTGGGCGCGGGCGGGACGGCCGGCACCGTCGCCGGTACCCCCCAGATCGAAGGGGCCGGCCGGCCGGATGATCTCTGGCGCCGTCACGTCTCGGTCCTCACCGTCTGCCACATCCACCCCAGCATATCCGATTTTCCGCCGACGACAGGCATGTCTTGATGTCCGGCAGTCGCGGTATTATGATACCGTATCATTAACTAGTTGATATTAAACATTTTTTTTACATTGACCGATCTTCGAAATGTGGCATACTCCGCGCCTTCATTGGGGCGGGTTTGTCCTGTCCTGTTAACTGGTTTCGCAGCAGTGGGTGTCATGAAGACCTATTCCGCAAGACCGTCCGACATTCAAAAGAAGTGGGTGGTGATCGACGCGGACGGCGTCGTTCTCGGCCGTCTCGCCAGCATCATCTCGATGCGGCTTCGCGGCAAGCACCTGCCCACTTACACCCCTCACATGGATTGCGGTGACAATGTCATCGTGATCAATGCCGAGAAGGTGAAGTTGACCGGCCGCAAGCTGACCGACAAGGTCTTCTACTGGCACACCGGTTATCCGGGTGGCATCAAGGGCCGTACCATGGGGCAGCTCCTGGGCGGGTCTCATCCGGAGCGCGTCATCACCAAGGCGGTTGAGCGGATGATCACCCGCAATCCGCTGGGCCGCGCCCAGATGAAGAATCTGCGCGTCTACGCCGGCGCCGAGCATCCGCACGTTGCGCAGCAGCCGGAAGTTCTGGATGTCGCCGCGATGAATCCGAAGAATAAAAGGAGCGCCTAACCAATGGCCGAAGATTTCAGCGCCTTGGCTGACCTCAAGGCTGCCGCCCCCGAGGCGGCTCCGGTGCGCGAGCCTAAGATCGACGCTCAGGGCCGTTCCTATGCGACCGGCAAGCGCAAAAACGCCATCGCCCGTGTCTGGGTGAAGCCCGGCTCCGGCAAGATCGTCGTCAACGGTCGCGCCCTGGAAGTCTATTTCGCCCGTCCCGTGCTGCGCATGCTGATCAACCAGCCCTTCCAGGTTGCCAATCGGGCCGGTCAGTTCGACGTGGTCGCGACGGTGACCGGCGGTGGTCTGTCCGGTCAGGCCGGTGCCGTTCGTCACGGCATCTCCCGCGCGCTCACCTTCTATGAGCCGGCCCTGCGGTCGCCTCTGAAGGCCAGCGGCTTCCTGACCCGCGACTCGCGCGTCGTTGAACGTAAGAAGTACGGTAAGGCTAAGGCCCGCCGCAGCTTCCAGTTCTCGAAGCGCTGATCCGGTCCGCCGGTTCGGAAAACAGAAGGGCCCGGAGCAATCCGGGCCTTTTTGCTTTTTGCCTTTCGATGTCCGGGCTGGGTCCGATCAGGGCGATCGGGTTCCAGCCCGGTCGGATCCAGCCCGTCAGCGCGCCGCCCAGGCGGGAAGCATCCGGCGCAGGACGCCGTCGCGGCGGATCAGGGCGTGGAAAAGGGCTGCCGCCACATGCAGGGCGACCAGCAGATAGACCGCCCATTGCCCCGCCTCATGCGCCTCGTGGGCGAGATGGGCGAGGGCCTTGTCGGGGGCGAACAGGGCCGGGACCGTCACCAGATTGAACAGCGTGACCGGCCGGCCGGCGGCGGTGGAGCCGATATAGCCGCTGAGCGGCATCCCCAGCAGGATCAGATACAGCAGGATGTGGATGGCGCCCGACAGAAAGGTCTCCCACGGGCGCAGCGTCGCGAGGGGGGCGGGCTTCGGCGCGAAATGCCGCCAGCCCAGCCGGACCAGAGTCAGAAGCAGGATCAGCATCCCGATCGACTTGTGAACCGTATACCAGTCGCCCCGGCCCGGCGCGTCCTTCGCCAGGGTCTGCATGTACCAGGCGATCGGCACCACGGTGAACATCAGGGCGGCGGACAGCCAGTGCAGCCCCTGTGAGGAGGAATTGTAACGCGACGGCGGGTCTTCGGGGGCTTGCAGTTCACTCATCGGGGATCCTTCGATGTCATTCCGCGGGTTGTTCGGAGGCCCGGGCGTACCGGCGGGCGATGACCGCGCAAGCCATCAACTGGATCTGGTGAAACAGCATCAGGGGCAGCACGATCATTCCGACGGCATGTCCGGCAAACAGGATATTGGCCATCGGAACCCCCGCTGCCAGGCTTTTTTTCGAACCGCAGAACACAATCGTGATTTCGTCCTGCCGGTTAAAGCCCAGCTTTCTGGATGACCAGGTGGTCAGGCTGAGTGCGATTCCCAACAGAACCATATTGATCAACACCATGCCGGCGGTGCTGACGGGCGTCAGTTGATGCCACAGGCCATGGATCACCGCCTCGCTGAAAGCGCCGTAAACCACCATCAGAATCGACCCCCGGTCGACCAGTGACAACAGCTTCTTGTGGCGCAGCGCCCAGGCTCCGATGAAAGGCTGCACCAGCTGGCCGACGATGAACGGCACCAGAAGCTGCATGATGATCGAATAGATCTGGTCCATCGAGACGCCGCCGCCGTTGGCGCTCATCAGGAGGCCGACCAGCAGCGGCGTCAGGAACACCCCCAGAATGCTGGAGGCGGAGGCGCTGCAGATCGCCGCCGGGACATTTCCGCCCGCGATGGAGGTGAAGGCGATCGAGGACTGCACGGTGGAGGGCAGGCAACACAGAAACAGGATGCCAAGCCCCAGGGAGGGTGAGAGGACCGAGGCGGGCAGGGCCGCCGCCGCCAGCCCCAGGAGCGGAAACAGCGCGTAGGTGAATGCGAACACCGTGATATGCAGGCGCCAATGGGTCAGCCCCGCGATCACCGCCTGACGCGACAGCCGGGCGCCGTGCAGGAAGAACAGGAGGGCGATCGCGAGCTTCGTGGCAACGTCCCAGGTGGCGGCGAAACTGCCGGAACAGGGAAGAAACGTCGCGAACACGACCGTCCCTACCAGAGCCATCGTGAAATTGTCAGGACGGAAACGTGCCAGGGCACCCATTGTCAAACTCTCCTGCGGGTCGGGACTGGCTACTGTGACGAATTGTCTGGCTATTGGGAAGTCCACTGAGCATGATGATTGCCATCACGATTCCTGATGAGCATGCCCCATGTTCGATCCGGTCCTGCTTCAGACCTTTGTGGTCGCGGCGCAAACCCACAGTTTTACCGAGGCCGGGCGGCGCCTGGGGCTTGGTCAGCCCACGGTCAGCCAGCATATCCGGAGGTTGGAGGACAAGGCGGGCCGGCGGTTGTTTGTCCGCGATACCCACCGTGTCGATCTGACGGTCGACGGCGAGGCGATGCTGACCCTGGCCCAGGGGATTCTGGATGCCAATGAACGGGCGGTGCGCCACTTTGCCGGATCCGAACTGCGCGGGCGTCTTCGGTTCGGGGCGTCCGAGGATTTCGTACAAAGCCGGTTGCCGGAGGTCTTGCGCGATTTCGTCAATCGTCATCCCTCCGTCGACATGGAACTGACGGTGGCCTTAAGCGGCGTGCTTTACGAACTTCTCGACGCCGGGCAGCTCGATCTGGTTCTGGCCAAGCGTCGCCTGGGGGACGACCGGGGGGAGCTGGTGCGCCGCGCCCGCCTGGTCTGGATCGGCCGGGAGCCGGTGCGGATCGCTCCCGGCCGGCCGGTCCCCCTGGTGATGTTTCCGCCACCGTCGATCACCCGCGCCATGGCCATCGAGGCGCTGGAACGGGCCGGACTGGGCTGGCGCATCGTCTGCACCTGCGGCGGCCTGGCGGGACTGCGGGCCGGGGCGCTGGCCGGTTTCGGGTTGATGGTGCAGCCGCAAAGCATGATCCCTCCGGGGCTGGTCGAGATCCGGTCTC
Organism: Telmatospirillum sp.; assembly: GCA_009712185.1. Taxonomy (GTDB): domain Bacteria; phylum Pseudomonadota; class Alphaproteobacteria; order Rhodospirillales; family Magnetospirillaceae; genus Telmatospirillum. The sequence continues at coordinate 6,253 of WASQ01000116.1, read as the reverse complement.
ACCATCTTCCCGGTCCGGGAGAGATCGAGTTCGTGCTGGTGGGCGGGGCCCGGGTCCTGCGCGGCGCGGCGGCCGAGCTGGCGAGCGTCATCCGGAACTCGGATGACCGCCTCCAGTCGGCCTGAGCGCCGGTCACAAACCCAGTCGCCGCGCCGCGCCGTCCAGCGCTCCGGTCAGACGCTCCAGCAGCAGGTCGATCTCTTCCGCGCTGATGATCAGGGGCGGGCAGGTGACGACCGCGTCTCCCACTGCGCGCAGGACGAGGTCTCGGGCCAGGCATTCCTGCTCAACCAGCTTTCCCGCCTCACCCTCGGCCAGCGGGCGTCCCGACCCGTCGGCCGGGACACGAAGCTCGACCGCGCCGAGAAGGCCGATTCCCCTGACCTCTCCCACCAGGGGGTGGCCGGCAAGGCGCCGCAGGCCCTGTTGCAACAGGGGCGAGACCCGGCGAACATGACCCGGGATGTCGCGCTCCTCGTAGATTTTGAGCGCCTCCAGCGCCACCGCCGCGCACACCGGATGCGCCGCGTTGGTCATGCCATGGGCGAATGTCCGATGGCGACGGCTTCCCTCCAGGAGGGACTGGTAGATATCCTCCGAGATCAGCAGGGCCGAGATCGGCAGATAGCCCGACGAAAGCTGCTTCGACAGGGTGATCATGTCCGGTCGCAGGTCGAAGGTCTGACTGCCGAAGGGATTGCCGGTCCGGTGAAAGCCGGTGATCACCTCGTCGGCGATGAACAGAATGTCGTGGGCCGCCAGGATCCGCTGCACGCGGGGGAAATAGCCGGCGGGCGGCAGGATGACGCCGCCGGCGCCAATCACAGGCTCGGCGATGAAGGCGGCGATGGTGTCCGGTCCCTCCGCCTCGATCAGCGCCTCCAGAGTGCCGGCGAGGCGGGCGGCGAAGCTGTCCTCATCCTCGCCGGGAAGCGCATTGTGATAAAAGCTGGGGCAGTCCGTGTGCAGGAAGCGTCCGCCATAGGGCAGGTCGAATCCGGCGTGCAGCGGCGCCTCGCCCCCCAGGCTGGCGGTGATCAGGGTGCTGCCGTGATAGCCGCCCTTGCGTGCGATGATCTTTTTCTTGTCCGGACGGCCCCGTTGATTGTTGTGATACCATGCTAGCTTGATCGCCGTATCATTGGCCTCCGACCCCGAACTTGCGAACAGGACTTTCGAAAACCGGGCGGGGGCGAGGGCCAGCAGCGTTTCGGCGAGGTCGATCGCCGGGTCGTGGCTGCGATGGTTGAAGACATGGGCGAAGGGCAGGGCGGCGAATTGCCGGGCCGCAGCCTCCGCCAGACGCGGTTCGCTGAATCCCAAAGCCGCGCACCACAGTCCGGCCATGCCCTCCAGCAGTCGCCGTCCGTCCGCGGTTTCGACGAACACACCGTCACCCCTGGTCAGGATCAGAGGTCCGCGTTCCCGGTGCAGATCGAGATTGGTGAAGGGATGGATCAGGGCGGCGACATCGCGCGCCGCGGCAGAGGCGGTGCAGGCGGTCATGCTTTCAAATAGTCCTTCAGCTGGTCGTCGACCGAAACCTGGACGACATTGTTGAACAGATTGGTCGCCACCATCAGACCGGCGAAGGCCACCAGATTGACGATTTCCGTTTCGCTGTAGCGCGCGCGCACCCGTTCCCACAGGGCCGGATCCACCCCTTCATAGTGGCGGGCGATGGCGCGGCCGAATGCGATCAGCAGGTCCTCATCGGCGGTGGGCTCGAAGCTTTCCGGTGACAATCCCTGATCGATCAGAGCCTTACGGAAGAAGGTGGTGCAGAGCAGGCAGTCGTTCTGGCTGGAAATCGCATAGGCGAAGACGGAAAACGCGCGTTTCCCGAGGAAGGGGACCACCACATCGCGCAGACTGTACCATTCCATATAGGCCTTGTGGGCCGGTACCGAATGGAGAAGCGTCCGCTTCATGTTGGTCGGGGCGCCGCGCAGACGGGTTTCCTCGTCGAAGGCGGCCCGGATTTCGGGAGAGGAGGTTTCATAATCGATCTGGCTGATGTGGGCCATGTCGGGTCTCCGTTGCAATGAAAGGGGGGTAGGGAAAGGAGGGGAGAAAAGGGACAAAAGGGATAAAAGGGGACGTGCGGACGGGGCCCTGCGCTCAGGCCGCGCGTTCCAGCGCCTGGGCAAGATCGGCGATAATGTCGTCTGGATGTTCCAGGCCGATCCAGAGACGGACACGATCCGGGGACGCGGCGGTTGCCGGTAGCACAAGGCTCCGTGGATCGCCCGGTCCGTTGCCCGGCCGGATCAGTTCCAGCCCGTCGGTGACGGCCTTCGCCGTCCGGCCGTCCCGGAGGTCGATGCCGATCAGCCCGCCTGATCCGCCGGTGAAAAGGCCGGCCGGGGCAACGGCTCCGTCCTGGCCGGGGTAGTGAATCCGGCGCACCAGCGGATGCGTCGTCAGCGTCGCCGCGATCCGGGCGGCCGTGGCGCTGTGCCGGCGGATCCTGATCGGCAGGGTTTCCAGGGCCTGGACCAGACGGAAGGCGCCGAAGGGCGATCCGGCCGGTCCGAAATCGCGGAGCAGGCGCCCCCGGACCCGGACCACATAGGCGATCGGGCCATAGCGGCGCGAGAGGTCGACCCAGGTTTTGCCATGGCTGCTGTCGTCGGGAGCGGTCAGCAGAGGGAAGCGGTCGGCATGCTCTTCCCAGGGGAAGGTGCCCCCGTCGATCAGCACCCCTCCCTCGGCCCGGGCGGCGCCCAGAACACCGTCGGCCGCGTAAATCACTGCCGTGGCGCCCTGTTCCAGGGGGCGCACGAGCAGCGGCGTGGCGGAATTGTCGACAATGAGGGGGATGCCCAACTGTCTGCCGATGGCCGCCACCGGCCGGATCGGAAAGGGCGCCAGCGTTCCCGTCGGCAGCGTCGCCGCGTAATAAGCCCGTGTCCGGTCGTCGGAGGCGCGGCCGAAACTGCCCGGGTCGGACGGATCGGCAAAGCGGGCTTCGATGCCGAGGCGGGCCAGCCCGGCGCCAAAGCGGACGCCATCGTCGATGTCCGCGGACAGAATCACATTGTCCCCGGTTGCCGCCAGATTGAGCAGGGAGAGTTCCCGGGCGGCGGCGCCCGACGCCAGATACAGGGCCGCGCTACCGCCTTCCAGCGCTGCAACCCTCTGTTCCAGCGCATCGAAGGTCGGGTTGAGAACCCGGCTGTAGGTGTAGCCGTCCTCGTCCATCGAGAACAGCCGGGCCGCCTGGGCGGCGCTCTGAAACTGGTAGGAGGTCGTCTGATAGATGGGAACGGCCACCGCCCGGGTCGCGGGATCGAAGCGGTGGGCTCCGCCATGCAGGGCCAGGGTTTCCGCGCGCCGGCCGGCGACGGTCGTGGCAGCGTCATGCTCAGCGGTCATGCCTTCTCCTTTCGCGACCACGCCAACCTTGCCGTGCCGGAGTGGTGCGAAAGGGCGGGTGGTGTGACGATCGATATATTCTACAATTTAACTAGCTAGGTAGAATAAATAAATAACAAAAATATTTTGTTATTTATCGATCGCCGGCGATCAGGGCATCCAGCAGGGCGTTGGTGCCATCCGGCTGTTCCAGCATGATCTGGTGGCCGCTGCCGGTGAGCAGATGCAGCCGCCCGTCCGGCAGGCGCGCTGCCAGATCGCGGCCATGATCGGCCGGCGTCAGCCGGTCGGCATCTCCCGCCACCACGTCGATGGGAATCGCGAGACGGGGCAGGGTCGCGGGATCCGGTCGGAAATCCTGCTCCAGAAGGGCGCGCATCATGAAGAGGCTGTTGCCGCGTGTTGCCTCCTCCTCGATGTCGATCAGCCCGGCGTCGGTGTCCGGATGCCAGGCGAGCGACCGGAAGGAGCGTGTCAGGAAGGGCCGCATCCATTCCAGTGCGAATGTGGGCAGGAGACGCGGCGCGAAAGCGAGTGGCGTGGCAACCGGCGGGACGCCCAGCAACAGGGCCCCCGCGACACTCTCCAGGCGGCCGGCCGCCTCCAGTTCGGCCAGCAGTCCCAGCGTCAGGCGGGTGCCATAGGAATGCGCCACCAGGATGTTGCGCCGCGAGGCGAACCGTTCGAACAGCGCGCGATAGTCCGCCAGAATCCGCGCCCCGGCATAGTCGGTGCGGCGCGGGGATCGTGTCGATCGCCCATGCCCCAGATTGTCCCACGCAACCAGCCGATAACCCCGCCCGGTCAGGTGGCGCCACTGGCGCCGCCATTGATTCTTGTTCCCACCGGCGCCGTGGGCAAAAAATATAGTCAGATCCTGATCAGCCCTGCCGTGGTCGACGATGTAACTTAAAAGACGGGACTGTGTTAATTCCTGTTCATTAGAAGTGTTTATGTAGAATATATCGTGATCTGGCGGAATTATTTCGTTGATCATTTTGCCTTTCCGTCATATCTGTTTTCGGGATTTTAATTTTTTCAGGAGTGTGCGGGTCATGCCTTGCCGCGGGGCGCTCAATCTCATCACCGATGTCCCTGGACTGACCGTCGGCCATGCCGAGGCCAGCGGTCTTCCGACCGGTGTCACCACGGTGGTGACCGATGGATTCTGGATCGCCGGCGTGGATGTGCGGGGCGGCGGCCCGGGCGCGCGGGAGACCAATCTTCTGTCGCCGGAAAACACTGTCGGGCGTGTGCACGCCCTCTGTCTGTCGGGGGGGTCGGTCTTCGGCCTCGGGGCCGCCGACGGTGTCGTGCAGGCCCTGTCGGAACGCGGAACCGGCCTGCGTCTGGTGGAGGGAACCCCGGCGATTCCGATCGTGCCGGGCGCTGTCCTGCATGATCTCGATGCAACCACCGTGTGGCAGGGCGACCCGCCCTATCGCCGTCTCGGACTGCAAAGCGGCGCGGCGGCCCGGCGTGATTTCGCTCTCGGGTCGGGCGGTGCGGGAAAGGGCGCCCAGGCCGGAACCGTCAAGGGCGGGATCGGATCGGCGTCCCTCGATCTGGGGGATGGCCTCGTGGTTGGCGCGCTGGTGGCGGCCAACCCGGTCGGATCGCCCTACATGCCCGACGGACGGACGTTCTGGGCCTGGCCTTTCGAGATCGACGGGGAATTCGGCGGCCGGCGGCCGACCGCGATGGAGGCGGCGGTGGATCCGATCCCGGAGCAATCCCGCCTTGGCACCCTGGGCCGCCTGCGGCCCGGGGCCAATACCACGCTGGCCGTGGTCGCGGTATCCGCCAATCTGGACCGCGGGGAATGCACCCGGCTCGCCATCATGGCTCAGGACGGGCTGGCCCGGGCGATCCGGCCGATCCATACGCCCTTTGACGGTGATATCGTCTTTTCTCTGGCCCATGGCGTCGATCTTCCGGCCGGTTTCGGTGACCGCGGGGTCGCGGTGGCCCTGCTGGGCGCCGCCGCCGCCGACTGCCTGGCCCGCGCCGTGGCGATCGCCGTTCATCGCGCCGGCCCCGCTCAGGCCTGAGCGCGCGCCGCCGGCGGACCGTCATCCGGCCGCCGGCCCGCCAGGGCCTCGTCCAGGTCGGGGGAGGCCGCCAGCAATTGCCGGGTGTAGGGGTGCCGGGGCTGTCCGAAAAGTCTCGACGCCGGTCCCGATTCGACCACCGCCCCATCCTTCATCACCATGATCCGGTCGGCGAAACGCCGGATCAGGGCCAGATCGTGGGTCGCGAACAGCAGCGCCAGTCCGCGTTTTCCCACCAGTCCGGCCAGCAGATCGAGAATCTGGATCTTGATGGCCGCGTCAAGGGCGGAGGTCGCCTCGTCCAGAACCAGGATGGCGGGGTCGACGACCAGGGCGCGCGCGATCGCGATCCGCTGACGCTGTCCACCGGAAAACTGATGCGGCAGGCGTCCGGCCGCGTCAGCCATGCCCACCGCCTCCAGAGCGGCGTGGACCCTTCGCCGGATCTCTTCCCGGCCGGGTCGGGGATCCTCAAGCCCCAGCGGCTCGGCGACGATCCGGTCCACGGTCCAGCGGGGATCGAAACTGCCGACCGGGTCCTGGAAAACCATCTGGATTTTCCGCCGGATCGCCCGGAGCGCGCCGCCTCCCGCTCGCGCCTCGACCGCAAGGGGGAGGCCGGCGATCGTCACCTCGCCGCTCCCGCCCGGTTCCAGTCCCATCAGGCGGCGCAACAGCGTCGATTTTCCCGATCCCGATTCGCCGACCAGTCCCAAAATCTCGCCCGCATGAAGGGTCACGTCGACGGAGGACAGCGCCGCCGGCCCCGGGGCCGGCGGCCGGGCCCCGCGGCGGGGGGCGGGGGGGGGGTGGGGGTGGGGGCG
>WASQ01000133.1 GCA_009712185.1 Telmatospirillum sp. | reverse complement strand
GCCCCCGGCGGCCCTGCCGGCGTCCGCCGCGAAAGCGGCGGAAATGCTGAACTCCGGCTCCGCCGGAACACAGGCGCGGAGGCCTGTGTTCCTGATTCCTTCACACGCCCTCCCGCCCGCCGTTCGGCGAAAGCCGAAAAGCCGGCATTCCAGTCGCTTTCGCGTCGGAGGCGGGCAGGATGCCCGCCCTACGCGCAAGGGATCCAAATGTTAGATTCGGACCACTAGTTGCTCATCCGCCGCAGGCTGTCGGGCTGGAAACGGGAGATGTCCATCGGCCCGCCGAACCGGATCGGCTTTTCCTCGTTGGCGAGATAGTTGGCCAGATAGCGCCGCGACTGCAGGTCATACTGGGCATCCGCTGCAAGCCAGGGCACCAGGGCGTCGTAATACTGGATCGCGAACACCTCGTGCACCCGCCACAGCTCGCCGCGACCGTCGAACTCGTCGGCGAGCGCGACCTGCCAGCTATCCTCGTCGAAATAGAAGACCCGTTTGCCGTAGATATGGCGGACATTGGGCTTCAGCGTCGCCTCGACCACCCACACCCGGTGCGGCTCATAACGAACGAGATCCTGATTGAGATGATGCGCCAGAACGATGTCTTTGTACTTCAGTGACTTGTCTGTCAGACGATAGTTATTGTAGGCAATGATCATCTCGCGCTTGCCGATCAGTTTCCAATCGTAACGATCGGGCGCGCCATTGAATCCGTCGTAGTCGTCCACGGTCCGGAGGCCGTCGGAGCCCTGGCCGGGACTGTCATAGGAGATCTCCGGCGCCCGCAGGACACGGCGCTGTCCCGGATTGTAAGTCCAGGCCCGCCGGTTTTCCTGAACCTGATTGAGGGTCTCATGAACCAGCAGCGTCTCGCCCGCCATGCTCGACGGGCCGGTGATGGCGTTCAGGTAATAGGCAAGCCGGTTGGGTTCCGGATTGCCGAGAGCACTCGCAAACGCCCACCATTCGCTGCGTTTCACCGGTGTCACGCTGCCGTCGGCCTGCACGGGGAACTCCGCGCTCCAGCGATTCACCGTGCCTCCCCGGAAGCGCATCAGATGGTTCCACATGACCTCCACGCCCGATTTCGGCAGTGGGAAAGGAACCGTCGATGCCGTCACATTGGCGAGGCCGTTGCCGTCCGCGACAAGCTGGATCCCCTTCCCCTCCGTCCGGATGACGTCATATTGGGCCTGTGGCAGGGCCGCGGTCCGATGCGAGGGATAAACCACCATTTTGTAGGTGGGATAGCGTTTCAGCAGTTCGATCTGACCGGGCGCCAGGCGATCGCGGTATTGATCGACGGTCTCGCCGGTGATGGTGAACAGCGGCTTTTCCTGGGCGAAGGGATCGGAATAACCCTTTTCCGGCGCGAAATCGGCGGGTGGACGGGTCAGGCCGCCGTCCCAGGCGGGAATGGACCCGTCCTTGTTGCCGGCCTTTTCCGCCCCGGTCGGAGTCAGGTCCGCCCCCAGCCTTTTGATCTCGTCCGCCGTCATCTCCGCCCTGGCGGAGGGCAGGAGGCATCCCGCGGCCAGCAGACCGGCCAGACTGGCGATAATGATGCGACGCATGATGTTCCCCCCCTCAGAATTTCACGCCGGTGACGATGGACACGAAATCACGGTCGTGGAACGTGTCGTATCGGGCGCTGTGGTTGTAGGTGCTGTAACTGAGATCGGCGTAATAGGTCTTGTTGAGATCGGCATGCAGGCCGATGCCCAGGTTCCAGCGATCGGCGACGAAGGTTCCGTCCGGCGAAATTCCCTTGACGTCCTGCGCCCAGAACAGGCGCGGCGTAAGATTGACGCCGGTCACCACATCCTCGTAACGGAAGGACACCTGCAAGCGGTATCCCCAGGCGTCGGATCTCGCGAAACCACCCGTCCCGCAGTCGATCGTGGTGGTGGTGCCGCAAGGCGATGTGGCGCTTCCCGCCAGACCGAAGACGGTCGCGCGCCCGTATCGGGTCGATGTTGCGGGACTGCCGATCCCGTCCCAATGCTGATAAGCAGCCTCCCCCACCAGATCGACCGAATCGGCCCCGGCAAGATTGGGCAGCGACCGGATGGCGGAAATCTGAATCTGGTCCCGGCTTTTGCGGTCATAGCCGCGCACCACCGACCCCATCGGAAGAAGCGCCAACCGTGCCATGGGGCCGGCGCCGCGGACCATGCCGGACGTCATGTCGGTCGGATTGATCTGGACAGGAACATCGTTGGCTCTGCTGATTTCACCCGCCACCGACCACCCGGCAATCTCTGTCGAGGCGCTGGCGCCATAGATCTTGATCCCGCTCGCCGAATAGTCTTCAAAGTATTGGGACGGCAGAAGACTGTACAGGGATCCACGCGCCGAGGGCCGCTTGATCAGGCTGTAGATCGGTGTCCTGGCACTGTACTGCGTGTAGTAAAAACCGATGTCGGTGTCGATTGACGAAATGAAGATGCGCGGCGAAATGCCGAACTGGCCGCCGTCATGTCCCTTGTGGACTCCGGCGTTGCTCATGATCTGGTTCAGGCCCCGCAATTGCGGGACGCCGGAAAAGGCCGTCGGATCGGAAACCCCGAACGACGGAAAGACCGCCCCCCGGGCGGAACAGGCGAGCAGATCGGACGGACTCCAGAACGTGCCGCAGCCGTCGATCGCCGTCCTCTCCCATTGGAACTGGTAGAAGCCTTCAAGGCTGATCCCGTTCCCCAGTCCAAGATTGGCGGAGATCTGCGGCACCGGCAGCAGAACCTCCTTGACCTCGGTCCCGGGCTTATGAAAGGCGCTGGCATCAATCGGATTCGACTGATTGATGCCCGGAATGAACCGGCTTTCCCCCCAATTCACCACCTGATTGCCGACCTTGACCTTCACCGAACGGGCGGCATCGAGATCGAATGTGGCATAGCCGTAGGCATCCAGAAGACTGACGCCTGAAAATTTCGACAGGGACTGGAAGCCATCGTCATTCAGACGGGAATTGGGACGAAACCCGTTGGCATTACTGCCAAACGGCACCGACTGGTCCGACTGCGCCGCGTCGTACCAGGCCTTGCCGCGCAAAAACAGGCCGAGGTCGTCGCGTTTCAGTTCGAACTCGCCCAGTGCCTTCCCGAGGGCGGATGTCAGGTCGCCGCGCCGGTAGTTCTTTTCCCCGTCATTACTGAAAGTCCCGTCGCCGGTTCCACCGTTTCCTTTGGAAATCAGGCGGGAATCCGGCGACAGAAGGCGCACTGACGCCCCGACCGACAGATCGAGGGAGGCGCGCCCCTCGATCCCGTTGCCAACCGTGAACTCCGCCGCCCGCGCGGATTGAACCGCCACAAGGGCCACCCCCGTCATCATTGCGACGGACGTACCCCACCCCCGCCGGGAGCCTCCGACCCGCGTCGGCTCCCGTCCCTGTTCTCTCCCGGAACCCATCCCTTCCTCCCTTGGCCTGCCGGTTATGTCCGGATTGCAGGACCGGATTTTTCAGATGTCCAAGACGTCGCGGTCCAGCCTCTGCCCTCCGTGCCGGATCCCCGCCCTTGTCGCTAAACCTTCGGGAATCCCTGATTGTCCGACGTCGGTCCCGATCGCGCCGCGGCTTTGCCCGCACACGACCGGCCGGCGATGTTGATCATCAGATCAATTTAGGGATGGGAAAGATTCATTCAAATGATGAGTTATTATGCGCAACTATCAATCGCATTCATGATCGGGGGACCATGAGTGATTGCATTTATCGAGCGGCGCTGGCCGGCCCGCCCAGGGACCGTCCCGTCCGTTCCTTGCGATGGCGGATTTTAACAGAAAGGCCCCCCGGGCCCGCGAGGGGATAGCGGGCGGGGCCCGGGGGGTTTTGAAGAAACTGGCTCCGGGCGGCATGAGGGCTGCGCGGATCGCTCCCCGATCAGTGCCGTCTCGGTGGTCAGTCCTTGAGTTCGACGATGGCCTCGACCTCGACGGGGACGCCGAAGGGCAAGGCGGGACAGGCGACGGCGGACCGGGCATGGCGCCCGGCGTCGCCGAACACCGCGACCATCAGGTCGGAGGCGCCGTTGACGACCTTGGGCTGGTCGGTGAAGTCGGGGGTGGAGGCGACGAAGCCGCCCAGGCGGACGATCCGCGCCACCCGCGAGAGATCGCCGGCGGCGGCCTTGATCTGGGCGATCAGATTGATGGCGCAAAGACGCGCCGCCTGATAGCCGTCCTCGACCGACACATCCGCCCCGAGATGCCCGTGACAGACCGGCTTTCCACCCTGCGACGGCAACTGTCCGGACAGATACAGAAGCCGGCCGCTCTGCACGAAGGGCAGGTAATTGGCCGCCGGGGCCGCCGCCACCGGCAGGGTGATGCCAAGCCCCTTCAAACGCTCTTCAATCTCGCTCACAACTGTCTCCTTCTTCCTGTTGAGGGGCCGCCCCCGGCCAGACCGGGGAGGACGTCCGGAAGGCCGACAAATCCGGCGCGGGGACGGCCCCACCCGCCAGGGCTCCTGCCGGAGCCCGAACACCAGTGGTCGGAATCCAACATTTGCTCCCTTGCGAGTGGGGCCAAGCATCCTGCCGGAGCCACCGGTGGATTTCTTTCACACCCCCGGACGCTTGGCCCCACTCCTGGTTCAGGGACTCATCTGCTGGATGCTGCCCCTTAGAAGCTGTATTTCACACTGGCCTGCACGCGGCTGGCGGACCCCTGCGACGCCGTCGTGCCGGTCGCCGTGTCATATTGCGGCGACGAGGTCTCGACATGGCCGTAGATATATTCCATCCCCATGCTGGCCGCCGGAATCGGGCTCCAGATCAGGTTCACATGCACCGAGCTCATGTCCTTCAGCGGACGCAGCGGATCCCCGGCCGGCGTGCTGAAATGGCCGTAGCCATAGGCCAGGCTGCTGCGCAGCGCGTCGGTCCAGAAGTGGGTGTAGCCCACCGAACCGCCCCAGATGGTGATCGGCTTCAAGGTGTTGTTCACCATCACCGCCGACACCCCCTGGCCCTGCAGCAGATACCGGCCCACCCCGTTGCCGTCCACCGTCTGGAACACCAGCGAGTCCTTGCCCACCGTATTGATCTTCACCCCCACCAGCACGCCATAGGCCGGCTGGTTCGGATGACGGCCGGGAGCCCCCGAATCGCTCGCCAGATAGCGGCCCAGGCCCGCCACCGCCACATGGCCCCAGGACGGGTCCATCGTGAAGCGCGCCACCACATCCGGCGTCTTGTCGAGGTGATTGTCCGCCGTGTTGGTCGCGATGTCCCCGGTCGGGCTTTCCAGCGCGAACGCCATCTCCGACGGCGGCAGGGATCCCGACCGCACCGGCATCGTGTAGCGGATCTGCGGCTGGCGTGCCGCCACGATCCCCACCGGGCCGTTGAAGTCCAGAAGCTCCGGACCCGAACTGTCCAGATCCACGAAGGTCGACCAGGTCTGGCCCGCCAGGAACCCGGCCCCGCTCACATAGGCATGCCGCAACCGGAACAGATTGCCGCTGCCCACATTGTAGAAGTCGCCCTCGATCGCCGTCTCGATATCCCCGTATTTCTCCGTCCGGGTCGAGGTCGCAAAGTTCAGGCGGCTTTCCTGCGCCGTGAAATTCACCTGACCGCTGCGCCGCGACGCCGCCGAGTGATCGAGCGGTATCGACGCAAAGTCCGTCGCCGTCTTGGTGAAGCCGTTCGCGCCGATGTTCGCCGCCACGTCATCCACCAGATCCACTTTCACATAACCGCCCAGCCGAACCGAACTGCTGGTCCCCGGAACCGCGATATAGCCCGGCTTCGCCGCAACCGTCGGAGCCGCCGCCGCGACCGCCGCCGGGGCCGCCTGCTGCTTCTCGGCCAGAACCTTCTGTTCCGCCTCGACACGCCGCAGATCGCCCCCCTGGCTCTCAACCGCCGCCCCTTGCGCCGACAAATGCGTCTTCTGCGCCGTCAGCTCCGCGTTCAATCCTTTCACCTCGGCCTTCAGATCACGGATCTGCGTCCGCTCCTCCTGCAACTGCGCCTTCAGCTCCTTCACCAGAGCCTTCAGATCGCCAAGATCATCCGCCTGCGCCGGAGCGCCAAACATCACCGCCCCTGCCCCAACAGCAAGCGCGCCCGCCAAAGTCTTCGATATCATCTCGCTTCTCCC
>WASQ01000054.1 GCA_009712185.1 Telmatospirillum sp. | reverse complement strand
ATCCCGGGAGCCGGCGGGAGGGCGGGGCGGGGCGTCAAAATCAGCCGGACAGGTCGGCGCCGGTCGGCAACGGGCGGCGGGCGGTCCGGCCCGGCAAGACGGCCGGCCTCGGCGTTCGGGGGCGGTTCCATCCGGGGTGGCCGCGCGGGCAGGATCAGGGCAAAGGTCATCGCCGGGGCCGGTCGCGCGACGGTGGTGCGTCCGTGATCGACGCGTGGCCACACCGCCAGGGCCAGCCCATGGAACAGAAGCACCGCGGCGGCACAAAACAGGCGGAGATGGCGGGAACGGAGCGGTCGCGAAACGGTCACGTTTCTGTCCCGGACATCATGCCTGACATCGCGATTGACGGCGGTTCGCGGGCCCGTCCGGCACCCCTGCTCCCGCCTCCGTCATTCCGTACCGTACTTGCCGGATGCCGCCGTGGCTCACTCGAAGAAGCCCGAAATACTGCATCTCAGATTTTCGCCCGCGTTTGGTTCGACCTTCTTCACCATATGGTTCACTCCCGGCCGGATAACGATCAGCCGGTTGGGCTTGGGCATGTAATAACGGCCCTTTCCGGTGTCCATCAGGAATGCCGATTCCTCCCGCGCATCAAAGGCCGGAGTGGAGACCGCCTGAGTCTGGTCGGTCGCCCGTTCGTTGTCGTCCGGACTGGCGACCAGCAGTTCACCACCCCATGTCGCCCCCCAATAAGGGTGAACATAATAAATAAATGCGCCTTTGTAGACCGCATCCTTATGCCAGGACAGAGCGGTTCCTGTCGGATAGGCATAGAGCGTGGACATCACTTTGAATGTCTCCACGCATTTTAAAAAACCCGGAATATCCAGTTCAGCGCTGGAGAGTGAATCGATGAAACTGTCGATAATTGTTTCTGTCGGATAGTAAATTAATTGCATTCCGCCATCCCGTGGTGGCGGCTCGCCCAGCCGGAACGTCGGACCTCGCAGGGGATGTCCGTCCTGAACACGGAATGCCTTGATCCATTTGTCGGAATTGACAAAACGGAATTGCTGTTTCTGGAAGAACTCCCACAGCCGAAGATGATCTCCGGCCGGAAGAAAATGATCGACGATCATGACGTTTTCATCATGAAGAATTTGTCGGGATGTTCGCACGATCTCCCCCCCCCCATTCCTGCCCTTGTCATGGTTCATGCCAGGAGTCCTGTCCGGCTGATCCCGCCCGTCCGGGTTTTCGTGTCAACGATCGCTCCTACTCACCTGCGCGGTGGTTGACCATGGAAAAGGCGGAGCTTTTTCGCTTATGCAGAATCCGGTGCATGGCGCCTTTCGGATAAGTCAGTGCCCTCGATCCAGGTTTCCTGGAACCCTTCAGCCGTCACCCGCGATCCGCTCGCGGGACCCTCGGCTGGGATCAGTCCTGCCGCGGGTCGCGATGATCGGGGACATGACATGGACTGGCGGCCTTGAAATCCCTTTCCGTGGCCGCCCATCGATTGATCCGGGCGACATCGTTCCACCAGCATCCGGCGTAGCTTCTTGCAATATTTCTAAAGGATTCATCGCCGCAATTCTCCTCCATCAGCCATTTGTTGACGAAAGCCGATGTGTAAAAGACGTGATGAGATTCGTCATTTTCCACTGTTTTTATAACGGAGTGGAGATGTTCGGCATAAATGCAGTTGCTTTGCGAGAGAAGAGATAAATATATCGAAAGATTGATCCAGTTTCTTAACTCTCCGACATGAATCGACGCCATCAGTGGGGCGACACTGTCGCGGTCAAGCGGCTGGCCGAACTCCTCCTCGGCGCTGACCTCGAAGTCCCTGATTCTGTCGCCGGCGCGTTCGGGAAGCACGCTGTCGCATGCGGAAAGGTACATCCGGGAGTGGCGCAGTTCGTCTTTCCTATGGTCTGCCAATGTCTCCGCGAGGGATGGTCCGGAATGGTCGATGGCCCATCCCAGAAGGGCCGCGCCGCAGGCCTCCTCGCGTGCGAGGTCCATGAGTCTCCGGTACAGCACGAAACGGTCATTGATCATCAGGGCATTGGCGAAGGCCAGCGCGGCAAAGGCGTTCTGCGGCAGCGCCCGCCAGACCGGGGTGATCGCCTCGATATAGGCCGGTTGCAGGGCGATGCCGGCCGCCGTCAGGCGCTGGCGCAGCGTGTCCCAGGCTTGCTCGGCGAGCGCACCGATGTCGAGGGGGGGCGGACTCATGGCATGACGCCTTTCCTCAGGCCGGAAGGGGGTGGGAAATGAATTGAAGACGGGTGAGGTCGCGATAGAGGCCGTCCTGGCGCATCAGGTCATCATGGCGGCCTGTCGCCATCACCCGGCCATTGTCCAGAACCACGATGGTGTCGGATGACAGGATGGTGGACAGCCTGTGTGCGATCACAATCGTCGTTCGCGTCTCCCGGATTGCGTTCAGCCCCCGCTGGACGTCCTGCTCGCTTTCGGAATCGAGGGAACTCGTGGCCTCGTCGAGCAGAAGGATAGGGGCGTCGCGGAGAAGGGCGCGCGCGATTGAAATCCTCTGCCTCTGGCCACCGGACAGCCTGGCCCCTTTTTCTCCGACCCGCGTTTCATATCCGTCGGGCAGCTTTTCAATGAAGTCCGCGGCGCCCGCGGCGCGCGCGGCCTCTCTGACGGCCTTTGGACCGGCACCGGGCGCCCCGTAGGCGATATTGGCGCCAACTGTATCCGCGAACAGAAAGCAATCCTGGGGCACGTAGGAAATGAGGGATCGCAAGGCGGCGGGATCGACTTCCCGATGGTCTTCCCCGCCAAGAAGGATGCGTCCGCCGTCCTGGTCGTAAAAACGCAAAAGGAGTTTGAGAAGCGTCGATTTTCCACTGCCCGACGGGCCGACGATGGCCACCGAGCTTCGCGGTTCCACCAGAAAAGACACCTGATCGAGAGCAAGATCGTCCGGCCGCGACGGATAACGGAAAGACACGCCCTCGAATGCGATCGTTCCCGGCACCGCGGGGCGCCTGCAGGGCCGCGCAGGCCGGGCCGGGGCCGGTCGGATCGTCATCAGTTCCTTCAGTCGGGCGGCGCCGCCCGCGGCTCTCTGAAGTTCTCCGGCCACGTCGCTGAGCGAGGCCAGGGCAACAGCGACGACCGCCGAGGCCCCGGCAAACGTGAGAAGCTGTCCGGTTGTCATTCGTCCGGCCAGAACGTCGTTCGCCGCCTGCCAGAGAACCCCGAAAAGGGTGCCGAAGATCAGGAAAATCAGCATGGCGTTCATCATGCCGCGGGATCGGGCCAGCCGGCCTGCCGACCGCAAGGACTCTTTCGCGGCGTCGGCGAACCGCGCTTTCTCGATGGCTTCCGCTGTGAAGGCGCGGACGATCTGGATGGCTTCGAAGGTCTGATCGGCGACGCTGCCCAGCGTGGCGAGACTGTCCTGGGTCTGTCGCGAGAGCCGCCTCACTTTTTTTCCCTGCGCCATCAGCAAAAGAACGATCAGCGGAACGAGGGCGATCTCAGTGAGGAGAAGGCGCCACGAACCGGTCGCGATCAGGATCGCGACGGCCCCCGTGAGCAGAATGGCATTCTGGATGATGACCGATATGGTCGAGGTCAGGACCACCTGCACCAGGGACAGGTCGGTTGTCATCCGGGAGACGAGATCACTCGGCCTGTTCGTCTCGAAGAAGGGGATATCGGCCTCCAGCAGTGTGGCATGGACGGCCGTCCTGATGTCGGTGGCGACCCGCTCGCCAAGCTGCGCCACGGAGTAGTGGCGGACCCCTGTGCCGGCCGCGGTGATCGTCAGCGCCGTTCCAAGGATCAGGAAATGGGCTGGCAGGTCGCGCCCTTTCTCCGCAATGATGCCGACGTCCACCACATCGGACAGGTAGCGGAGCGTTCCCATATATCCGGCCGAGGCGACAAGAAGACTGACCAAAGCGGTGGCCGCCAGCCCCTTCTGTCTCAGAACAAAGGGGAGGAACGACGTCAACGCGTTGATGTCTCTCCCGCCATTCGGGCCGGCAGTCATGGGGCGAGAATCCTTATCAGAACGTCGGTCCATGAAAATGATGTAATTTCTGCAATTAAAAATGACAATTTATTGAATAAATTAGATTATCGCTGAGACATTATTGGCGTAATTTTGATTATATGACATCAATATGCGTTTTTCGTGATTAGATTCATCTGAGTAAACGCTAAGCATTTTTTTGAAAAATTCGCATAATGTGGAATCGTTTTTCATCCATTCGGTCAAATAGTTTCCTGTATAAATAAGATGGCGGACTTCATCACCATATATGACCTCCAACATCGCTTTGACCTGATGAAATTTTTGATCTGATAGATTTTTTGCAATCGAAATATATGATTCAAGAAGAAAATAGCTTCTTATTTCTCCTAAGTGAGTCGAACAAATGAAATTTTTGATGTTTCCCTGAAACTTTTTGTCAAAATCCTGCTTGTGATCGGATGTTTCTTTCTGGATTTTCGAAATTTCGTCGGACGGGAATTCGAAAAGTCGCTCTGCCGCAGTCTTGAACATGCGGCCATGGCGAAATTCGTCGGACGCATGAGACTCCATTTTTTCGCGGATGCCGTCATGGGCGTCGGACGGGACCTGGGCGGCCACGTCGGCGATGATCCGGGCGCCGATCGTCTCGTGGGCGGAATGGCGCAGAAAGCGGTAACCCAGCACGCGAGGATCCTGAAACATCCGGCCGTGCAGGCGGTGCTGCGCTTCGGAATTGGCGGCAAAGGACCCGCTGAAGCACACCTCCGTAACCGCGGAAACATAGGTCTGGGGAAGATGGACGCCCTGGGAGCTCATGAGATCGAGAAGATCATTCAGGTCTGTGGGCATGGAGGTCCTCCCCTGTCGCGATGGAAAGGAAGCGGACCTGATCGCTCAGGCCCGCTCCATGGAATGGCGTCAGAACGGCCAGCCCCATTGCCAGTCGCTGGGCTCGGAATCGTCCTCGGGCTCAACCTGATAAACAACCTGATCCGTCATGATCACTCTCCCTTGCCCGCCTGCCATGATGCTTACGGGGCGGCGGCAACCCCGTAATGCCAACCTGTGTCCCTCACGAAGCGGGATTATCCAGCCCGGAGGACCCGGCGCGGATGCCGGCGCGTTCCATGGTCCGGCCCATGGTCCGGGCCATGTGATCGAGCAACGGGGCGCCGCCGCAGCAGCGTCCCGGTTCCACGGCGTCGCCAAACCGCGACGCCAGATGCCGGTCGTGCGGACAGCCTCCGTTGCAGACGTGAAACCACTTGCATGGCGCCATACGGGTTTTTGCGTCGGACGCCTCTTTTTTCGCGTCCGCGAGATAGCCGGAGGTCCTGATAATGTCGGCCATGGGGGAGTGCATGACATTGCCCAGGATCGATCCGGGGTCGCTTCTGTACTTGTCGCAGGGAGCCAGATCTCCGTTGGCCTCCAGGGTGACATAGCGGCCCATGCAATTGCCCATCCACAGGCAGCCGATACTGGTTTTCGGGACCGACATCTTCTGAATGAAGTCGCGGAACTCGCGAATTTCCATCCTGTCTCGAAATGAATTCCACCACACAGAAAAAGTATCTGTTAAGAAGCGAACATATTCTGGAAATGTGAAATATGTGCTTTTGACAATTTCCGGATCGTCCGGATCGTTTTCAGGCAGAACATTGAGAAAAGAAATCTTGTCGAGACCGATGTCCGCGAGGTAGCCCAAAAGTCTTTCCGGTCCCGCGCCGATGATCTCGCGGTCGATCACGACAAGGGCGGCATGAGGAATCCCCGCCTGTCGCAGCCGGGCAATTCCGCCGGCGATCCGGCTCGACGTCCCCCGGCCGTCTTTGTCAAGACGCCGCCGGTCGTTCAGTTCCGGAGGGCCGTCAATGGAAACGCCCACACCCATTCCGAATTCGTGAAGGAAATCGATCCATTCGTCGGTCAAGTGCGTGGCATTGGTCTGGATCGAGTTCTTGACCTCCTGTCCCGGTTGCCGGTAGCGCTCCTGCAACCACAGGAATTTCCGGAAAACCTTGGGTTTCAGCATAGTGACTTCACCGCCATGCCAGACGAATTCGACGCCGTGGACATTGGGCATCGACAGGGCTTCCCGAACGGACCGGGCCATGACGTCGAACGTCATCGTCTGGTTCGGCCCCTCGGCCCATGACCGGCAATAGACGCACCGCAGATTGCAAAGCCGCGTCGCCTTGACGATGACGACGAGCCATCGCGCCGGCCCCGGGGTCGGGGACAGACCGCGCGCCTCCTCGATGGCGAGGATGGCCTGCTCATGGTCGTTCAGAATGTCGGATGCCGGCAGACGCGCAAGTGCCGAAATGGCGCTTTCCCGCCTCGCCAGGCGATCGTGAGCCGGGGATGGGATCGACATGTCGGCGGCTTTGGGGGCCGCGGTCGCCGCGAGTTCGCCTGGGGCCAAGTCATCCTCCCAATCCGTTCTCGCCGTACGCAACTACGGAGAGTTCAAATTTGAGTGAAATGCACGCAAAGGATGCTTTGGCAGAAGACTGTTTGCAATGATTATAATTCACGCAAACGGCTTATGGTCTTTAGGAAAATTATAAATTTCAGAAGGTTGGGTGCTAATTTATGCTTGTTCTATCTGCCTTCTAGGCAGTAATACCCTCTTTGGTTGTTTTATGACCTTGGCCCTATTCATTTAAGTCGTTAGGTCCGGTCGGCGGGGGGCGCGAACTGTTCAGGACCGGGCCGCCGGTCATGGCTGAACCGGTTCCGGCGAAGGCCTGCCGAGTGGCCGGATTGCGGTGCAAGGGGGACACCGCTATCCGGCCGACACTTTGCACGCCGGCGACCGGGGGCGGACGGTCGCCCCACCGTCCGCCAGATCGCCGTCCGCCAGAAAGCCGTCGATCAGAAAACGGTCTCGATCCGGCGTGAGGTCCGGGCGATCACACGGCCGTTCTTTACGACCGCGAGGCGATCCGGCAGATCGATGACCACGTCGGCGACCTTTTTGCAGTCCAACAGCACAAGGTCGGCCCGGCAGCCAACCGCGATGCCATAGTCCTTCACGCCCAGAGCCCGGGCCGGATTGGTGGTGATCATGGCGGGGACGGTCGCCTGATCGTCGGCACCGCCCAGGTGGCAGGCGGGAAGCGCCAGCGCGGCAATCTGCAACAGGTCTCCGGTGCCGTAAGGCGTGAAGGCGTTCCGGATGTTGTTGGTGGCGAGGCAGACATTGACGCCGCCGTCGCGCAGCGCCCGCACCGGCGTGATGGTCCGGCGAACATTATGGCTGTCCTTCCGGCCGCCGAGATGCATGTCGGTCGCCGGCAACGCCATCACCGAAATGCCGGCGTCGCGCAGCAGGGCGATGAGGTCGTCGCGCCGCTCCGGCTCGGCGGCGGCCAGCGCCGTCAGATGGCCGACGGAGACGCGGCCCTCATAGCCTTCCGCGATGGTCTTGCGGGCCAGATATCCGATCGACATGGCATCCGCGTCATCCCGGAAGTCCTGATGGAAATCGAGGTCCTTGTCGAATTCCCTGGCAAGGCGGAAGACCCAGTCGATATGGGCGTTGGCGTCGGTGTCGTTATAGGGGATGGCGCCGACGACATCGGCGCCCTTGCGCATGGCCTCCTCCATCATCCGATCCGTGCCG
Source organism: Telmatospirillum sp. (assembly GCA_009712185.1). Lineage (GTDB taxonomy): Bacteria > Pseudomonadota > Alphaproteobacteria > Rhodospirillales > Magnetospirillaceae > Telmatospirillum. The sequence goes on along the minus strand of WASQ01000054.1, from coordinate 94,414 downwards.
GGCGTCTTCAGGATGCCTTCCTGGGGAAAAGCCACCACCTGAATGTCGATCAGTCCCCGGTATTCCTCGCGCAGGGCCAGAACGGTATCGAAGCCCGTGAAACCCTGGGCCGGATCGAATTCGGCATGGGCCCGGACCAGGGTCGTGCCGGCGGTAATCAACTGTTTCAGAACGCGCCTCGACCGCGCCTCGATATCCTCGCGGGTGAAGGTCGGCTTCAGGTCGGCGGTCACGGCGATCGCCTCGGCCAGGGTCCCGGACCGGTTTGCCTTGCGGTCCATCACATAGGCCTTCTCGAGGTGAAGATGGCTTTCGATGAAACCCGGCATCAGGACCCTGCCGGCGCCGTCGATTTCCTCGGGCGCCTCTGCCGCCAGGGCCGGTTCGATGGCCGCGATCCTGCCCCCCGAGATGCCGACATCGGTGAGCGGGGACGTATCGTCGAGACGAACGTTGCGGAAGATGAGATTCATGGGACGTTCCTTATCTGTTCATTCGTTCAGGCGAAGGCAAAGGACAGTGCGACGAGCAGGACCAGACAGCTCAACACATAGGGCGCATTGCCTTTGGACACCTGAAGGACGGGAATACGGAAGCCGGCCGACAGGGCCTGCATCGTGATATTGACGAGCGACACCTGGCTGCCGAAACCGACACCGATGGTGACGAACCCGACGGCGACCGGACCGAAACCCAGGGCAACCGCGATCGGCAGAACCAGCATCAGGATCGATCCGACGTAGGCGCCGGCCGGGAAACCGATCGCAAACCCGGCGATCACCGCGGCCGGAACGACGACCGCCGGAGGGGCCATCTTCACAAGGCCGGCAATGGTGCCAAAGGCGCCTATCTTTTCGATCATGCCGATGAACACGAGAAACAGTCCCACCTGAAGAAGGCGGGTCAGGATATAGGACGATCCGTCGATCATCGCGTCGACCGACTTGTTGAGCGAGAAGTCGCTGCAAAAATACACCAGCGCCAGGGTGATGACGGCGTAGGCCATCGGCCCCAAAATCGGAATCCCGGCGGCGCGATTGACGAACGGCCCGGCAATCACCGCGAACATCAGAAAGACTGCGGGAATCGTCCGTTTCCAGAGTTCCGCGTTCGACATGGTCCGGAATTCGTCGGATTCCTCGCCCTCGAACAGCGTCTTTGCCCGCCTCGTGCCGACGAAGGCGATGACGATGGCGACGGCGCAAAAGACCAGGGTGAAGGGCTGCATCAGGGAGACATAGTCGGCAACCGGAACGCCGGTCAGTTTTGAAACGACCGAGGTTTCGAGTGACGCCGGTGACGTCGTAAAACAGGCGGCGGAGGCGATCGACATGCCCGCAATGACGGCCGGGATGGCGCCGACGGCGGCGAAGGCCAGCGGCGCAATCACCATCGCGCTGCCTCCGCCGATGCCCGACATGTAGGTCGCCGCCGCTTGCAGGACCACGATGAATGCGCCGACATACTCGATCCGCCCGCCGATGTTGCGACGGACCAGGGTGAGCGCCGAGGCATAACCTCCGGCCTTGAAGACCGCCATGGCGATGGCGGAATTCAGGATCGGAACGGTGATGGACAGCATCTTCGGAACCGCCTCATTGAGGCCGGCATTGGCGTCGGAGAGGGACAGGCCGCCGATGATCATCGCCATCACCCCGCCGGCCAGCGCGGCGATCAGCATGTTCACCTGGGCGAACAGCAATCCGAGAATGAGAAGAATAGGCAGGACGCCGATCGCGGCCGCGAGGGCGCCTCCCGGCAGGGTATGGGCGACGAAGGCCAGCGCCAGGCAGGCGGCCAGCGCTCCGGGAATGATCAGCCGGTGTCGCGGGGATGCCGGATCCGGTCCGGCCGTTGTGGTTGTGTTCGTCATGTCGCTCCCTCCGTTGTCGTGGGGACGGTTTGGCGCATCGGACCGTTGCGAGGATGTCGTGACGGCGCGTCCGTCCCGGGTTGTTCGAGTCCCCGGTTTCCGTGAAGGCGTCTGGCCTGCCGGTCGCGGACCCGCCGCGTCGACCCGGGCAAAAGCGTCCCCGTCCACGGAAGGGCTCTGCCGTGGTCTCGAACGGTCGGCGTTTTGTCGGGGGTGGTCGCTTTGATCAGGCCAGGCCAAGCATTGAATTCACTCTATGGTTGAGCGTTTTCCTTTCCTGGATACAGGACTGATGTCGATTACTTATCGGGTTCAGTCAGAAAGAGTCTTTATTTCAACTACAAACCATGGTTTCATTTTTAAAATATTCTGCTTTCGGCCATCTTGATGTCAAGTCCACAAAACAATCGGAGTCTTTGTCGGTCGGTTCTGGAGTTTGACAATGAAGTGGGGATTTTCTAGGGATTTCGGCGTCGAAAATGAATTGGATGCCGCGGATTATTCAAAATAATACATCAATCTGGCGCTGCCGGCCGGAGGGGGCGTCCATGCCGGCGGAGCGTCGGGGGGCGGACAGGGCAATCAGCCTCCTCCGATGGTCCCGGGGGACGGGGGCGACGATCTTGTGGAAACGTCTATATTCCGGGGATGCAAGGAGGACCCAAGCTGATATTGTGGCCCGGCTTGGCGATGCCGGATGGCATCTTCCGGACGGCGGTATCGGGCGGGATGACAAGGACGTACACTTTTCGGAGCCTGATGGCGGGTGTGATGACGGGCATGACCGCCCTGGCCTGCGTGATGGCCGGGACCGGGACGGCGGCGGCAACGTCGACGATGCGCATCGCCTTTGAGGACCGGGAGCAATATCCCTATTACCTGGGTGAGGGGGATGAGATCGACTGGGAGAGGCCCGGGATCTCCGTCGAAATCGTAAAGAAGGCCGCAGAGGATCTGGGAATCGAGGTGGTGTTCATGCGGCAGCCCTGGAAGCGCTGCCTGATGAGCCTGGGCAGCGGGCAGGCGGACGCGATCTTCAATTCCTCCTTCGTGAAGGAGAGGATGTATTACGGGGTCTATCCCGGGAGAACCCAGGTTCCCGATCCCAATTTCCGGATTGCCACCATTTCCTACTCGCTCTACCGGCTTCAAGGATCCGGCGTATCCTGGGACGGGCACCACCTGACCGGCGTCGATGGGCCGATCGGCGCGGTCAGGGGCTATTCGATCGTTGAAGATCTGAAGCGGATGGGGATCAAACTGGAGGAAGTGGGGTCCAGTCGCCAGAATTTGATCAAACTGGGAATCGGACGGGTCTCCGGCGCCGTGCTACAGACCGTCACGGGAGACCAGCTTTTGAAATCCGACGCTTTTCCCACGATCGAAAGGGTGGATCCGCCCCTTGTCACCAAAGCCTATTATCTGGTGATGAGCCGGTCCTTCGTTCGGGAGAATCCCGAGATGGCGGCGAAGTTCTGGTCGAAAATCGCGGAGCTGCGCGACAGCATGACCGCGCAACTGATGCCGAAATATACCGATTGAGGTTCCGCCCATGATTCGTATTACCGTTGCCGACGACCACCCGGTCGTTCTGGCCGGGATCAAGGCCCTGATCCAGGCGGATCCCGAGATGGCCCTGGTCGGGGAGGCGTCGGACGGGAAGGCTGCGCTCGATCTGATCACGTCGGTTCAGCCCGATGTCGCGGTGATCGATCTGTCGATGCCCGGGATGAATGGCGTCGATCTCGGCCAGCGGGCGGCCGAGGTCTGTCCCGCGGTGAAAATCCTGGTGCTGACGGTCCATGAGGACCGGGCCTACGTCCAGAAGCTGCTGCGCGTCGGGGCGCGGGGGTATCTGTTGAAGCGGTCGGCGGCCAGCGAGCTGGTCCGCGCCATCCGCGTAGTGTATGGCGGAGACCTCTATGTCGACCCGGCGGTCGCGGGCAGCCTGCTCCAGCATTTCGCGGGCGGCCCGGTTCTGGCCGAGGCGGAGGATCTGAGCCCACGGGAGGAGGCGGTGCTGAAACTGGCGGCGCAGGGATTCAGCAACAAGGAGGTGGCCGCGGCACTTGATCTCAGCATCAAGAGCATCGAGACCTACAAGGCGCGCGCCACGGCGAAGCTGGGTCTGAGAACGCGGGCGGACATCGTGCGGTATGGAGCCACCCATGGCTGGCTCGATCGGAACTGACGGTTCGGGCACCGACGCCGGCCGTTACACCAGACGGTCGTGGCAGTTGCGCCATGGCATCGGCGGCCGCCTGCTGGCGCTGGTGCTGCTGTTCAGTTCCGTGATCACGCTGGTCCTGACCATTGTTCAGCTTTATATCGACTTCCATCGCGATCTGGTCTCGCTGGAACATCGTTTCGGCGAGATTCAGGGTGTCTATCTGGAAAGCCTGAGCCAGAGCGTCTGGGACGTCGATGAGCGGCAGCTTGCCCTGGAGTTGAAGGGGATCCTGCGTCTGCCCGACATCAGCGAAGCCGATATCCATCTGGTGCCGGATGGAACCCTGGTCGCCAGCGAGGGCAAGCGGGCGCGCGAGTCCGTGATTTCCCAGGATTTCACTCTGACCCATGTGATCGGCGGCCTGCCGACCCGGATCGCCGTCCTGCATGTCGAGGCCAATCTTCAGGCGATCTATTTGCGGTTGCTCGACGAGGCGGTGTTCCTTCTGGTCAGCCACGGAGCAAAAACCTTCGTGGTGTCCCTGTTCATCATGTTCGTCACCCATCGGCTGATCACCTCCCATCTGGCCCATATCGCGGATTTCGTCCGCAAGATCGATCTGACCGGCCTGCGCGCTCCGGTCCTCAAATTGCGCCGCCGCCCCCGGTCCCAGGCCGACGAACTGGATGACGTCACAAAAGCCCTGAATGACATGAGCGCCAAATTGCTGCGGGCCTATGAGGAGGTTCGCGAGAACATGGCGCAAAAGGTGGAAGCCGAGGCGGAGCGTCACCGATTGCTGGAAAGGCTGGTCAATACCCAGGAGGAGGAACGACGGAACATCGCCCGGGAATTGCATGACCAGATGGGGCAGGACCTGACGGGGCTGTCGCTGGGGCTGAAGAGCCTCGAACAGTCGGTGCAGGGCGAGGCGGCGCGGGGCACGCTGGAGTGGTTGCAGTCGCTGACGTCGCAGATCGGGCAGGTGGTGCATCGCGCGGCCTGGGAATTGCGCCCGACCGCGCTCGACGACGTCGGGCTTGCCCGTGCGCTGGAAACCTATCTGGCCGACTGGGGGCAGCGGTTCGGCATCCGGGTCGACTTCCATACGACGCTGGCCGAGTCCGAACGGTTCCCTTCGAACATCGAAACCACGGCCTTCCGCATCGTTCAGGAGGCTCTGACCAATGTTCTGAAGCATGCCGAGGCCTCAACCGTCAGTCTGGTCATCGAATTCCGCGACGACTGGCTTCAGATCATCGTCGAGGACAATGGCCGGGGATTCGATGCCGAGGCGCCCCAGGCCCAGGGCCGCCTGGGACTGGCGGGAATGCGGGAGCGTCTGGCCCTGGTGGACGGAACTCTGACGCTCGATTCGGTAACCGGTGGCGGCACGACGCTTTATCTGCGCATTCCGTCGGTTCCGCGCTGATCGGTTCCGGTTCGCGCATATTGCTATAACACCTCGCATTTTCTGACTTTTTCATCTGTCAAGTCTGGATTTTTCCTGACACGTCTTGGGGATTGCCCGACGTGAGTCCGTCCGTCCGTTGCCCGATGGTTGTTCCCAATACACAACCATTCAAAGGGGGAGGACTCATGATTGCGTTCATGAAACCCGCGGCCCATGTGCCGAGACTGCCCGAAGGGCAGGTCAATTCGAGTTACAGCCGCATGCGCTGGCAAATATTCATGGGAATATTTTTCGGCTATGCCGGTTTCTATCTCGTCCGTCTGAATTTCAATCTGGCGATGCCCTATCTGATCGAGCAGGGCTATTCCCGTGGCAGCCTCGGCTTCGCCCTGTCGGGTGTTTCCATCGCCTATGGGCTGTCGAAATTCCTGATGGGAAACGTCTCCGACCGCTCCAACGCGCGGTTCTTCCTGGCCCTTGGCCTGACCCTGTCGGCGGTCGTCGCCTTTGTTCTGGGGCTGGTGCCCTGGGCGACATCGAGCATCGCGGTGATGTTCGTTCTGTGTTTTTTCAATGGCTGGTTCCAGGGCATGGGCTGGCCGCCGTGCGGCCGCATCATGGTGCATTGGTGGTCGCAGAAGGAACGTGGCAGCATCGTGTCGATCTGGAACGTCGCCCACAATGTCGGCGGCGGTCTGATCGGTCCGCTTTTCCTGTTGGGCCTTGCCTGGTTCAATGACTGGCATTCCGCCTTTTATGTCCCGGGCGCCGTCGCGCTGGGTCTTGCCGGATTTGCCATTCTGACCATTCGTGATACCCCGCAGTCGGTCGGTCTTCCCCCGATCGAGGAGTACAAGAACGACTATCCGGAAGGCTACAGCGAGAAAAACGAGAAGGAATTCTCCGCCAAGGAGATCTTCGTCGAATATGTTCTGAAGAACAAGTTGCTGTGGTGGATCGCCGTCGCCAACATCTTTGTCTACATGATCCGTTATGGCGTGCTGGACTGGGCGCCGACCTATCTCAAGGAAGCGAAGCACTTCTCCGTCGACAAGTCCTCCTGGGCTTATTTCCTCTATGAGTGGGCGGGCATCCCCGGGACCATCCTGTGCGGCTGGATTTCCGACCGCTTCTTCGCCGGTCGCCGCGGCATCGTTAACATCTTGTTCATGATCCTGGTGACCGTTGCGGTGCTAGTCTACTGGATGAACCCCGCGGGCCATCCGGCGGTCGACATGGCGGCCCTCATCGCCGTCGGCTTCCTGATCTACGGTCCGGTCATGCTGATCGGTCTGCAGGCGCTGGAACTGGCTCCCAAGAAGGCGGCCGGAACGGCTGCCGGATTTACCGGCCTGTTCGGATATCTGGGTGGTTCGGTCGCGGCCAATGCCGTGGTCGGCTACACGGTCGACTGGTTCGGATGGGACGGCGGCTTCTCGCTGCTGATCGTGTCCTGCGGTCTGGCGATCCTTTGCATCCTGCCGACCCTGCGTCACGACGCCGAAGCGGCGAAGCGCCGTCAGGCTCCGGCGACGGCCTGACAGACGTCATGGTAATGGTGCCGCCGGCCCCCGCTGGCGGCACCGTAACTATCGGGTTCCAATAATTATAAAGATCTCTTTGGAAGACAAAAATTATTGGAGGCTGTGAGTTTCATGACCGGAAAAATAAAGCGCTCTCTGCTGGCCGGATTAGGGACTGTTTCGATAATCGCGGCGATGGGGCTGGCCGCCCCGGCCCACGCGAAAGTTTCGTGGGACGGTTTCGTGTTCGAGGGGCATCGTGGCGGCCGCGACGCCCGGCCGGAAAACACGCTGATCTCCTTCGCCTATGGCATGGAGATGGGCGAGACCACTCTCGAAATGGATATGCAGATGACGAAGGACGGCCATATCGTCATCAGCCATAATCCCTTCCTGGCGCCCTGGCTCGCGAAAGGTCCCGACGGACAGTATGTCGGGAAAGACTTTCAGTATGACCTGCGTCTGATGACGCTGGAGCAGATCAGGCAGTTCGACGTCGGCACGATGAACCCTCACGCCAAGGGTTATGAGGACTATTACGAAAGCCACGGGAAGACGCAGATTTCCGTTCCGGGGACCCGGATCCCGACCTTGGAAGAGGTCTTCGAGCTTGCCAATTCCTACGGCGACACCAGGGTCCATTTCGATATCGAGACCAAGTCCTATGCGGATCCGGCGGCCCCCGGATACAGGAACAACCCGGACCCGGCCGTGTTCGTGCGAAAGGTCGATGAGATCGTCCGCAAATACAATATGCAGGACCGCGTCACCTTGCAGACCTTCGACTGGCGCACGATCCGCGAGATGCGCAAGATCGATCCCGATATCACCACCGTCGCCCTGGTCAGCGAGGAACCGTCCTGGGGATGGGTCGATGGTTGCTATCTGAAGATCGGCGATGCCAAGCCGTCTCCCTGGCTGGCCGGGATCAATATCAATAAGAAGCCTTATTTCGGAGACTATGTGAAAGCGGCGCACGATGTCGGCGCCGATGCCGTTTCGGTCTATTTCAAGGAATTGTCCCCCAACCTGGTCGAGGAGGCGCACAAGCTTGGCATGCATGTGCTGGCCTGGACCGTCAACGATCCCCGCGATATGTCCATGCTGATCGACATGGGCGTCGACGGGATCATTTCGGATCGGCCCTGGGTTTTGAAGGCGGTGCTGGAAAAGCGCGGCATTCCGACGCCGGAACCGACGGTCAAGGCCGACAGCCCCTACCACACCGGAACGGCGATCAACGACTCCATGACCAAGAAGCTGGAAAACGGCGGCGACGCGGCTCACTGACCGCCTGCTCCGATAGTCAGCCATCCGGGAGGACCGCGTCGCCGAAACGCGGTTTTTCCCCTCTCCCAACACTTGCCGGGTGGCCCGCCGTTCCCGTCGGCCGGCCCCCGTTCCTTTCCCGTCCCGACCATCGCCGGTTCACGGCAGCAGCGCGACCGCGACACAGATCCCGTCGCCGTCCGCGGGCGGGAGGATGAGCGATGAACAGACCTCCAGCCCCTGCGATTGCAAGATGGTCCAGCGCGGTTCCGAGGCCGGATCCAGGGTCAGCGGCGTCATCCAGGGCCTTCCGGACTTTTTGACCGCTTCCCGTGCGGTCCAGACCCGCGTCGCGGAAACGTCCATCGGCTCTCCCAGATGGCCGGCCATCTGTTCGGCCAGCGCGGCGCCGTCGGGACCGAGCAGCGTCCACCAGTCGGCGGGAGCCCTTTCCCGGACCGTCTCCATATCGCATCCCGCCGGGACCAGGCAGTCCGCGTCGAGGCGCCAGTCTCCGGTCCGGCTGACGGAACGGTGGCGCGATCCCTCCACCGGGTCCGGCTTGCCGTCGGGACGATGAGGCGAGGCCTGCCCTTTCCCTCCCGACCCTTCTCCCCCCGGCCCGTCCCCCGCTGATCGGGGCCCGGCTGAGCCGGGGCCGGACGTCATGGGGGTCAGGGTGAGATGGATCCCGCAACCGGGGTGACGGGCCAGAATGGCCCGTTCCAGGAAGGGGACCATCAGCGGGACAGCGTCGATGCAGGGGGCGGGAGCGTTCGCGACGACACGGTAGGTGACCTCTGTCCACCACTCCACGGGGCGGCCGTCCGCGTCGAGCAGGGTCAGGTCGTACACCATTTCATCGCCCCGGTCCTCGACCTCCTCCGCCACGAAAAAACGGGGCGCGGATCCGGCGGCCGGCAGTCCGGGGCGCACGGCCGCGGCCCGAACCGGGATGAGGATCCGGTGGGGCATGCAGGCTTGAACGGAATGCAGCGCGCCATCACGGATCCCGGCCGACCCCAGAAGACAGACGGGAGGAAACGGCGTGGAAAACCAGGGGCGGTCGTCGGCCGGAGAGAGACGACCGCTACACCGGCGGGCTTCGATGCGGTCGTAGCCTGCGACCGTCCGGAACCGTCCCTTCTGGAACAGCGGCCTTCGATAGAGGGCGATCTCCGGCGTTCCGGGGAGACCGGGTCCGGTCCCGCGAACCTCCGTCTTGCCATCCTCCGCCGCGGGGGAGCGCGGTTCCATGGTGCAACGGGCTTCGACATGGTTCATCTGGAAATTCGTCGCGGAGCAGCGGATGGCCATCGCAAGGGTGCCATCCTCGCCGGCCAGGGCGACCAGACGCAGTGTGACGGTTGTGGTCGGGTCGGCGTCGCGCGCCAGGACGATCGCCTTCGGGAAGGACAGGGCCCGGAACACCAGGGCCGGACCCGACGGCTGGGCGAGGTCCGTTCCCGACAGAAGACCGGCGGCCTGGGCCATGGCTTCGAGCGACATGACCGCCGGAAAGATCCGTTCTCCCTCCAGGGCATGGTCGTCGAGGTAGGGATCGGTGATCGCGGAGATGTCGCATTCGGCGACCAGTTCGACACCAGGGTAGAAGACCTGGATGCGTTCGAGGAAGCGCGCGCCCGGTTGCGGTTCGGGCACGGCGACGCCGGCTCCGGCTCCGCCGAAACGCCCGGAAATGATCACGCGGACCGGCAGGTCCGGTGCCTCGACGGCGCGCAGAAACAGTTCCACACCCTGGTCGATCGTGATCGGGGTGATCCCCTGGGCAGCCAGAGCGTCGATCCGGCCCAGGCGTTCGCCCATCCCTGCCCCCGACCAGACGGACCATTCCAGGGCGCGGCACCGGCAGGCCGGATAGCGGTCCTGGAACAGCTCCGTCTCCCGGCTCAGCCATTCGTTGGCCAAAGCGTAATCGGCCTCTCCGCGAAGGCCGATGCGGCCGATGATGGAACTGAACGTGACCAGCAATTTCAGCCGGTCGCGGTCGACCAGCCCCAGCAGAACTCTCAGTCCGTCCAGTTTGGGGCCGAGGGTGGACCGCAGGTCGTCATCGGACAGCGCCGCGACCGGGCGGGGGGCATTGTGGCCGGCGCCGTGAATGATCGCGCTCACCGGCATGCCGAGGTCGCGGGTCCCGGCGGCCACCGCGGCCGCGACCGACGTCTCGTCCGAGACGTCCGCGGGCTGATAGCTGATCCGGATCCCGGCCTCGCGGAAGCGGGTCAGGTTGGCCCTCAGCTCGGCTGACTCCTCGGGCTTTGACCGTCCGATGATCAGCAGGGCGCATCCCGTCCTCTGCGCCAGCCGGAAGCCGCATTCGGCGCTGATTCCCTTGCCGCCGCCGCTGATCAGGACGGTATCCCCGGGGCCTGTCAGCGGATCGGGTGCGGACCGGGGGTGCAGCGCGCGGATCCGCGGTTCCTCGCGGGCGCCGGTCGAATCGACGAAGACCTCCGCGAATCCCGGCGGGGCCGCCGCGACCTCCCGGCAGATCCAGTCAGGCGCGTCGGCGGATCCCGGCCGCGACAGATTGATCACCAGGGTGGGGATTGCCGGCGTCTCCTGGTGAAAGGAGCGCGCGAACCCGCCACCGCCCCAGCCATTCTGGACGACGACCAGCCGGCGGGGCGGCAGTTTCGGATCCGGACCCCGTTCGCAGCATTTTTGTGCCGCCCCCAGTAGCAAGGCGGCATCTTCTTTGCCGGGATCCGCCGGCAGCCAGACGAGGACGCCGCCATCCTGACCGGCGGCGGCCAGCCGTTTCCCCAGGCTTTCGACATCGCCGGCACCGCGTCCCAGAATGGTCCAGGCCCGGCGACCGCCGCCGGACGGCTCCGCGGCGGAAGGATCAGGAGGCGCAGGGTCTCCGGGCGCCGGGGCCGGATGCCGCGCCACCTCGAAAAAGCGGACCCAGGCTTCGAGACCGGCGGGCGCGTTGTCGGGTCCCGTTCCGGCCGGATCTCCGGCCGGCGGTTGGGCTTCGACGGCGGCCCGGATTTCCTCGACACTGGCATTGACGAACAGCGTGGGATCGGCCACCGGCCGGCGGCCCAGGGTGGCGGTGAAGCGGTTGATGATCTCACCCACGGTGATCGAGTTCAGATGCAGATCCGACAGCATCCGGCTGCTGCCTTGAAGCGTCCAGGCCGGCAGGCCGGTGATCTCGGACATGATCCGCCGCAGAACATCTTCCGCGTCGCCCGGGGACGCCTCCGGCGCCGCGCCGGTCGTCGAGATGGTCCCGCCGTTCTCCGGCGCGGATCCTGGGGACTCGGATTCGCAGGGGTTTTGGAAAAAGTCCGGGCGCCAGTCCCACCGGCAGGGGCGGGTGAACCTGCCCTGGAACAGCAGCCCGATTCCCGGCGCCCGATCGAGGACATAGGCGGCGGCAAAAGCCTTCAGCGCGGCAAGCGGGGACGTCGCCCCGATATCGAGCGACAGGACCGGCCTGTCGGTGATCCCCTGAACCAGGGTGCTGAACAGATCGCCGGGGCCGACCTCCAGGAACAGATCGGTCTTTTCGGCCGCCAGGGAAACCGCGTCCTCGAAGGCCACCGGCTCGACAAGCTGGCGGCAGAGATGCGCCGCGATATCGGCCGTGTCGGGCAGCATTTTCCCGGTGACCGTCGAGATCACAGGCCGGGTTGGGCCGTTCAAAGCCCGGGCGGCCAGCAGCGGCGCCAATCGGCCGGCCACCGCGGTCATGGCCGGCGTATGAAAGGCCTGGCGAAGGCGCAGGACTGTTGCCGCGACGCCCTTGTCCTTCAGGCGCGCGGCGAACGCCAGGATTGCCTCGCGCCGTCCGGCGACCACGGTCTGGCGGGGGCCGTTCATATTGGAAATGAACAGGGCCGGATCGTCGGAGATCAGATCCCTGACGCGCGTCCGACCGGCGCTGATGGCGATCATCGCGCCACCGGTATCGGGATCCTCCAGCATCGCCTGCCCACGGATCCTGGCGATATCGATCAGGGTCCCGCCGTCGAAGCAGCCGGCCCAATGGAGTGCGGCCAGTTCTCCCAGGCTGTGACCGATCGCCAGATCGCCATCGATCGACAGCCAGCGCAGAATGTCCAGTCCGGCCAGCGAGGCGGTGGCGATGGCCGGTTGCGCCGCGCCGGTGTCGTCGCGGCCCGCGAGATCGGCCAGTCCCGCCTCGCGATACACCGTTCCGGCGGGCGCGAACCAGCGGTCAAAGCCGCCGGCGTCCGGTCGGACCGGTGCCGCCTGCCCGGAGAAAATCAGGGTGATGCGGCCGGATGTCCCGCCGCCTGACAGGAACACGCCATCGGGCCCGTCGATTCCGACGACGCTGTCCGGCGCGCTTTCGATGCGGGTGCGCAGAAGCCGGAGACGCCGGCCGAAATCCTCCGGCGTCGATGCCACCACCGCCGCTTTCCAGGGAGAGAAGGCCCCCCTTGTCGCGCGTCGCGCCATTTCGACGGCAAGGTCGGCCAGCTCCGCCCGTGAAAGCCTGTCGGCAAAGTCCGCGAGATGGTCGGCAGTCCAGATCAGATCCTCGGGACGGGCGGCGGCGAACAGGAACAGTCCGAGATCCTGCCCGGCCCAGAAGCGCGTCAACTCGTCGTCGGCCGGGATCTGAACCACGGTGCGGGGCGTCCGGGGGGCCTCCTCGATCGTGATATGGGTGTTGATGCCGCCGAATCCCATGGCGCTGACGCCGGCGCGTCTGGGCCCGGGACCCGGGTCCCAGGGATGGGCGCGGTCCCGGACCAGAAGGGTGTCCGGGTGGTCCTGCAAAAGACGGTGCGGTCTTTCACAGCCGGTGGCCGGGGGCAGAATCTGTTCGGCCACGCATTGCGACGCGCGCAGCAGTCCGGCCAAGCCGGCCGCCGCCTTGGTGTGGCCGATATTGGCCTTGATCGAACTGATCACCGCCGGGAAGGGGGGCGGGCCGTCCTTCCGCCGGGCGCCGCTCAGCGCCTGCAATTCGGCGGTGTCGCCGCCCCGGGTTCCCGTTCCATGTCCTTCGAAATAACCGACCGACGCGATGGAATAGCCGGCTCTGGCATAGGCGCGCCTCAGGGCGATGGCCTGACCGTCGGCTTCCGGACGGGTCAACCCTCCCTTTCCGTCCGACGACAGTCCCCATCCCCGGATCACTGCGTGGATGCGCTCGCATCCGTCCTGCGCGTCGGCAAGCCGCATCAGGGCGCCGAAGCCGCAGCCCTCGCCGGGCCAGCACCCTTCCGCGCGCTCGTCATAGACCCGCATCTCGGTCCGGGCCAGCGCGGCCGTCCGCGAAAAACCCACCAGCTCGAACGGGTCTATGCTGAGATCGACGCCGCCCGCCAGCACCAGATCGGCGTCGCCGGCGGCCAGCGCCGAGCAGGCGTCGGAAACCGCCAGAAGAGACGAGGAGCAGGCGCCGTCCACGGTGTATCCGCCCCCCTTGAAGTCGAAATGGTTGCAGATCCGGCCGGCGATGGTGTTCGAAAGACCTCCGGCCAGATGATCCTCGTTCGGAACGGGAAAGGGGCTCTTGTAGTCGGCTTCGATCTCGCGGAGCAGGCGGTCGATCTCCCCGCTGTCATGGTCGGGAGACTGCCGGCGCAGATGCCGCTCCATCACGGTCCGCACATAGGGCCAGCGCAGCCGCATGACGCCCGAGCGCGAAAACTCCCCGGTCAGCGAATTGCCGACGACGACGCGGATGGCGTCGTGATCGGGGTGAAAGCGCTGTTTGCGGAACTGGATGTCGGCAATCGCCTCCTGCGCGACGGTCAGGGCGAGCCAGTGGGTGAGATCGGTCGCCTCGTAACTGGCCGCGGAAACCCGGAACCGGTCGCGATCGAAGCGGAAGCCGCGGATCAGAGCCGCCTGTCCCATGTAGGAACAGTCCCGCGACACGCCGGAGAGGTCGATGTAATCGGTCGACAGGCGCTGGTCCGGAATACGCCGGAAGGATTGGCGGCGGGCCAGGGAATTTTCAAACAGGTGCCGGACGGTCTCCGCATCGGGGTACCGGCAGGCCATGCCGACGATGGCGATGGGACTGGTCATGGGCGTCGATCCCGATCAGGAGGGAGACGGAGGGAGGACTTACGGGGAATGGCGGCCGGACCTGGCGTCGGGGCGCCGGCCGGTCGCCGCTTCCTCCCGTTGGCTTATATGATCTGCACCGGGTTGGACGGCGCCTGGCCGACCGGGGTCCGGCTGGTCAGCAGCAGCTCCGTCAAGGCGGTGGCTGTCGGAGTGACCCAGGCGAACTGTCCGGTCTGGGCGTTGAACCCCAACTGCCTGGACATCAATGTTCCTTGATAGACGAACGCCTTCTTGCCGGCCGGACAATTGAACGTCATCGTCTCGGTGCGGGTGGTGTTCCACTGTTCGGTGAAGGACAAAGCGAAGGTGATCGTGGTTTCCTCTGTCACGACCTCGATGCTGACACCGACCTTCTCGGAAATGCTGAAACTTTGCGTCGAGGAGAAGGTGAATCCGGTCGACACCGAGACCTGGTAGGAACAGGTGGCGTCGGAGTTGCTGTTGTCCATGGACGCCACAAGTTGGAGGTTCGGGCTGAACAGGATGAGGGAGATCTGTTGGCCGTTGGTTCCAATGGCCTGAACCCCTTTGGAGAAGGTGTCCTGGGTCTCGGTCGGCATGCTGGGGAAAATCGTCAAAGACGCTGTCGGCGGCGGAATAGGCATGAGCTCTGACTCCTGTCGATCGGATGAACGCTGTTAATCTCTTAACGAGGCCGGTCTTCGGACCGGAGTGTCAGGGCGGGCAGACCAGCGGCTGGATATTGAACTGCTTGCAGACGGCCGCGTAGTCGTTGCACATCGGCGTTGTATCCGAATAAAGAACCGACCATGACTGCACCGTCAAAATGGTGTGATGGGTGTCGCCACCGTCCTTGGACTTGCGTTTGTAGTCCTGGATCTGGAGGCGCCACTTGACTTCGAGAACGCCGACGCCGTCGGCATAGCCGGTGCTCGGGTTGTAATTTTCGACCAGCATGATGACGCGGCTGTCGCTCTGGTCGAAATTCGAAAGATTTTCATTTTGCAGTGGCTGAATAACGTTGGTCAGGATGGCCTGCATGGTGGTCTGGTCGAGGCCCTTGACCACAGTCGCCGAGGCCGAAAGACAGACCTGGACAAACAGCTTCTGGATGGCGTCGGCATTGGGATAGTCGCCCTCCGTCGGTGTCGGGGTGTCGATCACGCCGGTGAATCCGGTGGTTCCCCGGTTGTTGTAAAGCCACTTGAAATGGTCTTCGTAAACGATAATCGCGAGATAAGTGTTCAGACCCTGAGCCTGCGTGCCCGGCTCCCAGTTGGCGTCCGCGACCTGCGCCAGGGTTTGCGCCTGGGGGTTGTTGGTGGACGCCACGGCGAGCATGACCCTGGGGGCGCCGGTGAGCGCCGCAACCGTCGGGCTGTTGACCGGTGCCAGGATGTGAAAGGATTGCACCGCGCCGGTTGGAAGCTGGCTGCTGACATTGGTGATGCAGGTGTTGAGGAATTGGGGAGTCAACTGATTACAGTTCAGGCCGACCGCGTTGAGCTGAACTTTCAAGACGTCTGGCGTCAAAGCGGATGGGGTGGTCGATTTGAGGTTGATGGGGAATTTTTTCCCTGGACCGATGGGCATCTGCCGCTCCTCCATTGAACGTGATGGTTGCCGTTAAGACGGTGACATGGTTCAGGAAGGCTGGTTCGCGCCATGAAGACGTTGAACCGGACGGGCTCATGACGAAAATCTACTTTTACGATAAAATGTCATATACATTTTTCGCAAAAGTAGATTATTGGCCTGTCATTGCCTTGTCAATGAAAATGCCAGACCCCGTTTTGTGGAATAAAATCCTTTAATCTGATCGGCGAAAAAATATAGATTTTGCACAGTATTCATTTCGTCCCATGCGGACGGTCTTTTGCTGTTCGGGCCTGCCTGTGGCCGGCATGCGGAGGTCTCGCCGCAGCGCGTCTTGCCGGCACGGCCGGGGGCTGTCCTGTCGCGCCCGGCTTGACGCGGCCCAAGCCGGTTCGTGGAAAGGAGGATGGGGCGGCCGGCTCTAGGCGGAACGCTTCTATCCGGTCGCCACGTCCTGCCGCCGGCCTACAAAATCCGGACCGGATTGGATGGCGCCCGACCGACCGGGGTCCGGCTGGTCACGAGCAACTCCGTCAAGGCGGTTGCGGCCGGCGTGGTCCAGGCGAATTTTCCTGTCTGAGTATTGAATCCCAGTTGCCGCGACATCAGGGTCCCCTGATAAACGAAGGCTTTTTTCCCCGCCGGACAGTCGAACGTCATCGTTTCCGTGCGGGTGGTGTTCCACTGTTCGGTGAAAGAAAGTGCGTATGTGATCGTGGTTTCCACGGTCACGACCTCGATGCTGACGCCGGCCGTCTCCGAAATACTGAAGCTTTGCGTGGAGGAGAAGGTGAATCCGGTCGACACCGAGACCTGATAGGAACAGGTGGCGTCGGAATTGCTGTTGTCCATGGACGCCACAAGCTGAAGGTTCGGGCTGAACAGGATGAGCGAGATCTGCTGGCCGTTGGTGCCAAGGGCCTGGACACCTTTTGAAAAAGTGTCCTGGGTTTCGGTCGGCATGCTGGGGAAAATCGTCAGCGAGGCTTTCGGGGGAGGAATGGCCATGGAATGACTCTCCTTTAAGGCAAGTGGACGTCGTGATACCGGCCTGCGACGAACGGAACCGTTCAGCACCGCCCTGATGTTGCGCGACGGCCCAGGTTTCTCCGAAATCCTTGGGTCATCGCCCGCTATTCGCCCGCGGGCTCGGGGGGCAACCAACCGGCCATGAGCAATCCTCGCCGCCGGCTGGTATTGGGTGCATCGTTAGCATTTCGATGCAAATTATTTTACTAAAAAGTAAGTAAATATACTTTGCTAATATTGGTTTGAGCGGATCAAATATTATTCATTTCACTATCCATATTTTTTTCTCTGAATAACGTGACTATTCGATGCGCAAAGTCACCGATTTGGGAGTCGTATTAATCAGGGTGGGCAGATTTGTGGCTTAATGCCGTGCTTCTTGCAGACCGTCGCGTAGTCGCGGCACATCGGATCGGTGTCGGAGTAGAGGACTGACCAGGAATCTACTTTTATATTTGTTCTATGTAAGTTGGTGTCGCTTTTTGTTTTCTTTTTGTAGTCTTTAATTTTGAGAGTCCATTTTACTTGAAGGACACCAACGCCTTCAGCATATTCTGTCGTTGGATTATATCTGTCGACCAGCATGACGACGCGGCTGTCATTCGCCTCGTAATCGGAAAGATTTTGATGACTCAACGGTTGAATAACGTTGGTCAGAATGGCCTCCATCGTGGTCTGGTCGAGACCCGTGATCAGTGTCGCCGATGCGGACAGGCAGACTTCGACAAAAAAATCCTGGATGGCTTTGGCATTTTCGCAGTCGCGCGTCTTTTCGGGCTGGCTATCTTTGGTGCCAGTGAATCCTGTCGTGTGACGATCGTCGTAAAGAGTGTTGAAGTGTTCCTCAACCGCGATAATCGCGAGATAGGTGTTCAGTCCTTGCGCCTGGGTACCGGGCTCCCAGATCGAGTCGGCGACCCTGACTAAAGTCCAGGCAGCGGTGTTTTTGCCGGAAGGTACGGTGATCTTGACTTTCGGCGCCGACCGCAATGACGCAACTGTGGGACTGCCGGCTGGTGCAAAAATTTCAAACGATTGTACCTTCCCATTGGGGAGTTGACTGCTGACGTTGGTGATGCAACTGCAATGAGAAATTGCGGCGTCAATTGGCTACAGTTGAGGCCAACCGCGTCGAGTTGGGCGCTTAATGCCGCCGGGGTCAATACAGATGGCTTTGATGGCTTGAGTTTAATGGGGAATTTCTTTCCGGGACCGATGGGCATGGAGCATTTCCTTCATAAAAGAATTGTTTTTTTGCGGCAGGAAATGTGAAACAGGGCAACGTGTTCCCGCCGCGGAGACATCGCTGTCGTGGTTTATGCACTTTTTACGATAAAATTTTATTTAAATTTATCCTAAAAAGAGCGTATTAGCGGACGCCAATCTTGTCAATGGAGATGCGTTGGTCAATATATCGGATAATAATCCTATTATTTGTTTAAATATTTGCGTTATTATTAAATTTGTTCACCTTTGGTCGTTGAGGACTGATGACACCTCGCATTCTTCTCAACCGGCTTTTCCCGTTTGCCGATATCGGGGTCGAAACCGGCGCGCCGGAATGGCGGGCCTCGCCGTCTTACGATCGTCGCGTGGGAGCCGCCTGGCCGACCATGCTGGCCGGAGCCCGCCATCCCCTCTGGGATGGGATTTATTACCGGGTCGCCAATACCGATGATTTGTTGCACGGCCCCGCCGGATTTCGTCTCAGGCTGGGTACCGTCCGCTATCGCTATATCGCGACCTTTCCCGGACTGGAGGGCCATCACGCGGCCGACGGGCTGGATCCTCTCTATCACCTGTCGACGACGGCCCTGGTCCGTACCCGTGACGGTCATTATCTTTTCGGCCGCCGGCGCAATGGCAGGGTCGATCTGATCGGGGGCGGGGTCCAGCCGGACGAGTTGCCGGTCGCCGGCGGCAGCGATATCGAGGCCAATCTGGTCAAGGAAATGCGGGAGGAGGCGGCTATCGGCGCGGACGATATTCTCCGGATGACGGGGATCGGTGTCGCGCTGGCCTCGACCTCCAATATTCTGATCGTCGGTCATGCCGATCTGGCCCTGTCTCTGGCGGAGGCGCGCGATCGGTTCGAGACGCGCGCCGACGACGAAATGGCGGGCCTCGTCGATGTTCCTGCCGCGTCTCTGGAGGGAGTCCTTTCAGGTCTCGGAGATTTCCGTCCCCTGATCGCTCTCCTGGGGCGTCCGGGACAGGGCGGGAACGGCGATGTCCGGTGAGGACGACCGGATCGGATGCCGTCCCGCCAGGTCCAGGAGCAGCGTTGCGGCGCGGGACGGCGCACGGGCGGGAGAGGCCGCCATGCCGAAGCGGCGGACCTGAGGGGGCGACAGCCGTGCCATCCTGATCCCCCGCGCGGAGTCCGGCAGCGCCGATGCGGGAATGATGCCGACGCCCGTTCCCTCGCGGATCAGGGCGACGGCGCTGGCCCAGTCGCGGACCTCGATGCGGACGTCCGCGAGGACCAGATCCGCCGCCGAGGCCAACGACCGGGCATGGAGATGGCAGCCGCCGGTCGCCAGGACGAACGGTTCCGCCACCAGATCCGTCAGGCTGACGCTGGTCCGGCGGGCAAACCGGTGTCCCGCGGGCATGACGGCGATCCATTCATCCTGTCCGATCTCAACCGCGTTCCGGTCGGGAGCCGGGTTCAATAGAACGCCCAGATCGATGGCACCCTCGGCCAGCCAGACCTCGACCTCGCGATCATCCGTCTCCAGCGCGATCAGGTTAATTCCGGGGTGAAGGATGCGGAAACGGCGCAGCAGCGAAGGCAAAACGGTGGCGAAAACACTGGGGAAAGCGGCGATGCGCAGTGACCCGCCCTCTGTGCCGGCCGCCGTCGCGGCATCCCGTCCGATGGCGGCGATATGGTCCAGGGCGGCGCGGGCGTGAGGAAGCGCCGCCTCGCCAAAGGCCGTCAGGGTCGCGCCCTGCCTTTCCCGGACAAGAAGCTGGACCCCCAATGCCGCCTCGAATCCGGCCAGCGCCTGGCTGAGTGCGGACTGGGTCACGCCGATGGCGGCCGCCGCCGCCGTGATGCTGCCGGTTTCGGCAACCGCGACCAGACTGCGGAGTTGAGTCAGGTTCATATAAGCCCGGCTGATGGATTGTTTCTATCGAAGTAATTTTTCTTTTCAGATGGTTCCCGTCAACATGCTTTTCCACACCACCGGTCACGGAGTGCTGTCATGAAGCTCTATTTCGCTCCCGGAACCTGCTCGCTGTCGCCTCACATCGTCCTTCAGGAGCTGGGTCTGCCTTATGATCTCGTTCGGGTGAACAACCGGACCAAGCGGATGTCGGACGGTGGCGATTTTCGAACCGTCAATCCCAAGGGATATGTCGCGGCCCTGATGCTGGACGACGGAGCCGTGTTGACCGAGGGACCGGCGATCGTCCAGTTCCTGGCCGATCTGAAGCCGGACTCCGGTCTGGCCCCGGCATCGGGGACAAGGGAGCGCGTTCGCCTTCAGGAGTGGCTGAATTTCATCACCGCCGAACTCCATGCCGGGGCGGCGCCTCTGTTTCGTCGCGACTTCCCGTCCGCGGTCCATGACGATGTCCGGGACCGGCTGAGGCGCCGGATAGAATTCACCGCCAGCGCTTTGTCGGGTCGCGACTATCTGTCGGGCGCCGGTTTCACCGTCGCGGATGCCTATCTTTTTACGGTTCTGGGGTGGATGGAGGGGTTCTCCATCAATCTGGCGCAATGGCCGGCGGTTGTGGACTTTATCGCGCATGTCGCCCGCCGCCCCTCTGTGACGGCGGCGCTGCTGAGGGAGGCTGCGATTCCTCCGGTGGAGATGTGATGCCGGCCGGCCCCGCCCCCGTCACACGGTCACGACTCCGGTTTTTCCTTGCGGCGCAACTCGACGTAACAAGGACCCATGAACATCAGGTCAATTTTGTCGTGGCCGTTCGGAATGACGATCCAATCGATATAATTGATGTGCCTGTCATCCTGTCCGTCCTTCTCCTCGGTCAACGACCGTCCACAATTTATCTCCAAATACGGAAGACGGCCCGGTCGCGGTGTGAGGCCAAAAATCTCGGGTTCCGCTCCAAGCTCTACATCTTTTACGAGATGGCGGATGGTGTCGCGTCTCTTTCTGACGCTGATATCGGCGCAGACCTCTCCTCCCAGTGAAAGGCGATTAGGCTCCACCGTCATGGTCTTGCCAGTCAGTCGAACAACGGGTTCGGCTTCTGGTTCCTGATACCGGACCACATCTTCGCCGGCCTGATAAACCTTGGTAACGATCCAATCCCCTAGCAGCCAGTTGGGTATCTCAGCCGCAGTTCCGGCACAAGGAAGCAGCAGGGGCACTATTGCGAACAGAATAGAACCTGCCTTCATAGATACATTCCCCGTGTGAACAGGCGGATTTCCATCGATCGGCGGTTTTGGTCGATGCCAGGTTTGTATTGATTGAACCCTTGGTCAATTGAAACATCATCGAGCCGACCGCCGTTCACTGCCTGGCATAGCAACGTTGTTCTTCCGAGGCTTCCGTGGTTATAGGTGAACGACACCAGTGCGTCGAACTCATGGATAAACAGCCTTTTCTTAATATCCATGTTCAGGGATTGGTTCGCATTTTTCTCATATCTCGGAAGCGTATGTTGTAAAAGCTGCTCTTGTTGAAAGTCTGTCAATGTGATCAAATTTTTATTGTCTTCTGCGAATTTTTTGGCTTTGAGAGGCGGCAAGCCGAAGCCTTCAGAAGCCATCATCGCTTTCGCACGATCAACCCCAATTGCCGTCAGCGCGGCAATAACCTCCTCTTTGCCGTCACGGGCACCATTCATATCGTAACCGGGGCCGATGGTGACGCCACTCGGCCCGCCGGGCCAATGGAGATGTTCGCTGCGCCCCCTCCAGACTTCGCGCTGGAACAGGAAATGCAATCCTGATTGGGACAACTTCAAATCGCCACCCGGCACCAGGGGCAGAACGACGCCCTCCTGCCGCGTCGAACCGCGCAGGCCGATCAGGCCCTGGCTCAACAACGCCGCCCCGATCCGCGCCGTTTCGTCATTGCCATAGGAACGCGGCATCGTGAAACCGGCCGGTACCACCCTGGGACGCCGGCCATCCCGTTCATGAGGAGTTTGGCTGGCGATGTAGGCCCGCAGCTTGCGGGCCGTGTCTTCGCTCAACGAAAGGATCTGGCGGAGACGCTGATAGCGGTCCCGATCCAGCGCGGGAGAACGCCGCAGCGGACGCGCATTGGGAAACCCGACCAGTTGGAAACCGCAGGCGGAGGCAATGGCGACCTCCCTCACCGCGGCCGTCGAATAGGCGACGGCCCCGCCGGTCCGGCAGGCCTGTCCGTCCAGGACGTGATGACCGAAAATCATGGCGATCCCCACACAGGAAAGGCGTCCCGGGAGAGAGTGGTGCCGGAAGCCGGACCCGGCGGCAGAGCTCCTCGACCGGAAGACGCGATCCCGAGGCTCTTATCACGGTTGTATTTTTTGGGCCTGTGACAATTCTGAATGGTTTCTGTGACAACGGAGTCCTCTCTCGTGACCTCCGTCGGCGGGAGCGCCCCTGGTTCCCCCCCAAAGGACGCCCCCTGACGATTGAACCGCCGCCTCTCCGATGGGCGGCGGTTCAATCGGGACAGGCCGCTCCGTCAGGCCGCGCTTTCCTGGGGATGATGCGATCGCGACCGTGACAGCCGCCCTGCAAGCCGCCGTCCCGGCGGTTTGCGGCGGTAACGGCCGAGCCGGGTCAGAAAGGCGCCATTGCCGGTGCGGGCGAAAAAGCTGCCGGCGACGCCCAGGTCCCTGGCCTCGCGTAACAGTGTGTCTGCCTCCTGACGGCCGCAGGGGCGGATTTCGATCGCGTCGGTCCGATCCGGCAGATCCCCATGGTCGCCGAGCAATGTGAGGATTTCCCGGGCTTCCCGCTCGGAGGCGGCCAGGACGATGATGGTGCCGGCGGTGTCGGTCCGGATGGACCAGAGGGATGGTCCCATGTCTGTTCTCCCTGTCTGTTCTCCCTGTCTGAGGGAAAGCGCAGGCGGGTCCGGACACCCGGTGGCGACCGGACCCGCAGCCCTCATTCGGTCACGTCTTCGTCCGGCAGATGATGCTCATGCCAGACCGCGTTCAGGATGCCGGCCCCGCAGGCGAAGCCCAGTCCGAGAATCCAGGTGAAATACCACATCTGTCGCTCCTCCCTTTTCAATAATGGCCGGTCGGGTTGGACCGGATGCGGTCCGCCGTGACCGGCCCCTTGAGGACCCGGAAGACGAACCCGGTGTAGGCGATGACGAGGGGAAGCAGGACCAGCGTCGCCACCAGCATGACAAACAGGGTCCGCTGGCTGGAGGAGGCGTCCCAGACCGTCAGGCTGGCCGCCGGCGCGATGCTGGAGGGCATCAGGAACGGGAACATGCTGACCCCCGCCGTGGCGATGACGCCGAAAAGCGTGAGCGCGCTTGTCACGAATGCGGCCAGCGTCCTGCCGGCGCGGATCAACAGGGCGGTGGCGACCGGTGCGAAGAGACCGATGGCCGGAGCCAGCGTCATCCAGGGATGGCGGCCATAATTGGCGAGCCAGGCGCCCTTCTGGCGGACGACCTCTTTCAGCAACGGGTTGGAGGGGCCATCCGGGGCCGCGGCGTGCTGGAGGACGTAACCGTCGATCGCCAGAGCTTGCCAGAGGCCCGCCAGAGCGAACAGGACCAGCGTTGCCAGGGCCCCGGTCATCGCGATCCGCCGCGCCCGGTCCTTGACCGGACCATCCCCCTTCAGCGTCAAATAGACCGCGCCATGGGTGGTCAGCATGGCAAGAGAGACCATACCGGCCACCAGGCCGAAGGGATTCAAAAGTTCGAAGAGGCCGCCGCCTTCGTAGAAGATCCGCATGGTGGGGTCGATCCTGAAGGGGACGCCCTGCAACAGATTGCCGAAGGCCACCCCGAACACGAGGGATGGCACCAGCCCCCCAGCGCACAATGCCCAATCCCAGAAGCTGCGCCAGCGCGCGTCCCCGATCTTGTTGCGGAAATCGAATCCGGTGGGCCGCAGGATCAGGCTGGCCAGCACCAGGAACAGAGCGATGTAAAAGCCGGAAAAGGCGGTGGCATAGATCGTCGGCCAGGCGGCGAAGATCGCCCCCGCGCCAAGGATCAGCCAGACCTGATTGCCGTCCCAGACGGGTCCCACGGTATTGATCGCGACCCGCCGCTCGATGTCGGAACGTGCGACGAAGGGCAGCAGGGTCGCCACCCCGAGGTCGAAGCCGTCCATGATGGCGAACCCGATCAGCAGCACACCCAGGAACAGCCACCAGATCAGGCGCAGGATGTCGTAGTCCAAAGGAAGAGTCATGTCCGGTCTCCTTATCGCGCGGCCAGGGCGGGGTTTCGGGCGTCCGTCGCGATGCCGAGGGCCTGGACCGGTCCCATCAGGACGTATTTGCGCATCAGCAGCACATCGACCACGGCCAGCGACGAATAGAACAGGACGAACCCCGCCAGCGAAAACAGGACCTGTCCGCTCGAAACCGACGAGCCGGCGAGGAAGGTCGGCAGGATCCCGTCGATCGACCAGGGTTGACGGCCGTATTCCGCCACGAACCAGCCCAGTTCGCAGGCGATCCAGGGAAGCGGCAGCGCCCAGAGGCAGGCCTTCAACAGCCAGCGGCGGGAGAAATCGCGGTGGCAGGCGTACCAGAACACCGTTCCCGTCAGCAGGATGAAGCAGACCCCCAGGGCCACCATCAGGCGGAATGACCAGAACAGGGGGGGCACCGCCGGAACCGTATCCGCCGCGGCCCGGGCGATGGTGGCGTCATCGGCCAGACGGGGGTCGTCGACATAGCGCTTCAGCAAAAGCGCGTGCCCGAGATCGGCGGCATGTGCCGAGACCGTTGCCAGGGCGGCCGTGTCGCCGGGGGTCTGGCGCAGCCGTTCCAGCGCGTCATAGGCCAGAAGACCGGTGCGGATCCTCTGACCCGCTTTCGCCACCAGATCCTCGATACCCGGCAGTTCGGTGTCGGCGGACCGGGTCGCGATCAGTCCCAGCAGCCAGGGAATCCTGATTTCCAGCCGATTCTGGTGGTGATCCGGATCCGGCAGGGCAAAAGCGGTGAAGCCGGCCGGCGCCGGTTCGGTGGTCCACATGGCCTCCATGGCGGCCAGCTTCATCTTCTGATGCTCTGAGACGGAATAGCCGCTTTCGTCGCCCAGCACCGCGGCGGACAGGGCCGAGGCCAGTCCGAAGGCGGAGGCGACGATGATCGAGCGGCGCGCGAATCCGGCATGGCGCCCGTTCAGCAGGTAATAGGAACTGATGGCGAGGACGAAAATGGCGCCCACCACATAGCCGCCGCTGACCGTGTGGACGAACTTGGCCTGGGCCACCGGATTGAACAGCAACTGTCCGAAGGAGGTCAGTTCCATCCGCATGGTCGCGGGATTGAAGGCGGCCCCGACCGGGTTCTGCATCCAGCCATTGGCGATGAGGATCCAGAGCGCCGACAGGTTCGAGCCGATGGCGACCAGCCATGTCACCACCAGATGGCCGATCTTCGACAGCCGGTCCCAGCCGAAGAAAAACAGGCCGACAAAGGTCGATTCCAGGAAGAACGCCATCAGTCCCTCGATGGCCAGAGGCGCGCCGAAAATGTCGCCGACATAATGAGCGTAATAGGACCAGTTGGTGCCGAACTGGAACTCCATGGTGATCCCGGTCGCGACCCCCATGGCGAAATTGATGCCGAACAGCTTGCCCCAGAAGCGGGTCATGTCCCGCCAGATGGTCCGTCCGGTCATCACATAGGCGCTTTCCATGATCGCCAGCAGCAGCGACAGCCCCAGCGTCAGGGGAACGAACAGAAAGTGATAGAGCGCCGTCAGCGCGAACTGGAGGCGCGACAGGCCGGTGGGATCCAACATCTCAGTCATTGCGGATGGATCTTTCGCTTGCGACGGCCGCGCCCCCGAGGAGATGCAGCCGGGTGGCCGCGCCCGCATCGGGGATGGTGCCGTCGTTGAACAGGAACAGGCGCATCGCCACCACGGCGCAAAGTTTCGCGACGAGGACCGTGACCACGGCCCTCGACAAGGGCGTAGACGGCCTCAATCCCGCCGACAGGAAGCCGGCAAGGCTGGAAAGCAACGGTGACATGGCGTGACGCGCCTCCGATATCGCCGCTCTGGCCGGCGCCGGGGGGGCGAAGACGCCATCCGGGCCGGAACAGGGGGCAGGTCGATCCGGCCGCTTCCGGTCCCGTCCCGGCGGAACGGGACCGGCGACGGCCCTGGACGAGATCGGGTCAGGCGGTCGGCGGAGGAGCCCGGACGGGTTGCAGACTGAAGGCTGACGGGCGGGCCGGGATCCGGTGATGGTCGGCGAAGACCATGGATCCGGCGGGCAGCAAGGGCGGGGCAAGAACCACCGCCAAAGCCGGCACATCCGTTCCCGAATGCAGCAAGGGCAGGCAGAAGACGCAGAATTCGTCGTGCGACGTGCGGTGCCTGCCGTCGTCGACCGGCCGGCCGGCGCTGTCCACCACCACCATTCCGGAGGCGGTGCAGACGATGATCCTGTCCGACTGGAACAGATCGCGGGCGAACAGGGGAACCGAGCCGTGCGGCGAGGGCGGGGTTGCCGCCGCCGCCAGCAGATTGAGGTACAGCAGACCCAACCCGAGCCACGACGCCCACCGGCGTCTGACCCGTCCCACATCCGCGTCGCAGACGGTGTCGTAGGTCCTGATCCGCATGCCCCTCGGCCCGTTCCCCACGGTGTGACGGGGCGTTACCGGCCAACCTTCACACCACTGGCAAAGCTTCGGTCATTGCACGCGGCGGGCGCATTGATATGAATCAATCTAAATGGGCGGATGCCCGGGATTTTTCGGCGGGGCCGATGCGGTCAGCGGGGCGACGGCGTCATGACGATGGTGAGAATGGTCGTCGCCGGCAGGGCGGCGTCCTTTGCCACGTCCGCCACGGTCTGATCGGCCCGGGCGGTGACGCCGTTACGCGACAGTCGCGCGATGGCGGTCCCGCCGTCCGTTCCCAGGGCCGCCGCCACGGTGCCCAAAGGGGCACCCGCCAGGGTTTTGACGATGGGGCGCGGGCCGGGCTGGTCGGGAGCGGCCGTCAGGGCGATGGTGGCGATGACGGCGATGGCCGATATCGCCAGCCCCTTGCGTGCGGTTGGCCGGCGCAGATAGGACAGAAGAGGCTTGGCATTCCTCACCGCGTGCCAGGCGCCGGCCGCGACGAAAACGAGCCCCAGCCATTCATGGGCTGTCCGGACGGTATTCGGGGACAGATGGAAGAACATCGCCACGCCGGTCATCGCGATGACCAGGAAAAGCAGGGCGGCGACGGGGGTGACGGTGTCTCGGAAAAGGGCTTTCATGGTCTCCAAACCTGTTCGGGAACGGGGGAACGGGCACACCCTAGTCGCAAGGTTGTGCGGATCTTTGTCCGGAACACGGGAAAAGAGTGACAAAGTGTGTCGGTCTGGCGATCACGGCCGACTGACCCCGGGTATTCCCTGCGTGCTCCCCGCCAGGAAATCCGCCAGCAGACGGACGCGGGAAATCGCGGCCCGTTCCGGCGCCAGCAACAGATTGAGCGGGACTGGCGTCAGTCGGTAGTCCGCCATGACCACCTCCAGCCGGCCATCCTCCAGGAGGTCCTGAATCAGCCAGCGATGCGCCGGACCGATTCCCCGTCCCGCGATGAAGGCTTCGCGCAGCGCCAGTCCGTGATCAACGAGCAGCCGGCCGGAGAAGGGGACGGCCTCGCCGCGTCCGTCCGGTCCGTCGAACAGGAGGCGGTCGCTGCCGGCGACGTTCGACATCCTCAGCCCCTCATGCCGGGTGAGGTCCGACGGGCGGTCGGGCCGTCCATGGCGGGCCAGATAGGCGGGCGACGCCACCATCACACGGTGACTGATCCCGAGCGGCTTCAGCCGCAGCGAGCTTTCGGTCAACGGCCCCAGACGGACGGCGAGATCGAACCCTTCAGCGATCAGATCAACCCGCTGGTCGGTCAGATCGAGGTCGACCCGGATGTCCGGATAGCGGTCCTGAAAGGCGAAGATCAGCGGACAGATCCGCAACACCCCGAAAGCGGCCGGGCAGGACAGACGGACCGTTCCGGCCGGGGCATCCCGCGCCGTGCGCGCCTCCTCTCCCGCCTGATCGATGAGACGCAGAATTTGCAGACATTCGTCATAGTAGCGGGCGCCTTCCCCGGTCAGGGCGATCGTCCGCGTGGTGCGCGCGATCAGGGGGACGCCGACCGCCTGCTCCAGCAGGGCCAGTTGGCGGGTGACGGTCGACTGCCCCAGTCCCATCTCACGCGCGACCGCCGACAGATTGCCGCGTTCGGCAATCCGGACGAAGATCCGCATGCGTTCCAGTGTGACTGCTGATTTATCCATTTTTCGGCATAATCCTATCCATTCATGATCTATAGCGGCTTCGCCGGGCGACGCCTACTGTCTGCTCTCCCGGAGCGACGCCCGACTGGCGGTCCTCCGGGCGCTGGAACAGCAAGGGAATGACCTGTCGATGAATGTTCTGATTGTTTTCGCCCATCCCGATCCCCGGTCCCTGAACGCGGCCTTGCGCGATGAGGCGGTCCGGGAACTGGAGGCCAATGGGCATGAGGTGCGGATTTCGGACCTGTACCGGATGGAGTGGAAGGCCACGGTCGACCACGACGATTTTCCGGATCTGCCCTCCGGCGGACGGCTGCGGGTCGCCCAGGCCTCGCGTGAGGCCTTCGCCGCCGGCAGCCTCACCGCCGACGTGGCCGGAGAGATCGAAAAACTGCGCTGGGCCGACACGGTGATCCTTCAGTTTCCGCTGTGGTGGTTTTCGATGCCGGCGATTCTGAAGGGATGGATCGAACGGGTCTATGCCTGCGGTTTCGCCTATGGCGTCGGTGAACACAGCGACCGGCGGTGGGGCGACCGCTATGGCGAGGGAAATCTTGCCGGGCGTCGGGCCATGCTGGTCGTGACCGCCGGCGGCTGGGAATCACATTATGGCGAACGGGGAATCAACGGGCCGATCGAGGACCTGCTGTTCCCCATCACCCATGGCATGCTGCACTATCCGGGATTCGAGGTGTTGCCCGCGTTCGTCGCCTATCGCGTCGACCGCATGGATGAGGCGGGATTCCGCCGGACGGCCTCGGACCTCCGGGCGCGGATGCGGGCTCTGGCCGAGACGCCGCCCATTCCCTACCGGCATCAGAACGGCGGCGACTATCTGATCCCGTCGATGGAGCTGCGTCCCGGGCTGGAGGCGGACGGGGACCGGGGGATCCGCATGCACCTCGACCGGTCGCGCGGCTGACGTCCGCTCAGGGTCTGCCGATGCATGAGCCGTTCGACAGGCCCGCAACGGGCCATCCCGGTCCCGAAGACTTTTTCCGCATCGAGACCGGGTCTCAGGGCCGGGCGGCGGTCCGATAAAGCCGGACCGGCAGGCCCCCGTGCGACACCGGGGGCGGAGACGGGAGAAAGGGCAGGGCCGTGGCGCGGGCCAGTGCCGCGTCATTGGTGATGATGGCGGCGCGCCAGCCGGAAAACCGGTCGCGCAAGGTCTGTCCCAGCGCGTGATAAAGGGCGTGCAGCCGTTTCGTCTCGCCGATCCGCTCCCCATAGGGCGGGTTGGCGATGACGAGCCCCGGAGGCACTCCGTCCGGAGGTGTAAGCGCACTCACGGTCTGGCAGGTGAACCGCGTCAGATCCGCCACGCCGGCCCGTCCGGCATTGTCCCGGCTCATGGTGACGGCCCCCTGGTCGCGGTCGCTGCCGAAATAGCGGGGGCCGGCATCCTCCGGCCGTTCCGCGGGGCTCCGTCCGGCGGCCTCTTCGCGCATCTGTTGCCAGGCACCGGCATCGAAGGTTGCCAGTTGTTCGAAGGCGAAGTGGCGGGACCGGCCGGGGGCGAGGCCGGCGGCGATCTCGGCGGCCTCGATCACGAAGGATCCGGATCCACACATGGGATCCACCACCGGTTCCACCCCGTCGAACCCGCATTGACGCAGGAACAGCGACGCCAGTGTTTCGCGCATCGGCGCCTTGTTGACGGCCTCCTTGTGATGGCGCCGGTGAAGCGCCTCGCCGGAACTGTCGATGCTGAGGGTGCAAAGATCGTCCTTGATGCGCGCCTTGACGCACACCGTCGCGTCATCCGCGACCGGCGCCCCCAGTTCCTCGGCAATGGCGCGGCCGATCCGTTCCGCGGCGGCACCGGCATGGTAGATCCGCGATCCCTTGCAGGAGGCCTCGACCCGGACCGGCACATCAGGGCGCAGCACGTCGGCCCAGGGGAATTTCCGCGCGCGCTTGTCGAGCTGCGCCAGATGAAACGCCCGGAAGGCGCCGATGCGCGCCAGCACGCGGGCGGCGCCGCGCAGCTCCAGATTGGCGCGCCAGATGTCGGTCCAGCCTCCCGTCACGGTCACGCCGCCCTTCACCGTCACCGGATTTTTGAAACCGAGGGCGGCGACTTCGCCGGCCAGGACGGACTCCAGCCCCGGAGCCGTCACCAGGAAAATTTCGAACATCGTCTCTGTCGTCATGACGCCTACATATCCCGAAGAGCACCGGCCTGTCGAATCCCGCCGCGATGGCGCGGAGATCATGCCGTTGAAACGGATCGTTCGGGATTTACGAAGGGTTCTCCCGGGCCTAACGTCATGTCATGGAAACCGGTGATTTCGCCCGGCGGTTCGATTGTCTGTTCCGCGCCACCTATCGTCTTGCCGTTCGGCGGATCCGGGATCGGCGCGACCGCCTCACTCCCGAAACCGTGGCCTTGTTGCAGCATCTGGCGCAGGCCGGTCCGGCGACGATCGGAGAGCTGACCCGTCATTTCGACCGGGCGGCATCGACGCTGAGCGAGATGATCGAGCCGCTGGTCACGGCCGGCCTGATCGAGCGTGATCGCGATCCCGCCGACGGCCGCCGGCATCTGCTGTGGCTGTCGGGGCCGGGGATGGCAAGGCTCGCCGAAGCGGAGCGGGTTCTCGACCTGCGTCGCCTGGATGCGGCCGCCGCCGGTTTCACACCGTCGGAGCGGGCGGACCTGATCCGCCTCTTGGACCGGATGACGGAGCTGCTGCGCGCCGATCCCCCGCCGCCACCGGAGGCGGATCCGGACCCCCGGGCGACGCCGGATATCGACCGGGGATGAGGATGGCCCGTCCGCGGGTCGGCAACGGACATTGGGAGACGCTTATGACCTATCATTGCGAAAGCTGCGGGATGCCGATCGAAAGCGGTGTCTATTGCTGTCACTGCGTCGATGAAAACGGGGATCTGCAGGATTTCGAGACCCGGTTCGACCGCATGGTGAGCTGGCAGGAACGGCGGGGGGCATCGCGCGCAGACGCGGAACGGCAGACTCTCGCCTATATGGCCACCATGCCGGCCTGGGCCGGCCATCCCGGTCTCCGGGCCCGGCTCGGGCGCGATTGAGGCGGGGGGCGTCGCCACGAAGGCGACGATCCCGGACTGTCATCCGGTCGACGGACGGTGCACGTCCTGAGCCGTGTTCCTCTGAGCGTGCGCCCCCGGATCTGTCTTGGCGGCGATTGACAGAAGGGGAGGGGGTGCCGATAACGGACGGGCCTCCCGTCGGGCTGGAGGCGGCCGGAGAGAGAATCCATCGATGACGCCAATTGCCGAAATCCGCGCCAGGGCCGCCCGCCGCAAGGGCGGGGAAGAGGCGTTGGCGCGTCTGCTGCCCCCTCGTCCATCCCGGGAGGCGCTGGAGAAAACAACGGACGACCGGGTGCTGGCGGAAATGACCCGCCGGATTTTCTGTTCGGGTTTCGCCTGGACCGTCATCGACACCAAATGGCCGGGGTTCGAGGAGGCGTTCCTGGGGTTCGCCCCCGGGAGTCTTTTGTTCCAGCCCCCGGACTTCTGGGATCATCTGGCGTCCGACCGCCGCATCGTCCGCAATGGCCGCAAGATCATGGCCGTTGCCCGCAATGCGCGGTTTGTCTCCGAGGTGTCGGCGCGCGAGGGCGGATTCGGCCGGTTTCTGGCGGGCTGGCCCGCGACCGATCAGATCGGCCTCCTGGACCTGCTGGCGAAACAGGGCGACCGGCTCGGGGGCAGGACGGGACAGTATTTTCTGCGTTTCATCGGGGTGGACGGCTTTGTCCTGTCCCGCGACGTGGTGCTCTGTTTGCGCGACGCGGGTCTCGATATCGCCGAAAATCCGACCTCGAAGCGCGATTTCCGGAAGATCCAGGACCAGTTCAATGCCTGGGCGGAGGAAACCGGTCTTTCCCACACCCATCTGTCCCGGTTGTGCGCCCTGTCGGTCGGCGAGAATGTCGCGGTGGAGCGGCTGGTGGAGCGTTGGGCCGGCGACGGGGATTGACCGGGGTTGCGCAGGAGCGCCGGCGTCCCTTATGACTTTGGCGGTCTTTCTCTGGCGATACCGGCCGGAGACATGTCCGATCAACAGCCCGGAGGGATGTCCCCTTGCTGACCGTCGCAACCCATAATGGCACCTTCCATGCCGACGATATCTTCGCCTTCGCCATGCTCCATGCCGCCACCGGGGGGCAGGTTACTCTGATCCGGACGCGCGACGAGGCCGGTCTGTCCGGTGCCGACGTGGTCTTCGACGTCGGCGGGATTTTCGATCCGGCCGCGCGCCGTTATGACCACCACATGCGCGACAGGCCCCTCCGGACCGCCGGCGCGCCCTATAGTTCGGCAGGCCTTGTGTGGCGCGCCTTCGGCCGCGAGGTCGTGACCGCCGCCCTGCCGGCTCCCGTCGCTCCGGCCGGGGTTGAGCGGGTCTGGCGGTCCGTCGACGCCGGGCTGGTGCGCGATGTCGATCTGATGGATAACGGCGCCGCCCTGCAGATGCCGGGCCATGTCTCGGCGCTTCTCGAAGCGTGGAACCCGACCTTCGCCGAGGAGGGGCGGGACGAGACGGACTCCTTTTGCGAGGCCGCGCGGCTGGCGGGCATGATCCTGGAGCGCGCCTGCGCGCGCGCCTATGCTGCTGTTCTGGCGGAGGAAACCGTTTCGGCCGCCCGGGCGCAGTCCTCCGATCCGGCCATCCTGGTGCTGGATCGCCGCGTCCCCTGGGAGGACGCCGTCTTCACACTGGGGCTCGACAGCCTTCTTTACGTCGTTCGCCCCGCCGGCAAAGCCTGGACTTGCAGCGCGGTTCCGCCGGAGCCCGGATCTTTCGCCCAGCGGCGGCCGCTGCCCGACGCCTGGGCGGGCCTGCGCGATGCCGAACTGGCCCGGATCACCGGTGTAGCCGACGCCACCTTCTGCCATCCCGCCCGATTCGTCTGCGGTGCCGCCAGCCGTGAGGGCGCGCTGGCGCTGGCCCGGCTGGCGGCTGGCGACGATCCCGGCGCCGCTGCCGGAGAGTGAGCGATATCACTGCGACGCGCGCTCTTTGCGACTATCGTCAAAGTGGCAGATCTCGGAGGTGATGGCCTGGACGGCGTTTCCAGGCTGTCGCGCTATGGTTTTGCGGAAAGGATCATCAACGAAATAGAAAGACTCCAGGGCGGATAACGGACGCAGCGTCCCAACAGACCGGCGGTTTTACAAAGCCGGCGCGGATTTGTCCGGAGAGCGGGAGGGAGAGGATGAGCGACGTCGTGACGTTCCTGGCCGAGGAGCCGTCGCCCGGGCAGGGCGAATCCCTGTCGCCGTGGATCATCGGCGTCGTCGACGACGAGCCGTCGGTGTTCGAGGCGACGCGGATCGCGCTGGAGGGGACCCTGTTCGAGGGGCGCCCGATTTCCATTGTCTATGCCAATTCGCGCGAGTCCGGCCGGCGGCTGGTCGAGACCACGCCCGATATGGCCTGCCTGCTTCTCGACGTCGTGATGGAGACCGAGCATGCCGGGTTCGATCTTGTCCGCGAGATCCGCGAGGTCATGGGCAACAGCGCCATCCGCATCATCCTGCGGACCGGGCAGCCGGGATATGCGCCGCCCATGGAGGTGATCCGGCGGTTCGACATCAACGACTACAAGGAAAAGTCCGAGCTGACCCAGGTGCGCCTGTGGACGGCGGTGGCCTGCGCGATCCGGTCCTATCAGCAGATCATCGCGCTGGAGATGAACCGGCGCGGCCTCCGGATGGTGATCGAGGCGTCGTCGGAGATGATGCGCCGCAGGGGGATCGATGATTTCGCGCGGGGTGTCGTCACGCAGATCGCGGCCCATCTTCATGTCGAGCCGGACGGGCTGGTCTGTGTCGCCCAGCGCGCCACCGGCGGTGAGCCCGTGGTGGTGGGGGCGGCCGGCAAATATGCCGACGCGGTGGATCGTCCGGTTTCCGAGATCGATGATCCCCAGGCGGCGCAGTCCATCGCCCTGGCCCTCAAGCGGCGGGCGGAGGTGACGGGCGCCGACGACATGGCGCTGTTCATCGCGGGCGATGACTGGATCGGGGCGATTTATGTCCGCGGCCGGACCGAACTCCGGCCGCTGGACCGGGAGCTTCTGCTGCTCTACTGCCGCAATGTGTCGCTGGGGTTCGAGAATGTCCGGCTGTTCGAGGCCGCGTCGGCCGCCGCCTATGTCGACCGCGTCACCGGCCTGCCCACCCGGGTCCGGTTCGAACGGACCATCGAGGAACGGCTTGCCGCGGGACAATCCCTTGGCGTTCTCGCCATCGGCATCGACCGCTATTTCGACTATGTCATCCTGCTGGGACACCGGTTCGGCGAGGAGGTTCTGCGCGCCCTGTCGCTGCGTCTGGCCGAGGTGCAGCCGCAGGCCGAGGCGATCGGCTGCCTGTTCAGCGACGTTTTCGCGGTCCTGCTCGATGGCGGAGCCGGGACGGACCCCCTGGCCGCCATGCAGCGGATCGAACTGCCACTGACGGTCGGCAGCCGGACGCTCTGGGTCGGGCTGTCCTTCGGCTATGCGCTGGCGCCCTCCGGGCCGATCAGCGGCCGCGAACTGATCCGGCGCGCCGAAACCGCCCTGCACAAGGCGCAGCAGGCGCGGCTGGGAGGGATCACCGCCTACACTCCCGAGATCGAGGACAGTCAGCGGTCCCGCATTCTTCTGGCCCATGAGCTGCGCGAGGCCATGGAAAACGACCAGATCTATCTGTGCTACCAACCGCAGATCCAGCTTGGCAGCGGCAGGGTGGTCGCGGTCGAGGCCCTGCTGCGCTGGCGCCACCCGATCCGGGGGCCGGTGTCGCCGGCGCTGTTCATTCCGGTGGCGGAAGCCACGGGCCTGATCGCCGATCTCGGAAAATGGGTGACACGCCGGGCCTGCCGGGACATGCGGCCGTTCCTGACTACCGGGGTGATCGATCGGGTGGCGATCAATATTTCGCCGGTGCAGCTCCGCCGGTCCGACAGCCTGGCCGGCCTTCACCGGATCGTCCGGGCCGAGGGGCTGTCGCCCGGGATGGTAGAGTGGGAGATCACCGAGTCCGCGCTGCTGGATGGCGAAGGAGCGATCTCGCAACTGCGCGAGGCGGCGGCGCTGGGCTATAAGATCGCGCTCGATGATTTCGGCACCGGCCATTCCTCCCTGTCGATGATCCGGCTGATGCCGCTCGACGTGGTGAAGATCGACCGGTCCTTCCTGCTGGAGGTATCGAGCGATCCCAAGGCCCGGTCGATGCTCCGCTCCATCGGGGAAATCTGCAACGGCCTCGGGCTGGAAACCATCGCCGAAGGGGTCGAGACCGAGGAGCATCTGGGCGCGGTCAGGGATGCCGGTATCGGCAATGTCCAGGGATTTTTCTATTCCCGGCCGCATGAGCCGGAGGATCTGGCCCGCTGGCTGGAGCAACGGAGAGCCTGACGGGGGAGGAGGCGGTTCATGCGCATCCGCGACCTGACGCTCCGGGCCAAGGTTTATGGCGCCTTCGCCATCGTCTTGTCGCTCGACATCCTGTCGGGCGGCGCCGCGATTGTCGCGCTTGGCCGGGTCAACGACCAGACGGCGGCGATCCGCGACGTCTGGCTGCCGTCGATCGGCATCCTGGGCGACATGATGTCGGCGGTGGAAAACTACCGCGTCATCGAAGGTCGCAGCCTTCTGACCCAGGACGAAACCGAGCGCCTGTCATCCGAGGAACTGCTGTGGAACGCCCGCGACCAGGTCTATGTGCTGCGCAATGTCTACGAACGCTCAAGGATCCATGGTCCGAGCGAGGACAGTGTGATTGCCGCCTTCGACGAGGCCTGGAAATCCTATCAGGCGCGCAGTCGGAACATGCTGTGGCACGTCTTCCGCGGTGGCGGCATGGAGGAGGCGCGCACCATCTACAATGCCGAGGGCGAACGCGACTTCCGGGCGGCACGCGACCGCCTGCGTGAAACCATGGCCCTGGCGTCCGATCGGGGCGCGCGGGCGGCGGGAAGCAGCAAGCGCATTTATGATGCGACGGCCGTGACGATCCTGGTGGTGTCGGCCGGGACACTGGTGCTGTCCTGCCTTCTGGGGGTCTTCATCGTCCGCGGCGTGACCAAGCCGGTGACCGACCTGACCGCGGTGATGCGGCGCATGGCGGAGGACGACCTGACCGTCGCCGCCGAGGCCGCCCCGGCGGGACACCGGCGCGACGAGATCGGCGTCATGTCGATGGCGCTTCACGAATTGCGCGAACGGCTTCTGGAACGTCACCGGCTGATCGAGGACGAGAAGGAGAGCCTGCGCCGGTTGCAAACAGCCGAACGGGAACTGCTGGAGGCCGAGCGTCTGGCGGCACTTGGCCGCATGGTGGCGGGTGTGTCCCACGAGATCAACACGCCCCTGGGCTCCGCCTACACCGTGGCGACCACTCTGGTCGAGGCACATCGGGAGTTTTCCCGGAAGGTCGGGGATAACCAGTTGCGCAAGTCCGACCTCGACGCCTTCGTCGACCGCGTCGGCCGGGCCAGCGGATTGATGGCGATGACGCTGGAACGGGCCAGCGACCTGATCCGGACGTTCAAGCAGGTCGCCGTCGACCAGACCAGCAGCTCACGACGGCGATTGGATCTCGCGGAAATCATCCATCAGGTGGTTCAGACCACCATGCCGCAGTTCAAGCATCAGGCCATCCATCTTGAGGTGCGGGCCCCGTCCGGCATCGAGATGGACAGTTTCCCCGGGCCCCTGGGGCAGGTGATCGGCAATCTGCTGGGCAACGCCATCATCCACGGCCTGGAGGGCGGGCGCGAGGGAACGGTCGTCATCGAGGCCGCGCGGGAGGGGGACCGGGCGGTGATGGTGGTTGCCGACAATGGCAAAGGGATTCTGCCGGAGCATATGCCCCATCTGTTCGAGCCCTTCTTCACCACGCGGTTCGGCAAGGGGGGCAGCGGCCTCGGCCTGAACATT
This sequence comes from Telmatospirillum sp., assembly GCA_009712185.1. GTDB lineage: Bacteria > Pseudomonadota > Alphaproteobacteria > Rhodospirillales > Magnetospirillaceae > Telmatospirillum. The sequence goes on along the minus strand of WASQ01000054.1, from coordinate 57,120 downwards.
GTTCACGGTATCGTCGTCCATGTCCTGGGCGGCACCATCGACGTCGCCAGCCGGCCGGGTGACGGGGCCCGGTTCACCGTGACCGTTCCCCTCATCGCGCCCGCGCAGCCGGCGCCGGCGTCAACGGTCTTTCCGGCGTCCGGAACCGCGACGGCCCCCGATCGGCCACAAGTGTCACCGCAGGCTTCGCCACCGGTCCCGTTATCGGGACCGCCCGCCGTCTGAAGGGGAGAAGGATCATGGGGCGTCTCGCGACCATCCTCTGTCTGGCCTTGGTGACCGCCGGCCTTCCGGCACGGGCGACGGAAACCCTGGTGTTCGCCCATATGTACCCTGAAACATCGGTGCAGCAGCAGGCGCTTCTCGAGGCCAGGGAGGAACTGGCGCGGCGCAGCCAGCACCAGATCGAACTCAAGATCATTCCGAACGGGCAACTGGGCGATCAGGACACCCGCCTGATCGAGGCGATCGGTGCCGGACGGGCCGACATGACCTTTGCCGGGGCGTTGTTCGCGGCGCGCGATTACGCGCCGATCGGCCTTCTGAGCGCACCTTACAATTTCCGCGACTTCGATCACTGGCAGCATTTCCGCGACAGCGCGCTGGCACGCGACCTTGCCGCCAGTTACGAGACGGCAAGCGGCATGGTGGTGCTGGGCTATTACTATTACGGGACCCGCCATCTGAATGCGGCCCGGCCGCTTCCCGGGATCGGGGCACTGTCGGGGCTGCGACTGCGGGTGCCCAACGCGCCGATCATGCTGCGCCTGTTCCGCGAACTGGGCGCCAATCCGGTGCCGGTGCCGATCGCCCAGACGTTCGACGCCCTGAAGAACGGCGATGTGGCGGCGGAGGAGAATCCGCTGCCCGCCATCGTCGACTTCCGATTCAACAAGGTGGCTCCCTGCGTGATGCTGACCGGGCATCTCATCGACACCACGATCGTGATCATCGGCGCCAGGAGCCTCGCCCGCCTCAGCCCCGATCATCAGGCGCTGGTGCGCGATCTGTTCGACCGGCTGTCGCGTCGCCTGTCCTCCCGGATGCGGGCCCGTGAACGCGATATCGAAATGCATCCCGGGTCCTTTGGGCTGACCCTGGTGCCGGTGGACCGCGATGCCTTCCGGGTGAAGGCCGCTCCGCTGCTGACGGGAACGGCCTTCACCTGGTCGGGGGATCTCTATCAGCGGCTCCAGGCGATTCCCTGAGGTCTGCCCCGGGGCCGGTTATGCCCCGGCATAGAGGCGGCGCAGCGCCTGCTTCAGGATCTTGCCGGTCGCGGTGTGCGGCAATTCCTCGGCGATGATCACCTTGTCGGGTTCACACCATTTGGCGACCCGGCCCCGATAAAATTCGCGGATATCCTCCTCCGTCGCCTTGTGGCCGGGCCGCAGGACCACGATCACCAGCGGCCGTTCGCCCCATTTCGGGTCGGGCCGGGCGATGGCGGCGGCCTCGAACACGGCGGGATGGGCGATCGCGATATTTTCCAGTTCGATCGAGCTGATCCATTCCCCGCCGGACTTGATGACATCCTTCACCCGGTCGACGATCTGCATATAGCCATAGGGGTCGATGGTCGCGACGTCGCCGGTGTCGAACCATCCGCTGTCGCCATGACTGGGAGAAGTTTCCATCCGGTAATAGCCGTCGCAGACCCAGTGTCCCCTGATCCGGAGCGGCCCGAAACTGGTGCCGTCAAACGGCAGTTCGGCGCCGTCGGGTCCGACGATGGCGAGATCCACGCCGTAAAGCGGACGCCCTTGCTTGTGATGGATAGCGTCCTGCTCCGCCTCGGGCAGGCGCAGCGTGGCCCGCGTCGGCTGGTTGATGGTCCCCAGCGGACTGGTTTCGGTCATCCCCCAGGCGTGAATGGTCTCGACCCCCAGGGCGGCGAACTGGTCCATCAGGGCGGCCGGGCAGGCCGATCCGCCGACGATCACCCGGTTGAGCGGCGCGAGACTGCCCCCCTGCTGACGGACATGCGCCAGAAGGGACATCCAGACGGTGGGAACACCGGCGGCCACGGTGACCCCCTCGGACGTGATCAGCCCGGCCAGACTGGCGCCGTCCAATGCCGGGCCGGGCAGCACCATGGTGGCGCCGCTCATGGGCGCCACATAGGGCATGCCCCAGGCATTGACATGGAACATCGGCACCACTGCCAGACCCACGTCGCGCGCACCCAGCCCGAAGGCGTCCGCCGCCTTGATCGCCATGGCATGCAACACGGTGGACCGGTGGCTGTAGAGGACGCCCCGCGGGTCTCCCGTGGTCCCCGAGGTGTAGCACAAGGACGCCGCCTGACGTTCATCGATGTCGGGCCACGGAAACGTTTCCGGTTCCGGTTCCAGAAGATCCTCGTAGCAGTGGACCGGCGAGAGAGAGGTCTGCGGCATATGGTCGCGGTCGGTGAGGATGATGTAGCCCTGGACGGACGGTAACCGCTCGGCCAGTTTTTCCAACAGGGGGACGAAGGTCAGATCGACAAACACATAGCGGTCGCGGGCATGGTTGATAATGAAATGGATCTGTTCGGGAAACAGCCTGGGGTTGACCGTGTGGCAGACCGCGCCGATTCCGGCGATGGCGTAATAAAGCTCGACATGGCGGTAGCCGTTCCAGGCCAGCGTGCCGACGATGTCGCCCCGGCCAACCCCGAGGCGCGTCAGAACGTTGGCCAGCCTTGCGACCCGGCGGGCGGCGTCGGCGTAAGTGTAGCGGTGGATGGGACCCTCGACCGTCCGGGATACGATCTGGACCTTCGGATAGAAGCGGTCGGCGAAGTCGAGGATGGACGGGATCGACAAGGGAAGGGACATCATGCGTCCGAGCATCGTTTCCTCCATTCGGCTTTTTTGCTGGTATCCCCAAGGTTCGTTGTTTCGCCTGGGGGACCCTTCCCGCCCGGATGTCCGCGGCCTGGGGACCGGCCGGCACGCTGGGTGCACCCGTAACGGGAAGGGCTGCGACATTTTTGAATAATTTTGCGCGTGTTATCGAGTGTTAATTTCAGATCGGGGTCCGGTCTGGTGGGAAAACGGCCCCGGGTTCGGAGGATATCGTTTCGCCAGGGGCTAACGTCTCGTCAGGGCGACACCGGCGGCTGCCACCGCAAATCCCAGAAGTCCGGACGGGGCGAGATGCTCGCCGAACAGGGCCCAGGCCATGATCGCGGTGGTGGGCGGCGTCAGATAGAACAGGCTGGCCACCCTGGCCGCCTGCCCGTGCCGGATCAGGGTGAACAGCAGGAAGATCGCGCCGAAGGACAGGACGAAAACCAGCCACAGCAGGGCCAGCGCCAGTGACGCGGTGACGTCGAGATGGGGCGTTTCCCGGGTGAAGGCCAGCAGGGCGGCCATCGTCCCCGCGGCCAGATACTGGACCGCTGTGCCGCTGCGCAGGTCCATTCCGGTGCAGAAGCGCTTCTGGTAAAGGGTTCCGCCGGTGATGCCGAGAAGGGCCATGACGGTCCAGGCGATGGCGCCCGCGTCGGTGACGCCGTCGTTTCCGGTCTTTTGCGACACCACCAGCCAGACTCCGGCCAATCCGAGGAGCAGCCCCAGCCACTGACGGGCGGTGACCCGCTCCCCCAGCAGGGGACCCGCCACCGCCGCGGTCAGCAAAGGTTGCAGGCCCACGATCAGGGCCACCTGGCCGGCGGGCACGCCCTCCGCGATAGCGGCGGAAACACCCCCCAGATAGGTCCCGTGCACCAGGAGCCCGGCCACCGCCAGATGACCAAGGTCCTGCCAGCGGCGTGGCCAGGGCGCGCGGAAGACCAGCGATACGGTCGTCAGGATCGTGCAGGCGATGATCATCCGCGCCAGAACGAAGGTGAAGGGCGGGGCATAGGGCAGGCCATATTTGGTGCCGATAAAGCCGCTGCTCCACAGCAGCACGAACAGCCCCGGGGCAAGACGGGTGATCAGCGCGCCAGTCGATGCGTCTTTCACGAGGGACAATCCTTGCGGGGACAGAGGACAACCTTTGGTCGTGCGATCAGTAAGCGGGAAGGAGCCGGGACTGGTCAAGTGGGACTTTGGTCCGGTCGCGATCGGCGGGGCGGGCGGGAGAGCGTGTGAAAATTCCGCCGCCGTCAGTCCCCGCGGCCCCCGGTCCCACGGGCGGGGACGTGGGGCAGCGGCCGATGCGGGCGGGGGCTTGTGAGCCCCCGCCCGTGGGACCGGGGGGAACGAGACGGCGCCGCCCCGGCCGCAACGCGTCGCGATCAGTCGGCGCGGATGGAGCTCAGGAAGCTGCCGACCTCCTGTTTCAGCCGTCCGGAATCGCCTGCCAGGACATCGGCGGAACGGAGCACGCGGCCGGCGGCCGTGCCGGTGGCGCGCACCGTTTCCGCCACGACTCCGATGGTCTGGGAGACCTGACGGGTCCCCTGCGCCGCCTGTTGGACGTTGCGGGCGATCTCCTGGGTGGCGGCGCCTTGTTGTTCAACCGCCGAGGCGATTCCCGAGGAGATCTCGTAGACCTGATTGATCACCGTGCCGATGCCTTTGATGGCATCGACGACGCGGCGCGTCTCCTCCTGCACCGCAGAGATCTGACCGGTGATTTCCTCCGTGGCGCGGCCGGTCTGGTTGGCCAGATTTTTCACTTCGCCCGCCACCACGGCGAAACCTTTTCCGGCATCGCCGGCGCGCGCCGCCTCGATGGTGGCGTTCAGGGCCAGCAGATTGGTCTGGCTGGCGATGTCATTGATCAGCTTGACCACCTCGCCGATGCGGTCGGCGGCCGATGCCAGTCCCTGGATCATGGAGTTGGTCTCAGCGACCTCTTCCGACGCGGTGGTGGAGATCCGGGCCGCATCGGTGACCTGACGCGAGATTTCGGCGATGGAGGAGGACAGTTCCTCGGCGGCGGCAGCCACGGTCTGAACATTGGCCGTCGCCTCCTCGGCGGCCGACGCCACGGTCGTCGCCTGGGTTGAGGCCTCATCCGCCGCCGTGGTCATGGTCTTCGCGGTGCCCTGCAATTCCTCTCCCGAAGAGGAGACGGACTTGACCACCCCCATCACGCTGGCCTCGAAAGCGTCGGCAAGGCGCAGCATCTCCTGCTTGCGCTGACGGGCCTGCTGTTCTTCCCGCTCGGCCTGGGCGGCGCGCAGTTCGCTGGCTTGTTTCGCCTCGTCGCGCAGCGATTCGATTGAACGGGCGAGACCGCCGATCTCGTCCTGCCGGGTCGCCGCCGTGACGTCGATGCGGTAATCGCCGCCGGCCAGACTGCGGGTGACCTCGGACAGGGAATGAAGCGGCCTGGTGATGGAGCGGGCCAGCAGCACGCCGGCCAGGATCGACAGGGCAAGAATGGCGCCGACCAGACCGGCCAGGGCGGCGATTTCAGACCAGAATTCGGTCTCGATATCGTCGTAATAGGCGCCGGTGCCGAAAATCCAGCCCCAGGGCTCGTAAGCCGATATGGCGCTGATTTTGGGAAGAGCCGGCGTTCCGGGCGCCTTCGGGAAATAGAAGCGGAGGATGCCTCCACCCTTCTTTCCGGCATTGATGATGTCCTTGATGTAGTCGTTGCCGGCCGCGTCCTTCTCATCGATGAAATTCTTGTTTTCGCGGGCCGGGAAGGTTCCGTGAACCAGAACGGTCCCCGTCGGATCATAAATGTAGAAGTAATTGCTGTTGTCGTAGCGGAGGAGCCGCAAGGTGGCCTTGGCGAGCGACTGGGCGGTCTGCTGATCAAACTCCCCGGCCTTGGATCGCTCGTCAAACCCCTTCGCGATGTTGCGGGCCACTTCGGCCATGGCCCGCGTCTTATCGACTTTGTCGTCGATGATCTGCTGGTGAAGTTCGTAGGCCGCGATCGTCAATGCAGCCAGAGACCCGAAAACAGTTATGGCAATAACCATTAAAAGACGCGCACTGATCGATTTTATGTTCATCACATCCCCCCATAGCGATGATCATGTTTCAGATGTCACTTCCCTCCAGACGGATTTTTTTTCTTCTTCAAAGACCAGAAACGATAGCGCCATTTCAATCAACTATAAAGCCATGGTGTGATTTTGCGGTGCACCATGTGAGTAAAAGGCGATATCCCTGAAAATTGAATCGTTATTACTTTTGGCATATTCCATATTGCCACAGGCCTGCTTCCATGCAAGACGATCCCAGGATTGCCACCGGCTTTTCCATACCGGGGGATTGGTGCCGCCCTTCAGGGCGGGAATAAAGAGAGGTCAAGACCATGAAGACGGAAAAGAATCTGGCGGAGGCGTTCGCCGGGGAAAGTCAGGCGAACCGCAAATATCTGGCGTTCGGGGAGGCCGCGCGGAAAGAGGGGCTGACCCAGGTGGCGAAGCTGTTCCGCGCCGTGGCCGCGGCCGAGACCATCCACGCCCATGCCCATTTGCGCGCCATGGGCGGTGTTAAGACAACGGCTGAGAACCTTGCGGAGGCGGTTGCCGGCGAATTGCATGAGTTCAAGGAGATGTATCCCGGTTTTGTCGCCGAGGCCGAGGCGGAGGGGCATCGTCAGGCGGCGACCTCGATGAAATATGCCATGGCCGTCGAGGAGACCCATCATGGCCTGTTCACCGAGGCGCTGACCGCGGTCAAGGACGGCCATGATCTGGAGGAGGGACGGATCTATGTCTGTCCGGTCTGCGGCCATACAGTGGTGGGCGACGTTCCGGACCACTGTCCGGTCTGCAAGGTGCGTGGCGACAAATTCACTGAAATCGAGTGATCGCGGCCATCGCGGGGGCCGGTTCCGGTCCCCGCGATGGTGCGTTTGACCCGTCCCGCGCGGGATCGGATCCGATCCGCGGCCAGCCTTGTGCCGCGGTACTCCGCGACCCTCGGGCCATCGTCCGCCATCTGGCGGGCCCGAGAGCGGGCTCGCGGGTGAACTCGCAGGACCGGGGCCGGGGCTATGGCGCCGTCAGAAGCAGGACGGCGAACAGGGCGGCGTCGTCGGTCCAGGCGGTCCGCGTGCGATAGCCGGCCCCCGCCGCCAGATCGCGGGCCTGATCCAGGCTGTATTTGTAGGAATTTTCCGTGTGGATCGTCTCGCCCGCGCGGAATCGCACCCGGTGCGCGCCGATGCCGACCTCCTGGTCGCGGCGGCTGACCAGATGCATTTCGACCCGGCCCTGACGGGCGTTCCACCAGGCGGCGTGCGTGAACTGGTCCAGGGAAAAGGTTCCGTCCAACTCCCGGTTGATCCGACGCAGCAGGTTGAGATTGAAGGCCGCGGTGACGCCGGCCGTGTCATTGTAGGCGCGGCTCAGGGTTCCCTCGTCTTTCCTGAGATCGATGCCGAGAATCATGGACGATCCCGGCCCCAGAAGACATCGGGCGGTTTCCAGGAAATCGCGGGCTTCGGCCGGCGTGAAATTGCCGATGGTCGATCCCGGGAAAAAACCGACCGCCGGCCCCGGCACAGTGTCGTGACCGGCGCCGGCCGACCGGTGGTCCGGCAAGGTGAAGGGGCGGGTGTAGTCGGCGCAGACCGGGACGATGGGAAGTCCGGGGAATTCGCGCGCGAGACGCGCCGTCGCGGTCAGCAGATGCTGGCGGGAAATGTCGACCGGAACATAGGCGGCGGGCCGGTCCAGCGCCGACAGCAACAGCCGGATCTTGATGCCGGCGCCCGATCCGAACTCCACCAGCCGAACGCCGGGCCCGATCAGACCGGCGATGTCGCCGGCATGGTCGCGCAGGATCCGGCATTCCGTCCGGGTCGGATAATATTCGGGCAGTTCGGTGATCCGGTCGAACAGCCGCGACCCCTCGGCGTCATAAAAGAACTTGCTGGGCAGGCTTTTGCGCGGATGCGCGAGGCCGGCCAGGACGGCGTCCCGGAATTCGCCGACCGAGGGTTCGATATCGTGAAGGCGGTTCAATGCGTCGCTCATCACTGGATCTCCCCGGCAAGGCGCAGCCCGGAAAATTGCCATCGGGCGGCCGGCGCGAAAAAATTGCGGTAGGTCAGCCGGTCATGGCCGGGGGGTGTCGCGCAGGACCGGCCCCTGAGGACCATCTGTCCCACCATGAACTTTCCGTTGTATTCGCCGACCGCGCCCGGCGCCGGGCGGTATCCGGGATAGGGCAGATAGGCGCTGGCCGTCCATTCCCAGACGTCCTGATCGAATCCCGGGTGGAGAGGTCCGGGATGCGGCCGGATGTCACGCGGGTGACGGACGGCGCCGTCCGACCACCGCCGGGCGGCCACCTCCCACTCGAATTCCGTGGGAAGGCGTTTGCCGGCCCAGGTGGCGAAGGCCTGGGCCTCGTAATAGCTGATGTGACAGACCGGTTCCGCAGGGTCGAGGGGCAACCGTCCATGCAGGGTCCGCGCGAACCACGCGCCGTCCCGTTTCTCCCAATAGGCGGGGCCGTCCCAGTCCCGCGCCAGGGGCAGTCCGTCGGCCAGCCAGAGCGTCGGTGTCCGATAGCCGCCGTCCTCCACGAACTCCAGATACTCGCCGACGCTGACCGGCCGGTCGGCGATCTGGAAATCGTTCAAGAAGACGGTGTGGGCCGGCCCTTCATTGTCGAAATGGAAGTCCGTGGTTCCGGCGTCGCATCCGACCCAGTGCAGGCCACCTTCAACCTGGATCCATCGGGGCGGGGGCGCCGGCGGATCATCCCGATCCGCCGGCAAGGGACAGTAGACGGGCGCCAGCGGATTTTGCGCGAAGGCATGCTTGATGTCGGTCAGCAACAGTTCCTGATGCTGCTGCTCATGGTTCAGGCCAAGGGTGATGACCCGGGACAGCACGGGATCCGGCTCCGTCCGCAGCAAATCGGTCATGGCCTCGTCGACATGGTGGCGGTAACGCGCGATGTCGGCGATCCCCGGCCGGGTGATCAGGCCGCGTGATCCGCGTTCGTGGCGTGGCCCCAGCGCCTCGTAATAGGAATTGAACAGGAAGAGGAAGCGCTCATCGAACAGACGGTAGCCCGGACAGTGCGGCCGCAGGGCCAGTACCTCGAAAAACCAGCTTGTATGGCCGCGATGCCATTTGGTCGGGCTGGTTTCCATCATCGACTGGACCGTCTGATCCTCCGCCGAGAGCGGCGCCGCCAGACGCTCGGTCGTGTCCCGAACCAGGCGGTATCGTTCCGCAATCGAAAGTCCGGTGGCGCCGGGCCCTGGTCGGGCAGTTCCGGCGATAGTATGGGCGGTCGTCATGACGTTCCCCTTTTCCCTCTTGATCCGTGGTCTCCCGGATAGGCTGGCTGCGCACGCGGCCGCGCCTTTCAGGTGTGTTCCTGGATGCGAGAAAACAACTGGAAATAGGTTAGGGCGACGCAGGGCGGAAGGCGGGGTGATTGTTAAGCCGGACGAATAACAGCGATCAGAAGGGGCTGTCCGACGTCTTTACGCGCCGTCCCGCCAGGATTTTCCTGTCTGGTCCCGCCGCCTCTCCCGCCGGTCCCGCTCCGTGAGGCGGTCAGGCGGTCGTGACGCCCCCGGAACCGCCGTCACCTTGTCGTCGCCGCTCCCCGATATCGGATCGTGAAAAAATGGAGAAGTCCCGGCCTGCGGGGGCCGGCTGGCGGAAAAAACAGATGGAAGAGTCCTGGGACTCCGTGAGTGGGGCGAGCGTCCCGCTCGCCATTCGGCGAAGCCGAAAGGCAGGCCTTTCCACAGGCTCAGACGTCGCACGCGGATCGAATGCCGCTTCGTCCGGTCAGGGAGCCAGATGTCGGAATTCCGGCGTGAGCCGCACCCCAACCGCTCTTTCGCATCGGCCTTGGCGGCGAACCTCTGGCCCGTCCTTTCCGTGGTCATTCCTTGGGTGACGGTCTGGGCCGGAATTTGTTTGGCCTGATCCACCGTCACGCCGGAGGATTGAATGGCCGGGGGCGCCCGGCATCAATCCCGCGCCGACGAGAAGAGCCATATGGGGCGGATTTCAGCCAGAGGCTCCACCGGACGTGGTGCAATAACCTGGCACGAACCTACCTCTTGCCCGAATGGTCGACGGCATAGTCGAGTTCGCCGGGATCAACGCCCAGTGCCTCCGCCAGGGTTGCCTGCAACGTCTCGTCGATCAGGCGTTCGCCCGCGTCGATCTTCGTCATTTCCATTCTGCCGATCCCGACCATGGCCGCCAGCTCGCGCAGCGAGAGACCTCGCTCGACGCGATAGGCGCGGATCTTGTAGTGGTGGCGCATCTTCAATTCGTCTGGACTCCCAACGCATCCCCGATCAGCACCGCGCAGCGCCCGGATACGCCATCCAACGCTTTGCCAAGACCTCTCCTCTCCGAAAACCCCCAAGCCCACTACGGCGCCAGCAACCAGCAGCTTCGATGCCTCGTGAGCAGCCTGTTCCAGAGTCATTCCTTCGGGAGGGAAGGCCAGCATTTTCAGGGCGCAATAAAGGGACATGACGTCCTCGCGGACAATCCGGACCGACCGCTTCCAGGTCGTCATGACCGTATTGATGACAACAGTCAGCAGATTGGAAATGAAGCCGCTGACAGCGCCGTCCCTGAATGCCTTGACGGCATCCTCCCACTTTGACGGTAAGTTTGACAAGGCCGGATCGCGGACAGTCCACGCCTGCGGTGTCGTGGCCCTCGTCGCGATGAGCCTTGCCGTCAGGATATCCGGGGCGGGGGATCCCCTGGCCGCTGCCGAAATGCGGCGGCTCGATTCTGTGGGGTGCAGGGGGGGCTTCTTTCAGGTCGCGACCACCGGCCCCGAGGCCTGCGTATGGCGGAGGGCCGGCATCGCGGCCGGGATATCCATGCCGGAGGAACTGTGTCGGCTCCATGTTTTCGGAGGGCGTCTCCTTGGAGGCGGGTCTCGCAGACGCTTGTCTCTGGGTGTTCGGCAAAGCCGGAAGGCAGGCCTTTCGTCCGGCTCCGGCGTAGCCGGCGGGTAAGATGGGCGTCCCGCTCGTCAGGGATCCGGATGTCGGAATCCCGCCGTCAGTCGCACCCCAGTTCCTCTTTCGCATCGGCCTCGGTGGCGAGCGGTTGGCCCGTCTTTTCCGTGATCCGCTTCTGGATGACGGTCAGGGCGGGAAAACGAAAGCGCCGGCAGCGTTCGGTCTGCCAGATGTCGCCGGTCAGGATCGTGACGGAAAACTGTCCCAGCGTAACGGATCGTCCGCCGCCGGGATTGTTATCGACAATACCGAAATGATAATGGCCCGCCAGGAAGGGCAGTCCGGTCTCCTCGTCGGTCCAGGGGCCGTCGATCCACAGGTGAGGATTCGCCGTATCGATTTTTTCGTGTTTCAGCACGAGGACCAGAATCTGTTTCGCCTGCTCCACCGTCACGCCGGAGGATTGAATGGTTGGGGCGTCAAGCTGATCCGCGATTGCCGGGGCGTCCGCCAGCAATCCGCAGCCGACGAGAAGAACGGTCATCCAACGGTACATTGCAACCTCTGCCGGACCATGGCGATGCAATCGGCGACAATTTTTGCATAGTTGTCGGTGCCGCCCCGACTCCTCTTTCCTGAATTGAAGCCCTACCGGACAAGGGCTGCCGCGAATTCTTTCGCATCGGGTCGGTCTTTAACGAATCCTCCGTAGCGGAGGAGGAAATATTGTCCTGATTGGTAAAATGATGAAAACGTCGCGACGACCACATCGGGATCCTCCAGGGCCGTCATCGTGTCGGTTTGTAAAGGCGCCGGGGCGTGCAGCGAGAAATAATTTTTACCGTCTCTGGCAAAGCGCCCAGCACCATATTGGGATTCATGGGCTGCGAGGCCTAAAATATTTTCTGTCGGAACATGAATTTGCCGGGCTAATGTCTCTGAATCGATTCTGTGCCGGAATACAAATGCGACAGCGGCCGATGCATTGCAAGAATTGAACAGTGCCCTCTCCTCCCACGTTTGAAACAGAATATTGTTTGTTGGACATGCGTGGGTACTTGGCAGTTGCCCGCCCATCCGCCACGCGGGTTTGGCGATCGCGTGGAGCCGACTGTGTAGCGGAGCCGTCTCCCTGTCCTGAGATCTTTCTGTAAGAAATTTCTGAGAGTGAACCGGGGATGACGTATTGGGGCCGGTGCCCCGCAGCCTCGGGCATGAATACGCCTTCGAGTTGGTCAATGTTCGCCATGAGTGCCGACATGAGATCCAATCTCGCCCCCTACAGCGACCCAACTTTATCAGTCTGGCCGGCTGCATTGCCGAGGAACGGAGCAGGTGCGTCAAGCTCACCCGGCGCCACATGGCGTCATGCAAAAAAGGAGGAGAATTTTGCGATTTCGGATGAGGTGAGGCGATGGCCTCAACCTCTTGGTGCCCCAGGTCGGACTCGAACCAACACGCCGTTGCCGGCAACAGATTTTGAGTCTGCCGCGTCTACCATTCCGCCACTGGGGCACCGGAGGTAGGGGGCCGACTATAGCCAAGGTTTTCGGCCGGTCAATAGTTTGTCATGGCGCCCGGTGGATCCGGCGCGGTCTGCCCGGTCCGGCAACAGACCTTTTCCGGCCGGGCGGGGAGCGACGGCCATTCCCTCGTTGCGCCGGGCGGGCGCTGGCGCTACATCTCGCTGGGTATGTCCGAAACCAGACGGGGAAGACCCACGTGCTGAAACGCGTCTATGACTGGATGATGAGGATGGCGTCCCACCGCCATGCGTTGTGGTGGCTGGTGGCCGTCGCCTTCATCGAAAGCTCCGTCTTTCCCATTCCGCCCGACATCATGCTCATTCCTATGGTCCTGGCGGCGCGCCATAAGGCGTGGCGCTATGCCCTGGTGGCGACCGCGGCCTCGGTCGTCGGCGGCTGGCTCGGTTATCTGATCGGCTATTCCCTGTTCGAGGTGGTGGGGCGGCCCATCATCGCCTTCTACCATCTGGAGGCCAGTTTCCAGACCTTCCAGTCCTGGTTCGCGGTCAATGGCGGCTGGGTCATCCTGGCGAAGGGCTGGACCCCGATCCCGTTCAAGCTGATCACCATCACCGCCGGCTTCAGCCATCTCGATCCCATGGTTTTCACCCTGGCGTCGATCGGGTCGCGCGCCATGCGCTTCTTCCTGGTGGCCGGGCTGCTCTATTTCTTCGGCGAACCGATCCGCGATTTCATCGAGCGGCGGCTGACGCTGGTCACCACGGCCTTCGTGGTCGCCCTGGTCGGCGGCTTTTTCATCATCCGGGTCTTCTGATCATGACTTCCCCCCGTCTTTATCCCGCTTTGCTGCTGCTGGCCTGCGCCGGAGCCATGGCGACGGCGCTCATCACCCAGTACGGGTTCGGCCTGCCCCCCTGTCCCTTGTGCATCTATCAGCGGATTCCCTATGTCACCGCCGGGGTTCTGTCCGCCCTGGCGCTGAAGGCGCCGCCCCGCGTCCGGTTGTTTCTGGTGGGGCTTTGCGCTCTCGCCTTCCTGATCGACAGCGGAATCGCCGTCTACCATGTCGGGGTCGAGCAGCATCTGTGGGAATCCTCCTGCGTCGGTGGCGCCAATCCCCAGGCCAACAGCGCCGCCGATCTTCAGGCTTTGCTGGCCGGCCCGCCGCCGGTGCCCTGTGACCGCGTTCCATGGTCGATCTTCGGAATCTCGATGGCGGGCTATAATGCGATGTTCGCCTTCTGTCTGGCCCTGTTCAGCGGCTGGTCGGTGCGGCGTCTCCAACAACAGGGTTGATCCATATGAGCGATAACACCACCACCGGGACCGGAACCCGGACCGCCGAACGCCTGATGCCGGGCGATCCGGGGCCGCGCGAACTGCTGGAACGGATCCTTCGGGTCGATCAGGCCGGCGAATATGGCGCCGTTCGGATCTACCAGGGCCAGCGCGCCATTCTCGGCCGCCGCAGGGCCTGTTCCGATGCGCTGAAGACGATGGAGGAGCAGGAGCGCCACCATCTCGAGACCTTCAACGATCTGGTCAGTCATCGCCGCGTGCGGCCGACGCTGCTTCAGCCGATCTGGCATATCGCCGGCTTCGCCCTGGGGGCAGGCACCGCCCTTCTCGGCGAAAAGGCCGCCATGGCCTGCACCGTGGCGGTCGAGGAGACCATCGAGCAGCATTATGCCCGGCAGCTTGAGCAACTGGGCGAGGACGAGGCCGATCTCAAGGCCACGGTCACCACCTTCCGCGAGGAGGAACTGCATCACCGCGACATCGGCCTCGCCAACGGGGCCGAACAGACGCCGGCCTATCCCGTCCTGTCCTCCGCCATCAAGGCCGGGACGAAAGTCGCGATCTGGCTGTCGGAGCGGTTCTGACCCGGGAGGCGGGGATAAGGTGGCCGGACGGCGTCGGGGATGAGCCCGGCGCCCGGCCGTCCGGTCACACCGGATCCAGCTCGGTATCCCAATAGAGAAAGTCCCGCCAGCTTTCGTGCAGATAGTTGGGCGGAAATGCGCGACCATGCTCCTGCAACAGGAAGTTGGTCGGAGCCAGCGGACGGATCAGCGGAAACATCTTCGCCTCATGCGGGAGGCGGCTTCCCTTGCGCAAATTACAGGGCGAACAGGCCGTCACCACATTCTCCCACGTCGTATGGCCCCCCTTGCAGCGGGGAACCACATGATCGAAGGTCAGGTCGTGGGTTGGCAGCGAATTGCCACAATACTGGCAGGTGAAGCGGTCGCGCAGAAAGACGTTGAACCGCGTGAAGGCCGGGCGCCGCCTGGTCGGGATATATTCCTTGAGGGAAATGACGCTGGGCAGGGGGATCATGGAGGAGGGAGATCGGATCGACCGGTTGTAGACCGAGATGACATTGACCCTGTCCGCGACAACCGCCTTGACCGCCTCCTGCCACGGCCAGAGCGAGAGCGGATAATAGCTCAACGGTCTGAAGTCGGCGTTCAGGACCAGAGCCGGACAGCTTTCAAGCGCCAGCGACAAAATCCGCCCCCTCCATTGGTTGCGGTCACCATATCTAGGGTATCTACCAGAAAGTGCGGGTAATCAACCATAACAATTACGTGACAGCGGGTCATGGGGCGCCGAAAGCCCGGGCGACGAAGTCGATTCCGGCCGCCAGTCCCGCATCGTCGATGCCATGCCCGAGGCCCGGCCGGATCTGAACCCTGACCGGAACATCGATGGTCGCCAGCGCCTTCTCCGCCAGAGGCATCAGCGCGAACGGCACCACTTCATCAGCGTCGCCATGGACCAGAAGAACGGGCGGGCGCGCCGTCACCTCCTCGGGCAGGGAATCCGGCATGGCGAGAAAACCCGAATATCCGACCACGGCCCGGCAGGCGGCCTTGCGCCTGAGTGCGACCTGAAGGGCCATCACCGTTCCCTGCGAAAAGCCGACCAGGGCAAGGTCGCTGTCCGACAGGCCCCGCGCCGCCAGCTCGGCATCCAGCCAGGCGTTCAACAGGGGGGCGGCCGTATCCACCCCGGCCTGAAGGGACGCCGGACTGAGATCGCCCATGCTGAACCACTGGCGCCCGGACGGAGCCATATCGAAGGGAAAAGGCGCGTGCGGGGCCAGAAAATCCGCGTCGGGAAGCCGGTGGGCGAAATAGGGCGCGAGAGCGATCAGGTCGTCACCGTCGGCGCCGACACCATGGAGAAACACCACCAGTTGCGCGGCCGGCGCCCCGGAGGCCGGGGACAGAGACGGGCCCTGAAGCGTGGCCGGCGTCATGATGATCTCCTTTGCATCTGTTTCTCCCTCAATCGCCGGGCGCGGCCCTGCGGCCCGCTTGGGCTTCCTCCGCTCGCGCTCCGGCGGGCTCAACGCCCGACCGCGAGGAGGCGGCCTGTGACATTCCTTCCGTCGCGCGCGGCGGCGGCGGGGCCGTGTGGGGACGCCCGCCCTGTTTCCCTCAATCGCCGGGCGCGGCCCTGCGGACCGCTCGGGCGTCGTTTGCCGCCACTCCGGCACTGGCTTCGACGCCGTCAAAAAGGATAGTGTGCCCTATCATGCCGATCGTCACGCGTTTTGCGCCGAGCCCCAGCGGCGAGCTGCATCTGGGGCATGCCTTCAGCGCCCTGTTTGCCGCCGGCGAAGCCGCGAAGGGGGGCGGACGGTTCCTGGTGCGGATCGAGGATATCGATACCAGCCGCTGCCGCGACGTCTATGTCGCGGGACTGCTGGAGGACCTCGCCTGGCTGGGCCTGTCCTGGGAACAACCGGTGCGCCGGCAGTCCGATCATTGGGACGACTATGGCGCCGCCCTGTCCCGGCTCGACCGCATGGGGCTTCTTTATCCCTGTTTCTGCACGCGTGCCGATATCGCCCGCGAGATCGCGCAGGCCGGCGGCGCGCCCCAGGGGCCGGATGGCCCCCGCTATCCCGGATTATGCCGATCATTGTCGGTCGCGGAGCGGGAAGACCGGATCGCGGCCGGACAGCCTTATGCCCTGCGGATCGACATGGACAAGGCGATGGCGATGGCCGGGCCGCTGACCTGGACCGACCGGCGGGAAGGCGTTATCCGGGCCACGCCCGATCTCTTCGGCGACGTCGTCCTGGCCCGCAAGGATGTGCCGGCCAGCTATCATCTGGCGGTCACGGTCGATGACGCGCTTCAGGACGTGACCCTGGTGACACGGGGGCGGGATCTTTTCGCCGCCACGCACATCCACCGGCTGTTGCAGGCCCTGCTGGAGCTGCCGGTCCCCGAATGGCACCATCACCGCCTGTTGACCGATGCCAGCGGACGCCGCCTCGCGAAGCGTGACCGGGCCACCAGCCTCTCCAGCCTGCGCCGGTCAGGCCTGGGGCCGGACGATGTCCGGGCGATGATCGGTCCCTGTTGAGGCGAATGTCTCGCCCCTTCAATTGAGTAAAATTTTACGCAATATTATTAAGACTTAATAATATTGCATTCCGGGGTAACTGTTCTTAAAGTCGCGTCATCCTCACAATTACTTTTGCAGGAGATGCGATGTCCGCTTGCTACCGAAAGGTTGTCGCGACGCCGCTGGCCGCGGGCGTTGTTGCCGCCGCCATGGTCTTCTGCCTGTCCGTGACGTCCGCTTCCGCCCGCGATATTTCGTTGGGCGGGCATCGCGTCGAGCAGCGTCACGAGCTGGCGCCGAACGAGATTCCCTCAAAGTTGCCCGACAATGCCCTGGCTATGCCGCGTGTCGTCGCCTCTGTCCAGAATCATGAGACCGGCCGCTGGCAGCGTGTTCTGGTCGATGCCTATTTCCAGTCCTCGGACAGCCGCTCCCTGTCGCAGGTCCGCGATCATATGAAGGACATCGTCGCCAAGGCCGGTCCCCGGCTTCAAAGCCGGCCGGCCGAGTTCCTGGAAGCCGCCCACGGCGGCGCGCGCGCCGCCAAGGAATGCCTGCGTCTGGCGGCGGAGGAGACCCTGGGCCATAGCTGGCAGGGCGATATCTACATCCGGTCCCTGGCGGTTTTCTGAACCGGACCCACCGGCGAAGACCACCGGAACGCCTGTCCCGCATCAGCGATCGGACGGGGTCTTCCGGCGCGACAGGGGGTGATGGGCGGTAACGAGGGCCTTCAGGCGCTCATCAAGAACATGCGTGTAGATCTGCGTGGTCGCGATGTCGGCATGCCCCAGCATCTGCTGCACGCTGCGCAGATCCGCGCCATGGGCCAGCAGATGGCTGGCGAAAGAATGACGCAGGACATGCGGTGACACGCGGGACGGCGCGATGCCGGCCTCGATCGCAAGGGCGCCCAGGATCCGGCCGAAGGCGTTGCGGGTCAAAGGCCGGTCGGCCCTTTCTCCGGGAAACAGCCAGCGGCTCGATTTCGGGTGCCGCGCCGTCAGCCACAGGGCAACCGCCTCTCGCGCCGCCGCCCCCAGCGGAACCATCCGTTCTTTGCCGCCCTTGCCCCGCACCACAAGCGTTTCCGGCCCCCGTGCGACGGTGCTGGCCGGCAGCCCCACCAGCTCCGAAACGCGCAGGCCGGTCGCATAAAGCAGTTCCACCATGGCGACGCAGCGGAGACCAGCCACGCCCTCCTGACGGCGGGCGGCGGCGATCAGGCTTTCGACCTCGGCCTCGGACAGATATTTGGGCAGGGGGCGGCCCAGACGGGGACCGTCGATCATCAGTCCGGGATCGTCGGCGCGGATGCCTTCCGCGAACAGGAAGTGATGGAACTGGCGCAGCGTCGACAGGCGCCGTGCCGCCGTCCGCGCCGACAGGCCATCCAGGCGCATCGCGCTGAGATAGTCCCTCAGCGCGTCGGCACCGGCCTCCTGCACCGCCAGTCCCAGCGGACCGAGAAAAGCGGCGAAATTTTCAAGATCGCGGCGATAGGCGTCCAGAGTGTTGGCGGCGGCTCCGCGTTCCGCCGCCATCATCTCCAGAAAGGCCTCGATATGGCGTTCCCCTCCGTCCGACGTCATCGCCGTCAGACGCCGTTGGCGATCGCCGCCTCGACGGCCAGCGACCGCGCATCCCCCTCAAGGCCGATCAGGCGCAGAACCGCCACCGACCGATAGAGGTCCGTGGGATCGACCTGGGTGAAGGCGCCGTCGCCCAGGGTCGCCAGACTGAACAGAACGCTCTCGCCCAGACGCAGGTCCTCCGCCGCCATCCGGAGCCCATGCCACAGCATCGGACGGAGCGGGCCCGCCGCGCCGGCGGCCGCCGGCTGCGGATTGTCATAAAGCGCCAGCCAGTCCTCGGCGGGGACCTTGTCACCCATGGCGGCCAGGAGACCATAGCCGACCAGAATACGCCGTTCCGCCACAGGCGGGGGAAGATCCACCCGGGCCTTGCGCCAGGCGCTCAACGCCTGCGAGGGAACGGACGCATCCGCGCCGGCCAGCCTCAGAAGCGGCCACAGGCCGGCGGCAACCGGGGCCATGGCAGGATCCGAGGCCCCTTTCAGAAGCCCGTGCCAGGCGGACGCGACATCCGGGCGTCCGGCCGCCAGCAGCGAGCGAACCGCCATCGGTGCGAAGGGCAGCAGATCGGGGGTGGGGTGCAGGCCGGCGATTTGCGGGGCGTAAAGGCGCGCGGCGGCGAAATAGGATGGGCCGTCGCCCGCCAGCGTCAGCGCGCGGGAAATGATTTCGACCTTCGCGGCGGGCTGGGTCTGCTGTTCGGCGGCGCGGAACAGCAGGGCGCGGCTGCGCACGCCCTTGTCGGTGCCGGCGGCGCTCAAGGGGCCGCTCAGTTCCTGCGGGTTGAAGGTCACCTGTTCGAACAATTGGCGCAGCGCCTCGGTATCGAAGGCACCGACCGCCTCGGCCCGCTCGGCCGCGGTGAGGCGGGCCTCCAAGGTCGCGGTCGGATTGGAGGCGATGGCCCGCAGAAGCGGCGCCGGCATGCCGGCGGTGACCGCCTGTTCGGGAAGCGGGAGCTTGGCCGCGCGGGCCATGGCGAGAGTGAGCGCGGTGGCGCCGGAGAAACCGTCCAGCTTTCCGGGCGCGATACCGGACAGGGCGTCCGCGGCCGCGAAAAAGGCGGGATCCGCCAGTTTCTGTTCTCGCAGCAGATCGACGCCAAGGCCGGCCTCGTTCGCCTTTCCGGCTGAGAACTGGCAGAAGACCTGAAGCTTAGCCGCTGTCAGATCGTCGGGGACGCGGCTTTTCAGAATGGTCCCCTGCTGACAGGCGGTCTGGATATCGCCGGCCACCAGGGCGGCATCGATCAGCCTCGCGCGCAGATCCGGGGTCAGAGTCTGTTCCGGAACGCCTTTCAGCAGCGCGGCGAGCCCGTCAACCTCGCCCATCGCCCACAGACGGTCGGCGCGCAGCCTGATCAGCGGCTCTCCGGCGGATTTGCCGGCGGGCACCGCCGCCACCGACAAAAGCAGCTTGCGTTCCAGCCGCGCGATCGACCGCCAGGGGGTGGGGGCGGGCAGCAACGGCATGACCTTCTGGACCGTGCCCAGCGTGGTGCCGGACCACATGTCGGCGCCGAACCCGCCATGCGCCTCGTCATAAACGCCGGTGGCGTTGGCGTCGGGCGCCGACAGGTCATGGACCTCGATCCGGTCGCCGCGTGGACCCGGGCCGGCGGGAGAGGGCGTCGCGGGGCCGCCCGGCACAGCGGCGGGTTGGGCCGCCGGCGGTCGCCGCAGGTCCGGCGACAGGGGGGCCGGCTGCCCGGACGGAGGCGCCGGAGGAACCGCCTGGGGGGTCAATGACGGGGTCAATGACGGGGCCAGCGCCGGGGCGAGCGACGACGGTGTGTCGGCCGACGAGGTGGGCGTCAGCGGCGTCGGCAGCAAGGGCGTCGGCGCCCCTGGGCCGGCGCCGGCGACGGCCGGGGCCGGAAGGCCGGGGGCGGCGCCGGCCAGAGCCCACACCAGGGCGAGGGCGGCCGGCGCGAGGCGCCGGTCAGCGCGGGAAACGCTCATCCGGGATGACCTTTTCGATCTTGTTGGTGGGGGCGGGAATGTCCCACATGGACAGGGCCGCGATGCCGCCGACGACGACCACCACCAGCATGACGGTAACGATGCGAAGCAAACTACTCATTGATATGAACCTGCCTTGACGAAAAGGTTTGATCAGACGGCGTCCGCCCCCCCGGTCGGCCCGGTACGGGGACGCCAGGGAGGAACACCGGAGGAATCCGCCCCGGAACGCCCCTTGACGGAGGCGTCCCGGCGGAGGTCCGCGCCGGCCGGCCCCTGATGAACCTTGAAGGGCGCCCGGCACACAGGAGAACGGACCGTGCCGGGATTAAACCATGGTAAAGTGGCAAAAGTTTATCGGGACCCGAACCGGAGTTCAATCTTGCCCGACGCTTCCATGTCGGCAATTCTTTGGAGGACGGGGTTCCCAGGGGCCCCCCATACCCAACCGTTGGATCATTGATGGGTCAGGAAACGGAGACAATACCCCGTTCGATCGTGCTGGTCGGACTGATGGGGGCTGGCAAAAGCTGCGTCGGGCGTCGTCTTGCGCAGCGGTTGGGCCTGCCCTTCATCGATGCCGATACCGAGATCGAGGCCGCCGCCGGTTGCTCGATCAGCGAGATTTTCGCCCGCTATGGCGAGGGGGCGTTCCGCGACGGCGAGCGCAAGGTGGTCGGACGTCTGCTGGCCGGGCCCCGTTGCGTGCTTGCCACCGGAGGCGGCGCCTTCATGGATCCCGAGACCCGGGCGCTGATCGCGGAAAAGGGAATTTCCGTCTGGATCCGGGCCGATCTCGACCTTCTTGTCAAGCGGACCGCCGGGCGGGATCACCGTCCGCTTCTGCGCCAGGGCGATCCGCGCGAAATCCTGGGCCGGCTGATTGCCGACCGCTACCCCGTCTATGCCGCGGCCGATCTTGCCGTCGACACCGCCGACCGGCCGCCGGAATTCACTGTGGACAGGGTGCTGGACGCCCTGGCCCGCCATTTGCGCCACCCCGTCCCCCCGCCCGATGTCCCGGGCTGACCGAAAGCGAGATCCGCCAGCAATGACCGCCTCCATCTCCGTCGCCCTGGGCGACCGTTCCTATGACATTCTGATCGGGCCGGGCCTGCTTGCCGAGGCCGGGGCGCGGATTGCTCCGCTTCTGGGCGCCTCCGGGGGCGGCCGCGTCTTCGTTGTCACCGACGAGACGCTGGAGTCCCTGCATCTCGAAGCGCTGAAAGACGCGCTGGACGGGGCCGGCATTGAAAACCATGGCGTCGTGCTGCCGGCCGGAGAGCAGACCAAAAGTTTCGTCCATCTGGAAAGCCTGCTGGATGCCATGCTGGACGCCGGGTGCGAGAGGGGAACGACGATCGTCGCCTTCGGCGGCGGGGTGATCGGCGACCTCGCCGGTTTCGCCGCCAGCGTCCTGCTTCGCGGCGTCCCCTTCATCCAGATTCCTTCCACCCTGCTGGCCCAGGTCGACAGTTCGGTCGGCGGCAAGACGGCGATCAACGCCCGCCAGGGCAAGAATTTGATCGGCAGTTTCCACCAGCCCCGGTTGGTCCTGGCCGATACCGGCGTCCTCCGCACGCTTCCGCCGCGCGAATTGAAGGCCGGCTATGCGGAGGTGGTGAAATATGGACTGATCGACGATCCCGCCTTTTTCGACTGGCTGGAAGTGCATGCGCCCGCCGTTCTGGCCGGCCATGAGGGGGCGGTGGTCCGCGCGGTCGAAACCAGTTGCCGCGCCAAGGCCCGGATCGTTGCCGCCGACGAGCGGGAGAGCGGACAGCGCGCCCTTCTCAATCTGGGCCATACCTTCGCCCATGCGCTGGAGGCCGAGGGTGGATATGGCGAACTGCTGCTGCATGGCGAGGCCGTGTCGATCGGTCTCCTGCTGGCCTTCGATCTTTCGGTCGAACTGGGGCTTTGCCCCGCCGAGGACCGGGACCGGCTGCGCCGGCATCTCGACCTGCTGGGCATGCCGGCGGATCTGCCGCCGCTGCCGGGCGGCTGGGACGCCGACCGCCTGATTGCCCATTTCGCGAAGGACAAGAAAGTGCGCGATGGTCGTGTGACCTTTGTCCTGGCCCGGGGGATCGGTCAGGCTTTCCTGTCCCCGGACGTGCCGGCGCCGGCGCTCCGGCGGGTCGTCGAGCGGGCCCTGTCGCGCGCGGGGGTGGGACCGCGATGATCCTTGAGATCGGTCTGATCGTTTTCCTGCTGATGCTGCTGTTCTTCTTCAGCAGCGCCGAAACCTCGCTCACCGTGGTGTCAAAGCCGCTGATGCATCAGATGGAGGTGGAGGGGGACCGCCGCGCGGCCCTCGTCAACCGGTTGCAGAACCGTAAGGAACGGCTGCTGGGCTCCATTCTTCTCGGCAATACGCTGGTGCAGATTTTCGCTTCCGCCATGGCAACCAGCGTGGCCATCGCCACCTTCGGAGACGCCGGCGTGGCCTATGGCACGGTTCTGATGACCGTGGTGGTTCTCGTCTTCTGTGAAATCCTGCCCAAGACCATCGCCATCCATCAGTCCAATTCAGTCGCCCTGGCTCTGGCGCCGGTGATGCGGGTCATCACCTGGTTCCTGGGACCGCCGATCCTGGCGGTGCAGGCCCTCGTCAACGGACTGCTGCGTCTGCTCGGCGTGCCGCTCAAGGCCGAGGCCGGAATCGAGGAGACCATCGCCGAACTGCGCGGCGCCATCGACATTCACACCGCCGAGGACGAGGTCCGTCACGAACGAAAGATGCTGCGCTCGATCCTGGATCTGGGCGATGTCGAGGTCGGCGAGATCATGATTCACCGGAAAAACCTGGCGACGGTCAACGCCGCCCTGCCGATGTCGGTGATCCTGGATCAGATCACCGCCTCGCCCTACACGCGGTTGCCGCTGTGGAAGGGGGAACCCGACAACATCGTCGGCGTGGTGCATACGAAGGACCTGCTGCGGGCGGTCCGCAATCACACCGGGGATCTCAACGAAATCGACATCGTGGCGCTGTCGACGCCGCCCTGGTTCATCCCCGACTCGACCTCGCTGATCGACCAGTTGCAGGCCTTCCGCAAAAGGCGGGAGCATTTCGCGCTGGTGGTGGATGAATATGGGACGCTTCAGGGCGTGGTCACGCTTGAGGATATTATCGAGGAGATCGTCGGGGAGATTTCCGACGAGCACGACGTTCTGGTGGCGGGCGTGCGTCCGCAGGCCGACGGCTCTTTCATCGTCAATGGCGACGTCACCATCAGGGACCTGAACCGGGAATATGACTGGCGTCTGCCCGACGAGCATGCGGCGACCATCGCGGGCCTGTTGCTGCACGAATCCCGCATGATCCCCGAAGTCAATCAGGTTTTTCTGTTCTACGGATTCCGTTTCGAGGTGCTGCGCCGGGTCCGCAATCAGATCACGTCGGTCCGTCTGACGCCGCCGGCGCCGCGCGATCCCGAGGACAAGGACTGATCCGGGGGCGCGGCCCCGGACGCCCCGCCCCATACGGAGAGCACGGACAGGGCGGCGAACCGCGATGCCTCGTCCCGCATCGCGTTCCACCTGTCGATGCCACCGTTCAGAGCGGCGCCCCGGACTTGAAAAAGCCGAGCTTTCTCAAGTCTCGGAGCGGCGAGACCCTTCCCGGGCAGTCAGATTCTATCGTCCGGCGAGGCGGCGCGATCCGCTGTCGGCCGGGCGAAGCGCGACCCTTGCCGGCGCCTTGGGGGCATCCAGCGACGGTCTGGCCCCGGGCCGGGGGCCGTGTCCCGCCGCCGCATGACCATCTTCGGTTGCGGCCGCGCGGAAATAGGCCAGGATAAAGGCCCGTGTCGCCGCGGTCAGATTGTACCCCTTATGCTCCTTGGCAATGCGGGTGCAGATCTCGTGAATGGCGGAACTTTCCCGGTGGCAGATCTCATCCAGGGCATCCCACATGCCCGGCTCGAGCTTCATGCTCGTACGACGCCCCCCGATTGTAACGTTCCGATTGCGCAAAGTGCTGACAACCATCGTAAAGCCCCATTTTCCCTCAAGATTCTCTCGCTTAAGCGAGATTATGTAAAAATATTAACATGACACCGGAGTGGTGTAAACGAATAGTGTTGCAACCATTTCATAGTAATACGGCAAGAGGCCGGAGGGAAATGAATTGCCTGCGTCCAGCATCACATACGCGCTGGTTCGCTTTCGCTTCCGGCTCCGGCGCGCGCCAAGAACGGCCCCGACCGGTTGGCCGTGGCCGATCGCGGCTAAGGCCGCCTCCGACGGGCGTCCGTTTGCCTAGCGGTTGAGAGTGGCGCGGGCCGAGGCCTCGGCGGGCGTGAGCGTCGTCAGGGACAGGGCGTGCACCCGGCTGCGCAGTTCCTCCGCCAGAAGGTCATAGACCAGGCGCTGCCGGGCGACTGCCGATTTGCCCTCGAACGCGGCGGAGACGATGGTGACATGGAAATGGCTTTCGCCTTCGGGATGGGCGCCGGCATGGCCCTGATGACGGTGCGACTGATCCTCGATGTCGAGGCGCGATGGCGACAATCCGGCGGTCAGTTTCGTCTCGATGGCGTTCTTTACCTGCATGTCCGTGGTCCCCTGGGCCCCCTTGAGAAAGCAGACGGCGCCCGTTCCGGACGCGGTGCCGGCGGGCGAGAATATTGCCAGTCACCCGGCTTACGCTCATAGTGTGCGATCATGAACGGGCAATCACGTAAATTCTGGCCACCGAAAGGCAAACAGAGCAACAGTGGCGGCGGACGACCGTGCGACCACCCCGGTTGCGACCGGAGCGGTGACTATCGGGCGCCGAAATCCCCACAAACATTACAGGACTATTATTGGTTCTGCCTTGACCATGTGCGGGAATACAACGCCTCCTGGGACTATTACGCGGGGCTGAAACCGGACGAGATCGAGCGGATTCTCCGGATGGATACCACCTGGCAGCGCCCGACCTGGCCGCTGGGCACGCTGTCGGGCGGCCGGTTCCGGTTCGATCCGGAAAAGGTGCGCGATCCTTTCGACGTGTTCGGCCCGGAGATGCACCGTCCCCAGCACCCGCCCGAGGCGGCCCAGCCGGTGGCGGAACAGACGGCGATGCGGGTGATGAATTTATCCCTGCCACTTACGCTTGAAAAACTTAAGGCGCGCTACAAGGAATTGTGCAAACTGCATCATCCCGACGCCAATGGAGGGGACAAGGCCGCCGAGGAGCGCTTCAAGCAGATCGGCCAGGCTTACAAAACCCTCCGCGAGAGCCTAAATCTGTCATAACTGTTTGGGCTGAGCCCAAGTTTTCTCGAAAGCAGCATTTCCATGACCGAAACCGCCACCCTCACCTCGGACGGCCTGATGGCCACGCCCGACATCCAGATCTCGGTGCGCCAGACGTTCGGGCTCGATTCCGACATGATGGTGCCCGCCTATTCCTCCTCCAGCGAATATGTTCCGGAACGGGACGACGCCTACCGGTTCGACCATGACACCACACTTGCCATCCTCGCCGGCTTCGCCTTCAATCGCCGCGTCATGGTGCAGGGCTATCATGGCACCGGCAAATCCACCCATATCGAGCAGATCGCGGCGCGTCTCAACTGGCCTTGCATCCGCGTCAATCTCGACAGCCATGTGAGCCGGATCGACCTGATCGGCAAGGACGCCATCGTGCTGAAGGACGGCCAGCAGGTTACCGAGTTCCGCGAGGGAATCCTTCCCTGGGCCTTGCAGCATGCGACCGCCCTGGTGTTTGACGAATATGACGCCGGGCGTCCGGACGTGATGTTCGTGATCCAGCGGATCCTGGAGGTCGAGGGCAAGCTGACCCTTCTGGACCAGAGCCGCGTGATCCGTCCCCATCCCGCCTTCCGGCTGTTCGCGACTGCCAATACCATCGGCCTCGGCGACACCACCGGTCTTTATCACGGCACCCAGCAGATCAATCAGGGCCAGATGGACCGCTGGAACATCGTGGCGACGCTCAATTATCTGGCCCATGACGTGGAGATGCAGATCGTTCTCGCCAAGCTGTCCGCCTTCGACAACCCGGACGGCCGGGAGAAGGTGGCCAGCATGGTCCGGGTGGCCGAACTGACGCGCCAGGGGTTCATCAACGGCGACATCTCGACGGTCATGAGCCCCCGGACGGTGCTGACCTGGGCCGAGAATGCCGAAATCTTCTCGGATATCGGATTCGCCTTCCGCCTGACCTTCCTCAACAAATGCGACGAGACGGAGCGATCGGTGGTCGCGGAGTACTACCAGCGCTGTTTCGGGGTCGAACTGCCCGAGACCCTGGCCCGCGTTGCGCTCGACTGACGGACGAAAGCCATGGACAAGGGGGGCGCCGACAAACGGTTCATCGGTGGCCAGGAAGAGGCGCCGGCTGATCTGGTCAAGCGCGTCACGACGGCGGCATTGCGGGCCGTCGCCGGTCGCGACGACGTGACGGTTTCCTATTCCCAGGGCGCCCCGGCGGTGCGGGGCGGCCAGGTGCGGCTCCCGTCGCCCCCGCGCAAGATCCTGGCGGAGGATCTGGCCCGCCTCCGGGGGGCCGCCGATTCGGTGGCGCTGCGCCTCAGATACCATGACGAGGCCCTGCATAGCCGGCGCATGCCCCATGGGCAGGAAGCCAAGGACATTTACAATGCCGTCGCCCAGGCCCGCGTTGAGGCCCTGGGGGCGCGGATGATGAAGGGCGTCGCCACCAATCTGTCGGCGGCGCTGGAGGCGCGTTACCGTGCCGAGGGCTATGCCGCCGTCTCTCAGCGCGAGCAGGTGCCGCTGTCCGAGGCCGTGCGCCTGATCGCGCGGGAGGCGTTCAGCGGTCAGGCCGCTCCTCCGTCGGCCCGGCAGGCTGTCGATCTCTGGAGAGAGTTTGTCGAGGCCAAGGCCGGCGCCAGCCTTAAGACACTGTCGGACACCCTGGGCGACCAGGACCGGTTCGCCCGCGTGCTGCGCGATCTCATCGCGGCCCTCGATATCGAGGCCGTCGAAGAGCAGGAGGCCGCCGAAAGCGAGAATGAGGAGGGGGCCGATTCCCAGGGGGGGCAATCGACCTCCCAGGAGCAGAAAGACAAATCGGAAAGCGGCGCCTCGCCGTCCGAGGGGACCGGCGACACCGCATCCGGCGAAGCCGAGAGCATGGCCGCCCAGGAGGGCGAGGGGCTGGACGGCGACACCATCCTGGTCCCCGGCCACGGCAGCGAGGAGCCCGGCGGTCCGGCCGCCCACCGGCGCCCGTCTCCCCCCTCCAACGAGCCTTCGGTCAAGGCCTATGAGGCCTACAGCACCGCGTTCGATCAGGTGGTGGATGCCGCCGACCTGTGCGACGCCGATGAATTGCAGCGGCTGCGCCAGCAACTGGATCAGCAGCTTGTCCATCTGCATGGCGTGGTGAGCCGTCTGGCCAACCGGTTGCAGCGCCGCCTTCTCGCCAAGCAGACGCGCGCCTGGGACTTCGACCTGGAGGAGGGGCTTCTGGATGCCGGCCGGCTGGCCCGTGTCGTCGCCAATCCCACGCACAGCCTGTCCTTCAAGCAGGAAAAGGACACCGACTTCCGCGACACCGTGGTGTCGTTGCTGATCGATAATTCAGGGTCGATGCGCGGGCGGCCGATCACGGTGGCCGCGATGAGCGCCGACATTCTGGCCCGAACCCTGGAACGGTGTGGCGTCAAGGTGGAGTTGCTGGGGTTCACGACGCGCGCCTGGAAGGGGGGCATGTCGCGCGAAAAATGGGTTGCCGCCGGCAAGCCGACCAATCCCGGACGCCTCAATGACCTGCGCCACATCATCTATAAGGCGGCCGACATGCCCTGGCGGCGGGCGCGCAAGAATCTCGGCCTGATGCTGCGGGAAGGAATCCTGAAGGAGAACATCGACGGCGAGGCCCTTGTCTGGGCCCACAGCCGCCTGCTGGCGCGGCCGGAGCAGCGCCGGATCCTGATGGTCATATCCGATGGCGCGCCGGTCGACGATTCGACCCTGTCGGTCAATGCCGGCAGCTATCTCGAGCGCCATCTGCGCGACGTGATCGGCTGGATCGAGGGGGCGTCGCCGGTCGAACTGGTGGCTATCGGCATCGGCCATGACGTGACCCGCTATTACCGGCGGGCCGTGACCATCATGGATGCCGAGGACCTGGGAGGAACCATGCTGCAACAGCTTTCCGCCCTGTTCGAGGAACAGACCGTTCCGGCCCGGCGACGCGCCCGGGGCGCGCGGCCGGTCTGATCCTTCCGGTTTTCATCGGGGGACAGGCTGGCCCCGATCGACCATCCTCATCGCCGGTGGGGCCTCATCGCCGGTGGGGCCTCATCGCCGGTGGGGCCTCATCGCCGGTGCGGATCGGCGATGCCGGTTCGCCCGGAATTTCCGTCCGAAAATGAGAAAGCCGGGCCGATGGGGGCGGCCCGGCTTTCGCGACCGGTGTGGGGAACGGTCGCATGATGTGGGCAGGACCACCGATCTGGCGGTGGGGGACCCCGAGCGGCGTCCTACCCAAGTTCCCGATGATCCCGGCGCCTGGATGCTGTGTGGGGGGGAGATTCCAGGGCCCGCTATCAGGAACACCTGCGGCGGAGGGAGTTCGCACGGTCTCCGGCCGTCGCAGTATCAGGGATCCGGTGAAACTCTGTTATTCCATCCCGGCAGGGGGTCCGGTTCGATGGAATGTCAACACCCGATCCGCTGACAAGAAGGAGACTAGGGGTCGAGTGTGGCGAGAATAGGGCAAGGTTTCCCTTGTTTCTGTTCCCCCTGAAAAAGGTCCCTGTCTCCGAGACCCATGGGCCATCGCGCCGACGATGGCGCGGACCCGGCATCAGGCGGTGAGACGGTCGCGCACCACATCCCAGTTGACCAGGCGATCGAGGACCGCCCGGACATGGTCGGCCCGCCGGTTCTGATAATCGAGGTAATAGGCGTGCTCCCACACGTCGATGACCAGCAGGGGGCGCTTTCCCGACGTCAGGGGCGTCCCCGCGTTGCCGGCATCGAGAAATGCGAGCTTGCCATTGTCCTCCACCAGCCAGGACCAGCCACTGCCGAAGAGGCCGGAGGCATGGACGACATAGGCCTCCTTGAATGCGGCCAGATTGCTGAAATCCCGCTCGATCGCGGCGGCCAGGGCACCGGAGGGCGCTCCGCCGCCCGGACGCAGGCCATCCCAGTAGAAGCTGTGATTGACGGCCTGGGCGGCGTTGTTGAAAAGCCTGGGATCGGACTGGGTGGCGGAGGCCCGGACGATCTCCTCCAGCGTCATCGCGGCATAAGGGGTGCCGGCGACAAGCTGATTCACCTGGGTGAAATACCCCGCATGATGCTTGCCATAATGAACCTGCACGGTGGCGGCGGAAATCACCGGGCTGAGGGCATCCTCGGCAAAAGGCAGAGGCGGTTGGCGGAAGGGCGTTTCCGCCCGGGCCGGGGCGGCGGGAATGAGACCGCCACCGGCCGCGAGGGCCGTTCCGGCGGATGCCAATGCGACGAAGTGACGCCGTGATAATGCGGGCATGGGATCTGTCTCCGAATTTGCGCCCGCCGGACGGATCGTTCCCAGCCTCCGGGGCCGGGCGCCAAACGCTCAGATGCCGCGACTTGCCAGCGCAAGCCGGAGGGGGGCCGGATCGTCCCGGCGCCCCCGCCCCTGATATGGCGACGACAGATCCCGGATCAACCGATCCGGGTTCAGGACAGTCCGACTTTCCCCATTTCCAGGAATTTGTCGCGGCGGCGGGCACGGAGAATTCCTCCGTCCAGCGAGGTCAAGCCGGCCAGCGCCCGTTCCAGATGGTCGCCAAGCGTCGCGATAGTCTGTTCGGGGTTGCGGTGCGCGCCACCCAGCGGCTCGGGAACGATCCCGTCGATCACCTCCAGCTTGTGGAGATCCTGGGCGGTCAGGCGCAACGCTTCCGCCGCCTCCTTGGCGGCGTCGCCGCTGCGCCACAGGATGGAGGCGCAGCCTTCCGGGCTGATCACCGAATAGATGGAATGTTCCATCATCAGCACCACATTGCCGACGGCCAGCGCAATGGCGCCGCCGGACCCGCCTTCCCCGATGATCACGGAGACCAGGGGCACGCGGATGTCGAGACAGGTCTCGATGGATCGGGCGATGGCCTCGGCCTGGCCCCGGGCCTCGGCATCGACGCCGGGATAGGCGCCCGCCGTGTCCACAAGGGTGATGACGGGAATGCCGAACCGGTCCGCCATCTCCATCAGGCGGCGGGCCTTGCGGTATCCTTCCGGCTTGGCGGAACCGAAGTTATGTTTCACCCGGGACTCGGTGTCATGTCCCTTCTCATGGCCGATGACCATCACGGACTGGCCCTGGAACCGCCCGAGACCGCCGATGATGGCCTGATCGTCGCCAAAGGCGCGATCGCCCGAGAGCGGCGTGAAGTCGGTGATCAGACGGCCGATGTAATCGCAGAAATGCGGCCGGTCGGGGTGGCGTGCCACCTGCGTCTTCTGCCAGGGCGTCAGCTTGGCATAAGCTGCCCGCAAAAGCTTGTCGACCTTGACCTGGAGACGGTTGATCTCCTCGGCGATGTTGATCTCGTCGGAGTCGCTTAAGTGCCGCAACTCCTCGATCTTGCCCTCGAGCTCGGCAATGGGCTTTTCGAAATCGAGAAAATTCATGGCTGTGGCTTTTATCACAGGGGGGGCCGGGGGGGAAGCCCAAGCACGTCGAGAGGGGCCCCGATATGGCGACTCTCCGGGTCGGGCGGTGAAAACGACGTTCTGACGGAAGGGGCGGTCACGATGGCTGCCAGTTGACGCCGACGACCCGCCAGCCGCTGTCCATCGCATCGAGACGGGTCAGCGACAGGGGGTCGACGACGAAGGACAGCGCCGTTTCCGGCGGCAGGTCAAGCGCGATGGCTAAGGCGGCGCGGATGGTGCCGGCATGGGCCACGGCGATGATGTCGCGGCCGGAATGTTCCGCCGACAGGCGGTCGACCACGGCGCGCACCCGCTCGACGACCGCGGCAAAGCTCTCGCCGCCGGGCGGCGTCGCCGTGGCGGGATTATGCCAGAAGGCCGGAAGATCCGGATCCTTGCTGGATGCCAGCAGGGCCCAGGTCCGTCCCTGCCAGCGGCCGAAGTCCTGCTCGGCGAGGTCGGGTTCGATCAGCGCGGGCGGCAGCGGCAACCCGGCCGCCTCCAGGGCGCCGATGGTCTGGGAACAACGGATCAGGCCACTGTCGACCAGCACGGCCGAACGCGGAAGGCGGTTGGCGAGTTCGACGAACCAGTCGGTGTCGGAGGTGTCGCAGGGCAGGTCCAGCCGGCCCGAAATCCGCCCCTCGGGATCGGGAACAGGGGCATGGCGCAGCCACCACCAGCGGCAAAGGGCGGGGCTTGTCATGACGCCCCTCCCAGTGACGCGACAATCGCCAGTCCGACCATGATCTCCGCCGCCTGTTCGGTCGCTCCCAGCACGTCTCCGGTCTGGCCGCCGATCTGGCGCCAGGCCAGAATTCCGATGGCGACGGTGGCGAGCGCGGCCCCGGCCGCGGCCGGGAAGGCGGCCGCCAGAGGCAGGACCAGCGCGGCGGTGACAAGGGCCAGCGTCGCCGCGATACCGGCGGTGCTGGGGGAGGGCTGACCCGCCGTGGCCCCCAGTCCGCCCGCCCGCGCCGGCATCAATCCCTGCATCACCACGGGGATGGCCGCGCGTCCAAGGGCGTGCTGGGCGATCAGCGTCGCCGCCACCAGGCCCGGGTGCGCCAGCTCCGCCAGGATGCCGGCCCTGAGCGCCAGTCCCAGCAACAGGGCAATCGCCCCATAGCTGCCGATCCGGCTGTCCTTCATGATGGCCAGTTTGCGGTCGCGGTCGCGGCCGCCACCGAAGCCGTCGGCGACATCGGACAGGCCATCCTCATGCAGGCCACCGGTGACCAGTGCCGAGGCGCCGACCGCCAGAAGGGCCGCCAGCGCCGGAGGAAGGCAGGCCGCCGCGAGGCCGTAAACCAGGGCGGCAATGGCGCCGATGATGCCGCCGACCAGAGGGAACAGATGCATGGCTCCGGCCAGCGTCATGCCCTCCGCCAGGGAGGGCGCGGGAACCGGGAGCCGGGTCAGGCAGGCGAGGCCCAGGCGCAATCCGGCCAGGAAAGGCAGCCGTCCGGCGGCGCCGGTGTCGACGGGGAGGGAATCCATCACGGTCATCTCCTCCTTCAGGAGGCAGTTGGTCTTGCGGCACAGCGGATGCGGCCAGTGGCAGCGCGCGAGGCAGGGGCCCAGCACGGACGCGACGAAACTCATTCGACGGTATCCGGGAGCCGGCCCTTGATGCGCGCGACAGGGTGGAAACGCAGAAACAACGATATTGCTCCGGTCAAGAAAAGAGCGGCGGCGGCGGGTCGCCCGGGATCGTCACCGGATAGTGCCGAAACGGCCGGCACGATGTCCGTCTCCGATCCCGGCATTCCGGGGCAAGACTATGACCGCAACCGGCCGCGACCGCCAGACGGCAATTGCCGCCGGCCGGGTGGTCAGCGCCGGCGGGCGTAAAGGCTGCGCTTCTGCGATGCCGCCAGCAATTGCTCGACATGACGTCCTTGGAACAGGGTGATGCCGACGGATTGTCCGAAATCGATGGCCTCCTGCCCGTCGCACCGGCAAAGGATCGACCGGGACGGGCCGCAGCGCCGGATGTAATCCTCGATCAGGCCTCCGTTGGGCAGGGTTCCCGCCGTCATCGCCGGATCCCAGACGATCTTGACCAGATCGATCCCGAGTTTCATCCGGTCGACGAAGGGCAGGGACTCCATATTGACGCCGTCGATGCAGATCCGATAGCCGCGGTCGTGCGCAAAGTCGCGGGCGAACAGGAAGGCCCCGAGATCGGCGAAGATATCGACCTTCTGTAGTTCCAGAACCTGGGTGCCGCGGGTCGCAGCCTTGATATTGTCGTCGAACACCAGGAATTCCGGCGACAGCAGCGTCTGGACATTGAGATTGATGCTGATGTCGCCCGTGATGGTGCTGTCGTCATGCCGGTTGAGCAGCGACAGAACGCGCCGGTCCAGCGTCTCGGTCAGTTGCTGGAACAGCCATGGGCTGGACGCCAGATTGACCGATGGCAGCAGGGTTTCGCGCAGATCGGCGATCGAAATGAACAGCTCGTAAAACACCGCCTGGGGGTCGGAGTTGCCGATGATCGCCGAAACCGCCTGCCGGCGGAGGACATTGGCAAGGTCGGCACCGGTCAGCGCCTCCTCCAGCCGGGCCAGCATGTCGGCGGTCAGCGCGTTGCCGCGGCTCTGCGGCCGGCGGGGCGCGCGGGCGCCGGCCGCGGTCTGCGTCTCCTCGGTCCGGCGGCGGTCCCCCTCGCTGATCAGCCGCTGCGCCAGATGCAGCAGCGCGTCATAATCGCGTTCAAGCTGGAACCAGTCGAGAAATGTTGTCTTGCGCCCCGCCGGCTCCTCGGAGAGCGCCGGATCCTCGCTGAACATGAACCGCAGTTTGACGATGACATTTTCGACGTCGTGAAGCGCCCCTTCCTTGAAGATGAACATCAGGTCGGCGTTCGACAGGGCGAAAATCTGGCCCTTCAACTGTTTGATCAACGGGTCGAAGGTGCTGATGGCGATCCGGATATGCTGGTCGCGGCGATTGACCGGTTGCAGTGCCGACAGACGCACCAGCACGGCACGGCGTCCCTGCCGGTGGCGTTCCAGCTTGTGCAGATAATCGAGAAGCAGGGCCTCGCCGGCGGGAAGGTGCTGGGCGATGTCCTTCTGGCGTTCGGACATCGGACGGTCGTAGGGCAGCGTCACGATTTGTCTCCCTGCCGGTTCCGCGCTTTCGGCGCCATCATGACCGGCGACGAGTCGAGCATGTCATTGTTGCCGCAGTCGCGGCGGAGCTGGCCCGCGATCACGGCATGACGGGCGGTGCATTGCCCCAGGGTGCAGGCCGGCGACTTGTCGCAGGTATGCATGGTGTATGCGGCCAGCATGGCGTCGACATAACGTCCCTGGAACCGGTCGATGCCGAGGTTCAGTCCCCAGTTGATGGCGGCCTCGGAGTCGCAGCGGGCCAGCAGCATGCGATCGCGCCCGATCGCCCCGACCGCGGTCGCCAGGGCGTCGCGGTGTTCCCCCTCCGCCATGTCCGGGCTCCAGGTGATCTTGTAAAGGTCGGCCTCGAACTGTCCGACGTCCATGAACTGCAAGGTCCATTCCGACAGTCCGTCGATCACCACGGCATGGCCCCGGTCGTGCAACCGCGTACAGGCGGCGTAAAATCCCCGGCTGTCGGCCAGGATGTCGAGGACCTGCAATTCAACGAAAATGCGCGCCCGGCCCTTGACCGCCGCCTCGAAGTCATCGAAAGCCCGGCTGTTGACGGTGCTGATGTTGAGATTAAGGCTGTAGGCCTTCGGCGCATGGACAAGGTCCGGCGCTTCAAGGGCGGTCAGCACCCGCCGGTCGAGGGTCTGGCTCAGATGCTGGAACAGCCAGCGATTGCCAAGAAGATTGGTCTCCGGCGCGACCGCCTTCTGCAGGTCGGACATGCCGACGAAAAACTCCTGGAACAGGACGATGGCCTTGGACTCTTTCGTCACGACCACCGAGGACTGCCGGCGGACCAGTCCGGCGACATCGGTGTCGGCGAGGCGTCTCAGCACGTCGCTCAGACCTTTGGCATCGATCGGCCGCGGGGCGGCCTTCTGCGATGTCCTCTCCCGCAGGCGGCGACGGGCTTCGGCCGCGGACTCCCTCGTCATGGCGAGGAAGTCCTGATATTCGTCGGCGTCTTCGATGTCGTACCAGGTGCAGAAATTGTCCCGTCCGTCCCCCTGGTCCGAGAAGGTCAGCGGGTCCTTGGAGAACAGGGCGCGCAGTTTATGAACCGTGTTTTCGACGTCGTTGACCGACGGGTCCTTGAGCAGGAACACGACGTCCGAGGTCGACAACAGAAACATCTGGCCCCGATAGGCGTTGACCACGGGCTCCAGCAACCGGAGCGCGATGCGGACATGTCCTTCCTGCCGGTTCTGCGGCCGCAGGCGCGACAGATGGAGATGCGCCGCAAGACGGCCGTCCCGGATGCGGCCGATCCGCTCCGCCGCTTCCGCCAGCAGGCTTTCCTGCGTGACGACCTCGGGCCCGTCTCCACCGGAAACCGGAATATTCATCCAATCGCCTTTCGCCCAATTGTCTGTTAACGGTTGTGCCGGCACAATATCGTTCGCGATCCCCGTGTGTCGCCAGCGTATCCGCCACTCTCAGGGCCGCCGGCGTCCGTCGGGAATCTCCGGGTCTAAAATCGCACGGGAGTCCGCATGTGGGTAGTGCCTTGATGATGCGGGCTCCCGACGATCTCCCGGACGGCCGTCGGCCGGGGCCGTGTCGGGGCAATAGAGATAGCATCGCGCTTTTGGCTCAACCAGAGGGGAGATGACCAGTTTGCCGGATCCAACCGTCCCGCCTCACGCGCGGATCCCCGGCGGCCTCAGGATCTACGCGGTCGGGGATATTCACGGCAGATCCGATCTCCTGTCGCGAATGCTGGCGATGATCGACGACGATCTTCATGAACGGCCGCCGGAACGGGCCCGGGTCGTCTTCCTGGGCGACTATCTCGACCGCGGCGCCGATGGTGCCGGTGTCCTCGATATCCTGCTGGAGGGGCCGTCCCGCAACGGCGTCGACGTCGACTGGGTCTGTCTGTGCGGCAATCATGAGGACGCGCTGCTCGACTTCCTGGAGGATTTGTCGTCGGGGCCCTTGTGGCTGTCCAACGGCGGCTGGACCACGGTGGAGAGCTACGCCGGAGAGCGGGCCTGCGTCCCCGGAGATCTGCGAACGCTCCAGGGGTTGCTCAAACGGCAGATTCCTCATTCGCACCGTCAGTTTTTGAGGGGGCTGCCGTTGTGGCATGTCGAAGGGGACTATCTCTTCGTCCATGCCGGGGTGCGCCCGGGCGTTCATCTGGAGGAGCAGGACCCCACGGATCTGCTCTGGATCCGCAATCCCTTTCTGATGTCCGCGTCCGACTTCGGCCGGACCGTCGTCCATGGTCACAGCATCGTTTCGGTGCCCGAGGTCAAGGCCAACCGGATCGGCATCGACACCGGCGCCTGCTATACGGGCCGCCTCACGGCTCTGGTGCTTGAGGGAGAGGACCGCCGCTTCCTGACCACCTGAAAAGCGGATGGGCGCCATTCCCCTTGCATCGGCGGCGGCATTGGTTTAGCCAACCAGCATTCGATCCGCCGGACCCCTTGGAAAACCATGACCGATCATTCCATCCTCGCCGACTCCGTCAACGCCTTGAGGCAGGCCCGCGTTCTCTGCGTGGGCGACGTCATGCTGGATCAGTTCGTCTATGGCGATGTCGATCGTATTTCGCCCGAGGCGCCGATCCCGGTCCTGCGCGTCCGCCGCGAGACGGCCATGCTGGGAGGCGCCGGCAATGTCGTGCGCAACCTCTGCTCTCTTGGGGCCAGGACGCATTTCGTCTCGCTGGTCGGCGACGACATGGCCGGGCGCGAGGTCGTGACCCTGGTCGGCAGCCATCCCGAGGTCGATCCGGCGCTTGTGGTCGAAACCGGCCGCCAGACCACCATCAAGACCCGCTTCTCGGCCGGAAGTCAGCAATTGCTGCGCGCCGACCGGGAAACGACGGTCGCGCTGGCGCCGGAAAGCCTGTCCGCCGTGCTGGACCGGGCCCTGGGCCTGATGGACAAGGTGGGGGCCGTCGTCCTGTCGGACTATGGCAAGGGGGTGCTCGGCGCCGAGGTCGTCCGCAAGCTGATCGAGCGGGCCAACGAGGCGGACCGGCCGGTGGTCGTCGATCCCAAAGGCAGCGACTATTCCGTTTACGCCGGCGCCACCCTGGTGACGCCCAACCGCAAAGAGCTGCATGAGGCCACCGGCATGCCGGTGGACGGCGACGACGCCATCGTGGCCGCCGCCCGCCATCTGATCGAGACCTGCGGCATCCGGAACGTCCTGGTGACACGCAGTCAGGACGGCATGACCCTGCTGACCCGGGACGGCGAGGTTCATCATCTGCCGGCCGAGGCGCGCGAGGTCTTCGACGTGTCGGGCGCCGGCGACACCGTGGTTGCGGCCATGGCGGCCGCCATCGCCACCGGGACGCCGCTGACCGACGCGGCGCGGCTCGCCAATGTCGCGGCCGGGATCGTGGTCGGCAAGGTGGGGACCGCGGTGGTTTATGTCTCCGACCTGCTTTCCGCCCTTCTCTCGCGCGATCTGGTCGGCGACGAGGTGAAGATCCAGGCGCGCGAGGCGGCCGCCGATCAGGTGGCGCGCTGGCGCCACAAGGGCCGGAAGGTCGGTTTCACCAACGGCTGTTTCGATCTGCTGCATCCGGGGCATATCTCGCTTCTCAATCAGGCGCGGGCGCAGTGCGACTGCCTGGTGGTGGGTCTCAACAGCGATCAGTCGGTCAAACGCCTCAAGGGAGACAGCCGTCCTGTGCAGACGGAGATATCGCGGGCGACCGTCCTGGCGTCGCTGACCGCAGTCGATCTGGTGGTGATCTTCGACGAGGATACCCCGCGCGAGCTGATCGCCGCCCTGCATCCCGACGTGCTGGTCAAGGGCGCCGACTACACCATCGACAAGGTCGTTGGCGCCGATCTGGTTCAAGGCTGGGGCGGCCGGGTGGTCCTGGCCGAACTGGCGGCGGGGCACAGCACCACGGCGACCATCGCCCGCATGGCCGGGTAAGCCCCGGCGTCCTGATTTCCTGTCCGATTTTTCCAGAGTGCCGACCATGTCACAGAAGCCTAAAGCCGTTATTCTGCTGTCCGGGGGACTGGACTCCGCAACCTGTCTCGCCATCGCCCGCGACCAGGGATTCGAGCCGCTGGCCATCTCCTTCCGCTATGGCCAGCGACATCAGCACGAACTGGCCGCGGCCGCCCGCGTCGCCTCGGCGCTGGGCGCCGCCCGGCATATGATCGCCGACATCGACCTGCGCGCCTTCGGCGGGTCGGCGCTGACCGCCGATATCGCCGTGCCGAAGGATCGTGATGAAAGCGAGATGTCGCGGGGCATCCCCATCACCTATGTTCCCGCCCGCAACACCATTTTCCTGTCCTTCGCCCTGGCCCTGGCCGAGGTCGAACAGGCTCAGGACATTTTCATCGGGGTCAATGCCGTCGACTATTCCGGCTATCCCGACTGCCGCCCCGATTTCATCGAGGCGTTCGAGCGGATGGCCAATCTGGCGACCAAGGCCGCGGGCGGCGATGGCCGCAAACTGACCATCCATGCCCCGCTGATCCGCCTGTCGAAGGCGGAGATCATCCGGACCGGGCTGGAACTGGGCGTCGATTACGGACTGACCACCAGTTGCTACGACCCGGCGCCCGACGGCCGGGCCTGCGGCCATTGCGATGCCTGCACCCTGCGCCTCAAGGGCTTTGCCGAGGCCGGCCTGACCGATCCGGCGCCCTACGCCGAACCGCGATGAGCCGGTCTGGCCGCCATCGCCGGTCCGTCGTCTGATGTCCGGGCGGGGGACATCGCCCCTGCGGCAGGCCGGCCTCACGCTCGACGTCGCGACGGACGGCGCCGGCCTTTACGAGATCACCAGGCCGGTTCTGCGCTGGGTGGAGGGGCAGGGCATCCTCCAGGGGCTTCTGACGCTGTTCGTCCGGCACACCTCGGCCAGTCTGATCGTGCAGGAGAACGCCGATCCCTCGGTCCGTCACGACCTCGAGACCTTTTTCCGGCGCCTGGTGCCGGAGGATGAGACGCCCGGGCGGTCCCTTTACCGCCATCAGGACGAGGGGCCTGACGACATGCCGGCCCATATCCGCGCCGCCCTGACCGCCTGCCAGCTTTCGATTCCCGTGGCGGGCGGCGCCCCGGTTCTGGGAACCTGGCAGGGGATTTATCTCTTCGAACACCGGCACCGTCCCCACCGCCGTCAGGTCGTCCTGCACCTCCTGGGGGAGTGATTCCCGGCGGGGGAGCGGCCGGAGCCCGCCATTTCTACAATTGCTCCGGCCCCGGCGGCGGGCGATAGTGGCGCGACAGGGTTCCGGCCTTCGCCGTCGGGGGGATGGGCCGGATGGTGCGGAGGGGAAGTGTTGCGCACGGGTGCTGTGTGGCTCGTCCTGGTGATGGCGGTGTCAGGATTGGCGGCCTGTTCGTCGCATCCGCCGGCCCCGGCATCCCGCCCCGCCGATTCGCTCGCGCAATGCCTGCAACGCCTGGACAACGCGCATGTCTCCTACGAACGGGTCAAGGATTTCTCGACGCCAGAGGGCTGCGGCGTGTCGCAGGCCGTCCGGGTCCGCCGGTCAACGATCGACTGGAACCGCCCGGCCATGATGTCCTGTCCGCTGGCGGCGACCGTCGCGGACTTCGAAACGTCCGTGGTGCAGCCGGCCGCACAGCGGACCTTCGGGCAGGCCGTGCGGCGTATGTCCAATGCCGGCAGCTATAATTGCAGGGGCGAGATCGGTGGCCGGGCGGAGCGCATCTCGCAGCATGGCTATGGCCGGGCGATCGATGTGACCGGGTTCGAACTGGCGGACGGGACCGTGATCTCCGTCGCGAAGGACTGGCGCAACAAGGGAGCCAAAAGCACCTTTTTACATGAGGTGGCGCAGGGGGCCTGCCGTGTGTTCAATCTGGTCATCACGCCCAACCGCAACTACGAGCACCACGACCATCTTCATCTCGACATCGGGCCCTACAAAATGTGCGGCTACTGACGCGGGGGCGCGTCAAAGGAACAGGATGCAGGCGGCTCCGGGAAGGTCCAGCGGGCGGCCGATGGCGGTCAGATGCCCGTGGTGCGGATCGCGGGAAAAGGCACGAAGGCCGCCGCTGTCCTGATTGGCCGCCATCAGCAAAAGACCATCCGGCGAGAGAGCCAGGTGGCGGGGCGTGCGGCCGCCGCTGTCGACCCGCTGGAGGGCGCGCAGGCGCCCCGAGGGAGAGGTGCCGAAAAGGACGATGCTGTCGTCGCCCCGGTTCGAGACATAGAGATGGCGGCCTTCCGTCGCGAGGGAGATGGCGGCCGCCGTGTTGCCGGGAACCGCGGTTCCGTCGAGCGTCGACACGCTGTCGGTAAGCCGCCAGTCGTTCATGCCGACGCGTTCGAGAACCATCACCGCAGAGGCCAGTTCCGCGACCAGATACAAAAACCGTCCGTCTGGTGAAAACACCGCATGGCGCGGGCCGGTGCCCGGTGGCAGGGCGATCGGGGACAGGGGGTGAAAGGCGGCCTCCGGCCCCCGCCCCTCGATCCGATAGCGCCAGATGCGATCGCATCCCAGATCCGGGATCATCATGATGTCATCGGCGGGATCGAACAGGGCGGCATGGGGATGCGGGGCATCCTGCCGGTCGGGGGCCGCGCCCCTGCACGCCGTGGCATGGGCCGTGCCCGGGTGGAGGATCCGCCCGGGATCCCGGGGAGACCCATCGAAGGGCTGGGAGAAGACGGCGACGCTGCCGCCCAGATAATTGGCAACGGCGAGAAGTCCATGGCGATCGCTGAGGCCGATGTGACATGGGGCGCCGCCACCGGTGGACAGGCGGCGGGCGCCGGCGTCTGGCACCCTGTTCAGTCCGACCGCGATCAGCCCGTCCCGGTCGACCCGTTCGTTCACGGCGTAGAGAAAACGCCCGTCGGTGGAGCGCGCCAGAAAAGACGGATCGGCATTGCCGGAATACAGACCGGCGATGGTCATGGCGCCGCTCGCCGCATCCACGTCAACCAAGACGAGTCCCGGGTCCTCCGCCGCGCGATAGCATCCGACAAGAACCCGAACCGTCATCGTTTCCGCTCCTTCGTCCGGTGGGACATCGCCGGAGGGGCGGGCGCCCCTCCGGGGACCGGATCAGGGTCCGGGCGGTGTCATAGCACTGTCAGCATCGCTCCGACCAGGGGGTGGCGGATGATGTCGCGATCCGTCAGTTGCACCACGGCAACCTCCGACAGGGCTGACAGCCGGTTGGCGATGTCCGCCAGCCCGGACATTCCGGGCAGCAGGTCCGTCTGATCGGGGTCGCCGGTCAGAACCATGGTGGAGTGCCAGCCCAGCCGCGTCAGCAGCATTTTGATCTGGCCGTAAGTGCAGTTCTGCGCCTCATCGATGACGATGAAGGCGTTGTTGAGGGTCCGGCCCCGCATATAGGCGACCGGGGCGATCTCGATGGACCCGTCGGCCAGGCAGGAGCGCAGCCTCTTGCCTCCCAGGCGATCGGACAGGGCGTCATAGAGGGGGCGCAGATAGGGCGCCAGCTTTTCCTGCAGATCGCCGGGCAGGAAGCCCAGGCGCTCGCCCGCCTCGACCGCCGGGCGCGACAGCACGATGCGGCCGACGCGGCCTTCGTCCAGGGCCTCGACCGCGGCCGAGATGGCGAGATAGGTCTTGCCGGTCCCGGCGGGACCGAGGGCGATGGTCAGGTTGCGCTCCTCCAGCGCTTCGAGAAGGGCGCGCTGGTTGTCACTTTGCGGACGGACTTTTTTTACATAGCTCTGATCGCGCTGTTCTTCGCCAAGGGGATCCCAACTCCCTTGGGGGGCTGTGCCGTAGAGCGGGTGGATGTTGGATTCGGATTTGGGCTGGGTGGCTGGACGGGGACGCTTGGCCATAGAACAGCTCCTAGGGATGGTACCGGAAAAAAGAAAAAGCCTCCGCGAGGGGAGGCTTGGCGACTGACCCGGCCGGCTGATGCGGAGGGGACAGGAAGCGACGGGGAGAGAGGGGCGCTTACCGCGCCGTCGAAGGGCGCGGGATGCGAAGGAAAGTGGGGAACAGCGGGTGCGACCCACGTCAGGCAAACCTCCCGGTCATGAGTGTGCCTTGCAAAAAGATAGGAGGCCGGGCGGGTGAATTCCACATCTTCTTACTCTTGTAAGATAAGATTAACGGGAATTCGCGCGCCGGAACCGGTGGGATTTCCTCAGGGCCTGTCGTCGATCCGGGAGGCCCCAAGTCCGGGCAAGGGGCTCCACTGATGGATGTCCGGCGGATTGATCCCGGTGCCGGGAGGGGGCGGGCATCGGCCCGCCTTCGATACGAAAGCAAAGGGAAATGCGGATTTTTCGGCTTCCGCCGAACGGTGGACGGGAGAGCGTGTGAAAGAAATCGCCGGTGCCACTGATTTTTTCACACGCGCGGACGCCCGCCCCACTCCTGATTCAGGAACTCAGCCTTTGGACTTTGACCTCTACGACCGGCGTTCGCGCCGGTTGACGGCGGAGATGACGGCCTCAAGCGACGCGCCGACGATGTCCTCGTTCATGCCGACCCCGGTGAGGCTGCCGTCGCGGCCGGTGATCTCGACATAGGCGACCGCCTTCGCATTGGCGCCCCGGCCGACGGAGTGTTCGGAATAGTCGACCAGCGGGACCGACAGGCCGATCGTCCGCAAAGCGTCGATGAAGGCGTCGATCGGGCCGTTGCCGCGACCGTTGATCGTCCGCTCCCCGTCCGCCATGCGCAGGGTCGCGCTCATGCGGCCGCTTTCACCCAGATGCTCGAAGTGGTGACGGACCAGCGCGACGGGCTGGTTCACATTGACGAATTCCCGCTCGAAATGCTGCCAGATCTCCCTGGCGGAGATTTCCTTGCCGGTCGCGTCGGTGGTCTTCTGCACCAACTGGGCGAGTTCAACCTGCAAGGGGCGCGGCAGCGTCAGGCCGTATTCCTGTTCCAGGATATAGGAGACGCCGCCCTTGCCGGACTGGCTGTTGATGCGGATCACCGCTTCATAGCTGCGGCCGAGGTCGGCGGGATCGACCGGCAGATAGGGAACTTCCCAGACATTGCTGCCCGACAGGCGCAACGCCGCCAGCCCCTTCTTGATCGCATCCTGGTGCGATCCGGAGAAGGCGGTGAAGACCAG
This sequence comes from Telmatospirillum sp., assembly GCA_009712185.1. Lineage (GTDB taxonomy): Bacteria > Pseudomonadota > Alphaproteobacteria > Rhodospirillales > Magnetospirillaceae > Telmatospirillum. Next base: position 14,056 of record WASQ01000054.1, on the reverse strand, counting down.
CGCGCCGGCGTAGGGATGGCGCGGATGGACGGGGATCTGGGTACATTCCTCCGAGACCGTGATGATCCGGTTGATGTCGGATATGGCGAGCCTGGGGTCGACGCCCTGGGTCATCATGTTCATAGCCAGCGTCACGATATCGACATTGCCGGTCCGCTCGCCATTTCCGAACAGCGTGCCCTCGATCCGCTCGGCACCCGCCATCACCGCCAGTTCGGCGGCGGCTACCGCGGTGCCCCGGTCGTTATGGGGATGCACGCTGACGATCAGGCTGTCGCGATTTTTCACATGCCGGCAGAACCACTCGATCTGGTCGGCATAGACATTGGGGCTCGCCATTTCCACGGTGGCGGGGAGGTTGACGATCATCCGTCTGGCCGGGGTCGGCTGCCAGGCCGCCATCACCGCCTCGGTGATCTCCACCGCGTAATCGAGTTCGGTGCCGGTGAAGCTTTCCGGCGAATATTGGAAAACGATCTCGGTCCCGTCCATGCCGGCCGCCAGATCCCTGATCAATGTCGTGCCGGTGACGGCAATGGCGGTGACGGCGTCTCGCTCGGCGCCGAACACCACCCGGCGCTGCAACTCGGACGTGGAGTTGTAGAGATGGACGATCACACGGCGGGCTCCGCGGATGGCGTCGAAAGTCCGTCGGATCAGATGCTCACGCGACTGGGTCAGGACCTGGATCGTGACGTCGTCGGGGATCAGCCCCTCATCGATCAGCAACCGGAGAAAGTCGAAATCGGTCTGCGAGGCGGCGGGGAAACCGACCTCGATCTCCTTGAATCCCATCTCGACCAGCAGTTCGAACATCCGCCGCTTGGCCGGCGGCGACATGGGCTCGATCAGCGCCTGATTGCCGTCGCGCAGGTCGACACTGCACCATCCCGGCGCCGCGTCGATCGTCCGGCCGGGCCATTGGCGGTCGGTCAGAGGAACCGGATTGAAGGGGCGGTATTTGTCGAAAGGCATCGTGTTCATCGTCATTTCTCCTGGGGCGCGCAACCGTTGAAATCGCGGAAAAAAGAGGGGCGACCGGCAACGTCAAAGTCGCGCCAGATGGCGGACACGCAAAAGCATCAGCCGCTTTTCCCGGCTGAACGGATCATGTCTGACGATGGAAAATTGATTATTGGAACAAAACGGTTCCATGAGATTCAGACTCCAATGACCAACCCGCAACGACACTGTCCCGGTCTCTCAGGGAGACCGGGCCAAGAAGTCGCAGAAGCGAGAGTTGGTCCGTCTGAACGCTCATGACGCCATAAGTAGCATCACCGGTCTTTGACGTCCAGCAATTCGATGTTGCGTCGCGCCATATCGGCCGCCGACGAGTTGGGCGCGATATCCAGGACTTTGAGCCAGGACTGGCGCGCCCCGTCGCTGTCATCGGCCAGACGCTTCAGAATACCCTGCTCCAGCCAGGCGTCCTGATACTGCGGATCGACCTTGAGGGCATGTCCGATATCGTCCATGGCCCCCTTTCTGTCGTCGAGATAGCGCTTCGCGGTGGCGCGGAAGGTCAGGGCGTCGACGCGGTCGGGCGAGGCCTTCAGGGCCTGATCCAGGTCCGCCAGGGCGTCGCGGTAATTCTTGGCGGCCGCCAGGCTCTGGGACCGGTCGACGAGAAGGTCCGGGGCCCCGGGAACCAGCTTCAGGGCGGCCGTCTGGGCGGCGTTGGCGCGTTCCGGATTGTCGGCCAGAAGCCAGGCCTGGCCGGCCTGGGCCAGCATTCCGGCACGCAGCTTCGCATCCCGGTGGCTGCCGGCCGCCAGATCCTCCAGCCGCTGGGCACCCTCGGCGAACTGGCGCATGCCGATCAGCGCGATGGCGCCGCAATGGCGGGCCGGGTCCCCCCCGCCCAGGCTGGTCCAGGCCAGGGCCTCTTCCCAACCCTCGTCCGGCTTCTGCCGCGCCAGGGCGATGCAGTGTTTATACTGCCGGGCGTCATCGATGCTTTCACCCGGTCCCTCCTGCGGCTTCGGGGAGGTTGCCGCCCCGGCCTGCGGCGTCTGGCTCTGTTGCGTCTGGCTCTGGCGCCCCGGAACCTGCTGGGAGGCCTGCGGGGTTCCCTGTTTCTGAGCGGCGTCCCTGGCGGAAGCCTCGGGGCCGGCAAGGCCCAGGGCAAGCAGCGCGGCCAGAAGGGTGCCGGAGAGGAGGCCCGGCCGGGGGCGCGGGCAAAGGCGTCGTGGCATATCTTGTTCCCGATTGGACAACGGCGGTACAGTCCGACGGAACAACCAGGAATGCAAGGCCTCCCATGACCCCTCGTCTTTTCTGCTTCGGTCTCGGCTACAGTGCCCGGGTGTTGGTCCGCCGCCTTCAGCCGCGGGGTTGGTCGGTGGCGGGAACCTCCCGCGATCCGGCGCATCTTGCGGATCTGACGGCGCAGGGGATCGACTGTTTCCTGTTCGACCGCCAGCATCCGCTGCCGGCCGGCGCGTTGACCGGGGCCACCCATATCCTGAGTTCGGTGCCGCCGGACGAGGAGGGCGATCCGGTGCTGGATATGGCGCGGACCGCCCTTGCCGCCGCCGGTCCGGGGGTGTCCTGGACGGGCTATCTGTCGACGACCGGCGTCTATGGCGACTATGGCGGGGACTGGGTGGACGAGGAATCGGCGCTGCGGCCGAAGTCGCAGCGGGCCTGGCGGCGCGTCACCGCCGAGGCGGGCTGGCTCGATCTCTGGCGCCGCAACGGCGTTCCGGTCCATCTGTTCCGGCTGGCCGGAATCTATGGTCCCGGGCGAAGCGCCATCGATGATGTGCGGGCCGGGCGGGCGCGGCGGATCGTCAAACCGGGGCAGGTCTTCAGCCGCATCCACGTCGAGGATATCGCCACCGTGCTTGAAGCCTCGATGAACGCGCCGTCGCCCGGTGCCATTTATAATGTCTGCGACGACGAGGCCGCTCCGCCACAGGATGTCATCGCCCATGCCTGCGGGCTGCTGGGCGTGCCGGTCCCGCCGGAAACACCGTTCGACGCGGCCAGCCTGTCCCCCATGGCGCAGAGCTTCTGGGCCGATAACCGGCGTGTTCGCAACGACCGTCTGCACCGGCAATTGGGCGTCACGCTGTCCTATCCCACCTATCGGGAGGGATTGGCCGCCCTGGCCGGCCGCGACGACTGATCCCGGGATCGGGGTCGGCAGGACGGTGTCGGCAGGACGGGGGGGGGGCGGCGGCTGTCAGCCTTGTTCGACGCGGCGCAGCAGCCGGTCCAGAACCTCCTCGATCAGGCGGATGTCCTGTGGCTCGCTCAACCGGTGACCGCCGGATTTGACGAGAGTGACCTCGACATCGTCCGAGGCCAGGTCGTCGGCCAGCCGCAGCGCCGTCTGCCAGGGCACGTCCTGGTCGCGCTGGCCGTGGATCAACCGGACCGGACAGGACAGGTTGATCGGCGCGGCCAGCAGCAGATTGCGGCGTCCGTCCTCGATCAGATGACGGGTCAGCGGACAGGGGGGCAGTCCGTAGCCGCCGTCGATCATGATCCGTCCCTCCCGCAACAGGGCGGTCCGCTGGTCCGGGGACAGGGCCGGCACCATCAGCTCCTCCGTGAAGTCGGGGGCCGCCGCGATTCCCAGAAGCCCGGCCACCCGGCGGGGCCGGGCCAGCGCGGCCAGCAGCATCAGCCAGCCGCCCATGCTGGAACCCACCAGGATCTGGGGGCCGTCGGTCAGGCGGTCGACGACATCGACCGCGTCGGCCGCCCACTGACTGATCGAGCCGTCCTCGAACCTCGCCCCGCTTTCCCCGTGACCGCTGGCATCGAACCGCACGAAGGCCTGGCCGCGGCGGCGGCAGAACGCCTCGAGCGCGACGGCCTTGGTCCCGGTCCGGTCCGAACGGAAACCGTGCAGAAAGACGATTCCCGGGTTTTTTCCCTCTATCCTGTTGTAGGCGATTGTCGCCGCTTCTCCCCGTGCTAATATCCCGCCCGTTCCGGCGGCCTCGGCCGCATCCGCATTTTGCGTCATTCTCATTTTTCCAAGTCTGGTATGTCCTTAGAACCTCATGCTGCCTCCGCCGTCCCTTCCGGGAGCGGGCGATCGAACGTGGTCCTGCAAGTCCTGCCGGCCCTTGTGACCGGCGGGGTCGAGCGCGGTACTGTCGAACTGGCCGGCGCGCTGGTGGAAGCCGGCTGGACTGCGCTGGTCGCCTCCAGCGGCGGGCACATGGTCCGGGAGTTGGACCGGATCGGAGTCAAACACATCCAGTTGCCGCTGCACAGCAAGAATCCCCTGGTCATGCGGGCCAACATCGGGCGTCTGGCCGATGTCATCCGGGAGCATGACGTGGATATCGTCCATGCCCGGTCGCGGGCGCCGGCCTGGAGCGCCTTCTATGCCGCGCGCGCAACCGGATCGCATTTCGTCACGACATTCCACGGCACCTACAATCTCGGTCTGATGGGGCTGAAGAACGCCTATAACGCGATCATGACGCGGGGCGAGCGGGTCATCGCCATCAGCCATTTCATCGCCGACCATATCCAGGCTGTCTACCGGACCGATCCGGAACGGATCCGCGTGATTCACCGGGGTGTCGACCTGTCGCGATTCGATCCCGCCCGCATCAGTCAGGAGCGGATCATCCAGCTTGCGCAACGCTGGCGGCTTCCCGACGGCTATCCCGTGGTGATGCTGCCCGGCCGGCTGACCCGCTGGAAAGGCCAGACGGTGCTGATCGAGGCGCTGGCGCGGCTGGGGCGCAAGGACATCCGATGCCTTCTGGTCGGATCCGACCAGGGGCGCGAGGCTTATACCGATGAGTTGAAAAGCCTGGTGGAGCGGCGCGGCCTGCAGGACGTCGTCCATATCGTGGGCGATTGCAATGACATGCCGGCCGCCTACATGCTGACCGACGTGGTGGTGTCGGCCTCGACCGATCCGGAGGCGTTCGGTCGCGTCATCGTCGAGGGGCAGGCCATGGGACGCCCCGTGGTGGCGACGAACAATGGCGCCGCGCGCGAGAATGTGCTCGACGGCCGGACCGGCCGCCTTGTTCCACCGGGGGACCCGGAGGCGCTGGCCGCCGCCCTGGCGGCGGCGCTGGCCATCGGGCCGGAGGAGCGGGAACGGCGGGCGGCCCTGGCGCTCAAGTTCGTCAGGGACAATTTCTCGCGGGAATTGATGTGCGCCCGGACACTCGGCGTCTATTCCGAGGTGCTGGGACAGTCCGGGGACGGTTCGGAAAGCCAGGCGGCATGGGCGGGCAACAGCGCATCCTTGTGATCAAGTTCTCGGCCCTGGGCGACTTCGTCCAGGCCATGGGGCCTTTCGCGGCGATCCGTGCCCATCATCCGGGGGCGCGGATCACGCTCTTGACCACGAAGCCGTTCGTGGCCCTGGCGGAGCAGAGCCCCTATTTCGACGAGGTCTGGGTCGACAGCCGGCCACGCCCGTGGGAGGTGGCCGGACTGATGCGGCTGCGCAAGATGCTGCGGTCGGTCAAATTCGACATGGTCTATGATCTGCAAACCTCCGATCGCAGTTCCAGCTATTTCCATCTGATGGGGGATCCGCCCTGGTCGGGGATCGCGCATAACTGCGCCTTTCCGCATGCCAATCCGGACCGCGATCTGATGCATACGATCGACCGGCAGGCCGAACAGCTTCTGATGGCGGGAGTTCCCTCCACCCCGGCGGCCGATCTCGGGTGGGTGTCGGCGGATATTTCCCGGTTCGGGCTGCCATTGCGGTTCGCTCTGCTGGTGGCGGGGGGATCCCCCCACCGGCCCTATAAGCGCTGGCCGGCCGAAAACTTCGCTGCGGTGGCCCGGCATCTGGCCGGCCAGGGGATCGTTCCCGTGCTGCTGGGGACCCATGCCGACGACGAGGCGATCCGGTCCGTCACCGCGGCCTGCGGCATGGCCCGCTCGCTGTCCGGCCAGACCTGTTTCCAGGACATCGTGGTGCTGGCCCGCGATGCGGTCGGGGCGGTCGGCAACGACACCGGGCCGATGCATCTGATCGCCGCGGCGGGATGTCCGTCCGTCGTTCTGTTCTCCGGCGAATCCGACCCCGCGCTGTGCGCGCCGCGTGGCGCGGTGACCATATTGCGCCGCGACGAATTGTCCCATCTGCCGGTCGAGGAGGTCGTGGAGGCGCTGGCCGCCGGTCCCGCGGCCCTGCGGGAACCTCCGGCGGCCTGATGCCGGACGGGGCCGGGGCCGATCGCTCCGGCAGGCCCTTGCGTGCAGCGCCGGCGGATCTCGTCGGGGCGTCCCGTTCCTCCCGGCATCGCAGATTGCTCCCAAGATCCCCGGCGAACCCGGAACATGCTATCATGGAGCCCTCGGTTTCGAAGGTCTGAACACGAAGGAGGTCGCCATGCTCCGTTTGTCCCTGTCCCTGGCGGCGGGTATTCTGCTTCTGGCAGGCTGCGCGGGACCATCCGATCCGGCGCCGGCCGCCGGGACGCTGACGTCCGGAGGCGCTATCGTGACCGGCAGCCGCATCCGCCAGGATCCCGCCGCAGCCGATCCGGCGCTGATGACCGTGACACCGGGAGAAGCGGGCGATTCCGTGCCGCATGCCTCGGCCGCGGGCAATCGCGCCCTGTGGCCGTGCGTTCAGGGTGGCGGACGCTTCTGACGACGTGGCTTTCCGTCCCTCCAACCCCTCTTTTCGACCGTTCGATGGCGGCCGGGACCCTGGCCGTCATCTGATTCCCAGTCCTGGTCCGCAGCCCTGAATTGTTCCGTCCGCTGCTTGACTTGACCGGTGATCCGCTTATTGTCCTCCGTTCATTCTGTTACCGAAGAGTGCGAAGTCCATGGTTGCCATTACCTTGCCCGATGGAAGCGAACGCCGCTACGACCACCCGGTCTCGGGTGCCGAGATTGCGCGTGACATTGGCCCCGGCCTGGCCAAGTCGGCCCTGGCCGTCAGGATTGACGGGCAGATGCGGGATCTGGCCACGGTCATCACGACCGACGCCAAGGTGGCGATCGTGACCCCGCGCGACGCGGATGCGCTGGAACTGCTGCGCCATGACGCGGCGCACGTCCTGGCGGAAGCCGTGAAGGAGCTGTATCCGGAGACCCAGGTCACCATCGGCCCGTCCATCGAGAACGGCTTTTATTACGACTTTGCCCGCCCGGTTCCGTTCACCCCGGACGATCTGGAAAAGATCGAGGCCCGGATGCACGAGATCGTCGCCCGCGACGAGATCATCACCCGCGAGGAATGGACCCGCGACGAGGCGGTCGCGTTCTTTTCCGGCCTGGGCGAGAAATACAAGGCCGAACTGATCGCATCCATTCCCGACGGCCAGGCGATCGGCCTTTATCGCCAGGGTGGATTCATCGATCTCTGCCGCGGTCCGCATATGCCTTCGACGGCCAGGCTGGGGCGTGCCTTCAAGCTGATGAAGGTGGCCGGCGCCTACTGGCGCGGCGATTCCCGCAACGAGATGCTTCAGCGCATCTACGGGACCGCCTGGTTCGACGAGAAGGACCTCAAGGCCTATCTCACCATGCTGGAAGAGGCCGAAAAGCGCGATCACCGCCGCCTGGGCCGCGAGATGGACCTGTTCCACCAGCAGGAGGAAGCGGTCGGGTCGGTGTTCTGGCATCCCAAGGGTTGGACGCTGTGGCGTACCGTCGAGGCCTATATCCGCCGGAAGCTGGAAGCGTCGGGCTATGTCGAGGTGAAGACCCCGCAGCTCGTCGACCGGTCGCTGTGGGAGGCGTCCGGACACTGGGAAAAGTTCGGCGCCAACATGTTCACGGTGCAGACCCCCGATGACCGGACGCTGGCCATCAAGCCGATGAACTGCCCCTGCCATGTTCAGATCTTCCGGTCCGATCTGCGCAGCTACCGTGATCTGCCGCTGCGCATGGCGGAGTTTGGCGCCTGTCATCGCTACGAGCCGTCGGGCGCCATGCACGGCATCATGCGGGTGCGGGCTTTTACCCAGGACGATGCCCACATTTTCTGCACCGAGGATCAGATCACCTCGGAGACGGTCGAATTCTGCGAGCTGCTGAAGTCCGTCTACAAGGACTTCGGTTTCGAGGATGTCCGGGTGAAGTTCTCGGACCGGCCGGCGACCCGCGCGGGGGCCGACGCGATCTGGGACAAGGCCGAGGGCGCGCTGCTGGAGGCGTCGAAGGCGGCGGGGCTGGAAACCACGCTGAACCCCGGCGAGGGGGCGTTCTACGGCCCCAAGCTGGAATTCGTCCTGCGCGACGCGATCGGTCGCGACTGGCAGTGCGGTACCTTGCAGGTCGACTTCGTGCTGCCGGAACGGCTGGATGCGTCCTATGTCGCCGAGGATGGCCAGAAGAAACGCCCTGTCATGCTGCATCGCGCGATCCTGGGGTCGTTCGAGCGGTTCCTGGGCATTCTGATCGAGCATCATGCCGGGCGCTTCCCGCTGTGGCTGGCGCCGGTTCAGGTGGTCGTGGCGACCATCACCAACGATGCCGACGACTACGCCCGCAAGGTGGTCGCCCGTCTGAAGGCGGCCGGTCTGCGGGCCGTGGTCGATGTTCGCAACGAAAAGATCAATTACAAAGTGCGAGAGCATTCGCTCGCCAAGGTTCCCGCCATTCTGGTGGTGGGCAAGCGCGAGAGCGAAACCGACGCGGTGGCCCTGCGCCGGCTGGGTGGAAATGCCCAAGAAATCCTTGCGCTTGAAGACGCTGTTGTTAAACTAACCGCCGAGGCGCTCCCACCGGGCGCCTGAATTCGCACAAAGTCGGAACGGGGCGCGTTGGCCGTGGGGCAGATCGCGCCTGTTCTGTTTCCGCATAGCCAAGGAGAGTTTACATAGTCAAGCCGCCCGCTCCCGCGCAGAAGGACCAGGATGGTCCGCGCGTCAACAACGAAATCGACTCCCGTACGATCCGGTTGATCGATGCCGATGGCGAAATGGTCGGAGTCGTTTCCCTCCGCGAAGGTCTCGAAATGGCGGCCGAGGTCGGGTTGGACCTGGTCGAAGTGTCGCCTAACGCCGAGCCGCCGGTCTGTAAGATTCTGGACTACGGAAAATACAAGTACGAAGCCCAGAAGAAGAAAGCCGAGGCCCGTAAAAAGCAGAAAGTGATCGAGGTCAAAGAGATCAAGCTTCGTCCGAATATCGATGATAACGACTATGACGTGAAAATGCGCGCCATGCGGAAGTTCATCGAGGACGGTGACAAGGTCAAAGTGACCCTTCGTTTCCGCGGACGGGAAATGGCGCACCAGGACCTCGGCATGAAAGTGCTGGACCGTGTGCGCGAGAACCTCGACGACCTTGCCAAGGTGGAGCAACACCCCAAGATGGAAGGTCGCCAGATGGTGATGGTGATGGCGCCGCGCTGATCGTCCGGGCCGCCCCGCCGCCATCGACAGTCCGCGCGTGCGGCCCCTTTTCCGGACAAACCGGATGATACCGGGACCCGTTCCGCACGGCCGGGACGCCGATCCTTTCGTTCTCCGCCGATTGCAAGCCTCGGCTTGCAATCGGCGGAGGCCGAGATTATAACCAGCCGTTCCATCGGGTGGCCGAGGCTCTTTTCCAAGGGCATGCCCCGCCACTCATGAATCGCTCACATTTTTTGCTGCAAGGAAGCGAAAATGCCCAAAATGAAGACGAAAGCGTCCGCCAAAAAGCGGTTTAAGCTGACCGGTACCGGCAAGGTGCGGGCCAATGTGGCGTTCAAGCGTCACTGCCTGTCCTCCAAGACCTCGAAGATGAAGCGCCAGGCGCGCGGAACCTTCATCGTGGCCGAAGTGGACACCCCGAATATCAAGCGTTTCTACCTGCCGTACGGAGCCTGAGCCATGGCGCGCGTCAAAAGGGGTGTCACGACTCACGCCCGTCACCGCAAGATCATCAAGCTGGCCCGCGGATATCGTGGCCGTGCCAGCACCAATTTCCGCATCGCCATCGAGAAGGTCGAAAAGGCGCTTCGTTACGCCTATCGCGATCGCCGGGCGAAGAAGCGGAATTTCCGGTCGCTCTGGATCCAGCGCATCAACGCCGGAACCCGGCAGTATGGCCTGACCTACAGCCGCTTCATGAACGGCCTGAAGAAGGCCGGGATCGAGCTCGACCGCAAGGTTCTGTCCGATATCGCGATCCGCGAGCCGGATGCCTTTAAGTCGCTGGTCGAACAGGCCGCAAAGGCCCTCAAAGCGGCTTGAAGCCCGTGTCCGCCGAACCGATCTGAGGGTCGGCCGGATATCAAAAAGGGGGGTCGTCTGCGGACGGCCCCTTTTTGCTTGTCTGAAAGTTGGAAATCACCCATGGCTGATTTGGAAGAGATCCTGAAGGACGTCGAGCCGCTGGTGGCGCAGTCGCTGCAAGCGGTATCGAACGCGGCGGGCCTGGACGAACTCGACCGTATCCGTGTGGCCGCCCTTGGCAAAAAGGGAAGTATCTCGGCCCTGATGGCGCAGCTCGGCAGCGTTCCGGCGGACCTCCGAAAAGAGGCGGGCGCGCGGCTCAATACGGCGAAGGTTGCGGTGTCCGAGGCGATCGAGGCCCGCAAGACGGCGTTGGAGGAGGCCCGTCTCGACGAAAGGCTGGCCCGCGAGCGCGTCGATGTCACGCTGCCGGCCCGCGCCGCCGATATCGGCCGGATCCATCCGGTCAGCCAGACCATCGACGAGGTGGTGGCGATCTTCGGACAGATGGGGTTCGCCGTCGCCGAGGGACCGGATATCGAGGACGATTTCCATAACTTCACCGCGCTCAACTTCCCGCCGGAGCATCCGGCGCGGATGATGCACGACACGTTCTTCCTGCCCGAAAAGGCGGATGGCACGCGCCATCTTCTGCGCACCCATACCTCGCCGGTCCAGGTCCGGACGATGCTGAAGCAGAAACCGCCGATCCGGGTGATCATTCCCGGGCGCACCTATCGCTGCGATTCGGATATGACCCACACGCCGATGTTCCATCAGGTGGAGGGGCTGGTCATCGATAAGACCACCCATATGGGGCATCTCAAGGGCTGCCTGATCGAGTTCGTGAAGACCTATTTCGAGGTGGACGACGTCCCGGTGCGGTTCCGCCCCTCCTTCTTCCCCTTCACGGAGCCGTCGGCCGAGGTCGACATCGGCTGCTCGCGGGCCGGTGGTGAACTCAAGATCGGCGCCGGCGCCGACTGGCTTGAGATCCTGGGATGCGGCATGGTGCATCCCAATGTGCTGCGCAATTGCGGCATCGACCCCGATGAGTATCAGGGGTTCGCCTTCGGCATGGGGCTCGAACGAATCGCCATGCTGAAATATGGCATCCCCGATCTGCGCACCTTCTTCGATTCGGATCTGCGCTGGCTCAAGCATTACGGCTTCGTCCCGCTTGACGTTCCGACGCTTTCCGGAGGACTGACCCGATGAAATTCACCCTGTCCTGGCTGAAACGCCATCTCGACACCACGGCCGGAATCGAGGAGATCTCGCGTCGTCTGACCATGCTGGGCCTTGAGGTCGAATCGCTTGAGGATCCGGCGTCCCGTCTCGGCGGCTTTCTCACCGGCCATGTGCTGGAAGCCGGCAAACATCCCAACGCCGACCGTCTGCATCTGTGCAAGGTGTCGATCGGCCGCGAGGTTCTTCAGGTGGTGTGCGGCGCGCCCAACGCCCGTGCCGGCCTCAAGGTCGTGGTCGCCACGCCCGGTGTCGTCATTCCCGCCACCGGCGAGGCCCTGAAGAAGGGCAATGTGCGCGGTGTCGAGTCGCAGGCCATGATGTGCTCGTGGCGTGAGCTGATGCTGGGCGAGGATCATTCCGGCATCATCGAGCTGCCGGCCGACACCCCGGTCGGCGAACCTTTGACCAAGGTGATGAGCTTCGACCCCGTGATCGATGTCGCGATCACGCCCAACCGCGCCGACTGCCTGGGCGTGCGCGGTATTGCGCGCGATCTCGCCGCCGCCGGCGTGGGCAAGCTGAAGCCGTTGCCGGTCGAGCCGGTGAAGGGCGTCGAGCCCAGCCCCGTCGGTGTCTCATTGTCGTTGCCACCGGATGGGGCGTCCGCCTGCCCGCTGTTTGTCGGGCGGACGATTAGGGGCGTCCGCAACGGCGAAAGCCCCGTCTGGTTGAAGAGCTGGCTGACCTCGGTCGGCCTGCGTCCGATTTCCGCCCTGGTCGACATCACCAACTATTTCACCCTGGATCTCGACCGGCCGCTGCATGTGTTCGATGTTGCGAAACTGAAGGGCGATCTCGAGGTCCGCTTCGCCCGCCCCGGCGAAAGTCTGGCCGCCCTCAATGGCAAGACCTATGCCCTGGACGACGGCATGACCGTCATCGCCGACTCCGCCGGTCCGTTGGCCCTGGGTGGCGTCATGGGGGGAGAGCCCTCGGGCGTGACCCCGCAGACCACCGACGTGTTCCTTGAGGTCGCGTTGTTCGACCCCATGCGAACCGCCGCCACCGGACGGCGCCTCGCGATCGAGTCCGACGCCCGCTACAGGTTCGAGCGCGGCATTGATCCGGCCTTCGTGATGGACGGCATGGAGCTGGCCACCCGCATGATCCTGGAACTGTGCGGCGGCGAGGCCAGTCAGCCGGTTATCACCGGTGACCGTCCCTCCGATGGCCGCAGCATCTCCTTCCGCCCGCACCGGGTTGAGCAGTTGGGGGGCGTCCCGGTCGACGAATCCCGGATGCTATCCGTTCTGGAAAGCCTGGGCTGCAAAGTGGCCCGCACGGGCGACAGCTACGCCGTTCTGCCGCCGTCCTGGCGCGCCGATCTGACCGGCGAACATGATCTGGTCGAGGAGATCATCCGGATCGTCGGTTATGACAGCATCCCCGTGGTCTCCATGCCCCGCCCGGGTGTTGTCCGTCCGGTTCTGACCGCCGGACAGCGACAGGCGGGCTGGGTCCGGCGCGGCCTCGCGGCGCAAGGTCTGGTCGAAACGGTCACCTGGTCCTTCCAGCCCGGCGCCGTTGCCGAGATGTTCGGTGGTGGCCGGGCGGATCTGCGGCTCGCCAATCCCATCGCCAGCGATCTCGATTCCCTGCGTCCGTCGGTGCTGCCCAATCTGATCCTGGCGGCCGGGCGCAATGCCGACCGTGGTCTGAAGGACGTCGCGCTGTTCGAGGTGGGCCCGCAGTTCCATGGCGACCAGCCCGGCGAACAGCGTCTGGTGGCTGGCGGAGTTCGTGCCGGCCGGGCGGTCGGCCGGCATTGGGCCCAGCCGGTGCGGCCGGTCGATCTGTTCGACGCCAAAGCCGATGCTCTGGCGGCCATTGCCGCCGCCGGCGGACCGGCCGACGGGGTTCAGGTGGTGGCGGAGGCCCCGGCCTGGTACCACCCCGGCCGGTCGGGCAGCCTGCGTCTGGGGCAGAAGGTTCTCGCGGTGTTCGGCGAAATGCATCCGAAAGTGCTGGCCCGCCTCGACATCAAGGGGCCGGTCGTGGGGTTCGAGCTCTATCTCGACGCCCTGCCGCAGCCGAAAGTCCGTGCGACCCGCGCCAAGCCCCTGCTGAAGGTGTCACCCTTCCAGGCCATCGAGCGGGATTTCGCCTTCATCGTCGATCATGACGTGTCGGCCGAGGCGGTGATGCGGGCGGCGAAAGGGGCCGACAAGGCCCTGATCAGCGACGTTCTGCTGTTCGACCACTATGAGGGGCCCCATGTGGGCGAGGGGAAGAAGAGCCTGGCGATCCAGGTGACCCTGCAGCCGACCGAACGGACCCCGACCGATGCCGAGATCGAGGCGGTCGCCGCCAAGGTGGTCGCCGCCGTCGGCAAGGTCACCGGCGGCGTTCTGCGCGGCTGACCGTCCGGGAGAATTCCGGGGGCGGGCAGGACGTCCGCCCCGGTCCCGCGTCATCATGGGCCAGCCGGATCAGCAACGGTTTGCCCCGCCTCCCGACGACGGCAACGCCGGGATTCCCTTGCGAGAGAGTGGGGCCAAGCATCCTGCCCGCCTCCGACGCGACAGCGGCGGAAATGCCGGCTTTTCGGCTTCCGCCGAACGGCGGACGGGACGTCCGCCCCACTCATGATTCGGGGTTTCGTCCGTCGGATTTCGACCACTGGCTCCCTTGCGAGAGAGTGGGGCCAAGCATCCTGCCCGCCTCCGACGCGACAGCGGC